>NZ_LZMC01000020.1 GCF_001668615.1 Mycobacterium sp. 1274761.0
GTGCCGGAGCCGGCGCGACCGCAGCAGGTGCCGGAGCAACCGGGGCGGGCGCAGGGGCCACCGGAGCAGGAGCAGGCGCGAGAGCAGGCGGCTTGTACTCCGGCTCGGGCTGCGGCTGGGGTTGCTGCTGTGGCGGCGGAGCCTGGATGACCGGCGGCGGCGCCAACGTGGTCGTCGTTGTCGTGGTCGTCGGCGTGGTGGTCGTAGGCGTCGTGGTCGTCGTAGTCGTGGTGGTCGTCGGAGTTGTCGTGGTGGTCGTCGGCGACGTCGTGGTCGTCGTCGGCGTCGGGAACGGCCACGTCGGCCTCGGGAACGGATCCCACGGCGGAATGACCGTCGGCGGAACCGGCGGCACCTCGGGAACCGGCACCGGCGCCTGGCCGGGGTCGACGACGACTGGCGGCGCCGACGGCACGTTCAGCGGCGCCGGGGCGCGATTGATCGGGATGTTCGGCCGCAGCGGAGCGGCGGGCTGCGGCGACACCACCGCCGCCGGCAACGCCACCGGATCCGGCTCGTGCGGCACCGCAGGCAGATAGCGGCCCGGCACCGTGTCGGACTGCACGGGCGGCAGCGGCTGCGCTTCGACGTCGGCAACCGGCCGGATGTTGATCGCGACTGCAACGGCCAGCGATGTAAACGCCATCACCACGAACGCCATCGCGCTGCCCATCAACAGCGTCTTCGGCGGCGGCGGCGCGATCACCGCGGTGTAGGGCGACTCGTCCTCCTGCTCGGGCAAGAACTCCTCGACCGATTCCGGGGACATCTCGTACGGGTCGGGCTCTTCCTGCGAGTAGGCCAGCAGCGGCCCGACGACGCCCTCAGCAGCGGGAGCCGCCTGCGTCGCATCGGCGGCAGCGGGCGCCATCTGCGTGGCATCACCGGCCGCCGGTGCCATCTGCGTGGCTTCCGCGGCCGCCAGGCCCATCGCCGTCGCGTCGGCGGCAGGCGCCATCTGCGTCGCCGCACCCGCGGCGGCGACACCGCCATCCCCGGCCGTCTGCGCGGCACCGCGGGCGATCGCGAAGCCAGGATCCGGCGGAACCTCCACCGGCATCATGGAATGTAGTTCTGCCGCAATCGAATCCAGATCCAGCCGCTGCCCCACCAGCATGACCCGGGTCGTGGCGTCCGCGCTGGGCACCTGCTGCAACACCGTCGCACACGCGACGGCTGCACCGCCCGCACCGATCGGCACCGACGCCAGCACCGACGTCCACCCGTCGTCTTCGCCGACCGCTGTCAGCGCCACGGTGTCGTCGTCGGCCAACAGCAGCGCGGCGTCGGCGCCCAGACTGCGGGCCACCGCTGCGGCCGCTGCGGTCTCGGACACCACCTCGACGTTCTGCACGCCGGCGTTCGACACGGTCTGGCGCAGCGTCTCCGCCTCGGATGCGTCGGGCAGGCACAGCCGCGTCGCGGCGACCCGGTTGCCGGAGTCGGCGACCGCCCGATACGTGCCGACGATGGTGTCGGCAAGGTCGTTCGACGAGTCGTCGGTCAGGTCGAGCGCATACTCGTCGAGCACCTGGCCGTCCGAGGCCGACAAATCGACCATCGCCAGACGCGCAACGCGTCCCGTGACGGCCACCCCGAGGACTACGTCCACAGGTTCACTCTCCTCCTCGCCGACCGCGCTTCCGCGAAGTTCCAAAGCTACCGCACACCTTTTGGCATCCTGGGTGGTTGAACCGATGCCCGTCGGCCTGCGTGCAGTAAAAAGTGACCACTAGTCACCTGCGAGAGGAATCGCCCCGTGAGCGACCAGCGTTACGACGCGCCTGAGACCGTCGCGGTGGCGACCCGTGCCGCGGCCGTCGTCGCCCGGTCGCCCCGGGTCGGCTACGTGCCCGTGCGCGCCAACATGCTGCGTGACGGCGTCGCGGTCGGCCTGCTCGTGCTGGCGCTGCTGCTGCCGTGGAACCTCGACTTCGGGCTCGGCATACCCGGCAGCGACGGCTCGCTGTTCGCAGTGGTCGCCGTCGTGACGCTGCTCGCGCTGGCCGCCGCGCTGGCGCCGCACATCGGCCCGTTCCGGCTCACGGACGCCGGCCAGGACGTGCGACGCATCAGCCTTCTTCGGCTACTGCTGGCCGCTCCCTATGCCGTCGTCGCGGTCGGGTTCGTCATCTATCAGGTGGTCGAGACCGAGCGCACCGGCGGAACCGGCCTGACGCCGCCCGGCATCGGGGCAGGCCTGATGCTCGGAATCGCCGGTGCGCTGCTAGCGGCGCAGCCTCCGATCACCAGTATCACCCTGGAAGACAACGGTTTTCGGCGTTGGTACGCCACGGCGCGACTGCTGGGCGCGGCGTCCATCGCGCTGGCGACGCTGTCGGTCGCCTACAACGTGTACTGGCGGCTGCGCTATCTGTTCGTCACCAACGGCCAGTTCGGCGGCCAGGACATCGCGACCATCGTCACCACGCTGCTCTACGGGGCGGCGGCGATGATCGCGTTGGTCATCGCGTCGCGCTGGCTTCTCGAGAAGACGGCGGCCGCGCGGCTGGCCACCACGGCGGTGGGCGTCTCGGGTGCGCTGGCGGCCACGCTGGTCTGGCTGCTGCCGGTCGGGCGTGACGTCGACGCCTTCCACGGCATCGCGCAGAACACCTCGACGGCCGCCATCGGGTACGAGGGCTACCTGTTCTGGGCGGCGGCCGCGGCGATCGTCGCACCGACGACGCTGTACGCGATCTTCCTGATCAAGCCGCCGACGCTGGGGGCCTACCGCTCTGCGGCGGAGAAATGCCTGACGCTGATCGCGTTCTGGGCGTTCGCCGCGGCCGCACTGCGCGTCGTCGACTACCTGATCGCATGGTCGCTGGATCTGCACCGCGCGCTGTACGACACCGTGGCGATGACGGTGTTCAACCTGATCACCGGTGTGATCGCGCGGTGGCTGCTGCGCCAACTGGCCCGCGGCGAGCTGGTGTTGACGGTGATCGCGGCATTCAGCGGGCTGCTGTTCGTGTTTACCGTCGCCAATCTGGCCATCGGCGTGGCACTCGCGCCGCGCTACGCCGAGCCGTCGCCGCAGACCGTCTTCGGCAACAACCTCGCCCAGCAGATCAGCAGCATGTTCGACGTGACCGTCTGCCTGCTGAGCCTCGCGGTGTTGGTGGTAATGCTGTTCACCGGGCCGCTGGCCGGTTACTGGGTGCGCCGCCGCGAGAATCGCGCGCCTGCTGCTCCGGCGTCTGTTCCTGCCGCCCAATCGCCGATTTCTGCGCCGCAACCGTCCGCACCGACCGTGGCGCGGCCTGTCCCGTCGGTGCCGAAAATCGTTCGGCTGAAGGAGGATTCGACGACGGTGCTGCCGTCTCCGCCGACCGAAGCCATGCCCGCGCCGACCACCGCACTGCGCATCATCCGTCGCCAGCCGGCATCCGAGCCCACAATCGCGTGGCCGTCGGATGACGACGGCGATCAGCCGACGACGAAGGGGCCGGCCACCGACGGCTGATTAGCCTCGTGCTGTGCATGACGACCTGTGGGCCGCCGCCACCCAGCATCCGTTTCTCGATGCGGTGCGCGACGGCACAATCACCGATTCCGCGTTCGACCGCTGGCTGGTGCAGGACGCGATCTTCGTCGCCGACCTGCTGACGTTCCAGGCGCGGCTACTGGCCCGGGCGCCGCGACCGGCGCAGGGCGTGCTCGCCGGCGGATGCGTCGCATTGGTGGCCGAGCTGGACTGGTTCGAGGAGCAGGCGGCTCGCCGGGGGCTGGACCTCGGCGCCCCGGCGCTACCCGCGACGCTCGCCTACCGCGACCTGCTGCAGCGGCTGGACGCGGCGCCGTTCGACGCCGCATTCACGGCGCTGTGGGTGCTCGAACGGGTCTACCTGCTGGCGTGGACGTCAGCGGCGTCGGAGTCCTCACCGCTGCGCGAGTTCGTCGAGCACTGGTCGGCGCCGGACTTCGCCGGCTACGTCGACGCGCTCGGCGAACTGGCCACCCCCGACGATCATGCGGACCTCGTCGGCGCCGTGCTCACCCACGAGGCGGCGTTCTGGGATATGGCGCTATCTGTCGGCTGACGGCAGTTCCCGCTGCCCGTCGCCGGCGCGCAATGACGTCGTCGTACGCGTCGGACGCTCGATGCGTGTCACGGGTGCCTGCTTGACCGACGTCGCCGGCCTTCCCTCGACCCACTGCTCCTCGGCCGAATCGGGCTCCGCCGTCTCCTCGGAGGTCACGCTCACCTTGTGGCTGCGCTTCAACGAGAAGTGGATTTCTTCGGTCTCCTCGAATACCTGGCGCGCAGCGCGCAGGGGCCGCGTCGTCGTGTCGATCGCAGTCGCGACGATCGGCGGCACGAACGGCCGCACCCAGCGTGCGGCCGCCTTCGCGACGTCGGGCACGCCGGGGATCGCCCCGCGCCTCTCCACGACCGCCGGTGCTTCAGTCAACGCAGGCAGGTTGTCCGACTCGTCCTGCTCGACCCGCTCCGAGGACACCTGAATCGGCTCCTGAATCGGCGGCGCATCCAACGCTGCGGCGACGCGACGACGCTGCTCCTCGCGTTCGATCTCATGCTGCGCCTCGAGCTCCATGCGGGCCGACGCCAGCTCCTGGTCAGCCCTCATGGTCTCGATCGCGGCGCGCACCTCGGCGCGCTTCACCGCGATCGCCGTATCGGCCTCCAGATCGGCCCGCTCCTGCTCCGCGCGTGCGGCCGTGCGGCGGTCCTCGGTCGTCTTCGCCCGCGACAGACGCAGGATCAACGGGAAGAGGAACAACACGATGAACACTCCGGTCAGCAGCGCGCGCAACACCGTCGCACCCGCGCTGGACAACGTGTAGCTGTTCATCGCCACCCATCGCGCGCCGAACCCGCGGTCTGCGCTCGCGATTGCGGCCTCACGCGCCTGCATCAGCGTCCGCTGATCGTCGGCGATCGCAGTGTCCAGTGACGGTGCAAGGCGATCGCGTTCTGTGACGGCCTTGTCCAGCTGCCGCTGCGTGTCGGCGAGAAACCCGTCGGCCGTGCGGTTTTCGGGCCCGACACCGGGAACGCCAGTGATGTGCGTCTGCGGGCAGGCCGGCGACGGGTTGAACTCGCAGCGCGCGACGACCAATGCCTCTTCACGGCGGCGGTTCGCGTCCACGACGGCGTCGTCAAGAGCAGTGCGCGCCTGGCGGCTGCGCTCCAGTTCCTCGGACGCGGCGGCGACGGCGGGTGCGGCGTCGGCGTTGCGCGCGGCGTGCTCGTCGATCCATCGGGAACTGGATCCCGCGAAGATCAGCATCGCCACGAGCTCGCCGACAACGACGCCCATGACGATCGCGACAACCGCATACGCCAGCGCCTGCGTGCGCGTGACAACAACACCAAAACCTCTGTTCGGCATCAGAACTCCATAAACCGGGTTACGTTGTTACGCGGCGGAATCGGCACGCCAGCGTGGGTTGTGGGCCATCGTCTCATAGGCGCCGTCGCGTATGCACATCCAACGCGCCACGTGTAGTTCGCGCCGCATTGTGGGTAACCCTCGCCGCATTGGGGAGGAGTGTTGAATGCACACGCGATTTTTCGGCCTGACGACGGCGTTCGCGGCGGTCGCAATCGCCGGCGGATGCGGCCTGGTCGGCACCGAGCCGACCGAACCTTCGCGGACCTCGGGCCGAATCACACTCGGCGACAAGTCCTCACCGACGCAATCGGTGACGTGCACCCAGGTTGAGCAACTGTTGACGATCCGGGCGGTCGCCTCTCCCGGAAACGCGCGTGCGCAGCTGGAACTCGGTGCGGCAAAGCCGGTCGTCAGGACGGTGAGCCTGGAGAACATTCAAGGGCTCAACGGCATCGCGGGAAGCGGCAACGGCAAGGCTGAAGCGTCGGCCAACGGCAGCAGCGCCTACAAGATCACCGGTACCGCCGTCGTCTCCGATCCCGCCCATCCGGGGCAAACGCAGAACCTGCCGTTCAGCATCGAGGCACCCTGCTGAGCCGTAGCATCACCGCACGTGCTGACGGATACCCGCTACGTCTCCGGTGTCGCCGCGGCGATGACCGTCGTCGCGATGGGCCTGGGCTATGCGATCTCGATCGGCGACCCCACGATCCTGTCGGCCAATCTGCAGGTCGTCTCGGCCGGTCTGCACATCACCGGATCGACCGCCACCTTCGTCGCCAGCCTGGCTACGCTGACCATGGCCGCCGCGGTGCTCAGCGCAGGCGCCCTCGGCGACAAATACGGCATGCGCCGCATGTATCTCATCGGGCTGGCCGGAGCGATCGCCTTCAGCGCGCTCGCCGCCGCCGCGCCGATTCCCGCGGTACTGATCGTCGCGCGCGCCGGTGTGGGCGTCACATTGGCATTCCTCATCGGCCTGTCGCTGGCGCTCACCAACGCGGTGTTCCCGCCAGGTCGGCGCGCCGCGGCCATCGCCGCCTACTTCGGCGTCGGCTACGCCGTCGCCACGCCGCTACCTGCCCTCAGCGGCATGCTCGCCAATGCGGTCGGCTGGCGCGCATGCTTTTT
Organism: Mycobacterium sp. 1274761.0; assembly: GCF_001668615.1. Taxonomy (GTDB): domain Bacteria; phylum Actinomycetota; class Actinomycetes; order Mycobacteriales; family Mycobacteriaceae; genus Mycobacterium. The sequence continues at coordinate 6,495 of NZ_LZMC01000020.1, forward strand.
CGTGGTGCCGGTCATCGCCGCGCTGGGATTGGTCATCACCTGGCGGTTCGTGCCTGAGACCACGCCCGGTTCGCGCCTGCTCGACCTGCCGGGCCTAGCGCTGTTCGCCGTCGCCCTGCTCGCGCTGATCTTCGGCACCTCGCGGATGGAAACCGGCGTCGACGCGGTCGGCATCGTGTCGGTGGCCGTGGGCTTGGCGGCCGGCTGCGGATTCGTCGTGCTGGAGCTCCGCACGCCGGAGCCCGCGCTGGACATGCGGGTGTTCCGCTCCGGCCGGTTCAACGCCGCGGTCACCGCGGGTGTGGTGTTCAACATCGTGCTCGGCGGGTCGATGGTGCTGCTGTCGTTCTACCTCGTCACGATCCGTAAGGAATCCCACGAGCTGTTCGGGCTGCTGTTGATTCCGGCGACCGCGATGGCGGCGCTAGCCGCGACGTCCGCGGGCCCGGCCGCCAACCGCTTCGGCCCGCGAACGGTGATGACGAGCGGGCTCGTCGTGATGCTCGGCGGCCTGCTTGTGTTGCGGAGCTTCGACCTGGCCACGACACGGCCGGTCGTCTTCGCCACCACCGCGCTCATCGTCGTCGGCGGCGCGCTCGTCACCACGCCACAGGCCACGATCATGATGAGCAGTGCGCCGCCCGATCTGGGCGGTGCCATCTCAGCGGTGAAGAGCGCCGTGAACGAGGGCGGATACTCGCTCGGGCCAGCGCTCTTCGCGCTCGTCGGTGTCAACCTGTTTCTCACCGACAGCGTGCACGAGCTGTCGCGGTCCGGAATCAACCGCTCCGAAGCCCGCGAGGCCCTGGTGACCGCCCACGGCGGCCGCCAAGCACATCTGGTCAACCCGCAGCAGGCGCAGCTGGTGATCGAGCAGGCCCCGCACAACGCCGTCGACGCGATTCACACGCTGAGCCTCATCATGGCCGTCGGACCCGTGTTCGCGATCGTCCTCGCTCTGTGGTTGATCAAGCCGCGTCAGGACGGCGGATAGGGCAAGCCGTATTCGTCGGCCAGCAAGCTCTGCACGACGATCATTGCGGCCTGTGATCCCGACGCGATCGCGCCCGCCAGATGCGGCTGCTGGGTGCACACGTCGCCGCAGGCGAAGACCCCGCCCGCCTCCGTGCGGTGAATCTCGTCGATGCCGATCGCCTGGCCCAGCGGACTCGGCGTGCACGAGGCGCCCAGCTGCTCCGCCAACGCCGATCGCTGCTGCAGCGGCGCCTCCACCAACAGCCCATCGCGCTCCAACCGCGCGCCGTCGGCGAACGCGATCTCTGTCAAAGTGCCGCTCTGGCTTATCAATTCGACGACACGGCGGTCGTCGATCGTCACCCCAGCGGCGCGCAATGCCTTCTCGTCGTCCGGGGACAGATCTGATCGTCCGTCGGTCAACGCGACGACGTCGTCGCTCCACCCCCGCAACATCAGCGTCGAGTGGACCGCCTCTTCACCGGACGCCAACGACGCTAGCCGTTTGTCCCGCATCTCCCAGCCGTGGCAGAACGGGCACTGGAACACCGACGTGCCCCACAGCTCGGCCAGGCCGGGCAGCTCCGGCGGGCAGTACTGCATGCCGGTCGCGAGCAGCACACGTTTCGCCTGAACGATCTCGCCGTCGTCGACCTCCAGAACAAAGCCGTTGTCTTCCCGACGGCCGCTGTTGACCGACCCGCAGCGGTACTCGACGCTCGGATACTCTTTTAGCTCCCTGCGGCCCGCCGCGTACAACTCCGCGGGCGGACGCTGGTCGTAACCCAGCAACCCGCCGATGACGTCCGACGCCCGGTTGCTCTGTTGATCCGCGTCGATCACCACGGTGCGGCGACGCGCTCTGCCCAGCACCAGCGCGGCGCTCAGACCGGCCGCGCCCGCGCCGACGACGGCGCATTCCCATTCAATGCTCACGCCCACTCAGGTACCCAGGTGGGCTGGGTCGAATCCCGGATAGAGTCGCGCCATGCCGATTCGCCACTGTGCCGGGGCCGCGTTGATCGCTGTCGCGCTGACGCCACCGGCGGCCGCTTATGGCGAGGCGGGTGACGAGTGCGGGCCCGTCGGGGACAACACCGTCACCGTCGCGGCGGGCAGCATCACCTGCGCCGACGCGATGGGCGTCATCGATCGGTATCTGACCGATCCCTCGGTGGTGCGCGACGGGGAATGGGTGCGCTTCGACGGGTGGGACTGCTGGACCCCCTCACCCGAACAGCACGTGTTGAACGCCTTCAGCGCGGAGTGCAACCGCGGCGTCGACGACATCCAGATTCGCGACTGAGGGGGTCTCGGCCCTTCCTCGAGCGTGAAGTTGTTGTCGGAAGATCGCGCGATTGTGGGCAATAAGTTCACGCTCGGCGAGCCAGACGGCGCGCCTCGAGCCGTTCCCGCTGCGGGACGACGACGTACTTCGGATCCTTCGTGGACGCCACGCCCGCCTCGAAGACACCGAAGCGCTGCAACGCGCTGCCGGCCAACACAGCGAGCCCGGACGCCGCGACGACGGAGCGCCGGCGCCCGCCGACCACCGCTCCGACCGCGCCGCTGACGGTCAAGATCTCCGACCACCTCCGCAACCGGTGCGCGCGGCCGGTCGCATACGCCTCAGCGCTTAGTCCGAGCCGTTGCTCCAAGGTGCGTGACGCCGCCAGTTCCAGGGCAGCGCCGGTGACGGCCATCCGCCGCGCAGGCCCGCTTTCGTCGACCGGAGCCAGCAGCATGCCCAGTCCCCCGCCGCTCGCCGCCGCCGACCCGGTGAACACGAACGGCAGATACGGGTGCGCCTCCCGCCATGCAGGAACCGCCGTCTGCGACAACAGAACTGCTGTGTAAGACGCGACTCCTGGCGCGGTCGCAGCCGCCCACAATCCGGCGGGCCGCGCAGACCATGCCACGAGTCGGCCCAACCGCGTCCGGCCTAGCCGCCGCGGCATCAACTCCGCAACCGCGGCGAGGCCGGAGCCCGGCCCATAGGCTGACAGAATCCACGTGCCCATGCTCATCGGCGAGCTCGGCTTGGCCACCCGCAGCATGTGATGGAACCGCTCCGGGCGGCCCAGATCGCCGACGAGGAAATACAGGCTCGCCAATACACTTCCCAGCGAACCGATTCGGCTCACCTTGCGCAAACCGGGCCGACCCGTCAGATCCGCACCCGCCGCCAGCATCGCCGAGCCTGCCGACAGCCCGCCGGAGAACAGGTACGCCGCGATCATCCAGTTCCACACCGGCGTCTTGAGAATCTGGCGGCCGTAGTACGACCGGAACTCGGGCTCGCGCACTATCGCCTCCGCCCCGCGAACGCCGACACCGCCAGACCGACCAATGCGGAGGCCGCGACGCCCGCATACCGCCACATCGCTCCTGCATCGCGCGTCGGCACCACCGGATCGGGAGGCAGCCCGTAGACCTCCGGCTCGTCGAGCAACAGGAAGAACGCCCCGTCGCCGCCGACGCCGTCGTTCGGGTCATGGCCGTACAGCCTGGCTTCTTCCACACCCTGGCTGTGCAGATCCGAAACCCGTTGCGCCGCTCGCTCTCTCAACTCGTCCAGCACGCCGAACTGGATCGAGTCGGTCGGGCACGCCTTCGCACACGCCGGTTCCAGGCCGTCGCGAAGCCGGTCGTAGCACAGCGTGCACTTCCACGCCCGGCCGTCGCCTTCGCGCCGCTCGATCACCCCGTACGGGCAACCCGACACGCAGTAGCCGCACCCGTTGCAAATATCCTGCTGCACAACGACTGTCCCGAACTCGGTGCGGAACAGCGCGCCCGTCGGGCAGACATCCAAGCAGCCCGCATGTGTGCAGTGCTTACACACATCGCTGCTCATCAGCCACCGGAAGTCCTGTCGCGTCTCCGCGCCGGACCCGTCACCCGGGCGGGACAACGACGGCATGCCGAGGTCGACCGGTGCGGGCTGTTCGACAAACGCTACGTGCCGCCACGAGTTCGCCCCCAGGTTGCCGGTGTTGTCGAACGACATGCCCAGCAGATTGAACCCGTCCCCATCCCCCGAGACGGGCACCTCATTCCACTCCTTGCACGCCACCTCGCACGCCTTGCAGCCGATGCACACCGACGTGTCGGTGAAAAACCCCATCCGCGGTGGGTGCTCGCCGTAACCCGCGTTGCCCGCCGGGTCGGCCAGCGGGCCGTAGAAACTGTTCTCGGCTGTGTCTCTGCGCGATCCGCTTCGCTTCTGGCTCATGGCGTCTCCTCGGTGTGCAACCCGTCCTCGCCGTCGGTCGTGTCCAACCGGGTGCCCGTCTCAGCGGTGATGCCCGCGCGGTCGCGGTACATCGCGATGTACTCCAGCAGCGCGGGGCCGCGCGGCCGCCGACCCGGCTGGATGTCACAGGTGGCGACCTTGCTCTCCTGGATGAAGACGTTCGGGTCGGCCACCACGCCGAGCAGATCGTTCACCACATCACCGTCGATCAACCCGACGTTGCCCCAGTGATACGGCATCCACACCTGATGCACGGCGCGGTCCTCGATCCGCAACGGCCGCATCCGGTCGGTGACGAACACCCGCGCATCCACCGCCGCGCGGCTGGTGATCACATGCGCCCAATCCATGTGCGTCAGACCGCGTTCCACGGCCAGCGCTGGTGACACCTCGACGAACAAACCGGGCTGCAGCTCGGACAGATAGGGCAGCTGCCGGCTCATCCCGCCGGCGGTGTGGTGCTCGGTCAGCCGCGCTGCGGTGAACACGTACGGGAACGTCTCGCCGTGCAGCTCCGGCGGCGACGGGTTCGACGGGTTGTCGGCGCGGCCGTACACCTTGCGCGCCGGGTTGCCCTGTTGCGTGTAAAGCGCGTTGCGGATCGGTGATTCGTGCGGTTCGTAGTGCGTGGGCAGCGGGCCGTCGGCCACCCCGTTCGGCGCGAATAGCCACCCCTTGCCGTCGGCCTGCATGACGAAGGGGTCATCGCCGCGCAATGCGGCCACACCGACGGCGTCGGCGTCGGGTCGGTAGTCCGGCGGCTTGTTCTTCTCGAAGTCGGGCACGTCGTATCCGGTCCACTCGCCTTTTAGGGCGTCCCACCAGATGAGCTTCTTGCGTTCGCTCCACGGCCTGCCCTGCCGATCGCACGACGCCCGGTTGTAGAGCACCCGGCGGTTCATCGGCCACGTCCAGCCCCACTCGTTCTCGTAAGGCCCTTGCTGGTCGTGCGGCTTACGCCGCGCCGCCTGGTTCACCTCGTCGGCGTACACGCCGCTGTAGATCCAGCAGCCGCACATGGTCGAGCCGTCGGCCTTCAACTCCGTGTAGCCATTCACCGCGCGGCCCGTCGTCAGGTCCACGCCGTTGATGCGCCGCAGCACGTCCTCACCCGACGGCTCGTCACCGTCCATCGCGTAGTCCCACGACAACTCGAGCAGCGGACGGTCGCGCTCATCCGTTGAGCCGGCGAGCTTTTCGCGCAGAATACGGCCGAGGTGGTAGAAGAACCACAGCTCCGATCGGGCATCGTCGGGCGGGTCGACGGCCTTCTCGCGCCACTGCAGCATGCGCTGCGTCTGCGTGAACGTACCCGCCTTCTCGACATGCGACGCGGCGGGGAACAGGAACACCTCGGTGCGGCAGGTGTCCGGTGAAATCTCGCCCGTTTCGATCTCGGGTGCGTTCTTCCAGAACGTCGCGCTCTCGATCTCGACGAGATCGCGCACCACCAGCCAGTCGAGGTTGGCCATACCGAGCCGTTGCAGCCGGCCGTGCGCCGACCCGACCGCCGGGTTCTGCCCGACCAGGAAGTAGCCGAACACCTTGCCGTCGACCATGTCCATCACGGTGCGATAGGTACCGTGGTCGCCGTTGATTCGCGGCAGATAGTCGAAGCAGTAGTCGTTGTCAGCGCTCGCATGCTCACCCCAGTACTCCTTCAGCAGCGACACCATGTAGGCATCGGAGTTGTACCAGAAGCCTTTCTGGTTCTGTCCTTTGATGACGTCGAGGTAGTCGGCCAGTGTCTCGTGGCCGGCGCGCGGCATCGCCAGATAACCGGGCAGCAGGTTGAACAGCGTCGGCACATCCGTCGACCCCTGAATGCTGGCGTGCCCGCGCAGCGCGAACACCCCGCCGCCGGGGCGGCCGATATTGCCCAGCAGCAACTGGATGATCGAGCCGGCGCGGATGTACTGCGCACCCGTCGAATGCTGCGTCCAGCCGACGCTGTACACCAGCGCCGCTGTCCGTTCGCGGCCCGAGTTCTGCGCCCAGGCCTTGGCGATGTCGAGGAACACATCGGCGGGGACGCCGGTCACCCGTTCGACCATCTCCGGGGTGTAGCGGGCGTAGTGCCGCTTGAGGATTTGGTAGACACACCGCGGATGCTGCAGCGTCGGGTCACTCGGGATGTCGCCGGCGGCGTCGTCCATCGGTGATCCGCCGGAGCCCGCAACGTCTTGTGTCGCATGCTCTTTCGACTCGGCGCCGCCCACCGGCGAACCGGTCGACTCGTACTGCCACGTCTCGGTGCGATACGACGCGGTCTCCTCGTCGTAGCCGCTGAACAGCCCATCGAGATCCTCGGTGTCGCAGAAGCGTTCGTCGACGAGGAACGACGCGTTGGTGTAGGCCGTGACGTACTCGCGAAAGTCGAGCTCGTTGGACAGGATGTAGTTGATCACCCCGCCGAGGAACGCGATGTCCGTGCCGACGCGCAGCGTCACATACTGATGCGCCAGCGCGCTGGTGCGGGTGAACCGCGGGTCGATGTGCACCACGCGCGCCCCGTTGAGCTTGGCCTCGATCACCCACTGGAAGCCCACCGGATGAGCCTCGGCCATGTTCGACCCCATGATGACGATGAAGTCCGAGTTGGCGAGGTCTTGCTGATAGTCCGTCGCTCCGCCGCGACCGAAGGAGGCTCCCAGACCGGGAACCGTGGCGCTGTGTCAAATGCGGGCTTGGTTCTCGATCTGCAATGCGCCGAGAGCCGTGAACAGCTTCTTGATCAGATAGTTCTCTTCGTTGTCGAGCGTCGCTCCGCCCAGGCTCGCGATGCCCATCGTGCGGCGCAGCGTGTTGCGATCCTTGTCGAACTGCTGCCAGCCCTTCTCGCGGGCGTCGAGCACGCGGTCGGCGACCATGTCCATCGCGGTGTCGAGGTCGAGTTCCTGCCACTCGGTGGCGTACGGCGCGCGATAGCGGACCTTGGTCAGCCGCTGCGGGCCGGTGACGAGCTGCTTGCTCGCAGAACCCTTGGGGCACAGGCGGCCTCGGGAGATCGGGCTGGCGGGATTGCCCTCGATCTGGATGACCTTGCCGTCGGAGACATAGACCTTCTGCGCACAGCCGACGGCGCAGAACGGGCAGACCGAGTGGGCGATGTGGTCGGCCTCGGCGGTTCTTGGCGTGAGCGTGCTGGATCGCTTGGACTGCGCGGCCTTGCCGCGGCCCAGCTTGTCTGCGCCTGTGAGCTGCCGGTACACCGGCCACGACTCGAACAAACCCCTGAGGTCCACGCCGTCCTCCTACCCGTTCGGCGCCAATCCAACCACTGTCCGTGTCCCATCGTCGGCGCGTTGGGTGACGCGCCGTTTGTCGAGCTCCTCCAGAAGCGGGACGGCGACGCGGCGGGTGGTGTGCAGCGCTTGTTTGGCTTCGGCGACGGTGAACGGCTGCCCGAGCGTCTTGAGTGTCTTAGCGGCCTTGTCGAAAGCGTCCGCGCCCAGCACCACACCGTCGGCGATCCGGGTCAGCCGGCCGATGCGGACGGCTGCCGCCAGCTCCTTCGGGCCCAAATGCAGCTCAATCAGCTCGTCGGCCTCCGGCGCGCGGAACGGCTCGGCCGCCAGCCACTCCTCCACCGTGCGCACCGCCTTGTCCACCCGCGGCGGCAGTGTTGAACCTGGACGACGAACACGGCCGTCGACGACTTCGAGACCGGTGCCGTCGAGAAGTTCCGGCACCAGGCCGACGGCGGGTAGGTCGAGGCGTTGCCTAACTGTTTCCATGGGCATGCCCGCCGCGATGTCGTGCTGTGCCGACCAATCGTCGACCGCTGTCATAACTTGGTGACGTCGGTCGGACCACCAGTCCACGTCCACAGCCCACTCGCCGATACGCAGACCGGTGACCGGAAACCCCATGGCGCGCAACTCTTTTACGGTTGCGCAGACCGGTGGCGTGGCCTTGCCCGTCGCCAGTTCCTCGGCCCTCGCCTTGGCTGCCCCGCGTCGACGCAACACCGGTGGCCGCACGTCGAGCACCTCGACGCCCGCGGCGATGCGGTGCTCGCCGGGATCACGCAGCAACCCGATGTCGCCGATCCGCAACGGCAGTGGCTGCGCGAGCCGCAGCCGCGCCGCGGCCTCGCCGAGCGGACGGACAACAACCGGTACCGCCGCAGATCCGGTGTGCAACACCAGCTCTCGGTGCAACTGACCGGGAATGCGCAGCGCGACGTCGATCTCGGTGGTGTCCAGCCATGCGCCCGGTGTGCGGACCGTGTCGCCGCGGCCGATGTGCTGGCGGTCGACACCGCGCAGGTTCACCGCGACGCGCGCCACCGCTTCTACCGCTTTGCGGTCTTGTTCGAGTGACTGCAGCTCGCGGACGGTGACGCGGCGGCCATTGTGTTCGAGCTCGTCGCCGACGCGGATCGTGCCCGCCGCAAGCGTTCCCGTGACGACTGTGCCCGCGCCGCGCACCGTAAACGACCGGTCCACCCACAGCCGCACATCGGCGTCGATGTCCGGCAGCGGCAGACCGCCGACGAGCGCCCTCAGCTGTGCCCGCACCGCGTCCAGGTCCGTGCCGAGCACCACCGGCGTGTCGGGCAGTCGCTCCCGCACCTGCACTATGGCCGGTGCCGGGTCGGCGAGGTCGGCCTTGCTGATGACGACCATCACGTCGGAAACACCAAGCGCCCCAAGCGCGTCGAGGTGCTCGTCGGACTGCGGCATCCAGCCCTCGGTCGCGGCGACGACGAACATCACTGCCGGCACCGGGCCAACTCCGGCCAGCATGTTCGCCACGAACCGCTCATGCCCCGGCACGTCGACGAACGCGAACTGGCGCCCCTCGATCTCCGTCCATGCAAAGCCGAGATCGATCGTCAGCCCACGCCGCTGCTCCTCGGCGAGCCGGTCGGGGCACATGCCGGTGAGCCGCTGCACGAGCGTCGACTTGCCGTGGTCGACGTGGCCCGCCGTCGCTACGACATACATGCCAGCACCGCCGAAGCCAGCGCGTCGTCGTCGGAGGGCGCGACCGTGCGCAGGTCCAGCAGGCAGCGGCCGTTCTCGATACGGCCGACGATCGCGGGCGTGCCGACGCGCAGCGGCGCGGCGCATTTCTCGGGCAGGCTCACCGCGGCGCTGGGCAGTTCGACGTCGGGCGCCCCGCCGCCGCCGACGGCCGCTATGCAGTCGACCGCTTCTGCACCGGGCAGCCGCTCGGCCAGGCGCTGCGCCCGCGCGCGCAGCTCTGCGACGTCGGCATGCAGCGCCTGCGCGACGGGTGTGGGCGGACCGATAAGCGTGGCCTCCAGCGCAGCGAGCGTGAGCTTGTCGACGCGCAGCGCCCGCGCCGCGGGATGGCGTCGCAGCCGCTCGATCAGCGCGGCATCGCCGAACAACAGGCCGGCCTGCGGGCCGCCCAACAGCTTGTCGCCGCTGGCGCTTACGAGGTCGGCGCCGTCGCGCAGCATGGTCGTGGCGTCGGGTTCGTCGGGCAGCAGCGGGTGCGGGGTCAGCAGCCCTGAGCCGATGTCGGCGACCACCGGTATGTCCAGCTTGGCGAGCTCGGGCACCGACACCGCGGACGTGAAGCCGCTGACGTGGTAGTTCGACGGATGCACCTTGAGCACGAAGCCGGTGTCGGGTCCGATGGCGTCGGCGTAGTCACGCAGGTGCGTGCGGTTGGTGGTGCCGACCTCGCGGAATCGCGAGCCTGTCGACTGCATGAGGTCGGGCAACCGGAAACCGTCGCCGATCTCGATCAGTTCGCCGCGGCTGACGACGATCTCCTTGCCCGGCGCCAGCGTCATCGCCGCCAGCAGCAGCGCGGCGGCATTGTTGTTGACGACGTGCACGCCGTGTGCGCCGGGGACGGCCCGGGCCAGCGCCGCCAGCGCGCCCCTTCCGCGGCGGGCCCGGCGGCCGGTTTCCAGGTCGAACTCGACATCGGTCGCCCCGCTGGCCGTCACGACCGCGTCGACGGCGGCTTGTGACAGCGGCGCCCGGCCGAGGTTCGTGTGCACGACGACACCCGTCGCGTTGATGACCGGTCGCAGGCTCGTCGCACTGGCAGGCAATGCAGCCACGGCATCGTCGGCGACTTGCTCCGGGCTGATCTTCCCGCAGCGGGCGCGCTCTTGCGCCTGCGCCACAACGCTTTTCACGAGATCGCGGCCGAGCACACGCTCGGCCTTGGCCAGCCGCGGGTCGGCAAGCAGGACGTCGGTGCGGGGCACGCGGCGGCGCGGGTCAGTCACGCCCCACCCCCCGCGCGATTTCGGCGTGATTTCCCGCGGTGGGCGCGGGAAATCACGCCCAAATCGCGGGAGGGGCCATGGCGGAGGCGGACGGGAATCGAACCCGCCAGCGACAGCATCTGCCGCTCAGCGATTTTGAAGACCGTGCCGATCACCAGACCGGATACGCCTCCCTGGGCCATGACTTCATCATGGCAGGCACGATGGAGGCCATGCTGACGTCGGTCGGACACGGCGCTCTGGACCGGGCCGGGCTGCTGGACCTGCTGCGCTCGGCCGGCATCGAGGCCGTGGTCGACATCCGTCGCTTCCCGAACAGCCGGCACAACCCCGATGTCGAGACGACCGCGATGTCAACATGGACGCTTGAGGCACACCTGGCCTACCGCTGGGATGACCGGCTGGGCGGTCGACGCCGCCTTCCCCCCGGCCAGCAGCCCGAGGACAACTGGTGGCGGGTCGCACAGTTCGCCGCCTACGCCGCCTACACCCGCACCGCGCCGTTCGAGGAGGCGCTGGCGGAGCTGATCGAGCAGTCGAAACGACAGCGGACCGCGATGATGTGCAGCGAGTCCGTGTGGTGGCGGTGCCACCGAAGGATCGTCGCCGACGTCGCGGTCCTCCAGTTCGGCGTCGACGTCGATCACCTGATGCACGACGGCCGCACGACGCCCCACGTTCCGTCAGACGGCGCCCGGATCCGGCCGGACGGGCGGATCGGATGGCCCGCAACCGACTGAAGGCACGATAGAAGCCATGGGTTATCGACTGACGCAGTACGCCCACGGCGGCGGGTGCGCGTGCAAGATCCCGCCCGGCGAGCTGGAAGGCGTGGTCCGCGGCCTGACCACGGCGCAGCCGCGCGACCCCGTCGGCGAACTGCTCGTCGGTCTGGACAACGGCGACGACGCCGCTGCCGTGCGCCTCCCGCGCACGCGAGGAGCAGAGACCACAGGAGCCAATACGGCCTTGATTGCGACGACGGATTTCTTCACCCCGGTCGTCGACGACGCCTACGACTGGGGCCGCATCGCCGCGGCCAACGCACTCTCGGACGTGTACGCGATGGGTGGGCGGCCCGTCGTCGCGGTCAACCTGCTGGGCTGGCCGCGCGACGTGCTGCCGTTCGAGCTGGCCGCCGAGACGCTTCGCGGCGGGCTCGACGTGTGCGGCGAGGCCGGCTGCCATCTCGCCGGCGGGCACAGCGTCGACGACCCCGAGCCGAAGTACGGCCTGGCGGTGACGGGCATCGCCGATCCAAACCGCTTGCTGCGCAACGACTCCGGCAAGGCCGGTTTGCCGCTGTCGCTGACCAAGCCGCTCGGCGTCGGCGTGCTGAACAGCAGGCACAAGTCCACCGGCGAGGTCTTCCCCCAGGCGATCGAGGCGATGACGACCCTCAACGCCGACGCGTCGCGGGCCGCGCTGGCAGCCGGTGTCGAGTGCGCGACGGACGTCACCGGCTTCGGCCTGCTCGGCCACCTGCACAAACTGGCCCGCGCCAGCGGGGTAACGGCCATCGTCGACGCGGCGAAGGTGCCCTACCTCGACGGCGCACGCGACGCCCTGAAGGCCGGCTACGTCAGCGGCGGCACCCGTCGCAACCTCGACTGGGTGCGCCCCCACATCGAGCTGGCCGTCGACGAGAACGAGGCACTGCTGTTGGCCGACGCGCAGACCTCCGGCGGCCTTCTGATCGCCGGCGAGATCCCCGGCGCGAGCGTCATCGGCGAACTCGTGCCACGCCGAGAGCACACGATCGAAGTACGGAGCTGACACATGACCGAGCTTGACCTGAACCGGCTGGCCACAGACGATCTCGGCTTCACCGTCATCGACGAGGACGAAGACGATCCCATCCTGCTCGATCAACACGGCAATCCGCTACAGACCTGGCGCGAGGGCTATCCGTATGACGAACGCATGTCGCGCGACGACTACGAACGCGAGAAACGCCTGCTGCAGATCCAGTTGCTGAAGCTGCAGCGCTGGACCAAGCGCACCGGCGCGCGCATCGTCATCGTCTTCGAAGGACGCGATGCCGCGGGCAAGGGCGGCACGATCAAGCGGTTCATGGAGCACTTGAATCCCCGCGGGGCGCGCGTGGTTGCACTGGAGAAGCCCACCGAACGCGAGCAGGGGCAGTGGTACTTCCAGCGCTACGTCTCCCATCTGCCCGCCCGCGGCGAGATGGTGCTGTTCGACCGCTCCTGGTACAACCGCGCCGGCGTGGAGAAGGTGATGGGCTTCTGCACATCCGACGAATGCGGCGAATTTCTGCGTCGCGCACCGCAATTCGAGGAGATGCTGGTGGCCGACGGCATCAGCTTGACGAAGTTCTGGTTCTCGGTGTCACCGATGGAACAGCGCACCCGGTTCGCGATTCGTCAAGTGGACCCGGTGCGGCAGTGGAAGCTCTCCCCGATGGACCTCGAGTCGCTGGACCGGTGGGACGACTACACCCAAGCCAAAGAGCAGATGTTCCAGGCGACAGATACCGATGATGCACCGTGGATCGTCGTCAAGAGCAACGACAAGAAACGCGCGAGGATCAACGCCATGCGCTACCTGCTGAGCAAGCACGACTATGACGGGAAGGACCACCAGCTCGTCGGTGAGCCCGACCCGCTGATCGTGGGCCGTGCCCTCGAGGACTGACCGACTCGTTTCCACCCCCTGACTGGCGGGTACGCCGCGCGAATGGAGTCAGCCCACTTCTCCGATATCACGCTGGAGGTCGACGGCCAGCACCACCGGTTGAGCGTCGACAACCGCGTCACGCTGCTCGACCTGCTGCGCGAACACCTCGGTGTGACCGCCCCCAAAAAGGGTTGTGACCACGGGCAATGCGGGTCTTGCACGGTACTGCTGGACGGCCGCCGAGCGACCACCTGCCTGGCGTTCGCGGTCGCCCACGACGGCGCACAGATCGTCACCGCGGCCGGGCTCGGCGACGCCGACGCGCTGCATCCCGTCGCGCAGGCGTTCCTCGACCACGACGGCTTCCAGTGCGGCTACTGCACGCCCGGGCAGATCTGCTCGGCCGTCGGCATGCTCGACGAGGTGAAGTCCGGCGCGCCCAGCCATGTCACCGACGACCTCGAGGAGTCCCCCGAACTCTCCGACGCCGAGATCCGCGAGCGCATGAGCGGCAACCTCTGCCGCTGCGCCGCTTATCCCAACATCGTCGCCGCCATCAGGGAAGCTGCGCGGTGATCCCCTTCGACTATCACCGCGCCACCAGCGTCGCTGACGCGGTCGCCACCGTCACCGACCGACACGACGCCGTGTTCCTCGCCGGCGGCACCAATCTCGTCGACCACATGAAGCTCGGCATCGTCGAGCCGACGCTGGTCGTCGATGTCGGGCATCTGCCGCTCACCGACATCGAGCAGTTGCCCGACGGCGGCCTGCGCGTCGGCGCCGACGTGCGCAACAGCGACCTCGCAGCCCATCCAGTTGTGCGCACCCGATATCCCGTGCTCGCCCGCGCGCTCCTGTCGGCCGCGTCTGGCCAACTGCGCAACCTGGCGACGACGGGCGGCAACTTGCTGCAGCGCACCCGCTGCGTCTACTTCCAGGACGTGACTACGCCCTGCAACAAACGGAATCCGGGCACCGGGTGTTCGGCGATCGGCGGCTACGTGCGCTACCACGCGATCCTCGGCGCCTCCGAAGACTGCGTTGCGGTCCATCCCTCCGACATGGCCGTCGCCATGGCCACTCTGGATGCGGACGTCCTCTTCGTCGACGGCGACGGTGAACATCGTATGCCGCTCACCGAATTTCACCGGCTACCCGGTGACCGGCCCGACGCCGACACCGTGTTGCCGCCCGGCGCCCTGATCACCGCCGTCGACATCCCGGCGCCGCCCGAGGGCGCACGCTCGACCTATCGCAAGGTCCGCGATCGCGCGTCGTATGCGTTCGCGTTGACATCGGTCGCAGCCGAGCTCGTGATCGACGACGGCACTGTCGCGTCCGCGCGTATTGCGCTGGGCGGGGTGGCACACAAACCGTGGCGGGCACGGCTTGCGGAGCAGGCGCTCATCGGCGCGGCGGCCTCCGAGGAGACGTTCGACCGAGCCGCTGACGCCGAGCTGGAACAGGCAGAACCGCTGCACGGCAACGAGTTCAAGGTCGAACTGACCCGTCGCACATTGGTAGCGACGCTGACGGCCCTGGCGGAAACACAGCCGCGATGACCGTCATAAAGCCCCGCGCCATCGGCACCGCCGTCGCCCGACTCGACGGTCCCGCGAAGGTGACCGGCACCGCGCCGTACGCCTACGAGCACCACGTCGACCGTCCGCTGTATCTGTATCCGGTGCAGGCGACTGTTGCCCGCGGCCGCGTCACCGCCATGTACACCTCAGAGGCGCACGCGGTCGACGGGGTCGTCGCCGTCCTCACAGTCTTCGACGCACCCACTCTCGCCGACACCTCCAACGGCGACCTCACCGTGCTGCAGGACGACCATGTGCACTATCGTGGCCAGCTGATCGGTGGCGTCATCGCCGAAAGCGCCGAAATCGCCCGGCACGCAGCGGGTCTGGTTGTCGTCCACTACGACACCGCACGCCACCAGACCGAGCTGAGCGCCGACGATCCGGATCTGTATGCGCCGGAACAGGTCAACGCCGGTCATCCGACCGACACCTCCGAGGGCGACGTGGAAGCCGCTCTGCACGACGCCGAGGTCGTCGTCGACGAGACCTACACGACGCCGCACGAGCACAACAACCCGATGGAACCCCACGCCTGCATCGCGGTTTGGCACAGCGACGGCCCGCGGTTGACGCTTTACGACTCCACGCAAGGCGTGCATGCGGTGGCTAGTGAGCTGGCGACGGCCTTCGGCCTGGAGCCCGAGCAGGTGCGCGTCGTCGCCAAGAACGTCGGTGGCGGCTTCGGCTCCAAGGGCGCACCGCACTCCCACAACGTGCTGGCCGCGATGGCCGCGCAACGAGTTGACGGTCGGCCGGTGAAGCTGGCGTTGACCCGGCAACAGATGTTCGACGTCGTCGGCTATCGCACACCGACGATCCAGCACATCCGCCTCGGCGCGCGGCGCGATGGCACGATCACCGCCATCAGCCATGACGTCGTCGAGCAGACGGCGACGGTCAAGGAATACGCCGAACAGACCGTCACTCCGTCGCGCATGATGTACGCCGGCGACAACCGGGCAACGTCGCACCGGCTCGCGAAACTGGATGTGCCCGTGCCGTTCTGGATGCGTGCACCCGGCGAATGTCCCGGTATGTATGCCCTCGAGGTGGCGATGGATGAGCTCGCGCTCGCCTGCGGCATCGACCCGATCGAGCTCCGCATTCGCAACGACCCTGACGTCGACCCCGAAACCGGCCATCCGTGGTCGGACCGCCGCCTCGCAGAATGCCTGCAGTCCGGCGCGCAGCGGTTCGGCTGGGCGCCGCGGGATCCCACGCCCGGCGTGCGCCGCGACGGCGAGTGGCTGATCGGGACCGGCGTGGCCTCGGCGGTGTATCCCGCGATGGTCATGCCGGGCAACTCGGCGCGCATCGAGCTAGTCGCGCCTCTCCGCTACGCCGTGCAGATCGGCGCCGTGGACATCGGCACCGGAACGTGGACGGCTCTGTCGCAGATCGCCGCCGACGCGTTGGGCTGTGAGATGTCGGCCATCGATCTGCAGATCGGCGACAGCGAGCTGCCGTCGGCGTCGGTGGAGGGTGGATCGTCGGGCATCAGCTCGTGGGGTCGCGCGATTGCGGCTGCGGCACAGATGTTTCGTCGCGAGCACGGCGAGCACCCCCCCATTGGGGCCGCATCCACCGCCGCAGCGCCGGAGAACGACGAAGCCGAGAACTACGGAATGTATTCGTTCGGAGCACATTTCACCGAGGCTCGGGTCAGCCGCTACACAGGCGAGATCCACGTGTCGCGCATGCTCGGAGTTTTCTCTGTGGGCCGGGTGATCAACCCCACGACGCTGCGCTCGCAGCTGATCGGCGGCATGACGATGGGGCTGTCGATGGCATTGCACGAGGAGAGCGCGCGCGACCACCGGTTCGGCCACGTGGTCACCCGCGACCTGGCGACCTACCACATCAGCTCGCACGCCGACATTCCCGACATCGACGCAGTCTGGCTCGATAGCGTCGATGAGCACTCCAATCCGATGGGTTCTCGCGGCGCGGGCGAAATCGGCATCGTCGGCTCAGCGGCCGCGGTTGTCAACGCGGTCTACCACGCCACCGGCGTTCGGGTGCGAGACTTACCGGTGATGTGCGACGCGCTGACCTTGTGAGCATCGTCGAGGACCTTCTCGGCGAATGGGATCTGCGCACCGATGGTGACACGATGCGCAGTCCGCAAGCTGTCGCGGTGCCCGTGCGGACTTCCGACGCAACGCCGGCGGTTCTGAAGGTCGGCCACGACGGCCACGAGCATCTGGTGCTGCGCCGCTGGAACGGCGACGGGGCGGCGCGGCTGCTGCGGGCCGACCCGCACCGGCGGGCCCTGCTGCTGGAGCGCCTAGGGTCGCAATCCCTTCACGCCCTGTTCGACGTCGATGCCTGCGAAACCGTCGCCGCGCTGTACGGCCGCCTTCACGTTCCCGCGATGCCGCAATTGCCCTCGCTTTCATCACTTCTCGCACAGTGGGCCGACGAATTCGCGGCGCTGCCGCGAAGCGCTGCCGTGCCGCACCGCCTCGTCGAGCAGGCGATGACACTGTGCCGCGACCTCGCCGCAGAACCGGCCGCGCGTGTGCTGCACGGTGACCTGCACTATGACCACGTGCTCGTCGCCGATCGGGAACCGTGGCTGGCGGTCTCGCCGAAGCCCGTCAACGGAGACCCGCACTACGAGGTCGCGCCGATGTTGTGGCACCGCTGGGACGACGTCGCCGACGATGTGCGCTTCGGGGTGCAGCGCCGGTTCTACGCCGTGGTCGATGCGGCCGGATTCGACGAGGACCGTGCCCGCGGTTACGCGATCGTGCGTGTCGTCCGAGGTGCGACGCGCGACCCGGACAACCTGACGAAGTACGTCGCGCTGGCCAAGGCTGTGCAGGACTGACGGCCGCAGTCACATTCGCGAATACCGGGTCAGCGCGAAGCTGTAGAGACCGTAGGCGGCGAAACCGACCGCGGCAGCGATCAACAGCGCGCCGCCGAACTGTGTCGAGCGGAAGGCTTTGACGGCTCCGTCGAGCCCAGTCGCTTTCGCCGGCTCACCGAGGAACGTGGCCACGATGACGGAGATGCCGACCGCCGACAGCACCAGGCCCTCGGCGACGTGTCCGCAGATGCCCAACGCGGTGAGCAACCGTCCAGCGTCGACGTTCAGGTCGTCGAGGAACCGTCGAGATGCTCCCTTGTGCGCGTAATACGCCCCAATGGCCAAGACGACGACTCCCACGGCCACCAACACCGCCTTTCCGCCGAGCGTCTGCATCAAGCGCGCGCTCAGGCCCGCCGTCTGCCGACTGCCCCGCGCGTGGGCACCGAGCGCGAACTGCAGCGCCGTCGACGCGACAAAGCCGTAGACCATGGCCAGTCCGAACGCCTTCAACCGGTGCAAGACCGGAGACTCCCGCTTGTGCGCATCGGAATGCTCGGCCGGATGCAGCCCCAGCACGCTCTCGGAGAGCCGCCACATCGCCAGCGCGATCAAGCCCGCCGCGACGACATAGAGCATCACCGCCCCACCCGGCGTCCGCGCGACCGTCGCCAACGCACCCGTCTGGTCGGCCTCTGCCTCCGCCTCCGCACCGAAGGCGATCCGCACGATGATGACCGCGACGAGAAGATGCAACGTCCCGCTGATCAGGTAACCGGCGCGTGCCACCCGCTGTGCCGCCCGGTTGTCGGTGGCACGGTTGACGGCGCTTTTGAAGCCCATGGGGCCGCTCGACTACCCCGGGAGCGGCCCGGCGAAACCGGGCGGATTCGGGCCGTGACAGCCGGGTCGGCTATGCTCGAAGCAACGTCAGCTGTTCGAACCATTTCAGCTGACCCGTCGTGAAGCGCTCTTTCATCCTTCCGGCGCCGGCCCATACTGCGGCTGCGGCTCCGCTTCAGATGATTCGTGTACCAGCACAGATGTCTCGCGGCGATCGATTTTGCCCACCGGGCAATCTCGCCATTCATCACCACCGATGCCCCGAAAGGCATGATCCTGAATACCGATACGACTTTCGCCGACCTCGGCGTCAGCCAGCGGCTCGTCGACGTGCTCGCCGAGCGTGCGATCACCCGCCCCTTCCCCATCCAGATCTCGACCCTGCCCGACACCCTGGCCGGCCGCGATGTCCTCGGACGCGGCAAGACCGGCAGCGGCAAGACACTGGCGTTCTCGCTACCGCTGGTAACCAGGCTCACCGGACACCGGCGCCGCCCGTCGCACCCGACGGGTCTGATCCTGGCGCCCACCCGCGAGCTGGCCACACAGATCAGCGCCACCCTCCAACCGCTGGCCGCCGCCTGCGGCCTCACGGTCACTACGATCTTCGGCGGCGTCGCGCAGAGCCGACAGGTTACCGCGCTGCGGTCCGGCGTCGACATCGTCGTCGCCTGCCCGGGCCGGTTGGAGGACCTGATGAAGCAGCGCCTCATCAGGCTCGACTCGGTCGAGATCACCGTCATCGACGAAGCCGACCACATGGCCGATCTGGGGTTCCTGCCCGGTGTCACCCGCATCTTGGCCGCGACGCCCACCGGCGGTCAGCGGCTGCTGTTCTCCGCGACGCTCGACAACGGCGTCGACAAGCTCGTCAAGCGCTTCCTGCGCAACGAGGTACTGCATTCGGTCGACGAAGCCCACTCGCCTGTCGCCGCGATGACGCATCACGTGTTCCATGTGTCCAGCGCGCAGGACAAGAAGGCGCTCGTGCACCGACTGGCAGCCGGTGAGGGCCGTCGAATCCTGTTCATGCGCACCAAACATCAGGCCAAGAAACTCGCCAAGCAGCTGACCGAGTCCGGGGTGCCGTCAGTTGACTTGCACGGCAACCTCTCTCAGCCAGCGCGCGACCGTAATCTCGCGGCGTTTTCCTCCGGGGAGGCCCGTGTGCTGGTCGCCACCGACATCGCCGCACGCGGCGTCCACGTCGACGGCATTGAGTTGGTGGTGCACATCGATCCGCCCGCCGAACACAAGGCGTACCTGCACCGGTCCGGGCGCACGGCGCGGGCCGGAAACGCCGGCGATGTCGTCACCGTCGTCCTTCCCGAACAGCGCAAGGACACCCAGACGCTGCTGCGCCGCGCAGGGATCCGCGTCATGCCGCAGGAGGTCACCGCTGATTCGGCCGCCGTCCACGCCGTGGCCGGAGCGGTTGCTCCCTACCGCAAGCCGGTCCGCCCTTCGGCGGCACCGTCGGCGCCGCAGCGGAAAGGCGATGGGCGCAGGCGCAGAATGCATAAGCGCACCAACTGATTTCGCCTAGTTGCGGCTCCGCATGCTAGGCTCACCCTGCGGATATATTGGTTTATCCGCTTTGAATGAGAGAAGTAAGTAAATGGCACAGGGAACTGTGAAATGGTTCAACGGCGAAAAAGGCTTCGGCTTCATCGCTCCTGACGGCGGCGCGGCTGACGTGTTCGTCCACTACTCCGAGATCCAGGGCAGTGGATTCCGCTCGCTCGAGGAGAACCAGCGCGTCGAGTTCGAGATCGCGCAGGGAGCCAAGGGTCCCCAGGCAGTGGGAGTCTCCGCGGTCTGATCGATCGACCCAAACACGGTGGGCTGGTACGGAATTCCGTACCAGCCCATTGTCGTGTTCGAGGGTCAGTCGCGCATGTGTGCGGCCCAGTTGGCGCTTGCCACCTGCGCGGTGCGCACCACCAGATCGGCGGTCTGGAACGCGCGGCCGTCGCGGTCGTGTCCGACGATCGGGATCGCTGCGGCACACCGCATTACCAGCATGCCGAGGTCCACCGACGTCATATGTGGCACCACGAGAAGTTTCGCGCAGCCGTTTTTGCCGTCGACGAACATCAGCCGCGGCCGCCTGCACTTCGTCGACACCTGCGCCCGGGCGGCGACGAGCGTTTCCAGGTCAAGCGGCCCTTCGGTCACCGACCAGTTGATGCGGATATCGACGATTTCGCCGAGCGGTTTGTGCAGTGTGCCGATCAGCCCCGGCAGCTCATCTGCCACCGAACCGGAGTGCGGCCACCACGCGCCGTCGATATCACCACCGAGCCGGGCCGCCAGCGTGAGCCTGACAGGTCGCGCCATGCGTCGCGTCCCGGTCATGCCGTTCATGACGGGTGCGGCTGACTCCGCGGCGAATCCTGGTCCGAAAAGGCGGGCGGCTGCACAGGGTCCGACGAGCTGTCACTCTTGACAGCCTCCGGCTGGTTGGGATGAGAAAACAAGCCAGATGAATCCATGTATCAATTCCTTTGCGCATACCCACGGTTGTCCGGGGGTCGGGCCGAAAGCCAACAGCGTGGCAGAACGCGCTGATCGATTCACGTGAGAATGCTGGCGAAGCGGCCTGCACCGATCCTACACCCGCGTTGACAGGCGTGCGGCACGTATCCCGATACGCTTAGCGCGTCGTCTGCACCAATCCCGGATATCCTTGCTGTGCAACGTCATCCAGCGACCGCCGGTAGTTGCCGAACCCGCCGATGTAGGGCATGAACACCCGTTTCTTGCCGTCGATGTTGGATCCCAGATACCACGACGACTGCGCCTGGGGAAACAACGTCCGGTCGGCGGCTTCCGCGACGTGGGCGGTCCAGGCTTGGGCGGCGTCGCGGCGCGGTTCAACCTCGATGATGCCTTGCCGACGCGCGGCGATCATCAGGTCGACGGCCCAGTCGACTTGCACCTCGGCGTGCAGCACCATGTTGGCCAGAACCGACGGGCTGCCCGCACCGCTGAAACTGAACAGGTTCGGCAGCCGCGGCATCATCATGCCGAGAAAGGTCACCGGGCCGTCCGCCCACATCTGCGACAGCCGATCACCGGCCGGGCCCACCGGGTCGATCCGCATCAGCGCACCCGTCAACGCATCGAAACCGGTCGCGAACACGAGGACGTCGCATTCGTAGGACCCCGCGCTCGTGCGCACCCCGTCGCAGGTGATCGCGTCGATCGGCTCGCGGCGCAGGTTCACCAGGCGCACGTTGTCGCGGTTGAACGTCGCGTAATAACCCGCGTCGGTGCAGATGCGCTTCGTGCCGATCGGGTGGTCGGTGGGGATCAGATCCGCGGCGACCGCGGGATCGACGACGATATCCCGGATGCGGTCTTCGGCGAACCGCCGCGCAATGTCGTTGGCCGCCAGCACCGACGTCTGGTCGGGAAACGTCTTGCTGAACAACACTCCACCGTCGCGCCAGCGGTTCCACATCGCCTCGAGGCGTTCCTCGGGCTCGGCGTCGAGTGCGTTCTTGTGGTAGGCGAGGTGCGGTGTGCCCGCTGGAGCGTACGCCGACCGCCGCCGGCGCTCCGGATACTCTGCGCGGATGCGCTCGATGTCCTCGTCGGTCCACGGGTAGTTCGGCATCGGGATCGTGTAGTTCGGCGAGCGTTGGAAAACCACCAGCGACTCGGCCTGCTCCGCGAGGATCGGCGTCACCTGGATACCCGAGGAGCCGGTGCCGATGACGCCAATTTTCCTGCCGCGCAACGGCGGATCCTCGCGTGGCCAGGCGGCCGTGTAGTACACCTCGCCCGCGAAGTCGTCGAGGCCGGGGATGTCGGGCCGGTTCACCGCCGACAGGCAGCCCGTCGCGCACAGCAGGAACCGTGCGCGCCGAATCTCACCGGTCGAGGTGTGCACCACCCACTCGCCCACCGTCTCGTCGAACTGCGCGCCGACGACCATGGTGTCGAACACATAGTGCCGCCGCAGGTCGTACCGATCGGCGACGTGGTCGAGGTAGGCCAGGATTTCGGGCTGGGCCGCGAACCGCTCGGTCCACGTCCATTCGCGTTGCAGTTCTTCGTCGAAAGAGTAAGAGTAGTCCACGCTTTCGACGTCGCAGCGGGCACCCGGATACCGGTTCCAGTACCAGGTGCCGCCCACGCTCTGAGCCGCTTCGATGCCCAGCACCGTCAAACCCTGTGATACGCAGCGGTGTACCGCGTAGAGTCCGGCGAACCCGGCGCCGATCACGATTGCGTCGGTGCTCATGCCGCGACTCCCGCCGACACCGCCAGCAGCCGTCGCATGTCGGCCCATAACAGTTCCCGCGCCGACGCACCCGCGCAGAATGCCATCATGGTCAGGAACCCGTGAAACAGTCCCGGGTAATCCCGGTGCACCACAGGAACGTTCGCCTTTCGGAGCCGCTGTGCATAGGCCACGCCCTCGCTGTACAACACGTCAAACCCGGCGGTGACCACGATCGCGGGCGGCAGGCCCTCATGCGATTCGGCCCGCGCCGGTGCCGCCAGATACTCAGGCGAGGGCATCTTGTCGTTGAGGTACTGTCGCCAGTAGTACTGCATCGCATCGCGGGTGTTGACGTAGCCGATCGAATACTTGCGATAGCTCTCGGTGTCGAAGAAAGGCTCGATCGCCGGGTAGATCAGCACCTGGCCCGCAGGCATCCGCACGTTGCGCTCGCGGCACATCAGCGCAGAAGCCGCCACCAAGTTGCCCCCGGCGCTGTCGCCGGCGATCAGCCCGCGCGACGGGTCGACACCCAATTCGTCGGCGTGGCGAGTCACCCAGCACCACGCCGCGTACACGTCCTCGGCTGCCGCGGGCGCGCGGTGCTCCGGAGCAAGCCGGTAATCCACCGAAACGACGATCGTCTGGGTATAGCGCGCCATCGCCCGGCAGAACCCATCGTGCGAATCGAGGTCGCAGAACACGAACCCGCCGCCGTGGGCGAACACCACCGCGGGCCGTTTTTCCTCGGACCCGTGCGGCCGGTAGATGCGTACCGGCACGTCGCCGTCCGGACCGGGCAACACGCGGTCGTCGGCGCGCGCGACGTCGTCGACATTGTCGACCGGAGGGCGCCGGCTGATGTTCAACGCCCGCGCTTCCTGCGGCGTCATCGCTTCGTACCGCGGCATGCCGTCGTCCATCGCACGCATGAACTCCCGCACGCCGTCGTCCATGAATTGCACATTAATGCGTCGCCGTCGGCGCGCGGTCCCTAATCTGGACGTCGGCGCCCGTCCCGAAGGAGTCCTTATGGCCGCCCCGAACTTGCCTTCCGGATTCGACTTCACCGATCCCGACATCTACGCCAACCGGTTACCGATGGAGGAGTTCGCCGAGGTGCGCCGCGCCGCCCCCATCTGGTGGAATGCGCAGCCGCCCGATGTCGGCGGGTTCGGCGACGGCGGGTATTGGGTGGTGAGCAAGCACCGCGACGTCCGCGAGGTGTCGCTGCGCAGCGACGTGTTCTCCGCGGCGGCGAAGACCGTCGTCCCTCATTTCAATCCGGGCGTGGATGTCCAAGGACAGGTCAAGGCCTCGAAACTGTCCATGCTGATGATGGACGACCCTGAGCATGCGCGGCTGCGCAAGATCGTCTCGCGGGGGTTCACGCCGCGGGCCGTCGAGCGTCTGCGATCCGAGTTGAACGAACGCGCCCAGCGCATCGCCGCCGAGGCCGCCGCACAGTCGTCGGGTGACTTCGTGTTGCAGGTTGCCCGCGAGCTGCCGTTGCAGGCGATCGCCGGACTGCTCGGCGTTCCGTTGGAGGACCGCGAGAAGCTGTTCGACTGGACGAATCAGATGATCGGCGGTGACGACCCGGAGTTCGCGGAATACGACTCGCTGGCCTCGACGGGTCAATTGATCTGCTACGCCATCGATTTGGCGGCACGCAAGAAGGAGGAACCCAGTTCCAAAGACCAAGACATCGTCAGCACGCTGGTGGACTCGGAGGCCGACGGTCAGCTGACCGAGGCGGAGTTCGGGATGTTCGTGGTGACGCTGACGGTGGCGGGTAATGAGACGACCCGCAACTCGATCACCCAGGGCATGATGGCGTTCACTGAGTTTCCCGACCAATGGGAGCTGTTCAAAGAGCGGCGGCCGAAGACCGCCGCCGACGAAATCATCCGGTGGGCGTCACCGATCACGGCGTTTCAGCGCACGGCGTTGGCCGATACCGAAGTCGGCGGGATGCCGATCAAGAAGGGCCAGCGGCTGGTGCTGTTCTACCGGTCGGCGAACTTCGACGAAGACGTTTTTGAGGATCCGTACATGTTCGATATTCGGCGAGATCCTAACCCGCACCTGGGTTTTGGCGGTACGGGTGCGCACTACTGCGTCGGCGCGAACCTGGCGCGGATGACGATCGACTTGATGTTCAACGCGATCGCCGACCACATTCCCGACCTGAAGCCGGTGTCCGAGCCGCAGCGGCTGCGATCGAGCTTCATCAACGGCATCAAGCACTGGCAGGTCGAATACCGGTAGATTCCGCCGGCAGCGGGTCCTGTGGGTTGCCCACGGGGATCGACGCGCAATTGTTCGGCGCGGGCCGCCCGGCGAAGCGGTCGTTGATCCAGTCGATGGCCTGCATCAGCCACGGGCCGAGCGCCGAGGTGTGGCTGAGAATGTCGTACTGCTCGTATTGCACGACGCCGCCGCGGGCACAGTAGCCGCGGGCCAGCGTGCGGACGTCGCCGGCGATCATCACACCGTCGCCGCGGCCGATGCCGGGCTTGTTCCCCGGCGTGCCTTCGGGAAAGCCGTTGGCGCCCTGGCCGATGAACAGCGGAATCGTCGGCGTTCCGCGGCTCCCCATGATGAGCTGGTTGGCCAGCATTACGAATATGGGCAGGCTCTCCGGTGTCGGGAAGGCCGGTATCACCAGGTCGCGCCACGTCAACCGCCGGTACCGTGGCTGGCCCAGCACATGCACGATCGACGAGTTCTGTATGGCGGCATACAACTGCCGGCCGCGTGGCGTGAGGTACGGCGTGAAGTCCACCTCGAACGCACGCGCGATTCCGATCAGCGCCATCGGCATCACGCCCGCCCAGATGGGGGTGCCCTCGACGTAGTGCAGGTTGTGCGCGGGATGCACCAGCACGCCGCCGATCGCCGCACCGATCAGGCGCTGGTTGACATCGGGGGCATACGCCGGCGCGAGTTCGGCGGCCCATCCGCTGGCGATCGCGCCGCCGGAATAGCCGAGCAGCGCGACGTTCGCATCGGCCGCCGTTTCCACCGCCGACGCGTTGAATGCGGCGCGGATCGAATCGAGGGTGTTCATCCCGTATTCCGGACCAGCGGCGAAGGCTGCGCGCTGGCCTTCGGTGTCGGGCACGATCACCGTGAACCCTAGAGCGAGAAAGAGCCCGAACACCGCTAGCTCGACGCTGGGCACCAGGCCGCCGAGCGTCAGGCCGCCGTTGATCGCATACGACGGCTGATCGCTTCGGTTCAGGGAGTCGTAAGCGGATTGGTAGGACAGGATTTTCGCCGTATCGGGTTGGCGCAGAGGCTGAATCACCGATGTGACGTTGACAGTCGGTTTGCCGGTCTGACTCGTCGACCGGTAGAGCAACTGCGTGGTCTTCAACGGCGTCGGCAGACCCAGGATGTGGTAGGGCACGCTGCGGTTGGCCAGCACGGTGCCCGGCGGGATCTGCTCGAGCGGCGTGCTGCCCGAGTAGGTGTAGAACGGGTCGTCCTGCGGCTGCGGCACGGACGCTCGCGCCGGGATGACCTGGACGGGCAGCGCGCTCGGCAGCGGGTAGAAGCCCTCGGCTGGCGGTGGCACGGTCATTGCGCCGAGTATGCCCGTCCGCGCGCCTCCCGCCTCCACAGCACGCCGTCGCCGGCCGTCACGCCGTCGGCGATCAATGCCCGCTTCAGGATCTTTCTGGTCGCGGTCTGAGGTAGTGCGTCGTTGATGCGCACGTACCGCGGCCACGCCTTCGGCGACAGATCAGGCTGCGACGCCAAGAATTCCCCGAGCTGCCGGGGCGACAACGCCGCTCCGTCGTTGAGGACGATGGCGGCCATCACCTGGTCGCCGACGTGCTCGTCGGGCACGGCGTAGACCGCGACGTGGTTGACCTCGGGCAGCCGCTGCAGAATCCGCTCGATCGGCCCCGCCGCGAGGTTCTCACCGTCGACCCGCATCCAGTCGGCGGTGCGGCCGGCCAGGTAGATCCAGCCGTCCGCATCGCGGTAGGCCAGATCGCCCGACCAGTACATGCCGTGCCGCATCCGCTCCGCGGTGGCCGCTTCGTCGTTGTAGTAGCCCGTGAATCCGCCGACGCCGTAGGTGTTGACCAGCTCGCCGACTGCCTCGTCGAAGTTGACCAGCGCCCCGTGCTCGTCAAAAACCGCTGGCGCACATTCGGTCACGGTGTCGGCGTGGTACACGCTGACACCCGGATACCCCTTGCCGATCGACCCCGGCGGGCAGCCGTCCTCACGCATGACGACGACCGCGAATTCACTCGAGCCGAAGCTGTCCACCACCTGGCAGCCGAAGCGCCGCGCGAACTCCTCGGTGTCGCGCTCGGTGGCCTCGTTGCCGAACGCTGCCCGTAGCGGGTTGTCGGCGTCGTCGGGTTTCTCGGGTGTGCCCAGCACCAGCGCCAGCGGTTTCCCCACGTAGTTCATGTAGGTGGCGCCGTAACGGCGGATATCGGGCAGAAACCGCGACGGCGAGAACTTCGCAGGCACCATCGTCGCGCCGCATGCCAGCGCCACCGCCCAGCCCGCCGCCACTCCGTTGGAATGAAACAGCGGCATCGACAGGTAGCAGACATCGTCGGAGGTGAGCCCGAAACGTTCGGCCAGGCTGGCGCCGCACATCACCGCCATCGCGTGGGCGAACCGCACGGCCTTCGGGTCGCCACTGGTGCCCGACGTGAACAGCATGACGACGGGATCCATGCCCTCGGCTTCGCGGTGCGGCACAAGCGGGCCCGCGGACTCGGTCGCGGTGCGGTAGTCGGTTCCGTCGACGTCGATGACGGCTGCGCCGCCCAGGTCGAGTCCGTCGAGCAGCGGCAGGTGCTCGGTGTCGACCAGCACGAGTTGACAGTCCGAGCGCAGGATGTCGGCGGCCAAGCCGTCACCGCGGCGCGTGGTGTTGATCCCGCACAGCACATACCCGCCGAGCGCGGCGGCGGCCATGGACCGCAGCATCTCGGGCGTGTTGCCGAGCAGCGCGCCGACGTGCAGGGGCCGCAACGGGTCGGCGCGTTTGATGAGCACCGACGCCTCCGCCGCCGCCTCGGCCAGGTGCTCACGCCATGTCCACGTGCGGTCGCCGTAGACCATCGCGATCTCGTCGGCGCCCATCCGTGCACGCAGCAGTTGCTGCACAGTCTCAAACATTGTCGCCTGGCCGATACTTCAGCAGCGTGACCCCGCCTTCATCGCAGAACACCGGTGTCACGCGCATCCCGATATGGATGTCCTCGGGCGCGACGTCGACGAGTTCGGTGCTCACCCGCGGGCCGGCGTCCCACTCGACGACGGCGAGCAGCTGCGGCAGCTTCTCGGTCCACGGCGGACCGGTCGGCCTGCGCGCGACCGTATAGGTGTACAGCGAGCCGTTGCCGTCGATCTCCCGCCACTCGAGGTCATCGGCCAGCGTGCCCGGTGCGAACGTGCGGGGGTAGAACACGAAGCGGCCCGTCGACGGCGAGTACTGGATCAGTATTCGATGCTCGCGCAACGCATCCCAGAACGGTTGCGAGACGGGCGTCGGCTCGGGCAGCGGCACCGTCATCGGTCGCCGCCCAGGATCAACGCGACCTGCTCGCTCATGATGCCGCCGTTGCCGGTGACGAAGGCCGTGTTGCAGTCGGCGACCTGCGCCTCCCCGGCGCGGCCCATCACTTGCCGGGCGCCGTCGACGACGTGGTGCATGCCCCCGGCAATCCCGGCCTGCCCGTACGACAGCTGGCCGCCGGCGGTGTTGAGCGGAAAGTCGCCGCGGAAGGTCAGGTCGTGCTCGGTCAGCCACTTCATGCCCTCGCCCTTGCCGCAGAAGCCGGCGTCCTCCAGTGTCATGAGGACCGTGATGGTGTAGCAGTCGTAGATCGAAGCCATGTCGATGTCGGACCGCTGCAGGCCCGCCATCGCAAAGGCCCGCTCGGCCGCCCGGGCGATGGGAGTGCGGATGAGGTCATCGGCGTAGGTAGGGGTTTTGAAACGGATGTGCTCGCCGAAACCCTTGACCCATACCGGGCGATGACGCGCCTTGCGCGCGACGTCGGCGTTGGCGATCAGCACACCCGCACCGCCCTGCACCCGCATCACGGTCTCGAGCATGTGGATCGGGTCGGCGATGACCGGACTGTTCAGCACGTCGTCGACGGTGATCGGCTTGCCGTGGAACACCGCTCCGAGGTGAGCGCACGCATTCGTCCGCTGGTCCACAGCGATGCGGGCGAGAGCCGCTGCGTCGTAACCGAATTCGTAGGCGTAGCGTTGGGCGATCTGGGCGTACGGGCCGTTCTGCCCGACGTTGCCGTAGGGGATCTCGAACTCGGCCTGCGGAGATCCGTAGTTGTTGCTCGACGCGCCGTACCAGCGCAGTGTCCGCCCGGGCTTGGACTCCGAGCGCGGGATCTCGGTCGATCCGGGCATGACGACGAGCACCGCCTCGCACTGGCCGAGCTCGACGGCCGCGGCGGCCCGCCACACCATACCGGCCGCAGTGGCGCCGCCGAGGTCGACACGGTCGCCGAAGTCCAGCGGCAGCCCGAGGTATTCCGACAGGGTCGCCGGCGCGAACATGTCCGACTCGGCGATGCCGTGGGTCGAAAGCCCGTTGACCACAGCGGGATCCACGCCGGCGTCGTCGATCACCATTTTCGCCAGCCGGGCATACTGGTCGAGCGTGAACGACGGCGGCGCCGTCTGCTTCTTCTCGGCGGGCAATTCGGCGATGCCGACGATGGCGGCCTCGCCCCGCAGGCCCGTCACTGACTGCTCCGGTGCGGCAGGGCGACGGTCGCGGTACCCGGCATCAGCACGTCGTCACCGCGTTTGCAGTAGATGTCGAGATCGACAAGGCCCAGGCCTTTTGTGCTCCTCGCGTGCGCGTCATGTTTGCCTGTGACAGAGCCGCCGAACGTCAATTCCTGTCCGGGATAGGCGATTGCACGGTTCTGCACCGAGAACGCGACCAGCCGCCCGTCGCCGCCGACCCAGTCGGTCAGCGCCCGCGACAGCAGCGCCGCCTGCAGCGGCCCCTGCACGAGCACATTGTCGTAGCCCTCGCGATCGCGTGCCCACTCCTTGTCGTAGTGGATGCGATGCCCGTTGTAAGTGGCGGCGCTGAAGAAGAACATCTGCATCTCATCGACGGTGACGGTCAGCGTGGGAATCGCATCACCGGCGGCGACGTCCTCGAAGTACGGTTGCCTTCTCCCGCGAACAGACGCAAACGCACCCGTTTTCTCGGCGTTTTGCATG
This sequence comes from Mycobacterium sp. 1274761.0, assembly GCF_001668615.1. Lineage (GTDB taxonomy): Bacteria > Actinomycetota > Actinomycetes > Mycobacteriales > Mycobacteriaceae > Mycobacterium. The sequence goes on from NZ_LZMC01000020.1 coordinate 36,318, forward strand.
CGTTCACGTCTGCTCGCGGGCATTGGTGAGCTCATGCAGGCCGCGCGATCATCGATGTGGTGGCTTCGGCCAGCAGCTCGCGGTGCTGATTGCGGTATTCAGCCCGCCATGTGACCAGCACGAATTTGCCTGACCTGCCCTCCTTTTCGAGAATCGACTCGACGATGCGTGTCATCTCGACTTCATCGCCGTGATAGGCGGGCGCATGAAACGTCGTGGATTCGCCGCCCGCCATCCGCCGCGGGGCGCGGGGGAACGCCATGCTGCCCGTCACCGCGCCCGACGACCCGTCGGGCCGTAGCTCACCGAGCGCCGCGACGCCGAGGATCGCGTACTGCAGGTACAGCGGTGGGCACACGATGTCGCGGTAGCCGTGCTTTCGCGCATAGTCCGCGTCGAACCACAGTGGGTTGTGGTCACCGACCGCGGCCGCCCAGCGCTGCCAGTCGCGCCGGTACACCTCACCCGTGGCAACGGCCACGACTTGGCCGATCTTGGCGGCTGATTCCTCATCGATAAGGCTGTCGGTCACCGGACTCCTTCGAGCCATGTCGCGGCGATGTCCGCGCCACCGCCGAGCGTCGACAGGATGCGGGCGCGTTCGGAGAACCGGTGGAGGCCGGTGTCGACGACGTAGCCCATGCCGCCGTGCAACTGGTGCGCATCCAACGTGATCTTCTTGACCTCGGCGGCGCGGATGCGGGCGATCGCGGTCTCGCGGGTGGCGACCTGTCCGCGGCCGATCTGAAACACCGCCGACTGCGCGGCGAGCCGCGCCGCCGTCAACGCGATGTGCATATCGGCGACGATATGCTGGGCGGCCTGAAACGACGCGATCGGCCTGCCGAACTGCTCCCGCATCTGCGTGTAGTCGACCGTCCGGTCGATCACCGCCTCGCCGACGCCGACGAGGTCCAGACAGTCCAGTGCCACAACAGCATTCGCCAGCCGCCGCAGCTGGTCGCCGTTTACGGGAGCAGGCTCAGCCAGCACCCTCTCGTCGAAGGAGACCGTATATGCCGGGAAACCGCCCATGGCCGTAATCGGCTCGACGGTGACAGCGGACATGTCGACGGCGACGACGCCACCGTCGGTGGCCACAACGATCACGTCGGCGACATCCGCATCGACGACGAACTCCGCGACCCCGCTGACCGGTCGGTGCGCCGCGGCGTCGCGGGGGTCGAACACAGCGACAGTTCCGCGCGCCTCACCCGAGGCAAGTCGCGGCAACCACTGCGACCCGACGCCGAACCAGCTCAACGCCAACGACGCATACAGCGTGCTCTGAACCACCCTGGGGCACAACGCGCGTCCCGCCTCGACGCAAAAGACCCCGATGTCGCTGAGCGTGCCGTCGACTGCCAGGCTGAGCACCCCCGCGTCGGCCAGCGCCTTCCACTGCGCGCCCGGCTCGAGTTCGGCGGCCAGCACGCTCCGACACATCGCGGCCAGGTCGCGCTCGTCCTGAGAGGGGATCACTCGCATGCCGTCACCGACCGTAGGAGGGCATCTTGTAACCGCGCTGCGCGATCACGTCGCGCAGGACTTCGTTGGTGCCGCCGCCGAAGCGCATCAGCGGCGACACGCGGTAGAGCCGCTCGAAGAAGTTGCCGACGCGGAGCCCGTCTGGTCCCAGCACGTCGATCGCGAGATCGGCGATGCGCTGGCGCAATTCGGATGTGAAGATCTTCTCGACGCTGACCTCGACGGTCGGGATTCGGCCACTGTCCAGGATCGACGCGGCTTCCAGACACATCAGCCGGGCGACCTCGACGTCGGCCTCGGCTTGAGCGAGGCGGCGCCGAAACACCGGATCCGGCTCGCCCGCCATGGCGATCAGGTCGTCGAGCGCGCGACGCAGGTCGCCTACGTTGGTCAGCGCGCCGCGCTCGAGGTCCAGCGCGCCGGTGATGTAGGTCCAGCCGGCGTTGAGTTCGCCGATCAGATTCGTCACCGGTACGCGGACGTCGTTGAAGAACGTCTCGTTCGTGCGGTAGCCCGACCATGCGTACAGCGGACGGATCTCCACGCCCGGGGTGTCGACCGGCACCGCGATGACCGAGATGCCGCGGTGGCGTGGGGCATCGGGATCGGTTCGCACGCACAGCCATTCGTGGCTCGAGCGTTGGGCGCCGCTGTTCCAGATCTTGGACCCGTTGATCACCCACTCCCCATCTCCTGAGCCGTCGCGGACCGCGCGGGTGCGCAGGCTGGCGAGGTCGGTGCCCGCATTGGGCTCGCTGTAGCCGAGCGCGAAGATGATCTCGCCGCGCGCGATGCCCGGCAGAAAGTCGCGCTTGTTCTGCTCGGTGCCGTGTCGCATGATCATCGGCGCGATCGAGGTGACCGTGAGATCGGGTCCCGGCACGCCGGCGTATTCGAACTCGGTCATCAGCAGGTGCTGGTGCATGGCCGTCAGGCCGAGGCCACCGTACTCGGTCGGCCAGTTCAGCCCGAACCAGCCCTTCTCGCCGATCTTGCGGCGGAAGGCCGTCAGCTCGCCGCCCTGGTACTCCAGACCGTGCTCGGCCATCTCTGCCCGCAGCGCCGGCGTGACGTTCTCGGCGAGGAACTGCCGCACTTCGGCGACCCATGCGCGCTGGGCGTCGTCGAGCTCGAAGTCCACGAAGGCGACACTAACGAGAAGTTGTCTACCCGGCGGGCGAACGGTTCAGGAGATCAGCAGCCTCGACGTTTCGGGCGGCCCGCGACGGGTAACCGCGTCCGAACGCTACCCGAGGAGCAGCGAAATGAACGTCGTCGACACCGCCAAGGCGCAGGTCAAGCAGATCGTCGAGAAGGTCACCGACAAGGTGACCGAGGCTGCGTCCACCCAGGGCGGGGTGCAGGCGGTCACGATCGGCAGGCCGAGGCACGAAGTTATTGACAAGCTTCGCAACGCCGACTTTCTTACCCAGGTCTTCGGTGACGTGGCCGACGTCCACGAGAGCGGCCCCGAAAGGCTGCGCTGGACGTTCCGGTTCGACGGAAGTGACGGCCCAGCATGGGAATGCGTCGTCGCCACCGAAGGCGACACCCAACTGCGCTTCGTCGACGTCAATCCCGACAGGAGCGCGGGCATCGTCATGGACCTACGTGACGCGCCGCAGGACCGCGGCACCGAGGTGATCGCCAGGGTCACCAGCCCTGCACCCGGTGCCCTCACCGGCGCCTTGACCTTCAAGGCGCTCTATCGGGCACGGGCACTGCTGATGACCGGTGAGGTGCCGACGATCAAATGGAACCCGAGCGCGCGCGGCTCGGACCGCTGAGCGAAGGAAGATTCATGAGAGCACTGGTATGGAACGGCGTCAACGACCTGTCTGTCGAAACCGTTGACGATCCGGCGATTCTCAACCCGCGCGACGTCATCGTCGAGGTGAAGCTGACCACCACCTGCGGATCGGACTTGCACTTCATCGACGGGTACATCCCCGGAATGCGCGAAGGCGACGTCTTCGGCCACGAGTTCATGGGTGAAGTCATCGAAGTCGGCCGCGAGGTGAACCAGATCAAGGTCGGCACACGAGTGGTCGTGCCGTCGTTCATCGCGTGCAATCAATGCTGGTACTGCGATCACGACCTGTACTCGCTGTGTGACACCACCAACCCGAACCCAGAACTGCAGGCCCCGCTGCTGGGTTCGCCGACGGCCGGCATCTATGGCTATACACACGAGTTCGGTGGCTACGCCGGCTCGCACGCCAAATACGTTCGCGTGCCGTTCGGCGATGTGAACTGTTTTGCCGTACCGGATTACGTCACCGACGAGCAAGCGCTGTTCATGTCCGACGCAGTGCCGACCGGCTACATGGGCGCAGACTTCTGCGGTATCGCCGGCGGAGACGTCGTCGCGGTCTGGGGTGCGGGCGGCGTCGGCCTGATGGCGGCGCGCAGCGCACTGCTCAACGGCGCAGGCAAGGTGTTCTCGATCGACCGCCTACCCGAACGCCTCGCGGTCGCAGCACAACTCGGCGCTCAAACGATCAATTACGAGGAAGTCGACAGCGTGCAGGAGGTCCTGCGGGAGGAAACCGGTGGCCGCGGCCCCGACGCCGTCATCGAGGCGGTCGGCATGGAGGCACACAGCACCGGCATCCAGCACGCGTACGACCGCGCCAAGCAAGCCCTGCGCATGGAGACCGACCGTGCAGCCAGCCTACGGGAGGCGATCCTGGCCTGCCGCAAGGGCGGAGTCGTGTCGGTACTCGGCGTGTTCGGCGTGACCGACAAGTTCCCCATGGGCGCGATCATGAACAAGGGACTGACGCTGCGTTCGGCGCAACAGCATGGGCAGCGTTATATCCCTCAGTTCTTCGACTACGTGCAACAGGGCGACCTCGACCCGTCGATCCTCATCACCCACGACATGTCACTCGAGGACGGCGTGCGCGCCTATGACATGTTCAAGAACAAGACCGACGGCTGCATCCGGGTAGCGTTGCGGCCTTAGCGATTACGGATACGGCTTCTCATCGCGATCGGGCGCAACCGGTGCGGCCGCCAGGCCGACGAGAAACGCTGTCAGGTGTCCCACCTCGGTGAAGGTCGGCCTGATCGCCGCATTCAGGAAGAGCGCCGCGACGCCGGCGAGTTGGCTGCGCGCGCGCCAGGGCGGCTCGATGTAGCCCGTTAGCGCACCCCCGACCCCGAACAGGAAGTAGCTGACGCCGACATCGCGGGCGTTCACCAGCCGCATCGGCGCCTTGCGCCTGCCGATCAGCAGCCGCAGATACGTCTGGCCGACGTAGGTACCGATGACATGCGCACCGAAGCCGACGAGAATCCAACGCCACCAACCCAATCGGCGTTCCGCCGGTGCGGCGACCGCAGCGAAGACGGGAACATACGGCCACCACTTACGGTCGTCGGTCAACAAGAGGCTGGCGGCGAGCACCCGCGTCGGTTCGGAGTCCAGACGGCGCAGGTTGGTCGAATGGTTGCGCTGCAGTTGTTTTGCCTTGCGCTTACCCGCCGAGCGCTGGATGCGGGTCGTGACGAAGAGGATCGCCAGCCACGTAAAGCTGAGCGGGGCACTGGTGACGCTGCGGGCGGTCACAGTCACTCCTGTCACAAAGTTGGCGGGGCAGTCGTCTCGAAATTGCGATACCACAATTTGGGGAGCAGAAACTCACCGACCGCAAGCCCAGCATCGACTGGTAAGTCAGCTGACCGCCCCGTTGATCGCCGGCTTGGCGATCATCCCTTTCTCCACACCCCATTTCGTAGCGATGTCCTTGTACGCGCCCGTGGACATCACGTGCTCCAGCGCTTTGCGCAGCGGTTCGGCCAGTCCCGAATCTTTCTCCACCGGCCATCCGTACGGCGCGGTGTCGAACACCTCACCTGCCGGTTCCAGCGCGCCGCCGCTGCCCTTGATCGCGAAACCCGTCACCGGCGAGTCCGCCGACATCGCGTCGATCTCCCCGTTGATCAAGGCGGCGGTGAGTTCGTCCTGGCGTTGGTAAACCACGGCCTGCACCGGCGGCAGCCCCGCGGCCACACACTGATCGCTTTTGGCAGGGATCTCGATGGTTTCGTGGGTCGAGCCCGTACTCGTGCCGACCCGAAGCCCGCAGGCGGCGTTGGGGTCGATGCTGGACCCGGTTCGCTGCGCCCACAACGTACCCGCCTCGAAATACGTCACGAAGTCGACCTGTTGCTGACGCGCCAAGGTGTCTGTGAATGACGACATTCCAACGTTCACATCACCACGCTGAACGGCCGGCAAGATGTCCTCGAACGCAAACTCCCGATACTCGGGCGTCAAGCCGAGTGTCTTGCTCACCGCATTCACGAGATCCACGTCGAAGCCGACGATGTCGCCCGCCGAGTTCTTGAATTCGTTTGGCGCATACGGCACATTCACCCCGACCGTCAACCGGCCCGAGTCCTTGACCGCCGCGGGCAGCGTCGCCGCAATCGATGCAACCACGCCATCCGACGACTCCGTCGAGGAGCCGTCGTGGCGGCCGCCCCAGAAGTGCCACGCGCCAAAGACCAACGCCGCACCCAGCACGACGGCCGCCCCCAGGATCGCCAGCGTCCGCGCCGACAGCCGGCCGCCACCCGACGTCGTCATTGCACCGCCTGCCGAATGGCGTCCGGAGCCAGTCGTTCGAACCGGCGCATTCAGCGCCCTGCGCGCCGCTGCGGCCAACTCGCCCGCGGATCGATACCGTTGATTCGGTTTCTTGGCCATGCCTTTCGCGATGACCTCGTCGAAAGCGGCCAGCTTGGGATTGACGGCCGACGGCTTCGGCGGCGGCGCGCCGATGTGTTTGGCGATCTGCTCCTCGAGGCTATCCACCGGGTACGGCCGCGAACCCGTCAGGCATTCGTAGAGCACGCACGACAGCGCGTAAACATCGGAGCGCGGGTCGATTTCGCCGCCCTCAAACCGCTCGGGCGACATGTAGGCCATGGTGCCGAGCGTGCTGCCCGCCGTCGTCAGCCCCTGCTGACCGGCCGTGCGGGCCAGCCCGAAGTCGATGAGGTAGGCGAAGTCGTTCTTGGTGACCAGAATGTTCGACGGCTTCACATCGCGATGAATCAGACCCAACTCGTGCGCGGCGTCCAACGCCGCGGCCACCTGTTCGATGATCGACACCGCCAACGCCGGCCGCAGCGGCCGATTCCTGCCGTCGTCACCCTCGAGCATGGCGCTGAGGTTGCGACCCTCGATCAGCCGCATGTCCAGATAGAGTCGCTCGTCGATCTCACCAAAGCTGTGGATTGGCACCACATGCGGTTCGTTGATGCCCGCGGCGGCCTGCGATTCGCGGCGGAAGCGCTGCTGGAATATCTCGTCCTTGGCCAGGTGCGGCGGCAATACCTTGAGCGCGACAGTGCGGTCGGTTCTGGTGTCGAAGGCCTTGTAGACCTCCCCCATTCCGCCCCGGCCGATCAGCTCCTGCAGCTGATATTGCCCGAATGGTGTCGCATCCACCGCGTTTACTCCTCGGCACGCGAACCCGCGCTGATGTGTCGCTTGAAGCTACACCACGTTTGCCGAGGTTGTCCGGGGGAGCGTAAAGACAGGCTGAAGAGAACTACGTCTCGTCGGCGACCTGGTCGCGAGTTTGATGACCGGCGGGCGCGTCCGGGTCGTCGTTCTGGTGCTCCAGTTCGCCCTGCAGCTCGCGCTGTTCCTCGGTCACCTCCCTGGCATCCGCTGGATTTTTCGGTGGGTCGTTGCGCTGTTCCATGCGAAGCTCCTTACCGCGATCCGAACTGCAGGGCCGGTTCGTCGGAATCCACCCCGGCGTTGCTGAGGATGCGTAGCCGGTCGGGGCGGATTTCGTAGCGAGCCCCGTCGGCCGGGTTCGTCACGTCGTAGCCGCCGCCCGCCGGCACAGCACCGTTGAGCTGCAGGTTCACCCCGTCGCTCAGGCGTTCGCCGCGGTACTGATAGTTGCCCGGTGACGTCTCGCAGATCACCGCCTGCGACAACGCCGTCTGGATCGCCGCCACCAGCGTGTTGCCCGAGTCACAGCGGGTGGTGTGGTCGACGAAGCCCTGGCTGTCCGTTCCGGTCACACCCGCCAGACCCGCCGAGCTAGTCGTCGTGGGGGTGGTCGTGGTCGCCGACGACGTCGTGGCCGATGGCGTGACGGTCTTCGTCGTCGTGCTCGGCGACGGCGGCACCGTCAGCGAGGCCCGCGGCGTGGTAGCCGTGTCCCCACCTCCGAACGCGAGTATCGACGCCAGGATGACGGCAACCAATAACAGCCCGGCCGTAGTGGCCACCAGCGCCACCTGCGTGCGACCGAACCGCCGTTTGGGGGCTGGTGCGGGCGCGGGCCGATACTCCGGCGGTGGCGGCGGATACGGTGTGTAACCCGTTCCCGAGGGGTTTTCGTAGACCGCCGAGAACTGTCGCGTGCTGGTCGGCGGCAACGAGCGGGGCAGCGGCGGCCGGGCCGGCATTTCCGAACCCGCGGCTGCCGTCGCCGCCTTCGCCAGCTCGCTGGCGGTCGCGTACCGGTCGGCCGGTTTTTTCGCCATGCCCTTGGCGATCACCTCGTCGAATGCCCGTGTGATGCCGGACCGCATGATGCTGGGCCGCGGCGGCGGCGAGAACATGTGCGCCGACATCAGCTGTCGCAAATCCCCGCCGGTATCGAAAGGTGCCCTGCCGGTGAGACATTCGTACAGCAGACAGGTCAATGAGTAGATGTCGGCAGCTGGCCCGACGGGCCCTCCGGCAAACCGTTCGGAGGCCATATACGCACACGAGCCGATGATCAGGCCCGTGGACGTCATGCTCGCATCACCGCCGACGTGGGCGATTCCGAAGTCGACGAGGTAGGCGAAGTCATCCGGGGTCAGCAGCACGTTTTCGGGCTTGATGTCGCGGTGGACCAGCCCGTCGGCATGTGCGGCATCCAGGGCCGCCGCGACCTGCGTGATGATCGACGCCGCCCGCTTGGGCTCCAGCGGGCCGTTCACCCGCAGCTCGTCCTTCAGGCTGGCACCCTCGACCAGGCGCATGTCGATGTAGAGCGTCCCGGCGATTTCGCCGAAGTCGTGCACCGGGATGACGTGGGGTTCCTGCAGGCGTGCCGCCACCCGCGACTCACGCCGGAACCGCTCCTGATAGCTCTTGTCGGCGGCCATCTCTTTGCGCAGCATCTTCAGCGCCACCATGCGCTCTTTGACGGTGTCGTAGGCGCGATACACCTCGCCCATTCCCCCGACACCGATCAGCGAGTGCAGCTCATAGGGCCCGAATCGGGTTCCCAGCCGTGCGCCGCTTTCCGCGGAGGCCATTCGTAATCCTTTCCGTCCCTTCGCAACGTCGTACACCGACTCGGTCTGTTCGACGTGCGGCTGCAGACAGTTGTTCCCGCATCGGACAGCCGCTTAACGCATTCGTCAAACGAGTCACGCTGAACGCGGTCGTCGTTCCCCCGACAGAACGCAGTGCGAATCGGGGCCGATGCACCCCGGTAAGTCCTACGGTAGCGGCATGACAGCAGACTCGCCCGCCATCACCACCTCACATCCACCGGACAAGCTCCTCAACGCCGTCAAGCCCGTTGTGAAGTTCCTGCTCGGAAGCCCTTTGGGCGGTGGTCTACGCCATCAGATGATGGTGCTCAATTTCACGGGCAGCAAAAGCGGCCGCCAGTTCTCTCTACCGGTCAGCGCACACGTGATCGACGACACGCTCTACGCGTTGGCCAACGCGGGCTGGACGGCTAATTTCAGCGGCGGCGCCGACGCCGACGTGTTGCACGACGGCAAGACGACGAGCATGCGCGGTGAACTCATCCGCGACCCAGCAATAGTCGCCGAAATGGCACACCGCGCCGCCGAGTCCTACGGCGCAAAAAAGGCGCAACGCATGATGGGGCTGAAGTTCCGCGACGACCGTGTGCCCGGCCTTGAGGAGTTCACCGAGGTCGCGCAGCGGGAACGTATGCGCCTGATCAAGTTCACCCCGGCCTAGTAGGTCGCCGCGGCCAGCGCCAGGATCTCATCGCGATCGACCCGCAACAGATAGCCGGCGCGGATGGTCGCGTCCAGTGACTCGGCGAAGCGCTGCAAATATTCGGCCTTGCCGCCGGGATACAGCCTGCGGCGGGTGGCCTCGTCGAACGGCTCACCCGAACCGAACAGCAGCGCCAACGGGTTGTCGTGACTGCCGACACCCGAGGTGCGCCCCACCGGCACGTCGACCCACGGTGTGCGCACGCCACCTTTGACGATGCCGAGCTCATCCACGATGAACGACGGTGGCTGCGCGTCGTCGGTCTCGAGCCGCGGCGCGTGCGGTGGCGGGGTACCGCTGCGCACCCACGAGTGCAGCCCCGAGATCGCCGCCTGCAACACGTAGTGATGCTGCGGCGCGAAGTTGATGAAGTGCGGCAGCTGCTGACCCATCAATTCCTTGGTCGGCGCGTAGCCCGCGGCCAGCTGCTCGATCGGCGTCGACCCGGTGTCACTGAAACCCACCGCGATCGTGTACGCGTCAGCATGCGACGTCCCCGCGATCTCCCACGTCCGCAACAACTCACCATCGGACTGCCGCGCCATGTAGTAACCGGGCAGAATCGCACCGACGACGTCGGTTTCGGTGATCACATTCACCACCGGAACCCGCAGATCGTCGCGGAACGGCGAGGGGTCCAGGCGGTGCCCTTGCTCCAACTCGCTCAGGATCGTGGCGCCGGTCAGCGGCGCCGCACCGCCGAACCGGGAGTGCACCAGAAACCCGTCGTAGGTGCGTGCGAACCGGTCGACGTGGTTGATGTAGGACGTCAGAAACATCGCCGACTGCGACTCACCAAAGGCCACAACCACTTCCGGCGTCAGACGGCCCAGTAGTTCGGCCGGCGAATCCCGCACCAGCCGGCCGACCTGGCTGAACATGTCGAACGAATACGCATCACCGGGATGATGCAGGGGCGAATACCGTTGCGGATCCTGGGTTTTCAACGAGAAGTCGCCGACGAGGCTCTCGCCGCCCTGGATACCCACCGCCTGGGCCGAGACGCCGACGTAGGCGTAGCCCTCGCGCACGATCTCGCGGTGCGCCATCAGCCACACAGCGGGGGCGTCGACTCCACCGCTGACATTGAGCCACTCGACGATCACCGTGCCGTTGAACGAGCCGATGTCGGCCGGCGTCAGCGCCACCACCCTTGTGGTGTAGTCCGCGTCGCCCAGCGCGCCCTCGCCCGCGAACGACGACGCCGTGCCCGACACGAAGAACTCGTTGGCGGTGTAGCCGATGTCGGCGACGTCGTAGGCGCCGATGATCATGTTCGGTTTGCCGGGTACATGCGCGACGGTGGGCATGGCGATGACATTAGTCATCAGGCGATACTGGGCCGATGCCGGATCTCAACGTGTTGGGCACACCGATGGAGCCGTGCGGCACCGATCCCCTCACCGGGTTCTACCGCGACGGCTGCTGCACATCGGGAGCCGAGGACGTCGGACGTCACACCATCTGCGCGGTGATGACGGCCGAGTTTCTCGAGCACCAGAGCTTCATCGGCAACGACTTGTCCACGCCGCGACCGGAATTCCGCTTTCCCGGCCTGGCCCCCGGCGACCGCTGGTGCGTCACCGCCGCCAACTGGTTGAAGGCGTACGAGGACGGCCGCGCCGCGCCGGTGGTGATGGCGTCGACGCACGAGCGCACGCTCGAGGTTGTCCCGTTGGAGGCGCTTGCCGAGCATGCCGTCGATGTGCCCGACGATCCCGGCGACCTCTAGGGCTCACCGGCATTGACGGCGACGGGATCGCTTCGCTTTGTACATCGCGAGATCGGCGTCCCCCAGGATCTCCTCGGCGCCGCGCCGCTCGTCGCGATCGACCTCGACGATGCCGATGCTCGCACGGATGGGAACGGTCGCCTCGCCGATGTTGACCGGCCGGGCAAGCTGGGCCCAGAGTCGGCCCCGCCACTCGCAAATTTCATCCTCGGGGGCGTCGCCGAAGATGAGGACGACGAACTCGTCGCCCCCGTGCCGCGCGACGACGTCATCCGGACCCACGCACTGCCGCAGCCGCGTCGCGGCCGCCTTCAGCAGCTCGTCACCGGCTTTGTGGCCGAACATGTCGTTGGTGGCCTTGAGGTCGTCCAAGTCGAGGAACAATACCGCGCGTAACCGCCCGCCGTCTGCTGACTCCAGCGCCTCGGCGATTCTGCGCAACACGAAAGCGCGGTTGGGCAGTCCGGTCAGCGGGTCGTGGTGGGCTTGATGGTGCAAGCGGTCTCGGTCCTCGCGCTCGGCGGTGACGTCGGAGAACGACACCAGCACGTCGGGGAACGGACTTTCCCGGTTGAGCAGTCGGGCGCTCATCAGCACCCACAGTCGCTTGCCATTCGGCAGATCAACACCATAGAGCTGTCTGCTGAACGCTCCGCTGCGATAGGCGAGAGCGCGCGGGTGACGCTCCGGTGGCACCGGGGCGCCGTCGGCGTCATAAAACTGCGATCTGGTCGCCTGCTCGAAGAAATCGGCCGCCTCGCGGAGGGTCCGTAGGCCGTAGATCTGCATGGCCGCGGGGTTGAGGTATTTGAGGTTGCCGTCCATCCGCAGGATGACCACTCCCTCGTCAAGGGAGTCGACAACCGCTGCGAAAACCGATTCGCGATCGAGTTCTGACGCGATCTCCCAGGAGAAGAGCGGAAAGGTGGACTCGCCCTCCGCTTGCCGCACGTTGGGCCGCTCGTCCTGACTGTCGTTTGCTGGAAGCGGTCTTAGCACAAGGTTGTGCTTAGAATCTGTGGTAGCTACTAATGAGGGGTGCCCGCTTTCGGGAGCATGCATGGCGATACTGTAGTCGGATTCGCGCTTCATGTCGGCTTTCTGGTGGCTTCTGATCATGCAACTCACGATTGTTCCCACGCGGTTAACGTCGCCATAACGCAGGACAGGCAACTCTTAACAAATTTGCTTGCTTCATCAATTATCGTGCTCGCTATCGTGGAGTCATCAGCGTTCATCGATGGGCCGCCGCCCTGACGGTCCTATCTCTTGCGATTGCCTCCGTGGTGCAGTGCAGCCGCGCTCAACCGACTCAGCAGCCGACCACATTGACCCCACCTGCCGCCTCACGGCCCGCCCCGCCCCCCTCGACGACTTCGTCGCCGGTTATGTCGCCGGTGCCGACGCCGGCCGCGGTGCATGCGGTCACGACAGCCGAACTCGGCGCGACGTGGCGGCCCGGCTGCCCCGTCGGGCCGGAGCTGTTGCGCCGCGTCGAGGTGGACTACATCGGCTTCGACGGCCAGGCCCATCGCGGAGATCTCGTCGTTCACCAGGACGTGGTTGCCGACGTCATCGGAGTATTCGACCGGCTGCAGCAGCAGCGCTACCCGATCGCCAAGATGCAGACCGTCGACCACTATCCGGGTGCCGAGGACGAGCTGTCGATGAGAGACAACAACACCTCGGCGTTCAACTGCCGACCACTGCCCGGTTCGAACACGCCGTCATTGCACGCGTTCGGTCGGGCGATCGATGTCAACCCGCTCATCAACCCCTACATCGACAGCAGCGGCCATATCGAGCCTGCGACGGCTGGGCCCTACCTCGACCGCAGCCGCACCGATCCGGGGATGCTGCACGACGGCGACCCCGCCGTGCTGGCGTTCACCGATCTCGGTTGGCGGTGGGGCGGCGACTGGCGGACGCCGAAGGACTATCAGCACTTCGAGCGTCGCTGAGCCTTCTTCGGTGATCGACGCTAAGGCGTCGGATACATCGGCTGCGGTTCGTGGAACCGGTTGATGATCGGAATGCGCTCGATGATCTTGTCGCGCAGGCGTGGTTGGGGCTGCACCGCCGGAACCTGCGGCTGCGCGGGCGGCACGTACACCGGTGCGGGCGGCGTGTACGCCGGAGCCGGCGGCGTATAGACCGGTGCAGGAGGCACATACGCAGGGACCGGCGGGGTCGCCGCGGGAGGATCGACCTCCGGCACCGCCTCGGGCGCCGGCGGCGCCGCGGCAACCATCGTTTCGGCGATCGGCGGGGCCTGCGGTTCCGGTGCGGGCGGAAGCGCCGCGGGTTCCGCGGCAGGCGCCGCCGGCCGCGGCTGCACCTTTGGCGCAGCCAGCGCGGCCTTTGCCTCCGGCGCCACCGTGTTCTTTTTCAGTTGCTCGCCGGTGGCGTTGGCATTGGTGGTCTCCGACGGAGAGTCCGATGTCGCTTGCAGACCGAGCACGACCGAGAGCGACACCACCAGGGTGACGGCCGCGCCGACGACGACAGACGTCAGCACCGTCGTACGTGACATGTCCCGCAGGCTCAGCGGTGATCGCGAGCGCCCGTCCATGGCGTACACGGCCAGGGCCGAGGCGACCGCCGCGCCACGCGCCATGGCCATATCGGCCTCCGCCGAGGAAATCACCGGCGCCGCGGCAACCGCACCCATCGCCGACACGACCGGGACGAGATCTGCGGATCCGACGACGAAGATGGCGTCCAGCTGGCGGTCGTTGAGGTCCAGTGCTATCACACTGCTGGCCAATTCCACGTCGTCGGGCAGGTTCTGCGGATCGGCCGTCACACCCCTGCCGTTCACCACGGCGACGAGCTGGTAGTCGGGCTCGAAGACGCAGACCGCGATGCTCTGATAACCGGCAATGTCGGCGATACCGCCGGCCAGCGCCTCGGCAGCCTCGACCTCCGACACCGCGATCGCATTGGGAAGGCCGCGCGCCTGCAGCGCCTCGAGAATGTCACCTGCGACGATCTCGCCCGCAGGAGTCCACGTGACGCCGACGGCGTGCACACCGTTTTCGATGACGGCCTCGTTGGCGTCCAGCAGCACCGTCAGCAGGGCTTCAGCGTCGAACGCCAGACCCTCCACGATGTCGAGGACACCGCGATCGACCGCATCGCCGTCGCCGGCCACACCCTCGACCAGCACCCACCGCACGGCTGTCGAGGTCACCGACAGACCCAGCACCAGGTCCATTAGCTCTCCCTCTCGCCTGTCATCCAGGTCAGAGACTACCCAAGCGCTCGCTCAATGGACATCCAGCAATCTTTCGTCAACGCGCTGCGTTGAGACTGCGCTCACGGCGACATTTACTCGCACTTCGTCGCCGCCATTGCAGTCTGAATTGCGCGTGGAGCTGCCAAACCGTCCGGTTAACTAGTCCGCGTGCGCGTCGACGGACGGGACATCTCCGTTTCAGGCAGCTTGTTGCAGCCACTGACTCGCCGCACGAGCGACATTCTGCGGCTCCTGCTGGCCGCCATCTTTTTGGCCGTCGTCATCGCCAGCTCGCTCATCACTCGCTATGACTGGGTATCGCTGGAGAGCTCGATCTCCGACATCGTCGGGGTGTTGACGCCCACCCAGTCCAACCTCGTCTACCTGGCTTACGGCATCGCAATTCTTGTGCTGCCGTTCGCGATCCTCGTCGGGCTGATTGTCGGTCGGCATTGGAAGCTGCTGGGCGCCTACGCGGCGGCCGGGGTCATCGCGGTGCTCGCCCTGTCGGTGCGGCCCGACGGCATCGCCGCCCCGCGCTGGCACTTCGACGTGGCCGAGCAGCCCAAGACCTTTCTGTCGCAGTTCCTCGACGACCCGCGCTGGATCGCGATGCTCGCCGCGATGCTCACGGTGTCGGGGCCCTGGCTGCCCGCGCGGTGGCGGCATTGGTGGTGGGCGCTGCTGCTGGCGTTCGTCCCGATCCACCTGGTGGTCAGCGCGGTCGTTCCGGCCCGCTCGCTGCTCGGGCTTGCGGTGGGCTGGTTTGTCGGCGCGCTGGTGATCCTGGTGGTCGGCACTCCTGCACTCGAGGTGCCGCTCGAAGGCGCCGTGCGCGCGTTGGCCCGGCGCGGTTACCAGGTGACCGGCCTGACCGTGGTGCGGTTGGCCGGCCGCGGGTCGCTTCTCTTGTCGGCGGTCTGTACCGACGGGTCGGTCAAGGACATCGAGTTGTACAGCCCGAACCAGCGCAGCGGAGGCGCGGTCCGTCAGCTGTGGCGAAAATTCACGCTGCGTGGCGGGGAGACGGCGCCGTTTCATGCGTCGATGCGCCGTATCGTCGAGCACCGCGCGCTGATGGCGATCGCGGTCGGCGATCTCGGCGTCGCCAACACGGTGCCGCTGGCCGTGACACCGCTCGACCGCGGGTGGACGTTGTACGCGTATACGCCGGCCCGCGGCACACCGCTGGCCGATGCGACCGAGACAACGCTGGTACCGCGGATATGGGGGTCGCTGCGAATACTGCACGACCAGCACATCTCGCACGGCGACCTGCGCGCCACCGAGATCACCGTCGACGGTGAAACCGTGCTGTTCGGTGGCTTCGACCACGCCGAATACGGGGCCACCGATACGCAGATGCAATCCGACATCGCGCATCTGCTGGTGACCACGAGCGCGCTGTACGACGCGCCCACCGCCGTGCGGGCGGCGATCGGGGTATTCGGCAAGAGCGCGGTGCTGACGGCGTCGCGTCGCCTTACGAAAGCCGCTGTGCCCAAACGCATCCGGGACACCGTTCCCGATGCGCGAGGCATCCTCAACGCTACCCGGGACGAGGTGAAGCTGCAGACCGGCGCCGCCGAGATCGAAACGGAGACAGTGACGCGGTTCAACCGCAACCAGATCCTGCAGATGGTGCTGCTCGTCGCACTGGTCTACGTCGCGCTGCCGTTCATCAGCACCGTGCCGACGTTCTTCTCGGAGTTGAAGACCGCGAACTGGTGGTGGGCTCTGTTCGGGCTGGCGGTGTCTGCGCTTAAGTATCTCGGCGCGGCGGCGGCGTTATGGGCGTGCGCCGACGGCCTGGTGAGCTTCGGCAACCTCACGCTGATGCAGGTGGCGAACACGTTCGCGGCGACGACGACGCCGGCGGGCGTCGGCGGGCTGGCGTTGAGTGCACGGTTCCTGCAGAAGGGTGGACTCGGCGCGTTGCGGGCGGCCACCGCGGTGGCGCTTCAGCAATCGGTGCAGGTCGTCACCCACATCACGCTGCTGATCCTGTTCAGCGCGTTCGCCGGAGCGTCGGCAGACCTGTCCCACTTCGTTCCGTCGGCGACCATCGTGTACGTCGTCGGTGGTGCGCTGCTGGTGATGATTGCGACGTTCGTCATCGTGCCCAAGCTTCGTTTGTGGCTGACGGCGACGCTCGGGCCGCGCATCGCCGAGGTGCTGCGGGATCTTCGGGAGCTGGCCGGTGAGCCTCGACGGCTTCTGCTCATCGTTCTCGGCTGCGCGGCAACGACTCTCGGCGGTGCACTGGCACTCTGGGCGAGTATCGAAGCGTTCGGCGGCAACGCGTCGTTCGTCACGGTGACGGTGGTGACGATGATCGGCGGCACCCTTGCCTCGGCGGCGCCGACGCCGGGCGGTGTCGGCGCGGTGGAGGCGGCGCTGATCGGTGGCCTCGCGGCGTTCGGGTTGCCCGCCGGGGTCGCGGTCCCGTCGGTGCTCCTCTATCGGGTGCTCACGTGCTGGCTGCCGGTGTTCGCCGGCTGGTTTTTGATTCGCCGCCTGACCGATAAGGACATGATCTAGCCGCAGAATTGGCTGGGCCATCATCCATTTGTGCACGATGGCAGTTTCACCAAGCAATTAGCAACCGTGCGGCATAATTCGGCGGAAAATAACTAAACGAGTGATGGCCGATTCATAAGACGTTCATTAGCTGTTAGTTCTTCGAATCGCGAGCGCCACCGGGATATGTCAACATTGCGCGCGTGAAGGCACGCAATATCGCGATATTGATCGCGTCGGTCACCGGTGTGACCCCACTGAGCGCCATTCCGGCCGCATCGGCGCAGCCGTGCCCTGACGTGGAGGTCGTTTTCGCGCGCGGTACCGCAGAGGCACCCGGACTCGGCCCCACGGGCGAGGCCTTTGTCGAAGCCCTGCGTTCGCGGATCGGGTCGAAGTCGCTCGAGGTATATCCGGTCGACTATCCGGCCACCACCGAATTCCCGCGGGCGCTCGACGGTATCCGCGACGCCAGCCAGCGCGTCGAATTGCTTGCGGCGAACTGCCCTAACACCAATATCGTGCTCGGCGGCTTTTCCCAAGGCGCGGCCGTGGCGGGTTTCGTGACCGCCAACGTCATTCCCGACGGAGCACCCGAGGGCGTACCCAATCCGATGCCGCCCGATGTGGCCAAGCACGTCGCCGCTGTCACGTTGTTCGGAAAGCCCAACGACCGGTTCATGCGCGCGATCAATCAGCCGGATGTCGACGTCGGCCCGCTGTATGCGGACAAGACGCTCGAGCTGTGCGTCGACGACGACTTCGTCTGCTCGTCAGGCAGGGACTTCAACGCGCACACCCAGTACGTCGAGACCGGAAAGGTCGAGCAGGCAGCGCTGTTCACCGCCGCCAAGCTGGCGACCACGCCTCCGCCCGCGGCGACCCCACAGCCCCCGCCTCCTGCCGGTCAACCGCATCTGCCGACGCCTGCTGCCGGCCAGCCGGCAGCCACGCCGCAGCCGCCCGCCGCCTCACCGCTGTCGACGATTCCGGTCGCGCCGCCGCAGCAGCACCCGCCGCGCTCGCCCGAAACGATCCTCTCGTGTGCGGTCGAATGTCGTGTCGTCGGACCGCAGTAACTCAACCCACGCCGTTACCAGGCGTGAGGCCCTGAAATACACGCTCGGCGCTCCAATCCTCGCCGGCCTCGCCGCTACGGTCGGCCAGCCCCGAGCATCGGCTGCCAATGGCAAGCTGATCGACTTCGCCGAGCGCCTGGTGCCCGCCGATCAGGTCGCCGCAGCCGGATATGCGGGTGCGCTGGTCTATGTGTCCGAGCTGCGGCCCGGCGCCACCTTCGATTTCAAGCCCGTCACCCGCGAGTACGCGGATGCGTTGCGGGCGTTGGGGCTTCACGTTGTCAGCTGTTATCAGTACGGGAAGCCGGGCTGGCCGACGCCGTCGGATTTCACCCGCGGCTACGATGGCGGCGTCGCGGACGCCCAGACGGCCATCCGCCTGCACACGGCGGCCGGCGGCCCGGCCACGGCGCCGATCTTCTTCAGCATCGACGAGGGCATCGACGCGGGTACGTGGAAAAGCGTTGCTGTGCAATGGCTTCGCGGCATCAACTCCGTGCTGGGTGTGGAACGCACAGGCGTCTACGGTTCCGCCGGAGTCTGCGGATGGGCCATCGCTGACGGTGTCATCGGACACTCGTCCTCCCCGGGTTATCGCTGGGCGTGGCAGACCAGAGCGTGGTCGGGTGGCAAGCGCGAGCCTGCCGCCGTGCTTTACCAGAGAGTGATTGTCACCGGGGCCGACCCGGGCATCAGCCTCGGCGGAACCCACGTCGACGAGGACGACATCCTGGCCGCCGACTTCGGCCAGTGGGATTTGCCGCGCTGATCCGCTTCACGCCATAGGATCCACGCCGTGGCCACCGCGAAGACCAGGGCTACCGACGACGACCGCACGAACACGTGCCAGGTCTTGGACACAGCGCTCGGTGACGGCCAGCTCTCGATGGAGGAGCACCGCCAGCGGGTGAGCTCGGCGACCAAGGCGGTGACGCTCGCAGAGCTGCAGTCGCTCGTGTCCGACCTCCAGATTCGCAGCGCACCTGCGGCCATCCGCCCCGACTCGTCCAAGGGGATCTGGGTCGCCGCGGCGGTTGTCGTTCTGCTGGCCGCCGCGGGCATCGGCTGGGCCGTGCACGGCGGCACGGCGCCGTCGAAGAGCACGGCCAGCGCGGGTTCGCCCACCGCAGCCGCCGCCAGTCCCAAGCCCAGCACCGCCACGGCGCCGCAGCCGCCGCAGGATCTGTTGAGCCTCGGCGGCCTGACCGGCCTGCTGGCTCAGATGGGCAAGAACTTCGGTGACACATTGGGCTACCAGCTCGACATCCGCAGCGGCCGCGCCGACCTCCTACGTCCCGACGCGGTGAACGGCCACAAGACGGTTCTGTGGATCTACAGCGACGGCACATGGGCCAAGATCAAGGATGATGCGACCACACCGATCCATGCGACGGTCGGCGACTTGAGCAAGTTCGACCCACAGGCCATCGTCGGCGCGGTCCGCGATGCACCGCAGACCCTCGGCATCGTCAACGCCAGCGATGAGTGGCTGGACATTCAGTCGACACAGGACGGCAGCCTCGCGCTTCGGGTGCACGTCAGTCAGGGTGGGCAAGGGGGCGGCTACGTCGCGCTCGGGGCTGACGGTTCCGTCATTCGGATATCCGGCCCTGGGCAGTGACCGACGCGGCTAGGCTCGGCCATGTGGGCGAACCCAGTCGTACGACCGCTGAACTGATAGTCGAATGCCTGGAGAACGAGGGCGTCACGCACGTTTTCGGCATTCCCGGTGAAGAGAACATCCGATTGGTCGACGCGCTGTCGAAGTCGTCGATCGAATACGTGTTGACCCGCCACGAGCAGGGCGCCTCGTTCATGGCGGAGGTATACGGCCGCTTGACCGGGCGGGCCGGCGTCTGCTCGGCAACGCTTGGTCCGGGAGCGATCAACCTGCTGCTCGGTGTTGCGGACGCGACGACGAATTCCACGCCGGTCGTTGCGCTTTCAGCACAGGTGGGGTTGGGGCGTTTTTACAAGGAGTCCCATCAGGGGGTCGACCTGGTGTCGATGTTCGAGCCGGTGACGAAATGGGCGGCGCTCGTCGCGACGCCGTCTGCGGTGCCGGAAATGGTTCGTAAGGCGTTCAAGCTGGCACAGACGGAACGACCGGGCGCCGTCCATCTCGCCGTGCCGGAAGACGTCGAACAGGCCGAGGTCCCCGCGGAGGCGGAACCGTTGCCGGTCAACATCCCCCGGCCCGACGATCCGTCTGTCACCCAACTGGACCGCGCCGCCGAGATCCTGTGCACCGCACGCAATCCCATCCTGTTAGCCGGTCATGGCGCGGCCCGCAGCGAGGCGGCCGACGCCGTGCGACGGTTCGCCGAAGCGCTCGAAATACCGGTGGCCACCACCTTCCACGGCAAGGGTGTGATCCCCGACGATCACGAGCTCGCGCTCGGCGCCGTCGGCTTCATGCGTCATGACTACGTGAACTTCGGCTTCGACCAGGCCGATGCGATCGTCGCCGTCGGCTATGAGCTGCAGGAGTTCGATCCCGTTCGGATCAACCCGAGCGGTGACACGAAGATCATCCACATCCACCGATTCCCGGCGGAAGTGGATGCGCACTACAACGTCGCGGTCGGGCTACACGCCGACATCAGCCGCACGCTGGACGAGCTGGCACCCCGGGTGAAACGCGAGCATCCCGCGTTGTCGGGCCGCGAGAAGATCCGCCAGCTGCTCGCCGACGAGCTCGAACGCGGCCGCGAGGACTCTCGGTTCCCGCTGACGCCGGCGCGTATTGTCGCCGACACACGAACGGCGTTGCAGCGCAACGACATTGCTCTTGTCGACACAGGTGCCCTCAAGATGTGGATGGCCAGGCTCTATCCCACGTACGAACCGAACACGTGCTTGATCTCCAATGGGCTCTCGACGATGGCGTGGACGCTGCCCGGTGCCATCGGCGCGAAGATCGCTCGGCCCGAGGCGAAGGTGCTCGTGGCCACCGGCGACGGTGCGTTCCTAATGAACTCGCAGGAGATCGAGACCGCGATGCGGCGCGAGATCCCGATGGTGATCCTGATCTGGAACGACAACTCTTACGGCTTGATCGGCTGGAAGATGGATCTCGAGATCGGCCACAACGTCGATACCCGATTCAGCAACCCTGACTTTGTCGCCTACGCCGAGAGCTTCGGCGCCAAGGGGTATCGCATCGGATCTCCCGACGAACTGCTACCGACGCTGCAAACCGCGCTCGAGGACGACACCGTCAGCGTCATCGACTGCCCGGTGGACTATTCGGTCAACGGTGATCTCATCGACGCACTGGGCGAGTTGGACGAATCGCTGTCCTGACGCGCCCGTAACACTGCTTTTCAGTCGAATAGCTGGCGTTCCAATGCAGCACTGCGCCGAATTGACCGATCCATGCATTTACCGCTGTGACCTGCGGGAATGGTCCTGAAAGCAATCGATTCAATCCAGCACTGGCGAAGTCCTTGACAATTGATCGACAAAATTCTCGGCCCAGCGTGATTCGCAGCGGATGAATGGCTATACCCATTCCAGCGCAGTGGCGTGCATCACAACGGGGAGATTTCAATGGGTATCGGAATAACGATCGAGGGATTAACAAAGTCCTTCGGGAGCACAACGGTCTGGGAGGACGTGACGTTCGAGCTCCCGCCGGGCGAGGTCAGCGGTTTGATCGGCCCGTCGGGTACCGGTAAGTCGGTGTTCTTGAAGTCGCTGATCGGGCTGCTGCGCCCCGAGCGCGGCAAGATCATCGTCGACGGCACCAACATCATCGAGTGCTCGGCCAAGGAGCTCTACGAGATCCGCACACTGTTCGGGGTGATGTTCCAGGACGGCGCCCTGTTCGGGTCGATGAGCCTGTATGACAACACCGCTTTCCCGTTGCGGGAGCACACGAAGAAAAAGGAAAGCGAAATCCGCAACATCGTCATGGAGAAGCTCGAGCTGGTCGGTCTGGCCGGTGATGAGAACAAGTTTCCCGGCGAAATCTCCGGCGGTATGCGCAAGCGTGCGGGTCTGGCCCGCTCGCTGGTGCTCGACCCGCAGATCATCCTCTGCGACGAGCCGGACTCCGGTCTGGACCCGGTGCGCACCGCCTATCTGAGCCAGTTGTTGATCGACATCAACGCCCAGATCGATTGCACGATCTTGATCGTGACGCACAACATCAACGTCGCCCGCACGGTGCCCGACAACATCGGCATGTTGTTCCGCAAGCATCTGGTGATGTTCGGTCCGCGTGAGGTCTTGTTGACCAGTGATGAGCCGGTGGTGCGGCAGTTCCTCAACGGTCGCCGCATCGGCCCGATCGGTATGTCGGAGGAGAAGGACGAGTCGCAGATGGCCGAAGAGCAGGCCATGGTCGACGCCGGCCACCACCACGGCGGCGTCGACGAGGTAGAGGGCGTGCCGCCGCAGATCACCGCGACCCCGGGCATGCCGGAGCGCGCCGCGGTCGAGCGCAGGCGTGCCCGGGTGCGCGAGATCATGCACACGTTGCCGCCGAATGCGCAGGAAGCCATCCGCGAGGACCTCGAAAACACCGACAGCAACTCCGACGACTACGACGGGAGTTCGCATCGCCGCCACCACGACCGCGAGGAGTCCGACACCGAAGCGATTCCTGCCGCGCGGGAGCGCTGAGGAGTCGCCGATGAGTTTCAACTTCGCGTCGACCCTTCGGGAATCCTCACGGGCCCATCCCCAGAAGGCGCTCTGCCAGCTCGGCGCTCATACCGTTACCTACGCTCAGGTCGACGAGATCTCGGGCCGCGTCGCCAGTAGCCTGCGCGCCCTCGGTGTTGGGCGCGGCGACAAGGTGGCGGTGCAATTGCCGGACGGGCCCCACCTGTTGTTCTCCTACTTCGGCGTCCTCAAAGCCGGTGCGGTGCTGGTGCCGTTGAGCCCGTCGCTGCTCGCACCTGACCTCTGTTATCAGCTGATCGTTTCCAGTGCGCGGCTGCTGGTCACCTCTGAGGACTTGGCGCAGGAGGCAGTTCGCGGCACGGCGGAAATCGACGGGCTGCAGACATATGTGGCGATGGCGCCGGTCGACGCCGAGCTCCCCGCGGGCACACGTCATTTCGACGAGCTGTACTTCACGCCGGACATGGGTGACATCGAGCCTACCGACGCTGACGACACCGCGGTCGTCGTCTACTCCAACGCCGCCGCTGGCCAACCGGAGGGATCTGAGTTGACGCACTCTGAGCTGTCCGCCAGCTGCAGCGATGCACGCGAGCTGTTCGGTTTCGCCTGAGCTCGCCGGCCCGGCACTCAGGCTCTTCGGTACGGGGCGCGATGGGCTGGTGAGGTGACTTCCGCCAACTGGGCCCGATTCGGTATCGGCAAGGTGACTGCGTCCCCCTCCAGGGTGAACGGCTGCCCGTGGTGTGTGAGGTGCACTGAGTCGCCCGCTACGAGTCGGTAGGTGGCTTCTCGAGCGGTCAGCTCTACCGCTATGCAACGGTCGCGCCAGAGGATTCTGAACTTGAGGCGGCTCAGCGCATCCGGGAGTGCGGGCGCGAACGCCAGCTCACTTCTCCGGCAACGCATTCCACCGAACCCTGCCACGCAGACCATCCAAGTGCCGGCCAGCGCGGCAATGTGCAAGCCACTGGACACGTTGTCGTGCAGGTTGTGCAGATCGACGAATACGGTCTCGGCCAGGTAGTCGTAGGCGAGCTGCAGGTGGCCGACCTCGGCAGCCAAAACTCCTTGCGCACAAGCCGACAACGATGAATCTCGCACGGTGAGCGCTTCGTAATATTCGAAGTTGCGAGCCTTCTCTTCCGCGGTGAAGGCGTCGCCCCGCAGGTACATCGCCAGGGTGAGGTCGGCCTGCTTGACCACTTGGGTGCGATAGAGCTCGAAATACGGGTAATGCAGCAGGAGAGGATAAGCGGTGGGTGGCGTCGCCGCATAGTTCCAGTGAGCTAGCCGGGTGAAGCTTTCCGACTGCTCATGCACTTTCAAGTCGTCGCTATAGGGCACCACCATGTGCGAAGCGGCACCACGCCATCCCGCGGTTTCTTCGGCACTCACGCCAAGGCGACTGGCGACCTCCGGACGACGTTCACATGCGTCGGCGGCTTCGGTCAAATTGTGCTGCGCCATCAAGTTGGTGAACAGGTTATTGTCCACCAGCGCGGTGTATTCGTCGGGGCCGGTGACGCCGTCGATGCGGAATTGTCCAGTAGAATCGTGATGGCCGACGCTCATCCACAACCGCGCCGTTTCGACCAACAGTTCAACGCCGTACTCGTTTTCGAATTGTTCGTCGCGGGTCGCCGCGATGTATTGCGCTGTGGCATAAGCGATGTCGGCCGTCACATGGACTGCTGCCGTCCCAGCCGGCCAGTAACCGGAACATTCGTCACCGTTGATCGTCCGCCAGGCAAACATTGCTCCGCTATGAGCGAGTTCACGAGCGCGTCGTTTGGCCTTCTCCAGGGTGGAATGTCGCCAGCGCAGTGCGGCCGCTGCCGCGTCCGGCATCGTATGGGTCAGCACGGGCAGCACGAAGATCTCGGTATCCCAGAATGCGTGGCCGCCGTAGCCCGTCCCAGTCAGGCCCTTGGCTGATATGGGTCGGTTCTCGCCGCGAGCGCCGGCCTGAAGAACTTGGAATAGCGCGAATCGGATCGCCTGCTGAAGTTCTGGATCGCCTTCGATCTCGATATCGGCGTGGGACCAGAACTCGTCAAGGTAGTAACGCTGGCCTGACAGCAGACCGACCCAACCCGTCTGTTTGGCCTGCGCTAGCGCAGCATCCACCTGCGCCCGCAAAGCCGGCGTCGAGCGCCTGCTCGACCATCCGTAGGCAATGAATTTTGTCAGCCGCAGTGTTTCGCCCTTGGCGAGGTCGACCGCAACAGTCAGGCGCGCCAGGTCTTCCTCGGCGTGCACGTCACACACATTGCCCAACCCATCCTCGATCTGGTGATCCATTCCGGCAGCGACACGCAGTCCCGACTGCCTGGTGTGATGAACCAACACTGCTGAGTTGTCCTTTGCCGCAGCAAATTCCGCGACCAGCGGACGATCCAACGCGGCGGCCAGACGCGGATCGTTGCTATTGATGACCACCTCCTCGTTCGCCAGCAGATCGGATTGGATCACCAGCTCCAACCGGGAATCCAGCGGCTCGACTTCGTAGCGGATCGCAGCCACGGCGCGCTGGGTGAACGAGACTAGGCGCTCCGATCTGATCCGCACGCACCGCCCCGTCTGCGACGCCCAAACCGTATTCCGGCGCAGCGTTCCGGTGCGGAAATCCAGGATGTGTTCGTGTTCGATCACGCTGCCGTAGCGCATGTCCATCGGCGCATCCTGAACGAACAGTTGGATGATCTTTCCGTCGGTCACATTGACGATGGTCTGTCCATCCTCGGGATAGCCATATCCACCTTCGGCATAGGGCAATTCGTGATGCTCGTACAACCCGTTCAGGTACGTGCCGGGCGTACCCACCGGCTCACCCTCGTCAAGGTTTCCGCGTAAGCCGATGTGGCCGTTGGACAAGGCGAAGATCGATTCGACGTCAGCCAGCGCGTCAAGATCGAAGCGGCTCCACCGTAGTTCCCAAGGGTCGATCTGAAACTTCGGACGGGCTGCCATGGCGCCATTATCGCCAAACGCCGGCGATCAAATGGCCTGTTTGAAGTCGGCTCGCTGTGCCGTGACGCCCGTTCGTGAATTCGCGGGCGGGTCGGGGTCATCGCCGCAATAATCGACATCATCGTGCATCACGCCGAACTGAACGCCCCCAGGATCGCCGAGGGCCGGAACCAAGACGGTATCCGGCCGGTTCTGCCAGAAACACTGTCGCCGCCCGATCGTTCTGCGGGCAACTTACCTCGGCACTGGTCAACGCCCGTGTTCAGCACAGGTGAACCGATCACATGTCCGATGCCACACTGAGCCTGGTGATCGTCGGCGTCGCCGTCGTGTTGTTCATCTGGAACAGACTTCCGGTCGAGGTGGTCGCGATCGGTGTCGCGTTGATCCTGTATTTCACTGGCCTGGTCGATGCGAGGACACTCTTCAGCGGGTTCGGCGACGCGGTGATTGTGTTCATCGCGTCGCTTTTCGTCGTCAGCGAGGGCCTGGAGGCCTCGGGGGTCACCGCCTGGATCAGCGCGACGCTGGCCCGATTGGCAGGACGGACCTACACCCGGTTGATTGTCACCGTGTTGGCACTCGGCGCAGTGATCAGCGCGGTGATCACGGTCAACGGTGCGGCCGCGGCGCTGGTTCCGGTAACGGTGACGGTGGCCCGACGCGCCCACGTGATGCCGTCAAAGGTCTTGATTCCGTTGGCTTTCGGCTGCAGCGCGGGAGCGCTGCTCACCCTCGGCGGCAGCCCCGTCAATGTCATCGTCTACGACGCCTCACGCGACAGTGGTGGGCCCGGGTTCAACTATTTCGAGTTCGCTCTCGTCGGTGTACCACTGGTGCTGGTGACGATAGCGGTGGCTGTGATTTTCGGGCGCCGGCTTCTGCCCGAACGGACGTCGAGCACCCTTTCGACCGACTTCAGTGATTACCTGCCGCGCATCATCGAGCATTGGGGGCTGGACCGCAGCCTCTTCCGACTGACGGTTGGCGAGCGGTCGGAGGCGGCCAAGGTGACCGCGCGCGAGTTGGTCCGCTGGCACAGCCAAGGCGACAAGCTGACCCTGGTGGCCACCCAAACACGCACGGGCCAGATCGCCGACGACCGTCATCGGCTCGAACCCGGAGACGTGCTCGTCATCGAGGGCGACGACGCCCTTGTCGCCGCGTTCGCCGACCGTGCTGGGTGCACGGTCGATGGCGTGGCCACCCGGTCCCACGACAACCTGGTGAGCGGTGACGCCGGACTCGCCGAGTTGATGATTCCGCCGAGATCGGAGTGGTTGGGAGAGAGGGTGTTTCCCGGCCTTGCCGTCGACGGCGTCACTGTTCTGTCGGTGCACCGAATGAACGCCGACGTGGGTGCGCGTGTCGTCGAGTGCACGCAGGGCGACACCATGCTCGTCCGTGGACCGTGGTCCGCGATCGACAAATTGGTGGCTTCCGGCATGCTCGTTGTCGATTCGACAGAAGCCGTCCGGCGCCAGGCGGTTCAACTCAGCCGCTCGGCGCCCCGCGCGCTGTCTGTGCTCGCGGCATTGATCGGTTTGCTCGCCGTCGGGGTCGTGACGCCGGCGGTGGCCGGCCTTCTGGCCGCACTGGCGATGGTGATGCTGCGGGTGGTGCGGCCGGAGCAGGCTTATCGAGCGATCCCCTGGCAGACGATCATCCTCATCGGTGCGCTGATCCCGTTGTCCACGGCGATCCAGACCAGCGGTGCCGCCGACGAGATCGCCGCACCGATCGTTGATCTGGTCCGGGACCGCAGCCCGTATCTGCTCCTCATTGCGCTGTTCACGCTGACCGCGATACTCGGTCAGTTCATCTCGAACGTCGCCACCGTGTTGGTGGTGATCCCGATCGCGGTGACGGCTGCCACCGACAGTGGCATCTCGGTGCAGGCGGTGCTGATGCTCGTGGCGTTGGCGGGGGCAGCATCATTGCTGACCCCTATTGCCACACCAGCCAACATGATCATGCTCAACCCCGGCGGCTACCGCTTCGGTGACTATTGGCGCCTCGGCATTGTCATGATGGCGGCGTGGTTCGCCGTTGCGATGCTGGTGATTCCGTTCTTCTGGCCGCTTCGGTAGGACGACCGGTGTCGCGGATCGATTTCGGCGGTTCGACGATTTTCCGGTGATCCATGCCATGTGGCGCCGCGAGGTCGACTATGGAGTAATGCCCGTGTCATCAAAGGAATCGTCGAACAAGGTCAGCATCGTCGGTATCGGCAGCGTGGGCACCGCCATCGCCTATGCCTGCCTGATCCGAGGGTCTGCCGGAGCGCTCGCGCTGTATGACACCAATGGCAAGAAGGTCCGCGCCGAGCTGCTCGACCTCAATCACGGCAGCCAATTCGTTCCCCACTGTCCGATCTCGGGCTCCGACGACATCGGAGTCACCGCCGGCTCGCGGATCGTCATCGTCACTGCCGGTGCCAAACAGCACGAAGGCCAGACCCGATTGGATCTGGCGACCAGCAATGTGGCAATGGCCCAGTCGCTAACGCCACAGCTGGTCGAGCAGTCACCTGATGCGATCATCGTGTTCGTCACCAACCCGGTCGACGTCGTCACGTATGCGGCCGTTCGTTCGGTGGATCGCGAGCCGACACGGATTTTCGGGTCAGGAACGGTGTTGGACTCCAGCAGGTTTCGTTACCTCATCGCTGAGCGCGCCGATCTGGCCGTCGCCAACGTGCACGGTTTCATCGTCGGCGAGCATGGCGACTCGCAGATCTCACTGTGGTCGAGTGTGTCGATCGGTGGAGTGCCGGCCGAACAGTTTCGCATCGACGGTGCCGCGGTGTTCGACGAAGCTACGCGCGCCCAGATCTCTGCAGATGTCGTCAACGCCGCCTACGAGGTGATCGCCGGCAAGGGCGCAACCAACCTCGCCATCGGGTTGTCGACAGCACGGATCATCGAGGCGATCTTGGGCGACCAGCACCGAGTGCTGCCGGTGTCCGCGGTGCAGAACGGGACGTACGAGATCAACGATGTGTGCCTGTCATTGCCGACGGTGGTGTCGGCCACCGGTGCCGGACAGGTGCTCGAGGTGCCGCTGTCGGTGTCCGAACTGTTGGGCCTGCAGGCGTCGGCGACGACCCTGAAGCAGGCCCAAGGGTCGCTCGGTCTGTGATTACTTCGCGCGTGAATGGAGGCGAGGATCGACAAACGACGTAGCGGTCTCCGCGATCTCGACGCGCTGATCGACGCCACGCCCGCGACGCGCGATCGGGTCGTCGACTTCCTGCGCACGGCGAGCATCTGCGTGGTCGTGCTATGGCATTGGACCCTGTCGATCACGCATTGGGACGCCGGCCACGCGCTCGTCATGCCTAATCCCATCGGCTACGTGCCGGGCAAATGGGCGTTGACGTGGGTGCTGCAGGTGATGCCCGTCTTCTTCTTCGTCGGCGGCTACGCCAACCTCGCCGGCTGGGAGGCGGTCAGGCGTAACGGAGCTGGTGCGGCCAGCTTCCTCGGGGCGCGGATGCGACGCCTGCTGACGCCACTTGTTCCCTTTCTCGCGGTCTGGCTGGTCTTCGATGTGGTGGTACAGGCCACGGGTCGGCGGAGCGTGCTCGACTGGGGAATTGTCGTGTTCGTCCCCCTGTGGTTCATCGGCGTCTACGCCGGAGTCGTCGGCGCCGTGCCGCTCACGGCTCGCCTTCACCGAGCGTGGGGCTGGCGGATACTGGTCCTCCTTGCCGTGGCGATCCTCACTGCGGACGTGCTCCGGCTCGGCTTGAGATGGGGCTGGCCCGTACCGGGGCTGGTCGGCTCGGCGTGCGTGTGGCTGTTCTGCCACCAGCTCGGCTACTTCTGGCGGGACGGCACGCTGGCGAAGGGCGGCCGGCCGGTGGCCGCCGCAGTGGCCGGGGCGGGGTTCATCGGGCTGGTCCTCCTCACCACTTTCGGGCCCTATTCGCGGTCGATGGTCGCCGTCCAGGGCGAGGACACCAGCAACATGTTCCCGACCACCGCGCCGATCGCAGCGTTGGCCACCTTCCAGCTCGGGCTGGTAATGCTCATCCGTCCGCGGCTCAACGCCTGGCTACAGCGTCGCCGACCATGGCGAGCCGTGGTGGCTGCCAACGGCGTGACCATGCCCGTGTTCACGTGGCACATGACCGCGCTCGTGGTGTTCCTATGGCTCTACGAACGAGCAGGATTCACGTTGTTCAGTTCGCCGACCGCGACGTGGTGGTTGACCCGGCCGGTCTGGATCGTGGGTCCCGGTTTGGTGCTCGCCGGCATCCTCGCCGTGCTGTTCGGGGGTCGGGCCGTCGGCCTGCGATGGCGGCACCGCAAAGAAAGAAGAACCGGATGATCGTCCTTCGCGAGTTCATGCCCGTCATCGAGGAAGGACTGGCGACGGCGAGGTCAGGATCGTCGAGGCCATCGCGACGGAGTACGAGGGTTTCGGCCGCGGCTGGGTCGCCCCCGTTATTCGCGCCTTCGCCTGGATGATTCCGGGTGAGGTAGCGGTGTTCGGCCTCGATGAACTCGAACGGGCGAAAGAGTGGGCAGCAGGCTGACTTTCGGGCTCAGACGAGAGCATCGCGAGGTGTGAGGGCAACCAACCCGGCGCCCGCGGCGAACAGCAGCGTGGCGAACAACGGGAAATGCCCGTCGGGTGCAAAGCCGCGGACGGTGAACATCAACGTGGCGACCGCCGTGACCACCGCCCCGACGATCAGCGTCGCGAAACCCCAACGGCCGGGGAGCGGCACCGTGAGCGAGGGCAGCGACGCGGCGAACCATGCTCTCCGCCACGACAGGAAAGCGATCAACCCCGCCATCACGACGCCCAGCACCGCGACCCAGAGAAGGCGAGCAAGCCACCAGTTGCCCGAGCCCATCGGTGGTTGGGGCAACAGCCCGGTTGGATAGCCGGCCAGTGCCACGACAACGACCGGCACCATATGCCACAAGTACAGCCCCATCACGACGCTGTTGGCCCCGGCCAGCCAGCGCTGTGCACGTATGGCGTTGAGCCCACGATTGACCGCCGGCGCCACTGCCATGAGCAGCCCGGATTGGGCCGCGGCGTACGCGACCAACGCAAGCGTCGGCGGACCGGTGTTCTGAATTTCGTCGCCCGGCACTCCGATCATGCTGACCGGGTACGGCCCCCAAATAAGCAGCGCCGCCAGCACAAGGGTTGAGACCACCGCCAGCAGCATTGGGCCATAGCCGGTCAATCTGCGGCTGCGCCAGGCGATTCCAAGCTGATAACTCACCGCCCACCCCAGCACGTAGTTGAGGTAGCCGACGTATGGCACATCGAAGCCGATGTAGGCGACGTCGACGATTGCCACCGCGATCACCAGTGCCGCCGGCACGGCGAGCCCCCACCGTCTGTCCGCGGCGACCGCCACCGGCGTCGCCAAGACCAATAGCACGAAGGTGACCAGGAACCACAGGTGGTAGGCGACCGCCCAACCGCCGAAGTTCAACATCGAACCGTCAACGCCAACAAGGAGCAGCAAAAGAATCACGGCCAGCATCGTCGCCACGTAGGCCGCTGTCGGTCCCAGCGTCCGCGATAACCGGAAGCGGAGCCAGTGCTGTGGCGATTCTGAGTCGCTCTCTCGCAGCCGCGTCCAGGAAACCGAGCTTGCGTATCCGGCCATCAGGAAGAACGCCGGAATGACTTGAAACGCCAGCGTCAGCCACTGAGTCCACGGCATCTCCTGCAGCACGTTCTGCATGTCGAATTCGCCGTCTCGGTAGGTAGCCGATGCCGCCAGCCAATGTCCCACTACGACAAGGCCTATCGCTGAAACCCGATAAAAGTCCACCGATAGGTCGCGGTCTGGCATGTCTCCCCCCTTCCGGCTACCACATCGCCGATGACATGAATCGGCGTCCCACCCATTTGGCGGTCTCGATGATGAGGAAAATCACGATCGACAATGCGATGGCGACAGACCATCCGCGGAATGTGATTGGCGCCGAATGGAACCAGGTGTGCATGAACGGTGCGTAGGTGAACAAGAGTTGCAGGATGACCATGGCACCGGCCATCCGCCACACCCACGGGTTGCCTCGAAACACTTGGGGTCGCAGGCTCGACGAGGTGACGAACCGACAGTTCAGCAAATAGGCCAGCTGACCGAGGGCCAACATGTTCACTGCGGCGGTCTGGGCGACCGCCAGCGGATACCCGCCTGCACGCGCGACAAAGAACTCGGCGAGCGTGGCGCCCGCGACGAGTACCGACACCAACGCGATCATGGCCAGGTCGGCTCGGTTCACCAACGCCTGACTCGGCTTACGCGGCGGGCGCTGCATGAGGCCGTCTTCGGCTTTCTCGAAGACCAAGGCGAGCGACAGTGTGACCGACGTGATCATGTTGACCCACAGGATTTGCACGGGCTGCAAAGGCAGCGCGAATCCGGCCAGGACCGCCACGAGGATGATCAGTGATTGCGCACCGTTGGTTGGCAGCATGAACAAAACGGATTTGCGAATGTTGTCGTAGATTCGCCTGCCCTCTTCGATCGCCCGCTCGATGGTCGCGAAGTTGTCGTCGGCCAGCACGATGCCGGCGGCCTCCTTGGTGGCCTCGGTACCCTTGATGCCCATCGCAACCCCGATGTCGGCGCGGGTCAGCGCCGGTGCGTCATTTACGCCGTCGCCTGTCATCGCGACCACCTTGTTCTGGGCCTGCAGGGCGCTGACGATGCGCAGCTTATGCTCCGGGCTGGTGCGTGCGTAGACATCGACTCCGTCGGCCACCTGACGCAACCGCGTCTGGCTCATCGCCTCCAAGTCGGTGCCGGTGAGGACCTGTGGCTGCCCGCCCGCGCTGATGATGCCCATCTCCCGTGCGATAGCCCGGGCGGTACCGACATGGTCACCGGTGATCATGGTGACCCGGATGCCTGCGGCGTGACAGGTCTCGATGGCTGTGATGGCTTCGGGCCTTGGCGGGTCGACTATTCCGACGAGGCCAAGAAACTCCAGTCCGCCGTCGACGTCGCTGATGTCCACGGCGTCGGATCCGCCCACGGGTCGCCGGGCCGCGGCCAGCACGCGCAGCCCCTTGTCGCTGAGTTCGTCGATGCGCGATTCCCACAGCGTGCGATCGAGGGGCTCCGTAGATGCTCCGCCAGCCTGCGTGGTGGACCGGTCGAGTAGTCGATCGGGTGCACCTTTTACGTACAAATAGTGTTCGCCGCCGGGGGTGGCGTTGAGGGTCACCATGAACTTGTTGGCCGACTCGAACGGCACCACACCGAGACGAGGCCACTGCGCGTCGTTGATGCCGGCTTTTTGCGCCAACGTTCGCAACGCACCCTCGGTCGGCTCGCCCACCACCCGCCATTGTCCGTCGACCTCGTTCAGCCGCGCGTCGTTGCAGACCGACATCGTGGTCAACACCGCTGACAGGTCGGGATGGTCGGCAGGCACGATCACGGTGCCGTCGAGTTCGACGCCGCCCTCGGGCCGGTATCCGGTGCCGGCGATGTCGAACCGGTGACGTGCGGTGACGACGGTACGAGCGGTCATCTCGTTCTGGGTGAGCGTGCCGGTCTTGTCCGAGCAGATGACGTTGACCGCGCCGAGCGCCTCGACGGCGGGCAGCTTACGGGTGATTGCTTTTCGACGGGCCATCTGCTGCACACCCAGGGCGAGGGTGATCGTGACGACCGCCGGCAGTCCTTCCGGAATAGCTGCCACCGCGAAACCTATTGCCGCGGTGATTAATTCACTTACCGAGAACTGGTGGATCAGTCTGCCGACGATCAGCATCAACGCGGCCATCCCCAAGATGCCTAAAGACAGTTGACGCCCGAACCGAGCCAGTTTGCGGGTCAGTGGCGTGTCGATGGTTTCGACGTCGGCGATGAGCGATTGAATGCGGCCGATCTCCGTTGCGGTCCCGGTGGCGGTCACCACGCCGGTACCTGCGCCGGCCGCGACGATCGTGCCCGAGTACACCATGGACATGCGGTCGCCCAAACCGGCGTCCACGCCGACCTGTGCGACGTCCTTCTTGGCGGAAACGGATTCGCCGGTGAGCGCCGATTCCTCGACGCGCAGATTCGCAACGTCCAGCAGACGCATGTCGGCCGGGATCCGGTCGCCTGATGCGATGCGCACGACGTCGCCGGGCACTAACGTCTGTGCATCCACCTTCTGCCACTCACCGTCGCGACGGACCTGTGCGGTGACCGACAACATCGCCCGGATGCTGTCGAGGGCCCGTTGAGCTCGACCTTCCTGAAGGAAGCCCACAGCAGCGTTGACGACGGCGACAGAAAGGATCACCACGCAGTCCACCCACTCGTTGAGGATGGCTTTGAGCACGCCGGCGGCGATCAGGATGTAGATCAAGACGTTGTTGAAGTGCGTTAAGAACCGCAGAACAGCCGGCGGGGGCTTCTTCTCGGGGAGTTTGTTCGGCCCATGAGCGGCCAACCGCTCACGTGCGGTGGCACTGTCCAGGCCGTCTGCCGAACTGCCCAACACTGCAAGAACTTCGGCGCCACTGCGGGAATGCGCCAGTGCGCTGTCCAATGTCACTTCTGCCGGGGCGGTGGTATCCGCCATACTCGGATAGTGCAGGCCCGCGCGACCGTGCGCAATTACAAATATTGTGCGCCGCGCGAGGGATTGTCAGCCGCGCATCACGACGGCGAGGTCGCGGTTGTCCAGCCAGCGCTGATCCAATGGTCGCTGAAGGTTTCGTTCGATGAGCGCCGGATAGTGCGTGAGGTCGGTGAACCGAATTTCGCCGAATTGGTATCCGATCATGGCGCCTGCTCGGCCGCCCGATTCCAGCTGCTCGGAGAGGAACTCGATGCAGCGCGCGGTCAGAGTGGTCGCCTGCACGCGGTCAAACGGTGAGGGAACGCCGCCCTCCTGGACATGCCCGAGGATCTCCGCTCGGGCGTCAAACAGTTCGCCACCTTCTTTCTCGAACAGCGAGGTGATGAACTCCGTGGTGTAGACGCGATCGGATCCTTCGCTGCGGATGATCAGGCCGACGCGTTTTCCGGCCCGGAATTTCTCGGTGAGGGCATGCACGTCGCCGGTGAGACCGTCGAGCGTGATGCCTTCCTCGGGCAAGTAGATTCGCTCGGCTCCCGTGGCCAGCCCGCTGAGCAGCGCCAGATAGCCACAGTCATGTCCCATCACTTCGATGACGAAGACTCGCCGCGTGGCGACCGCCGACCGCCGGATCTTATCGACGTCGGTGACGATGCTGTTGAGCGCCGTGTCGCTGCCAATACACAATTCGGTTGCCGGGACGTCGTTGTTGATGGTCATCGGCAGGCACACGATCGGGATGTCGAGCGCGGCGTAAATCTCGCGATGCCGGTGCAGCTCATGAGCGGACCGGTAACCGGCCCAGCCACCGGCCATCAACAGCCCGTCGATCCTGTGAGCAGCCACCTGCTCGGCGATCTCGGTGATGTCACCAGGCCCGGGCACATAGCGGTTGGTGCCGATCTCGGCGCCTCCCTCGGACACCCATCCACTGACATCCATCCAGCCCATCTCATAAATGTCGCCGTCGCGCAGTCCGCGAAAACCGTTCCTGACCGCCAGCACGGCGTGGCCGCGGTCGAGACCAAGGCGCACTGCGGCGCGCACCGCGGTGTTCATCCCGGGTGCCGGCCCGCCGCCATGCACAATCGCGACCCGGAATCGTCGGTCTGCCGATGTGGGCCGCGGGGCAGCCTGGTGGATGGTCTGCAGGGTCTCGTACGTCTGCCGGAAGCCGCCGCCGCGCAGGTCCATGGCGCCGTGGTAATCACGTGATTTGATGCGGTCGCCGAGTTCCTGCGTTTGTGCCACGCATTCCATCAGCGGCGCGGTGACCACCCGGTTTTCCCGCAGTCCGATCATTTGGGGGGTCGCGTGCGGTTCGTCGGCGAGTAGTCGTTCGACAGCGAGATGACCCGTCAGCGTGGCTAGGTAGCGATCGAAAGCGCTTGGCGCACCGCCGCGTTGCACGTGACCCAGAACGGTGATCCGGGTGTCCTCACCGAGTTCGTCCTCGAGCAGTGTCCTGACCTCTTCAGCGGTGATCCGATTGCCGTCGCGATCGTGGGCCCCCTCGGCGAGGACGACCACGCTGTGTCTACGGCCGATGTCGCGATCCGCCTTGATGTCCGCGCACATCTGCTGCCGCCAGTCGGCGGCCGGCGGCTGCTCGGGGATCAGGACCCAGCTTGCCGCGGTGGCCAGCGACGACATGAGGGCGAGGTAGCCACAGTTGCGCCCCATCACTTCCACCACGAATGTGCGTTGGTGGCTGGCCGCGGTGCTGTGCAGCGCGTCCAATGCCTCCACGATCCGGTGCAACGCCGTATCTGCGCCGATCGTCATGTCGGTGCCGGACATGTCGTTGTCGATCGATCCGACCAGACCGACAAGACGAAGGAACGGGTGTGCGTCGGCGACGCCCGACGAAATCGCCCCGGCCTCAACGAGTTCGGCGAGCAGACCGGCCCACTCCTGACGAAAGAGATTGGCTCCGGCGAGACTGCCGTCGCCGCCGATGACCACCAAGGCGTCGATGCCGTGCTCGACCAGGTTACGGGCGGCCGTTCGGCGGCCCTCGCGAGTTCGGAACTCCTTCGACCGGGCGGTGCCGATGGCGGTACCGCCCTTGTGCAAGATCCCATCGGCCTCGCTTGGTTGCATGCGCCGGATGAGGTCACCGCCGGTGACCAGGCCGTGGTATCCGTCGTGGATTGCATAGACGTCGATGCCGTGGTGTGCGGCGGTGAGGATGACTGCGCGAACGGCTGCGTTCATGCCGGATGCGTCGCCGCCGCTGGTCAGTACGGCGATGCTCGAGCGTGCGGACTCGACTTCAGGCATGTCACCGGCCTCCGTGACGTTCGCGAATGGACCGTCGGTCTCCTAATGATTCTGCATGCACCCCATACGCCAGCCAGTTGCATTGCGTTTCGAAATTCCGTCCCCGAGGTATTCACTGCGCACCCAACTCCGGGCGACAACCTGTACGAAGCGAAGGGGCACATCATGGGCGCCGACGACAAAGCCAGCAACAAAATCGATGACCTCGGTGGTAAGGCGAAAGAGGGCCTCGGGAAGGTGACGGGCAATAAGGACACCGAAAACGAGGGCAAGTTCGACCAGGCGAAGTCGAGCCTGAAGGACGCCGGCGAAAAGGTCAAAGACGCCATCAAAGGCGACTAGACAATCCACACAGCGGCGCGATGAACGCAAAAGACATGGTGCTGCAGGATCTGCCTCACCTTTATCCCGGCCTGACTCGCGCCGGCGTCGAGCGCATTCTGCGCATTCTCGAGAACCCTCCCGGCGGGCACGTCGGGGGACTCGCGTCGCACATTGTGGCCCTCGCCCCCGACATCGCCAAGCGGCTGACAGCGCTTTCCGGGCAGCAACTTGACGACTATCTGCACGCGTTAAAAGGCGCGGCGGTGACGGTCCTACGGCTGTGGACATCCGCTGACGAAGCACCGCCGCCGGCGGCCATCGTCACCGGAGTCGCAGATTGGGCCGAGTAAAGCTTTCGGGCCGGCTGCGGGTTGACGGTTGCTATGCGACGTCTTGTACCTCTTGGGGGTCTGTGCGTTCTGCGGTGTCTGCTCGGCCATGGTGTAGCCCAGGTCCTTGAGGATCGCGATCTCCAAGGGGCTCAGGGTCCGCAGGCCCAGTCCCTTGCCGTCAGCCGAAACCATCAACTTCTTGTTGGCGCCGGTGAAGACGTTGTCATCAAGGTCACTGACTGAGCTGCCCCCTTCCCACTTCGTGGGTGAGTAGAGCGGGACAGCATGATTGTCGTATGCCTTCTGCACATTGGTTCCGTTGAAGTAGAGCCCACCGCCTTCGCTGCCCCCGGTCATGTTCGGGTTGAATGCGGGATTCCACGTGTAGCTGCCGGGATCAATCGCGCTGGCACGGGCGGACTCTTCGCCGGTGCTTAGTAGATGCAGGCCTAATCCGGCCCGTCATGGGATCGCCTCCTAGCTGATCGCTATGTGGGATGCCTGCCTGGCTCTGATATCGGTTCGCCGAACCTGGTCCGGACCGCCGTCCACACATCGGTGTAACCGCCAGGCGTGTTGCGGTACACCGCCTGTCGCTTCAGGGCCATTCGTGCCAGCGGCGCGAGCAGCCGCGTCGGGTACACCCGCCAACCGACGTTGGCGCGCAGCTCGGCGAGCATCTCGGGCCACGAGTGATGCTGAAACGACAAGGCTTGCTGTGCACGTGTGACGTCCATCCAGTCGCCATAGGGATACCAGCCGTCATCGCTGTTCGGGTCACCCGGTCTGCCCAGTGGATATCCGGCTAGGCCCCGGGCTGCGGCCAGGGACTGCGTAAGTTCGCCCTGCCGGAGCAAATGTGTGTCGTCACCGGCGATCAGCAGGATCTCGCCGATGACATCGGCGGTCGCCGCAGCGACGAAAGCCGATGCGACATCCCGATTATCGACGGTGTGGCACCGCTGGTCGATGCCGAAGCACCCACCGAAGTACAACGTGTCGGAGTCGAAGGGCGTCGCTGCTGGATCGGCGGACATCACGCCGCCGATACGCAGCACCACCCACTCCAAACCCGAGGACCGCACCAGCTCTTCGGCCTCCAGTTTTTGGGAACCATAGATCTCGAAGGGCCGCACCGGGGTCTCTGCGGTGAGCCGGTCGGCGTAGCGATACGGATTGCGTGTGC
Organism: Mycobacterium sp. 1274761.0; assembly: GCF_001668615.1. Lineage (GTDB taxonomy): Bacteria > Actinomycetota > Actinomycetes > Mycobacteriales > Mycobacteriaceae > Mycobacterium. The sequence continues at coordinate 74,683 of NZ_LZMC01000020.1, forward strand.
CATAGACACTTCCGCTGGATGCGTGGACGAACCGGGGGGAACGCGGCAGAGATTCAGCGGCGCGCAACAGCGCGCGCGTTGCATCGACATTGACTCTGCGGCCTGCCGCCGGATCACGGTAAATCTGTGGCGGAATGACAGCCGCCAGGTGGACGATTACCTCAGGTGATACATCGGCTACCAACCGGTCAACGACGGCCCGGTCTGTCAGGTCGGCGCGCCGGACAGTGACCCGTGAGCTTCCTTCCTCAATGGTCGCCCGGTGCGCCACCGCCACCACCTGCCAACCGGCGGCAGCGAATTGAGCGACCGTCGGCGAGCCGACCAGGCCGGACGCACCTGTGATGAGCACTGTTCCCGACATTCATGTCCCCTGTTGTCGAACATCCCTCCGTGGTCCGGGAATATCCAATCACTCACACGATCTTCCAAGCGCCAAATCTGGCAGTCCATCTAATTCAGGAGATGGCTGTTGAGGTCAAGACCGAAGACTTGTATCAGAGCCGACTTCCCCTTCAGCGCATGCGATCCCCGGTCGACCAGGCGGGATGGTCGAGCTGATTACCACTGCTGGGTTCGAATGTGGGAACAGTTGCTGTCCGGTCAGCATGTGGAAAGCAGTGGCAGCAAGGGCGTATTGGTCAACACGCCCGTCCATCTCTTCGCCCAGTAACTGCTCAGGGGCCGCATAGGCCACCGTCCCGCCTGTCATGTTGGGGGTCGTGATGCCGCTGATATCGTCGATCGGTCGCGCGATTCCGAAGTCGGCGAGGAAAACCGACCCATCATCGCCGTCAAGATCGGCGGCAATGATGTTGGCGGGCTTGACGTCTCGGTGCAGCAGACCCTTTCGGTGCGCATAGTCGAGCGCGCTGGCAACAGCGGTAACGATAGGAATAACTATGTCGGTGGGGATGCCCGCCGGATACTTCTGCTCCAACAGGCGGGCTGTGTCGACGCCGTCGATGTAATCCATCGCGATCCACAGCTGGCCGTCGTGTTCACCTCGATCATGAATCCCGACGATATGTGGGTGCCGTAGGACTGCGGCCAGATCGGCTTCACGGATAAACCGTTCCCGGAACGAGGTGTCGCTGGAGATGTCGGGGCGAAGAATCTTGAGGGCATCGTGGCGGGGCAGTCGAGGGTGATGGACGAGGAACACCTCGCCCATTCCGCCGGGGCCAAGCAACCGCAGGATTCGGTATCCGGCGAAGGTTTCACCGATCCGCAGTGACACGGCCGCATGTTAGTTGCTGGGGCGGTATCCGAGTCTGGGTTAGCTGATCCATCGCCGTCAGTAGATGTAGACGACGGCCTGGTTTCCACCGGTGCATTGAACGACTTGGCCGCCAGCGCACGACATCGTGTAGTTCTGTTCGGTGACGGGGCTAAAGACATTGAGGACGACTTCCCGGTGGCGCGCGCTGTTGCCGATCGGCGACCTACGTCCGCAAAACGGGCCTCGTCGAAGGGCCGACGAAGAACCATACTTCCCGCACTGTGCCCGTGCCGGAGTTCTTTAGCCCGCCTGCTCAATACCGAGACCGAGGGCCGTGAGCGCGGCGCGCTGGTGTTTTCGTCGTCACGCGATGGCGGGTACCTGACGATGGGCCAGGCAAGGTATGGGTTCCTGAAGGCGACGGCAGCACTCGATGGGTGCCATGGGGTTCGCATGCACGATCTGCGTCACCCGTGTGCATCATTGGCGATCAGCGAGGGAGCCTCGGCCACAAGACGGCAGTACTGACTCTCGACCGGTACGGTTACCTGTTCCCCGACGACCTCGACGCCGTGGCCATCGCGTTCGACACAGCGGCTGCACGTACTGCGGACGGTCGTCTCCTACAAGGAGGTCACGCACCAGCGAAAACCACGTCTGACCTCGGTGGCAGGTGCAGGATTCGAACCTGCGTAGGCGTAAGCCGACGGATTTACAGTCCGCTCCCATTGGCCGCTCGGGCAACCTGCCTAGTGCGAGTAGCAAGGGTACAACGAGGAGGTACCGCGGACGAAAACGGCCGACCGCCGCTGCCACCGAGATCGACGATTATGCGCGCTTTACTCGCGCTTTTGCGCACATTGGTCGGGTTGGGCTCCGGAAATAGGCAGTGGGATAGTACGTAGGAGCCATACCGAAGGAGGACGGGATTCAATGGCGGATTCAAGCTTCGACGTCGTCAGCAAGGTCGACCGGCAGGAGGTCGACAACGCCCTCAACCAGGCCGCCAAGGAGCTTTCTACGCGCTTCGACTTCCGCGGCACCGATACCCGTATCGAATGGCAGGGCGAGGAGTCGATCACGATCACCTCGTCCACCGAGGAGCGGGTCAAAGCCGCCGTGGACGTGTTCAAGGAAAAGCTCATCCGCCGCGATATCTCGATGAAAGCCTTCGACGCGGGTGAACCCCAGGCCTCGGGCAAGACCTACAAGGTCACCGGGAGCCTCAAGCAGGGCATCGACAGCGAGAACGCGAAGAAGATCACCAAGCTGATCCGCGACGAGGGCCCCAAGGGTGTCAAGACCCAAATTCAGGGCGACGAGATCCGAGTCACCTCGAAGAAGCGCGACGATCTTCAGGCCGTCATCGCCATGTTGAAGAGCGCCGACCTCGACGTGGCGCTGCAGTTCGTCAACTACCGCTGACCGTTACGGCCCTTGGTCACTGCTTGATCAGCTTGTCGGTGACGTTCACGCTCGGCTCGCCGCTGTGGTCGGCCATGTTGCGGCACTCCCCTAGCACATGCACGTAGCCGTCCTCACGCGCTACGGGATTCTGCCCGATAACGGCGAAGACCGTGTCGGTGTGAATGACGGTGCCGAACAACCGTTTTCCCGGCGGTGGACCGTCATACCAGCCGACGCCCTGGTTCACCATCGTGTCGGCGATGTGTTTGAAGTACTTCTCGGGCTCGGTGTCGTCGGGAATCCGGAAGCCCATTTCCAGCCTGCCGCGAAAGGGTGGATCGCCCTGGTCGTTGCATGCCTCGAAGCCGAACCCGCCGCTCACGTCCTGAAGTGACGCCGTCTCCACGATCGCCCTGGCCGGATCGACGACCTGCTTCATCGTGTCCTCGTCGGAGAGTGTCTCGATGGGCGCGGGCGGCTGCCGTGTCGCCGAAGGGTCCTCATGGTGAGGAAACATCGTGCATCCTCCTAATACGCCGGCGAGTCCGAGGGTCACCGCTGCAGCCTGAAATCGTCTAGTACGCATGGTCTTTGGTCACTGACTCCGGGGGACGTTCGGCTTCGGGATCGATGTACGCGGGCGAGCCCGGCACGTCGAAGCCTACCGGCGGCAGATCGACCCTCCCGCCGAACGGCAGGTCGATCTCGGTCGGCAAGTCGACATGCGGCTGACGCCGGCCCTGGGCCAGCAGACCGTCTTCGGCCAGGCCGCCGCCGTCGCCGGTGACAATGTGCGTCATGCCGGCCAGCGACTCGGTGCCCAGATCGTAGTAGTGCGAGTGGTCGCCCGGGTCCAGGCCGTCGCGTCCAACCACCTCAGCCTCGAAGCGGATCGAGCCGAACCGGTCGCCCGCCGGATCGATTCCAAGTCCCGCATCCAGTCCCACCGGATAGCCCAGCTTCCGGTTGAGGTAGTCGTGCACGTACTCCGGTGCGGTGCCGATGAAGCTGACCGGATCCGTCGAGGCCGACCCGACGTACACCTGGCCGCCGTCGAGATGGAAGTCGGCGGCGCTTTTCGCCAGATCCGTTCCGGGACACCCCAACAGCACCGCGTCGTTGGCGTGCATACCGGACGCGGCGAACGCATCGGCAACCGTCGTCGACCCGTAGGAGTGTCCGATCACGGTCACATGCTGGCTGGGATCCTGGTGTGTCACCCACAGCCCGTTGACGTCAGCGGCCAGCAGGTCACCACCCGACCGCGCCAGGTCCGGGTTGGCGACACGGGTATCGGTGAAACCGTCGGGTGCGTCGTAGCCCATCCACGAGATCACCGCATGCGAGTGGGTGGGGTCGGCCTGATTCGCCTGATCCCACAGATTCCTGGCGTCGTTGTGGCCGTCGGACAGCCACCCGCCCTTCACACTGCTGCCGGTGCCCGGGACGGTCACCGTCGTGTTGTCGGCGTAGTCCGGGTTGCCGATCGCGATCGCCGCACGGCCCTGCCCGTTGTCGGCAAGCGGCTCGTACTTCCACAGCATCACCGGGCGCTGACGCGCGGGGTCGGGATCGTTGCCCCGCTGATGGTTCAGACCCTCCTGCACCTTCAGCGCATTCTGGTACTGCGCGACGTCGGTCGCCGACAAGCCGTAGAGGCCCGGGTTCGCCAGCACCTGCTCCGGCGTCACCCCGTGCTGCGTCGCGGCACTTGTGATCCGGCCGATGTCGTCGGCGAGCGCGTGTTGGTTGATGGTGTCGCGGGCCGCGGCGGGAATACCGTTGAGATTGCCCAACTCTGGCGGGTGCTCCGCGAGCAACCGCTCGCGGTCCTTCTGGCTCAACGACTTCCACCACTGTTCGACGGCTTCGGCGTCGGCGTCCGGCGGTGGCATCGGCACCGGGCGCGCCTGCGGCGGCACGTCGACGACGTCGTCGGCCCGATCCATCGCCGCCGCGAGTTGCTGGTCGACGCTGTTGGCTTGCTCCAGAACCCGATGCAGTGCCTGCTGCAGCACCTCCGCGTTGTGCCAGTCGTTCGGCGAGGCGGGGAACGCCGGGCGCACCGTGCCGGCCACCGGATCGACGACCATGCCGCAATCGCGCGCCATGGCCATCACGTGCTGCAGATTGTCCTTGACGATCTGGACGTTGACCGCCGCGGCGTCGGCCGACCGCGCCGCCGCCTGCGCCGCCTCGGCGTCTCGCATCAGCGTCTGGCGGGTCTTCTCGATCGCTCGCTTGGCCTCTTCGGAACCCGGGCCGGTCCAATCGGGGAACCGCGGAAGGCTGTCGGCGATGTCGAGAGACGTCTTGGCACGCGCACGCGCGGCGTCGCCTACGGCCCGCACCGCGTCGGGATCCCAGCGGGTGACGTCCTGGATCGTCAACGACATGGCGGCCCTACAGGCGGGTGGGATCCAGCGACTCGATCGCGTCGCGGTTGTCGTCTTCGGTTCGCGCGTAGGCGGCCGCCGCGCTGGCAAGTGCGTCGGCCTGAGACGTCAGCAGGCCATGCAGTTCTGCTGTGGTGGTACGCCACCGCTGCGCCCGGGCGTCGATCGCCTGAGCGGACCGACCGACGAGGCCGGGCTGCGTGCCGTCTGCCGCCGCCAGCGCCGATCCGTGGCCGGCCCGCAGCTGCTCGGCGTAGTCGCGGACCCGGTCGGCCGTGTGGGTCAAATCCGTCGGGTCGACTTTGATCGGTTCGGGCACGGGGAGCCTTTCTGCCAGCTGGCAACTGACGCTACCAGCGCCGCAGAGGGGTCAACTGCACCAATTTCGGGCGCTGGCTAACTTCCAACAACCGGGCTGTGCAGTTTGGAAACTGCCGGTGAAACCCCGTGGCGCGCAATACCCTGAAGCCCATGGCACCTGCTCAGCGCGAACCCAAAGTCGTCGTCCTCGGTGGAGGCTCCTGGGGCACCACCGTGGCGTCCATCTGTGCCCGACGCGGGCCGACGCTGCAGTGGGTGCGGTCCGAGGAGACGGCCAAGGACATCAACGAGAACCACCGCAACACCAAGTACCTCGGCGACGAGGTGGAGTTGGCGCATTCATTGCGCGCCACGACGGATTTCTCCGAGGCGGCCGACAGTGCCGACGTCATCGTGATGGGGGTGCCGTCGCACGGATTCCGAGGCGTGCTCACGGAACTGGCGAAGGAACTGCGGCCGTGGGTGCCGGTGGTGTCGCTGGTGAAGGGCCTCGAGCAGGGCACCAACTACCGGATGAGCCAGGTCGTCGACGAGGTGCTGCCCGGCCACCCGGCGGGGATTCTCGCCGGGCCCAACATCGCCCGTGAGGTCGCCGAGGGTTACGCCGCCGCCGCGGTGCTCGCAATGCCGGATCAGCATTTGGCGGCCAACCTCGCAAACCTGTTCCGCACCAGGCGATTCCGCACCTACACCACCGACGATGTCGTCGGCGTCGAGATGGCGGGGGCATTGAAGAACGTGTACGCGATCGCGGTGGGCATGGGCTATTCGCTGGGGATCGGTGAGAACACCCGGGCGATGGTGATCGCCCGCGCGCTGCGCGAGATGTCGAAGCTCGGCGAGGCGATGGGCGGACATCGCGACACGTTCGCCGGCCTGGCCGGCATGGGAGATCTGATCGTCACGTGCACGTCGCAGCGCAGCCGCAACCGGCACGTCGGCGAACAGCTGGGCGCGGGCAAGCCGATCGACGAAATCATCGCGTCGATGAACCAGGTCGCCGAGGGCGTGAAGGCGGCCAGCGTGGTCATGGAATTCGCCGAGAAATACGGGCTGTCGATGCCGATTGCGCGCGAGGTCGACGGCGTGGTCAACCACGGCTCAACCGTCGAGCAGGCCTACCGGGGCCTGGCCGCCGAAAAGCCCGGGCACGAGGTGCACGGGTCGGGCTTCTAGTTGAAGTAGGGGTTGGTTCCCTCGGGCCGGTCGACCAACGGATTGACCTCGCCCACCACCCAGCTGGCGGCGGGGCTGATGACGAAGCCCGCTTGGTTGCGGCTGTCAACGCAGGACGTGACGGTGCCGTCGGTGCCGCAGCTCAGCGTCTGGAAGCTCAGCCGCGAGTTCGGCGGAAGTCGCTTGACAGCACCGGCATTGGCGAACGGGTTGCCGCCAGCCTTGGCGAAGCCCGGCACGCCGCCGATCGTGCCGCTGACGAGGTTGGCGCCCTCGGGCGCACCCGGAATGACGCCGCTGCAGCCATAGCCGCCGGAGCGCTGCAGCATGCACGTCAACCCGTCGGCGGTGCTGAATGCGTACGCGCTGTTGTCCAGCACCGCAAAATCCGACGGCTTCACCGGTGCGTAGGCGTTGACGTTGGGCGGCGGTGGCGAGGGCGGCGGTTCATTCGGGTCGGCGGTGGCGACGGCTGGCGTGCCGATGACGGCGGCTGTCATCGCGCCCACCACGATCGTTCTGCACAGCATCGACACAGACTAGAGCGTCCGGCCGGCTTCGGCGTGCGCAGTCGCACACACAAACTCAGTAGAGACCCGGGCCGCGGCCTGCCATCTGCTCGAGCCGGCGGATCCGGTCCTCGATCGGTGGGTGCGTCGAGAACAGCTTGCCCACGCGCTCGCCGGCGCGGAACGGGCTGGCGATCATCAGGTGCGCCTGATCGGCCAGTTGCGGCTCGGGCGGCAACGGCGCTTGCTGCACGCCGCCGCTGATCTTGCGCAGCGCGGACGCCAGCGCCAGTGGGTCGCCGGTCAGCTCGGCGCCGGACTGGTCGGCCTGGTATTCCCGCGACCGCGACACCGCCAGCCGGATGAGCGTCGCGGCGATCGGTCCGAGCAGCGAAACAAGAAGTATGCCAAAAGGATTGGCGCCGCCTTCACGGTTACCGCCGAACATGCTGGCGAAGAACGCCAGGTTGGCCAGCGCGGTGATCACCGACGCCATCGCGCCCGCCACACACGAGATCAGGATGTCGCGGTTGTAGACGTGCGACAGTTCGTGGCCGAGCACCGCGCGCAGCTCGCGCTCGTTGAGGATGTGCAGGATGCCGGTTGTGCAGCACACCGCGGCGTTGCGCGGGTTGCGGCCGGTGGCGAACGCGTTGGGGTTGGCGGTGTCGCTGATGTAGAGCCGCGGCATCGGCTGATGCGCGGTGGTGGCCAGCTCGCGGACCACCTTGTACATGAACGGCGCCTGGACCTCGGTGACCGGCTGGGCGTGCATCGCCCGCAACGCCAGCTTGTCGCTGTTGAAGTAGACGTAGACGTTCATGCCGATCGCGAACAGCACGGCCAGAAACATGATGTTCCTGCCGAACATCGCGCCGACCGCGACGATCAGCGCCGAGAACAACGCCAGCAGGACGAAAGTCTTGGCCGTGTTGGCATGTGGATGCCAGCTCATCAGCGTCCTCCCGAAATTTCTCGCTCCTCGCGTGCGCGATAAGGGTCTTCGCTATCCCAACGCTTCGCAGCCCGGCGAAGGTTCCTAGCCGTGACGGTTGACCGTGTAGTCGACCAGCGACGCCATCGCCTGCCGGCCTGGGCCGTCGGGGAGGTTCGCCAGCTCGTCGCGGGCCTGCTCGGCGTAGCGGGCCACCGTCTCCTTGGCCTTCGCCATGCCCGGTGACCTGCGCAACAGGTTCAGCGCCTCGGCCAGATCGGCGTCGTCGTCGATCGGCCCTGCCAGCAGGCCACGGAGCCGGTCGGCGTCCGGTCCGGATTCGCGCAGCGCGTAGAGCACAGGCAGTGTGTGCACGCCCTCGCGCAGGTCGGTGCCGGGCACCTTGCCGGATTCGTCGGGGTCGCTGTCGATGTCGATGATGTCGTCGGAGATCTGGAACACCGTGCCGACGATTCCGCCGAGCCGGCTCAACCGCTCGATCTGGTCTTCGCTGGCGCCGGAGAACGTGCCGCCGAAGCGGCCGGACGCCGCGATCAGGCAAGCGGTCTTCTCGTAAACGACCTTCAGGTAGTGATCGACGGAGTCGACGTGGTCGGCGGCGCCACGGGTCTCGCGCATCTGGCCCGTGACAAGCTGGGCGAACGTCTCGGCGATGACGCGCACCGCGTCGGGCCCGAGCCGGGACACCAGACGCGACGCCGTCGCGAACAGGTAGTCCCCGGCCAGGATTGCGATGTTGTTGCTCCACCTGGCGTTCGCGCTGGGCGCCCCGCGGCGCACCTGCGCCTCATCCATCACGTCGTCGTGGTACAGCGTGGCCAGGTGCACCAGCTCGATGACCGCTCCTGCGACGGTGACCTGCCAGTTGTCCGGGTCGGGTCCCAGCTGGGCCGACAGCACGGTGAACAGGGGTCGGAACCGTTTGCCGCCGGCCTGGAACAGGTGCTGCACGGCCTCTGCCATCAGCTCGTCGGCCTTGCCCAGCTCCGTGGCGATCAGTTCCTCGATGCGGGCAACCCCGTCGCGAACGTTCTGCGCGAAAGCGGGGTCTCCGAAATCCACGCCCGCGACCACGCTCGCCGGTGTCCTCACCCTGCCAACATACTGGGGAGCATGAACACCAGAGCTGACGTGGTCGTCGTCGGCGCGGGACCGGCGGGCTCGGCCGCCGCCGCGTGGGCGGCCCGCGGCGGCCGCGATGTGCTGGTGATCGACTCCGCCCAGTTTCCGCGGGACAAGGCGTGCGGCGACGGGTTGACCCCGCGCGCGATCGCCGAGATGCGGCTGCTCGGCCTCGGCTCGTGGCTCGACGGGCGGATCGCCCACCACGGGCTGCGGATGTCGGGGTTCGGCTCCGACGTCGAGATCGCCTGGCCGGGCCCGTCGTTTCCCGCTGTCAGCAGCGCGGTGCCGCGCACCGAGCTGGACGACCGCATCCGGATGGTCGCTGTCGACGAGGGCGCGAAGATGATGCTTGGCGCCAAAGCCGTTGCAGTGCAGCATGATTCGACGGGCCGCGTGTCTTCGGTAATGTTGGACTCCGGGGTGTCGGTCGAGTGTGAGCGGCTGATTGTCGCCGACGGCGCACGGTCGACGCTGGGCCGTGTGCTCGGGCGCGAGTGGCACAAGGAGACGGTGTACGGCGTGGCGATCCGCGGCTACATTGCGACACCGCGCGCCGATGAGCCGTGGATCACGTCACACCTGGAACTGCGGTCGCCCGACGACGAGGTGCTGCCCGGCTACGGGTGGATATTCCCGCTGGGCAACGGCGAGGTGAACATCGGCGTCGGGGCGTTGGCCACATCGAAGCGGCCCGCGGACGCTGCGCTGCGGCCGCTGATGTCGTACTACGCCTCGTTGCGACGCGACGAGTGGGGGTTCGAGGGTGAGCCGCGGCTGGGCCTGTCGGCGCTGCTGCCGATGGGCGGCGCGGTGTCGGGGGTGGCCGGCCCGAACTGGATGTTGATCGCCGACGCCGCCGCGTGCGTGAACCCATTGAACGGTGAAGGCATCGACTACGGGCTGGAAACCGGCCGGCTGGCCAGTTCGATGCTCGATGAGGGCGATCTGACAGGCGCATGGCCCGCGGTTCTGCAGGAGCACTACGCGCGCGGCTTCTCCATCGCGCGCCGGCTGGCGCTGCTGCTGACGCTGCCGCGTTTCCTGCCGTCGACGGGTCCGCTGGCCATGCGGTCATCGTCCTTGATGAACATCGCCGTGCGGGTGATGGCCAACCTCGTCACCGACGAGGACGCGGATTGGATCGCCCGGCTATGGCGCCGTGCCGGCGTCGGCTCGCGCCGCCTCGACCGCCGTCCCCCGTTCAGCTGACGGGGTGACCCTGTTGCGCGAGCGTGCGTGTTTGCACACGACACGCCGCGAGTTTTCGGCAGCTTGCGCACGCTC
>NZ_LZMC01000021.1 GCF_001668615.1 Mycobacterium sp. 1274761.0
GTTCGACTTCGCCGCGCGCAAGGATCTCTATACCGCCTACGTCCCCTTCGCCGTCGCCACCACCGCCACCGCCGCTGAAACCCCCGCTGCTGCTGCTGCCGCCGGACGACGACGATGCCTGCGATGCGGTGTAGGCGCCGATCGATGACGTCAGGGCCGACTCGAAACTGTCGAAGTTCACGCCGCCACCACCGCCACCGTCACCGCTGAAACCGGAGCTCGACGATGTGGACGACGATGGGTCATACCAACCCGGTTGGGGGGCGGGCGTACCCGTGGCGGTCTGGTACTTCTTGGCCCAGAGCGCGGCGGCCCCCGCCGCGACGGCGAAGGGGACGTAGGCGGTATAGAGATCCTTGCGCGCGGCGAAGTCGAACCGCGACTCGGCCGAATCGGTCACCAGCATGCGATGGAAACCGCCTGCCTGTGACCATAATTCGCGGCCCGCGGCGGTGCGGCGGGTTCCGACGCCGGCGCGCCACGACCGCACGGTGAACAAGAAGAATGCGGCGAACGGCAGGCCGAACGCGGTGATCGGGATGCCGAACCACAGCAGAAAACAGCACGCCGCCACGAGCAACGCGATCACGTTGACGGCTCGCAGCCACAGCTCCCTTCTGCGCTTGACCATCAGGCCACCGTCGAACGCCCACGCCTCGACGGCCTTGGCAATATCGGCCTTGGCCTTGTTGAGCTTCTCTCCAGACTTGACGGTTTTCTTCGCGTCGAACTCGCTGGGCCGGTCCACCTTCAGCACCGACCCGACCTTGCGGCTGACCGGATCGACCTGTTCCCAGTCGGCCTTCTCGGCGAGGCCGGTGATCCGCCAGTGCTGGTCATTGACCTGCGTCAGCTTGATCAACTGGCGCTCGGCGAGATAGAACAGCGTCGCGGTGAGCGCGGCCTTCGGTACGGCCTCGGTGCGGATGTACTCGGTCTGCACCGGTCCGAGACCCGACGGCGGAGCGTATTGCAGCGGAAATCCCGGTGATGACTCGACCGTGGTGCGGTACCAGAGGAAGCCGCCGAGGCCGAACGCCACTGTCAGGCCGAGGATCCCGGCCATGTCGCTCAACGAGGTACCGAAGATCCGGTCCCAGGTGTAGGGCCAGAGCAGTTCATCACGCGTCGGGGTCGGCACGTCGACACCCGCGCGCACCGTCACCGGCGTCCGGGCACCGAGGTAGTTGGCCGACAGCCGCACCGTTTTTCCGGTGACCGCGAAGTCGCTACATGGCGCGCCGACGCCGAACCCGAGCGCACACTGAGCACCGGTCACGTTGTCGGGCAAGGTCACCGAGACATCGACGTGGTGCATCCGGTTGTTCCACGAGCCCCCGACAACGTTCCAGAAGAACACCGACTGCGCTGGGCTCCGCTCCCCTGCCGAGCTGGCGAATCGCCTGTCGCTACCGGTGGTCCCGGGATCGAGCACACCGGGCACGGTGTAGCGGATCTCGAACACGTGGACGCCGACGCTGAGGTAGTCACCGGGATCGCCCATCTTGGCGATCCGGAACCGTTTCCCGTGGCTCCATCCCATGACGTACGGCGCGGGTGCACCGTCGACCGTCACCGACGTGACCTCAGGCACCTGCCGGACATACGGGTGGTTCGGGTTGGCGGTATCCCACCATTGGAACAGGCCGTGGCGTCCGCTGGGGAATTCGGCGGTGATGGTTTCCACGGCGTTCAGGCGTCCGTCGGCGTCGATGCGGAAGTCCGCCTTGAAATTGCTGAACACCACGGGGTCGTCGGGAGGTGACACTTCGTCGCTGCCAGTGAACAGCAGCGGCCATAGAAGCCCAAACACGATGAGCAGCAACGGAATCGACCAGCCGATGATCCGTCGCATGCCACCTCCACGATTCGCTCCGCTGCCGGATTCTCGCACTACCCTATGTGCAGCGGGTCCATTTGCACGCGAACCGGTTGCTGATCGTGGCGCGCAGTGAGCACCCCGGCGGCGCGTCGCAGCGCCGCGGCCAGCGCCAGCCCTTCGCTGCGGGGCGCCCGGACCAGCATCCGGGTGACGGGGCCCGCCGCGGGTGTGCCCGGCGGCCGCCGCGCCCCAGGCGGCAGATCCACGGGGCCCAGAAGCAACGCGGAGTCGGGCAGTTCGGCGATTTCCAGCAGGGCCGCCACGGCGTGCGGTGCGCCGTCGACGGCCGCCATGTGCGCCCCTGGCGGCAGGCCCACGTCGTCGCGGGCGTCGAGTTCGGCCTCGGCGTGCCCGACCGGATCCCAGCGGATCAGGGCCTGCACCGTCGACACCGCCGACTCGGCGACCACCGCGACCACCCCACCGTTCTCGCGGCTGCGGACCAGCGTGGCGGCCGCCATCCAGCGGCGCAGCGTGTCCTCTGCGGCGCGCAGATCCTGCCGGCCCAGCAGCGCCCAGACGTCGAGCAGCAGCGCGGCGCCGTAGCCGCCGTCGGCCACCGGCTCGGCGCCCGGTGTGGCGATGACAAGCGCCGGATCGCCGGATACGGCCGCAACCACGCTGTCGCCCCCGGAGGTGACGACGGTGACGCCGGGGAATGCCCGCCCCAGTTCCTCAGCGGTGCGGCGGGCTCCGACGACAACGGCGCGGACGCTGTCGGAGCCGCATCGGCTGCAGCGCAGCCCGGGTTCCTCGCGACCACACCAGCGGCACACCGCGCCGCTGGCGTCCCGGTCGGGCAGCGATAGTGGGCCGGTGCAGTGCCTGCAACGGGCCACGGTGCGGCAGCGGCCGCAGGCCAGCGCGGGCACGTAGCCCCGGCGGGGTACCTGCACGAGGACCGGGCGGCCGGCGTGGAGCGCCGAGCGCGCCGCCTGCAGCGCCATCGACGGCAGCCGGGCACTGAGCGCGGCCGGGTCGCGTTCCTGGGCGTAGCCGCTGTCTTCGAGGGCGATCACCCGCGGCGCCCTCGACCGCACCACCGGCCGCGGCGCCACCAGGTCGTGCGCCCACCCGCTGCGCACCATCGCCTGCGCCTCGGCGGTGCGCGAAAAACCGCCGATCATTGCGGCGCAACGTAATTGGTGTGCGCGTAGCATGCCGACCTCGCGGGCGTGCGGATAGGGTGCCCGCGGTTCGGCGAGGGTGTCGTCGCCGTCATCCCAGATGAGCACCAGCCCGAGATCGGCGACCGGGGCGAACACAGCGCTGCGCGTGCCGATCACCAACCGCGCCGACCCGCGTAGCACCGACAGCCAGCGCCGGTACCGCTGCGCGGGGCCGAGTCCCGCAGACAGCGCGACCACCCGGTCGTCGTCGACGAGCCTGGCGCAGGCGTCGCGCAGCACGTCGACGTCGCGTTGGTCGGGCACGATGGCGAGCACGCCGCGGCCCGCTGCCACGGTCGCGGCGGCGACCTCGGCCAGCCGGTCGGCCCACCGCTCGCCGGGCAACGCCTGCCAGACGGCCCTGGCGGCGCGCCCGTCGCGGAGCGCGGCGAAAAACTGTTCGCCCGTGCCGTATTCGGCCCATGCGGCCGTGTCGACGGGCTCGATGGTGACCGGCGGGGATTCGGGTGGCGCCTCCTTTTCCACATTGGCGTGCCGCGGCGGGATCGCCAGGCGCAGCACGTCGGCGCGGGTGCCCGCATAGCGCGCCGCGACGGCGTCGACCAACCTACGCACATCGGGGGTCAGCACGCGCTCGGCGGAGACCACCCGATCCAGCCAGCCCAGCTTTCCGACATGGTCTGTCTCCGAACGCCGTTCGAGAATGAACGCATCGACCAGGCGGCCGTGGAAGCGCACGCGGACCCGCACGCCGGGTTGTGCGTCATCCGATTGCTCGGCTGCGACCAGATAGTCGAAATCTCGATCGAGGTGCGGCACCGTGAGCATGGGCAGCACCCGGGCGATGGGTTCGTGCTCTGCCCGATTCTTTATGCTCCTCGCGTCCGCCCGGCCTTTCTTGCTCCTCGCCTGCGCCGGTTTGCTCACACCAACCGTCTAACAGAGGGGTCGGACGTACGGCCGAAAAAGAAGCCGGCGGTGATCAACACCAACGATGTGGCGTACACCCACCAGATCGGCACCGCCAGCGCTTCGGATCCCAACACGAACTTGTTGATGCCGATCATGGCGTCCGACACCGCGAAGCACACCGCGCCCACGGCCGTCCACGGTGTCGGCAGCCGGGCGAGCAGCGCCGCGCAGACCATGGCGCCTAGCACGGCGATGTAGACCGTCACCGGGACCACCATGTTCTCGGCGATGAGCTTTGGCCAGAACCAGACGAGCAGTGCGATGCACGCCGCCACCACAGCGGCGGCCGCCATCGACCTCGGCGTCGACCGCCCGCGCAGCGGTAGCAGCGCGGCCAGGAAGCACAGATGCGCAACGAGGAAGGCGGCAAGTCCGAGCACGAACGACGGCTGCCACCACGGGATCGCCAGCAGGAAGTCACCCGCGGCAGAGCCCGTCAGGGCAGGCACGAGCCAGCGACGCTCCCTGCCGATGGGATGGGTGACCGCAGCGGCCGCGAGCAGGACGGCCGGGGCGGCCTTGACCGCCGGCTGCAACCAGAACTGTCCGGCGAGCTCGGAACCGGCGGGCAACCGGAACGCCGTGACGATCAGGAACACGCCGTAGCATGCGGCGACGGCCACGGCTGTCTGCCAGAGAAGACGTGTTCGTCGCTGGGGGTTCGTTACCGAGGAGAAGCCGGCCTTCCCGGCATCGGTGGACGCCATTCTGGTGAAGGTACACAGTGGAGGGATGGAGACAGTGCCCGACCACGACACCGTCATCGTCGGTGCCGGATTCTCCGGTATCGGCACCGCCGTCCTGCTCGACAAGGCGGGCATGGGCGACTACCTGGTGATCGAGGCCGCCGACGGTCCCGGCGGCACGTGGTACTGGAACACCTATCCCGGTATCGCCGTCGACATTCCCTCGTTCTCGTACCAGTTCTCCTTCGAGCAGAACCCCGACTGGACGCGTACCTACGCGCCGGGCCGTGAGCTCAAGGCGTATGCCGAACACTGCGTTGACAAGTACGGGCTGGCAAGCCGGATCCGGTTCGGCACCAAGGTGCTCAGCGCGGTGTTCGACGAACGGACCGACCTGTGGCACATCGAGACCGAACCAGGTGGCCGCGTCACGGCGCGGTTCCTGGTCAATGCGGGCGGTGTGCTGACCACCCCCAAGCTGCCCGATATAGATGGCGTGGACTCGTTTGCGGGCGTGACCATGCATACCGCTCGGTGGGACCACAGCCAGGATCTGGCAGGCAAGCGCGTCGCGATCATCGGCACCGGAGCGTCTGCGGTTCAAGTGATCCCGGAGATCGCGCCAATTGTCGAGCACCTCACCGTTTTTCAGCGCACCCCGATCTGGTGCTTCCCGAAGGCCGACGTCCCGCTGCCGCCCGCAGCCCGGTGGGCGATGCGACTTCCCGGCGGTAAGGCGCTGCAGCGCATGCTCAGCCAGGCCTATGTCGAGTTGACGTTTCCGCTTGCGGCGCAATACTTCACGATGAACCCGATGGCCCAGCGGGCACCGCGGCTCGGGAAGGCTTATCTCCGCAGGGAGGTCAAGGACCCCGTCGTGCGGGACAAGCTGACGCCGCGATACGCGGTGGGCTGCAAGCGGCCCGGGTTTCACAACACCTACCTGTCGACGTTCAACCGCGACAACGTCACCCTGGTCACCGAGCCGATCGAGAAGATCACCGGCTCGGGTGTCGCCACCGCCGACGGCGACACCCATGAGGTCGACGTGCTCATCCTCGCGACGGGTTTCAAAGTGATGGACCCCGATGACGTGCTGACCTACTCGGTCGCCGGGCGCGACGGCCGCATGCTGAGCCAGTACTGGAGCGACCACCGGCTGCAGGCCTATGAGGGTGTGAGCATTCCGGGATTTCCGAACTTCTTCACGGTGTTCGGGCCGTACGGCTACGTCGGCTCGTCGTATTTCGCGCTGATCGAGACGCAGAGCCACCACATTGTGCGCTGCCTCGAGCACGCGAAGCGTCGCGGGGCCACCCGCGTCGAGGTGACGCAGGAGGCCAACGACCGCTACTTCGACGAGATGATGCGCAAGCGGCATCGTCAGATCTTCTGGCAGGACAGCTGCGCGCTGGCCAATAGCTATTATTTCGACCGCAACGGCGATGTACCGCTGCGGCCGGCCAGCACGGTGGAGGCGTACTGGCGCAGCCGCCGCTTCCCGCTGCGCGACTACGCGTTCACCTGATAGCGCCCCAACCGACAAATGGGCGCAAAGTGCGAGTAGAACGCAGCTTTTCGCCGATCTCGGCGGGACTAGACGGCGCTCGTCGCATCCGACTCTCCCCCGCAAGCGGGAGGTGCCCCCACAACGCGGCTCGTACCTCGCCGCTTGATCGTCGTCAGACGGAGGCCTTCAGGTCGTCGACCTTGTTCAGCTGCTCCCACGGCAGCTCCACATCCGTGCGGCCGAAGTGGCCGTAGGCGGCGGTCTGCGCGTAGATGGGCCGCAACAGGTCCAGGTCACGGACGATCGCGCCGGGACGCAGGTCGAACACCGACGAGATGGCCTTCTCGATGCGGGCCGGGTCGACGGTCTCGGTGCCGAAGGTCTCGACGAACAGCCCGACCGGGGCCGCCTTGCCGATGGCGTAGGCCACCTGCACCTCGATGCGCTCCGCAAGGCCGGCTGCGACCACGTTCTTTGCCACCCAGCGCATCGCGTACGCCGCCGACCGGTCCACTTTGGAGGGATCCTTGCCGGAGAACGCGCCGCCGCCGTGACGGGCCCAGCCGCCGTAGGTGTCGACGATGATCTTGCGGCCGGTCAGACCCGCGTCTCCCATCGGACCGCCGAGCACGAACTTGCCCGTCGGGTTGACCAGCAGCCGGAAGTCGGAGGTGTCCAGCGTGTCGTGGTTCAGGTCGGCCAGCACGGTGTTGACGACCTTCTCCCGGATGTCCGGGGTCAGGGTGCCGTCGAGGTCGATGCCCGCGGCGTGCTGGGTAGACAGTACGACGGTGTCCAGCCGAACCGGGGTGGTGCCGTCGTACTGGACGGTGACCTGGGTCTTGCCGTCGGGACGCAGGTAGTCGAGCACGCCGTTCTTGCGAACCTCGGTCAGCCGACGCGACAGGCGGTGCGCCAGCGCGATCGGCAGCGGCATGAATTCCGGAGTGTCCTTGATGGCGTAGCCGAACATCAGACCCTGATCGCCGGCGCCCTGGGCGTCCAGCGGGTCGCCGGCACCCTCCACGCGGGCCTCGTGGGCGGTGTCGACGCCCTGAGCGATGTCGGGCGACTGGCGGCCGATGCCGATGTTGACGCCGCAGGTTTCCCCGTCGAAGCCCTTATCCGACGAGTCGTAACCGATTTCCAGGATGCGGTCGCGCACGGTCTGGTTGATGTCGGCGAACGCTTCCTTGGCCGAGGTGGTCACCTCGCCGATGACATGCACCTGGCCGGTGGTAACAGCGGTCTCGACCGCGACCCGAGACTTCGGATCGTCGGCCAGCAGCGCGTCGAGTACCGAGTCGCTGATCGCGTCGCAGATCTTGTCGGGGTGTCCTTCCGTCACCGACTCACTGGTGAACAGCCGACCTTCGCTCACGGTTCATTCCTCTCGCTGCACTCTCTGATTAGAAAGTTAGTTGACCAAATTATATGTGCGCCCAGTTGCACCCAAGCGTGTGCCCCCGGCGCGCGCAACCCCTTAGATCCTGTTGTGCAAAAAAGCCGCGATCGCGTCCACGATACGGCTGGCCATTAGAGTCTTCGAACCGTGCTCCAGCGCCGACTCGGTGCCGTCGGATGCCAGCAGCCAGCCGTCGTTGCTGTCCACCTCGAATGCCCGGTTCTCCCCGACGGCGTTGACCACGAGCAAGTCACATCCTTTGCGGGCCAGCTTGGCACGGGCATGGAACAGCACGTCACCGTTCGCGTCGCCGGTCTCGGCGGCGAACCCGACTATCGCGCGCATGTTGGGCAGCTGGCCGTCCGCGCGGGCCCGCACCGCACCGGCCAGCACGTCGTCGGTGCGCGTCAGTTCGATGGAGGTGGGCTCGGACGCGCCCTTCTTGATCTTGTTGGTCTCCACGTGCGCGGGCCGGAAATCGGCGACGGCCGCCGCCATCACCAGGACGTGTGCGTCGGGCGCGTGCTTGGACACGGCGTCCTTGAGCTGGGCGGCCGATCCGATGTGGACGACGTCGACGTCGGCCGGGTCGACCAACCCGGCAGTGTTGCCCGCGATCAGCGTCACGTCGGCGCCGCGCTGCGCGGCCACCCGCGCCACCGCGTAGCCCTGCTTGCCCGAGGAGCGATTGCCGACGAAACGGACGGGGTCGATCGGTTCGCGGGTGCCGCCCGCGGACACCAGCACCTTGACGCCGGCGAGGTCGTAGGGCAGCGCGTCCGCGCGCTCGAGAAGAAGCTGGGCCAGCGTGGTGATCTCTTCGGCCTCAGGCAGCCGTCCAGCGCCGCTGTCGGCCCCGGTGAGCCTGCCTGAAGCCGGTTCGAGGACGACGGCTCCGCGGCGGCGCAGCGTGGCCACGTTGTCGACTGTGGCGGGGTGGAACCACATCTCGGTATGCATCGCAGGCGCGAATAGCACCGGACATCGCGCGGTCAGCAGGGTGGCGGTCAGCAAGTCGTCGGCCCGGCCGGCGACAGCACGGGCGAGCAGGTCCGCGGTGGCCGGGGCGACGACGACGAGGTCGGCCTCTTGCCCGATGCGGACATGCGGCACTTCGTGGACATCGTCCCAGACGCCGGTGTGGACGGGGTTGCCCGACAGCGCCTCAAAGGTCGCGGCGCCGACGAATCGCAGAGCGGATTCGGTCGGGACGACACGCACGGAGTGCCCGGCCTCGGTGAGCTGGCGAACCACCGTGCAGGCCTTGTAGGCCGCGATACCCCCGGATACGCCGACGATGATCCGCTTGCGGTCCATGGGGTCGCCCGGCTACTCGCCCTCGGTGTGCTCGAGCAGGTCTTCGTGGATCTCGCGCAGCGCGATCGACAACGGCTTCTCCTGCAGGCCGGGTTCGACCAGCGGACCGACGTATTCGAGGATGCCGTCGCCGAGCTGGTTGTAGTAGTCGTTGATCTGGCGGGCGCGCTTGGCGGCGTAGATCACCAACGCGTACTTGCTCGACGCGCGGTCAAGCAGCTCATCGATGGGCGGGTTGGTGATGCCCAGCGGTGTGTCGTAGCCGCTGTGGGACGTATCGAGATCCTCGACGGCGGCCAACGGCGCGTCGGCGTGCGGGGTGCTCACGAAAAAATTCTCCTGGCGTTTTGGTGAAAGCTCAAAATGGCTTGCGGGCCGGCTTACCTGCGGGCCACCAGCAAGGATACCAATTCGGCGCAGGCTGACTCCAATTGGCTGTTCACGACAACCCGGTCGAAGTCGTCCTGAGCGGCCAGTTCGGCACGGGCCGTCGCGAGCCTGCGGGTCATCACGTCGGCGGTTTCGGTGCCGCGCCCGGTAAGCCGGCTTTCCAGCACCTCCCAACTGGGCGGCGCGAGAAACACCGTCAGGGCTTCGGGCATGGCCTGTTTGACGGCGCGGGCACCGGCCAGGTCGACCTCGATGAGCACCGGGCGGCCGGCCGCAGTTGCCTCTCGTATCGGCTGGGCGGGCGTCCCCGAGCGGTGCAGCCCGCCATGGATTTCGGCCCACTCGAGAAGTGCGCCGTCGTCGATCAACTGCTGAAAACGTTCCGGCGTGACAAACGAGTAATCGACACCGTCGACCTCACCAGGTCGTGGATCCCTGGTGGTTACGGACACGCTGAAATGCAGGTCGGGAATGCGTTCGCGTAGGCACCGCACGACCGTCGACTTCCCGACGGCAGACGGGCCGGACAGCACCACCACCGGGGCCTTGCTATCCGGCCCTCCGCCTTCGCTCACCGACCTCCCTTACGAGAAGTCGAACTTTTCCAGCAGCGCCTTCCGCTGACGATCGCCGAGGCCACGCAGCCTGCGGGTGGGGGCGATCTCGAGCTCGGTCATGATTTCCTGCGCCTTGACCTTGCCGACCTTGGGCAACGCCTCCAGGAGCGCAGAAACCTTCATCTTGCCCAAGACCTCGTCGGTCTCGGCGTCCTTCAGCACCTGCTTGAGGTTGGTGCCGCCGCGCTTGAGCCGATCCTTGAGTTCGGCTCGTGCTCGACGTGCGGCAGCAGCCTTCTCCAACGCTGCCGCGCGCTGTTCGTCGGTCAACTGGGGAAGGGCCACGGGTTCCTCCGTCTCGTCACCATCACTGTTTTGTCTCGACTGATTCACTACACCAGCCAGCAGCGACGACCGTACCCACGCATCCTGACGAAAGCGAACCCCACCCCCGGGTTCTGGCCCCAAAAGCCCTGCGTGCTCACCGGGGCCGCAACCGGCCGCGGGAACGTGTGGGAACACTGTGATTGGCGGGATTTCCGAAGAAATGCCTGCATAGAGCAGGTTTTTGAGCTTTTTATCCATCCTGAGGGCCGCTGGGACCGCCTCTTTTACCCGCTCGGCATGTCTTTGACCCGGGCGAAAAAGAAAATTCTGCCTGGTCATCGAGTTTCGGGCGTGTCGTAGGGTCTGGGCGTCACAGTGCGCACATAGCTTCGTGGGTGTGTTCGGGGTGTGCCTGCGAGCCTGCGGGGTCGTCGCGCTGCTGTTGGGCGGCCTGGCGGCGGCCCTCTCCGCACCAGCGCGGGCGTGCGGCTGTGGCGCCTACATCCCCAGCCAGCGGGGCGCTGCGGTGGTCGACGAGCGGGCGCTGGTGGCGTGGGAGGCACGCGTGAGGACATTCTCATGGCGTTGCGCGTCAGCGGGAGCTCCGAGAGCGCCGCGTGGGTGATGCCGGTGCCCTCGGCCGCCGAGGTGTCGCTCGGTGACGCGGGGGTGTTCGCCGAACTCGGCAGGCTCACCGCGCCCCGCATCGAGACCCGCGACTCGTGGTGGCCGACGTTCGACTGGCTGACCGCATCGGACCCGTCCGGTGGCGAGACGGCGGGCGCGCGGCCGGGTGCCGGCGTCGACGTGCTGGGGCACCAGCCGATCGGGCCGTTCGATGTCACCCGGCTTGCCGCGCGTGACGCGGCGGCGCTGGCCGGGTGGCTGACCGACAACGGCTTCGACCACCCCAATGGTCTCGAAAGCAACCTCGCGGCCTACGTCGCCGATCGGTGGGAGATCGTCGCGGTCAAACTCATCCCCGCTACCCACGGTGAATCGCTGACCGGCGACCTGCAGCCGCTGCGGCTGTCCTTCGTCTCCGATGAGGTCGTCTATCCCATGCGCCTGTCCCGCTCGGCCACGACTCCCCAGACCGTCGACCTCTACGTGATGGCCGACCACCGCATGGATCCGACGTCGGTTCCGGTGGCGAACAATGCACCGACTCTCGAATTCGCCGGCCGGATCGAGCGGGCCGACGTCTCCCAGGCGCTGGCCGACTTCGTCGGCGAAGGCACGTTTCTGACCCGATGGAACGACGCCATCGCTGTGCCCACCGCCATCGGCGGCGACTACATATTCCACGCCGCCAACGCCGACACGGCGTATCAACAGGTCATCTACCGCGAACGCAACCGCGGCGACCTCACCGGGTTGGCGTTACTGGCCCTGATCGGGCTGACTGTGATGATCGTCGTCGTCGCGCTGGCCCGGGGTAAGCGCAGCCGAAGCACACCGTAATCCCGTTGCTCCCGAGGGGTTTTCGGATCGTTATTCGGTCCACAGCGTGTGCCTAACCGCGACACAGTGCGGGCTCACAAGGCGTCCCTAGCGTCGTCGAGGTGAGGCGAACACGCGCCCACACGTGAACAAGTGGAGTGAGATCTATGACCTTCAAACGGGCCGCTGCGGCATCGACGCTTGTCGCAGGAGTTGCGCTAGCCGGATTGTTCGGCGCCGGGCTCGGCACGGCGTCGGCGGACTCCGGTCACCCGTGCAACGCGCCGGGCGCACCCGCATGCCAGGATCAGCACCGCGACGATCGCGGCCGAAACGACGACCGAGGGCCGGCCCCGGTGGACTGGCAGCACCGCGGCATCGATCAAGCCCGCAACGACCACCAGCCGTTCAACTGGAACGGTCAGCAGGTCACGCCGATGCCGGCAGGAAACGGCGCGGGCTGGGGCTTCTGGTTCCTCGGCACCTGGATTCCGCTGTAGCAGTCAAGCGGTGGTGTCACGCCAGATAGGCCACCGCGTCGCGCATCTGCTCAGCTGCTGCCCGCAGCGCCTCGGCGTCGGGGCCCGCACGCAGGATTTCCCGGGAGACCGCGGGCAGCAGCTGGCCGGGCCGCGCTCCGCCGAAGCCGCGCAGCGCATCGGGCCGGCCGCCCTGCGCGCCGACGCCGGGCACCAACACGGGGCCGTTGAGCGAGCCGACGTCCGGAGGCGACGCCAGCGTCGCGCCGACGACCACACCCACCGAGCCGGGCCCGGGCGAGGCGGCGTTGACGGCAGCGGCGGCACCGACGATCGACTGCGCGACGGTGCTGTCGTCGGTGCGGGCGTTCTGCACCGACGCGCCTTCGGGGTTGGACGTGGCCGCCAGAACGAATACGCCGCGGCCGTTGTCCGCGGCGAGGTCCAGAAGGGGTTGCAGCGCACCGAATCCGAGGTAGGGCGACGCCGTGACGGCGTCGGCCGACAGCGCGGAGTCGCCCACCCACGCCTGCGCGTACGCGGCCATCGTCGAGCCGATGTCTCCGCGCTTGGCGTCGGCGAGCACCAGCACACCCTCGGCGCGCAACGCGGCGATCGTGCCTTCCAGCACGGTGAAACCGGCGGCGCCGCACGCCTCGAAGAACGCGACCTGCGGCTTGACGATCGCAAACCCTGCAAACGCGGCGACGCAGGCGTCGCTGAACCGTTGGAGACCGTCGGCGTCGGCGGTCAGTCCCCATGCGCGCAGCAGTTCGGGATGCGGATCGATCCCCGGGCACAGCGGCCCCCGCGCGGCGAGGGCGTCGGCGAGCCGCGCGCCGAATCCGCCCATCGTCAGTGCTCCAGCGTGCTGTGCAGTTCCTGAAGCGACATGACGCCGATGTCGCCGCGAATGCCTGCCTCGATTCCCTGCACGGCGGCCGAGGCGCCCTGCACCGTCGTGACGCAGGGAATGTTCATCGCCACTGCGGCCGAGCGGATCTCGTAGCCGTCGATGCGCGGGCCGGAGTTGCCGTAAGGGGTGTTGATCACCATGTCGACATCGCCGGCCTTGATGGCGTCGACCGCCGACACCTCCGGCCTTCCCTCGCCTGGCGACTCGAAATGCTTGCGGACCTCATCGCACGGGATGCCATTGCGGCGCAGCATTTCTGCGGTTCCTCCGGTGGCCAGCACGCGGAAGCCGAGGTCGGCGAGCCGCTTGACCGGGAACACCAGCGAGCGTTTGTCGCGGTTGGCCACCGAGACGAACACCGTGCCCCGGGCGGGTAGCGATCCGTAGGCGGCGGTCTGGCTCTTGGCGAAGGCGCTGCCGAAGTCGTGGTCGATGCCCATCACTTCACCGGTCGACTTCATCTCCGGTCCGAGCAGCGAGTCGATGTTGGAGCCGTCGGCCTTGCGGAAGCGGTGGAACGGCAGCACGGCTTCTTTCACCGCCACCGGGGCATTGCGCGGGGTGGTGGCCCCGTCGCCGGACGCCGCGAGCAGTCCTTCGTCGCGCAGCTGCGCGATGCTGGCGCCGAGCATGACGCGCGCGCACGCTTTGGCCAGCGGCACCGCCGTCGCCTTCGACACGAACGGCACCGTTCGGCTGGCGCGGGGATTGGCTTCCAGCACGTAGAGCACGTCGTCTTTCAGCGCGTACTGCACGTTGAGCAGGCCGACAACGCCGATGCCGTGGGCGATCGCCTCGGTGGCCTTGCGCACATTCTCAATGTCGCTGCGGCCCAATGTGACTGGTGGGAGCGCACATGCGGAGTCGCCGGAGTGGATGCCGGCCTCCTCGATGTGCTCCATGATTCCGCCGATGTAGACCTCGGTGCCGTCGCACAGCGCGTCGACGTCGATCTCGATGGCGTCTTCGAGGAAGCGATCGACGAGCACCGGGTGTTCGGGCGACAGTTCGGTGGCGCGGGTGATGTAACCATGCAAGGTTTCGTCGTCGTAGACGATCTCCATGCCGCGCCCGCCCAGCACGTATGACGGACGCACCAGCACCGGGTACCCGATGTCGGCGGCGATGCGGCGGGCCTGGTCGAAGCTGGTCGCGGTGCCGAACCGCGGCGCGGGCAGGCCTGCGGTGCGCAGCACCTCGCCGAAGGCGCCGCGGTCCTCGGCCAGATCGATCGCCTTCGGGCTGGTGCCCACGATCGGCACACCGGCCTGCTCCAGGCGCTCCGCTAGGCCAAGCGGGGTCTGGCCGCCGAGCTGGACGATGACGCCTGCGACGCCGGGACCGCCAGCGCCGGAGGCTGATTCGGCGTAGAACACCTCGAGGACGTCTTCGAAGGTCAGCGGCTCGAAATACAACCGGTCGGCGGTGTCGTAGTCGGTGGACACCGTCTCGGGGTTGCAGTTGACCATCACGGTCTCGAATCCGGCCTCCGACAGCGTGGTTGCGGCGTGCACGCAGCTGTAGTCGAACTCAATGCCTTGGCCGATGCGGTTGGGTCCCGATCCGAGAATGAGCACCTTGGGCTTGTCGGTCTGGGGCGCCACTTCGGTTTCTGCGGCGGGGTCGAGCTCATAGCTGCTGTAGTGGTAGGGCGTCTTGGCCTCGAACTCGGCGGCGCAGGTGTCGACGGTCTTGTACACCGGGTGGATGCCGAGCCGTTGGCGCAGTGCCCGGACACCGACCTCGCCGGCGAGTTCCGGTCGCAACGCGGCGATTTGGCGGTCGGATAGGCCGCTGTGCTTGCTGCGCCGCAGCAGCTGTGCGTCTAGCACCGGGGCGTCGAGCAGCTCGGCCCGCAGCGCGACGAGCCCGTTGATCTGCTCGACGAACCAGAGGTCGACGCCCGAGGCCGCCGCCACCTCTTCGACGCTGGCACCGAGCCGCAGCGCGAGCTCGATGTCGTAGAGCCTGCCGTCGGTAGGAGTCTTGAGCCGCGCCAGCACTTCGGCGACGTCACCGTCTGGATCGGGTCCGGTCCAGAAGCCCGCGCGGCCCGTCTCCAGCGACCGCATCACCTTGCCGAGCGCCTCGATGAAGTTGCGGCCCAACGACATCGCTTCGCCGACGGACTTCATCGTAGTGGTCAGCGTCGGGTCGGCGCCCGGAAACTTCTCGAACGCGAACCGCGGCGCCTTGACGACGACGTAGTCCAGCGTGGGCTCGAAACAGGCCGGGGTTTCCTTGGTGATGTCGTTGAGGATCTCGTCGAGCGTGTACCCGATCGCCAGCTTTGCTGCGATCTTGGCGATCGGAAAGCCCGTCGCCTTCGATGCCAGCGCCGAGGACCGCGACACCCGCGGGTTCATCTCGATGACGATCAGCCGGCCGTCGGACGGGTTGATCGCGAATTGGATGTTGCAGCCGCCGGTGTCGACGCCGACCTCGCGCAGGACGGCGATGCCGAGATCACGCATGCGCTGGTATTCGCGGTCGGTCAGCGTCATGGCGGGGGCCACGGTTACCGAGTCGCCGGTGTGCACGCCCATCGGGTCGAAGTTCTCGATCGAGCACACGACCACCACGTTGTCGTGGCCGTCGCGCATCAGCTCGAGCTCGAACTCCTTCCACCCGTAGATGGATTCCTCGATCAGCACGTTGGCCGACGGGGACGCAGCCAGTCCGTCGCCGGCCATCCGCTCGACGTCCTCGGCCGAGTACGCCATGCCCGAGCCGAGCCCGCCCATGGTGAAGCTGGGCCGCACGACGACGGGAAGGCCGAGTTCGGAGACGGTCTCGCGGACTTCGTCCATGGTGAAACACACTCGCGAGCGGGCCGATTCGCCGCCCACCTTGGCGACGATGTCCTTGAACCGCTGCCGGTCCTCGCCGCGCTGGATCGCCTCGAAGTCGGCGCCGATCAGTTCGACGCCGTAGCGGTCGAGGGCACCGTTCTCGTACAGGGAGACGGCGGTGTTCAGCGCCGTCTGTCCGCCGAGGGTGGCCAGCAGGGCGTCGATCTTGTTGCCGCGCTCGGCCTGTTGTCTGATGACCCGTTCGACGAATGCCGGGGTGATCGGCTCGACGTAGGTGTGGTCGGCGAACTCCGGATCGGTCATGATCGTGGCCGGGTTGGAGTTGATCAGCGTCACCTGCAAACCCTCGGCGCGCAGCACGCGGCACGCCTGCGTGCCCGAGTAGTCGAACTCGGCGGCCTGCCCGATGAGGATCGGCCCCGACCCGATCACCAGGATGTGGTTGAGGTCTGTCCGCTTAGGCACTCACGCACCCCCTCCCAGGTCGCGGGGTCACCGGCGCGAGCACGCAATCTTGTACGCAGAAAGCCCCCAAATCAGTACCAGGATGTGCGGTCGCGGTCATCGCTCACCTGCGATCAGGTCGATGAACTGGTCGAAGAGGTAGTTGGCGTCGTGCGGGCCTGCCGCGGCCTCGGGGTGGTACTGCACCGAGAATGCCCGGCCGTCAACGAGTTTCACACCTTCGACGACGCCGTCGTTGGCGCAGGTGTGGCTGACCTCGGCGGTCCCGAACGGGGTGTCGAACTTCTCCCCCGCCTCGCCCTCCAGCGCGAAGCCGTGGTTCTGTGCGGTGATGGCGACCCGTCCGGTGGCGTGCTCGATGACCGGCACGTTGATGCCGCGATGGCCGAACACCATCTTGTACGTCGAAAGGCCCAGCGCGCGACCGAGGATCTGGTTGCCGAAGCAGATGCCGAACAAGGGGATGCCGGCACCGAGCACACCGCGGGTGACGCCGACGATGTGGTCGGCGGTGGCCGGGTCGCCGGGTCCGTTGGACAAGAACACACCGTCGGGTTTGAGGTCGGCAATCTGCTCGAAGGTCGCCGAGGACGGCAGCACATGGCTGCGGATACCGCGTTGCGCGAAGTTGCGGGGCGTATTCGTTTTGATGCCGAGGTCGACCGCAACCACCGTGAACCGTTGCGGCCCTTCGGATTCCACGACATAGCCGTCGCCGGTGCTGACCTGGCCGGCCAGGTCGGCGCCGAGCATCGACGGCTGGCTGCGCACCCGTTCCAGCAGCTCCTCCGGCTCGGCCAGGGCGGGCCCGCTGAATATCCCGGCCTTCATCGACCCGAAGTTGCGGAGGTGCCGCACCACCGCGCGGGTGTCGATGCCCGCGATGCCGACGATGCCTTGGCGGACGAGTTCGTCCTCGAGGGTCCCGCTGGCCCGCCAGTTCGACGCCCGAGGCGAGGGGTCACGCACCGCATAGCCGGCCACCCAGATCTTGTCGCCGCGGCTCTCGGCATCCTCGGTATTCCAACCGGTGTTGCCGATCTGCGGCGCGGTGGCGATCACAATCTGGCGGTGGTAGCTGGGGTCGGTCAGCGTCTCCTGATAGCCCGACATGCCGGTGGAAAACACCGCCTCGCCGAGCGTCTCTCCGACCGCCCCGAACGCGGTGCCGGTGAAGATGCGCCCGTCGTCGAGGACGAGCAGGGCCTTACTCAAGCGGCTTCCTCCTCCCCGAGCCATTGCGCGTATTGCGCTCGGTCATTCCCGCGAAAACCGGTGTCGATCTCTGTTCCCGACGGTAACCGCCACCGGATCGCCAGGATCCCGTGGTGCGTCAGGGCTTTGCCTGCGATGCCACGCTCGGTGCGGATCCCGATGATCGACTCGTCGGGGATCCAGATCGGGTGGCCGCCGCTGCGCTGCAGCATGATGCCTTCGGGGTAGCGAGTCAGCACGCCCTTCGTGCGGTACCCGAGGTCGCCGACCGCGATGCGGTCTTGCCAGCTGGGCGCCAGCGTACTGCCGACGTAGAGGCCTTTGGTCGGCGCGACGATGGCCGGCCCGACGGTGTCCGGGATCGGCGGCAGGGTCCCGATCAGCTCGGCCTGGCGTTCCGCTCGGTGTCGCCAGCCGCGCACCATCGCCTGAACAGCAAACCCGATCGCCACCGCGATCGCGGCCGCGATGACCAGCGAGCCGATTAACGTGCCGGTGTTCATGCGCGATCCGCCCGCGCTACTCGCTGAAGGTTCATGCTGGCGATTTTCCGTCCCGCGCCGTGACTTTGCCACGAAGCAACGTCAACGTCACGACGCCGGGCAGTGTCATCGCCTCGTAGGGGGTGTTGTCCGACCGGCTGGCCAGCTCGGTGCCGGCGACCGTCCACGTCGCATCCGGATCCACGACGGTCAGGTTCGCGGGCTCGCCGACCTCGAGCGGCCTGCCATGATCGGGCAGCCCCACGATGGCGGCCGGCTTCTCGCTCATCACGCGCGCGACATCGCGCCAGGTGAGCAGCCCGGGCCGCACCATGGTTTCGACCACCACCGACAGCGCCGTCTGCAAGCCCAGCATGCCGGGCCGGGCGTTGGCGAACTCACACATCTTCTCGTGCTCGGCGTGCGGGGCGTGATCGGTGGCCACGCAGTCGATGACGCCGTCGACCAGCGCCTGCCGCAGGGCCTGCGCGTCGCTGGCCTCGCGCAGCGGCGGGTTGACGCGATTGCGCCCGTCGTAGCTGGCCAGCCGGTTGTCATCGAGCAGCAGGTGGTGCGGCGTCACCTCGGCGGTGATCGAAATGCCTTGCGCCTTAGCCCATCTGATGATTTCGACCGTGCCGGCGGTCGAGGCGTGGCAGATGTGCACCCTCGCCCCCGCGTCACGGGCCAGCAACGCATCGCGGGCCACGATCGACTCCTCGGCGGCGCGCGGCCAGCCGGCCAGCCCCAGCCGCGCGGCGTTGGGGCCTTCATGCGCCACGGCGCCGACGGTCAGCCGCGGTTCCTCGGCGTGCTGGGCGATCAGCACACCAAGACCGGTGGCGTATTCGAGGGCGCGGCGCATCACCAACGGGTCGTGCACGCAGATGCCGTCGTCGGAAAACATCCGGACCTGGCCTGCGCCGGCGGCCATCATCCCCATCTCGGTCAACTGCGTGCCGGCGAGGCCCATGGTGACCGCGCCGACCGGGTGCACGTCAACCAGCCCGACCTGCTGGCCGCGGTGCCACACATGGTCGGTGACGACCGGGCTATCGGCCACCGGATTGGTGTTAGCCATCGCGAACACCGCGGTGTAGCCGCCCAAAGCCGCCGCCGCCGAACCGGTTTCGATGTCTTCGGCGTACTCGCGGCCCGGCTCCCGCAGGTGGGTGTGCAGGTCGACGAAGCCAGGCAGCACCACGTGGTCGGTGGCGTCGACGACATCGGCGTCGTCGGGCAGCGGGAGCTTCGTCCCGATGTCGGCGATCTGACCGTCGTCGACCAGCACGTCGACACGGTCCCCTTCGCCGTAGAGCCGCACCCCCCGAATGACGACGCTCATGCGTTGACCTCCGACTCGGCGCCAACCAGCAGGTGGAACAGCACCGCCATCCTGATGTGCACACCGTTGGAAACCTGTTGCAGCACAGCCGATTGCGTCGAGTCGGCAACCGACGACGAGATCTCCATCCCCCGGAGCATCGGCCCGGGGTGCAGCACGACGGCGTTGCCGGGCAGCATCGCCTGCCGCTTTTCCGACAGACCGTAGAGCGTCGAGTACTCCCGCGCCGAGGGGAAGAACCCGCCGGTCATCCGTTCGGCCTGCACCCGCAGCATCAACACCGCGTCGGCGACGGGCAGCTCGGCGTCGAGGTCATGCGAAACGGTCACCGGCCAGCCCGCTACACCGACGGGCAGCAGTGTCGGCGGCGCCACGAGCACCACCTCGGCGCCGAGCGTGTGCAGCAGCAGCACGTTGGAGCGGGCCACCCGGCTGTGCAGCACGTCGCCGACGATCACGATCCGCTTGCCCTCGATGTCGCCGAGGCGCTGGCGGATGGTCAGCGCGTCAAGCAGCGCCTGCGTCGGATGCTCGTGGGTGCCGTCGCCGGCGTTGATCACCGACGGGCCGCCGTCGTCGGTGGCCGTCCACTCGGCGAGCTGCTGAGCCGCACCCGATGCGGAGTGCCGGATGATCAACGCGTCGGCGCCCGCTGCGCGCAGTGTCAACGCGGTGTCGCGCAGCGACTCACCCTTGGCAACCGACGATCCCGATGAGCTGACGTTGATGACGTCGGCGCTCATCCACTTGCCGGCCACCTCGAACGACACCCGGGTGCGGGTCGAGTTTTCGTAGAACATCGTGATGACCGTGCGCCCGCGCAGGGTCGGCAGCTTCTTGACCTCGCGGCCCAACAGCGAGTCGCGGAACCGGTCGGCGTCATCGAGGATCGCGATCGCCTGATCGCGGGTGAGGTCGGCCGCTGACAGCAGATGACGAGTCATCGGTGCCTCCCGTCCCCTGCTCTTCGAGCGTGGCCCCACTTTGCGCAAACGCTCATCGCACAGGACCTCCGTGGGACGCGATCCGCACGCCGTCGTGGCCGTCGTGCTCGGTCAGCCGCACCTTGATGTTGTCGTTGCGCGAGGTCGGCACGTTCTTGCCGACGTAGTCGGCGCGCAGCGGGAACTCGCGGTGGCCGCGGTCGACGAAGACGGCCAGCTGCACCGCGCGCGGCCGCCCGATGTCGCGCAAGGCGTCGAGCGCCGCGCGGACCGTGCGTCCGGAGTACAAGACGTCGTCGACCAGCACCACGATCGTGCCGTCGATGCCGTCGTCGGGAATCGAGGTGTCCTCCAGCGGCCGAGGCGGTTTGGTGTTGAGGTCGTCGCGGTAGAGCGTGATGTCCAGAGCGCCGTGCGGGACGTCGACGCCGGCGAACTCACGAATCTTCTCCGCCAGCCGGGCCGCGAGCGCGACGCCGCGGGTCGGGATGCCGAGAAGGACGACGCGGGGCGCGTCGGGCCCGTCGAGTGCAGTCTTCTCGATGATTTCGTGGGCGATGCGGGAAATGGTCCGACCGACGTCCGCCGCGGTCATCAATTCCCGGTCGGTGTCTAAAGGGTCGGTGGCGCCCAAGCGGCCGTGACCTCCTTCTCCGCCTCTCGGGACGGATCGTTAAAGGACGTCGAACTGTCGGGCAGCTTACCAGTACCCTGGCGCCGATGAATCTCGACGGCAACCGTGCGTCCGTATCCGAAGCGATCGATGCGGGCCTGCTCGCTGGGGCCGTCACGTTGGTGTGGCAGGCCGGCGAGGTCCGGCAGGTCAACGAACTCGGCTACCGCGACGTCGAAGCCCGCCTGCCGATGCGACGCGACACCATGTTCCGGATCGCCTCGATGACCAAACCGATCACGGTGGCCGCGGCGATGTCGCTGGTCGACGAGGGCAGGCTCGGGTTGACCGATCCGGTCACCAAATGGCTCCCGGAGTTTTCGGCGCTTCGCGTGATGAAGGACACCGACGGCCCGCTCGACGACACCGTGCCCGCCGAGCGGCCGATCACGATCGACGACCTGATGACCCACCGCAGCGGGCTGGCGTACGTCTTCTCGGTGGTCGGCCCGCTGGCCCGCGCGTACGGGAAGCTGTCGCACCGGCAGGACCAGGACGGCTGGCTGGCAGACCTCGCCGCGCTGCCGCTGGCCCACCAGCCCGGCGCCCGGCTGACCTACAGCGTGTCCACCGATGTGCTCGGCATCGTGTTGTCGCGCGTCGAGGGCAAGCCGCTCGCAGAGGTGCTGGCCGAGCGCATCTTCGGCCCGCTCGGCATGCGCGACACCGGGTTCAGCGTCGGCCCCAGCGGTCGGCAGCGTGCGGCGACGATGTACCAACTCGGGCCCGACAACACATTGCGCCACGACTCGATGGGCCCGGCGCGCATCACCGATCCCCCGCTGTGCAGCGGCGGGGCAGGTCTGTGGTCGACGGCCGACGACTACCTGCGCTTCGCCCGGATGCTGCTGGCGGGCGGGACGTTGGACGGCACGCGCGTGCTGTCCGAGGAGTCCGTCCGGTTGATGCGCACCGACCAGTTGACCGAGCAGCAGCGGCAGTACCCGTTTCTCGGCATGCCGTACTGGATCGGCCGCGGCTTCGGCCTGAACCTCGCGGTGATCACCGACCCCGCCAAGTCGCGGCAGTTGTTCGGACCCGGCGGCAAGGGCGCGTTCACGTGGCCGGGTGCCTACGGAACGTGGTGGCAGGCCGACCCGTCAGCGGACCTCATCCTCATCTACCTGATCCAGAATCAGCCCGACATGTCGGGTGATTCGGCCGCCGCGGTGTCAGGAAACACCTCGCTGGCCAAACTCCAAGGCGTGCAACCGAAATTCGTTCGCCGGACGTACCAAGCACTCGGCCTCTAGTCTGGTGCCCGTGGCACAACCGACCGTCGTCATCAGCGGCGCTGGTATCGCCGGATCCTCTCTCGCCTTCTGGCTCGCCAGGTCGGGCTACCGCGTGATCGTCATCGAGATCGCCGACGGCATACGTCCAGGCGGCCAGACCGTCGATCTGCGCGGCGCCGGCGGAGACGTCGTCGAACGCATGGGTCTGATGCCCCAAATGCGCGCCCGCGCCGTCAAACAACGTGGCGTGGCGTGGGTGGCGTCCGACGGCAGCCACCGCGCCGAGATGCCGGTGACCGCCTTCAACGGCAACGGGCTGGTCTCGAAGCTGGAAATGCTGCGCGGTGATCTCGCCGAGGTGCTCTACGACGCCAGCAAAGACGCGGTCGAATACCGGTTCGACACACGGATTTCCGCGTTGCATCAGGACGACGACGGCGTCGAAGTCACCTTGGCCGACGGCACACAGCTGCGCGCCGACCTCGTCGTCGGGGCCGACGGCCCGCACTCGGCGGTACGCGGCATGGTGTTCGGGCCCGAGGACGAATTCGTCAAGCCGCTCGGCGGGTACAACGCATGGTTCACCGCGCCCGACCACGTCGGCGTGGACGGCTGGTTTCTGATGTACCAGGCCCCCGGTGGTCTCAACGCATCCATGCGACCCACCCATGACCCCGCAATGGCCAAGGCGGGCCTGGCTTTTGCCTCGGAACCCATCAGCTACGACCGGCACAACGTCGACGAGCAGCGGCAGCTGCTGATCGAGCGGTTCGCCGGCGCGGGATGGCAGTGCGATGCGCTGCTGTCAGCCGCCCAGGACGCCGACGACTTCTACTTCGACGCGTTCCTTCAGGTGCACATGCCGTCGTGGACGTCGGGTCGAGTGGCGCTCGTTGGTGACGCGGGATACTGCGCATCGCCGCTCAGCGGCATGGGCACCAGTCTGGCGTTGGTCGGCGCATACATCCTCGCCGGTGAACTCGGCTCCGCCGATTCCTTTGACGAGCAATCGATTCCGGACGCGTTCGACCGCTACCAGAAGACCATGCGCCCCTACGTCGACAAATGCCAGGACCTGCCCAACAGCCTGGACCGCTACGCCCCGCACACCGCGTCGGACATCGCGATCAACATCGCGGTGATGAAGTGGATGCAGCGCTGGCCGTTTCGGCCCATCGCGGCCAAATTGTGGTTCACCACAGCGGATTCCGTCGACCTGCCCGACTACGCAACGAGTCAGGCGTCGTCGGATCCGGCCTGAAGAGCCGCCGACGCGGCGCGAATCTGGGGCGTCACCAACATGACCTGACCGAGAACACCGTTGACGAACCCCGGCGAGTCGTCAGTGGACAGGTGCTTGGCCAGCTCGACGGCCTCGTCGACGGCGACGGGCTCGGGAACGTCGTCGGCGTGCAGCAGTTCCCAGACCGCCACGCGCAGGATCGCCCGGTCCACAGCCGGCAATCGGTCCAGCGTCCAGCCCTGCAGATGCGCGGAAATCAGGTCGTCGATGTGGGCGGCGTGCTGTGTGACGCCGTTGGCCACCGTCACCGTGTATGGGTTCAGCGGCGAAATGTCGGATTGGCTCTGCGCCAACGCTTCTCGCGCTTCAGCGGCTTCGGCAGGGGTGATGCCGCGGGCCTCCGCCTCGAACAACAAGTCGACGGCCCGCTTACGGGCCTGGTGCCTGCCCCGGTCGGGCTTGGGCTTGGTCAATTCAGGTGTCAATTCACTCGGCCCAGATAACTGCCGTCGCGAGAATCGACCTTGAGCTTGTCGCCCGTGTTGATGAACAGCGGCACCTGAATCTCGGCGCCGGTCTCGACTGTCGCCGGCTTGGTGCCCGCACTGGACCGGTCGCCTTGCAAACCGGGCTCGGTATGGGTGACCACGAGCTCGATGGTGACCGGCAGCTCGATGTAGAGCGCCGTGCCGTTGTGGAACGCAACCTGCACGGGCAGGCCCTCGAGCAGGAAGCGCGCGTTGTCTCCGACCAGCGACTCCGGCAGATGGTGCTGCTCGTAATCCTCGCTGTCCATGAACACGAAGTCCGTGCCGTCCTTGTACAGGTAGGTGGTGTCGCGGCGGTCCACCGTTGCGGTCTCGACCTTGACCCCGGCATTGAACGTCTTGTCGACGACCTTGCCGGAGAGCACGTTCTTCAGCTTGGTACGCACGAACGCGGGGCCCTTGCCCGGCTTGACGTGCTGGAACTCGACTATGGACCACAGCTGGCCATCAATGTTCAGAACGAGCCCGTTCTTGAAGTCGGCAGTCGATGCCACGGCGGTATTACTCCTCGTCTCTCAATGTCTCTCAACGTCTCAACGTCTCTCAATGTCTCTCGATGTCTCTCAGTCGAGAATGGTCAGTTCCTTGGGGAACTGGGTAAGCAATTCGGACGTCGCCTCGCACACGACCAAGGTGTCCTCGATGCGGACACCGCCGCGATCGGGCAGATAGACACCGGGCTCCACGGTCACCGCGGAGCCAGCAAGGAGTGTACCGGCGGCTGAGGCGTTGATTCCCGGCGCTTCGTGGATCTCCAGCCCGACGCCGTGGCCGAGGCCGTGGGTGAAGTTGTCGGCGTAGTCGGCTTCGGCGATCACCCGACGGGACGCGGCGTCGACGTCTTTGAGCGCGACGTCGGGTGCGACGGCCTCCCGACCGGCCTGCTGGGCCGCGGCCACCAGTTGATAGAGGTCGAGCTGCCATTGCGCAGCAGGCCCCAACACGAACGTGCGCGTCATGTCGGAGTGGTAGCCGCACACCAGCGCGCCGAAGTCGATCTTGACGAAGTCACCCGCGGTGAGCACGGCGTCGGTCGGCCGATGGTGCGGGATCGCGGAGTTGGCACCGGTCGCCACGATCGTCTCGAACGACACACCGTCGGCGCCGTGGTCGAGCATCAACGATTCCAGCTCGCGGCCGACCGCCTTCTCCGTCCGGCCCGGACGCAGGCCGCCCCGCTCCACCAGGTCGGCCAGCGCAGCGTCGGCCGCTTCGCAGGCCAGCCGCAGCAGGGCGATTTCACCGGCGTCCTTGACCTCGCGCAGCGACTCGACGATGCCTGCCGCACGCACCAGCTCCGTTTCCGCGGCCTGCTTGGCCAACGCGTCGAATCCCTCGACCGTGACGACGTGGCTTTCGAAGCCGAGTCGACGCACGCCGACCTCAGCGGCCCGACCGGCGAGAAACGGCCCGCACGCCCGCTCGATGACGATTTCGGCGTCGGGGGCCTGCTGAGCAGCCTGGGTGCGGTACCGACCGTCGGTGGCCAGCACCGGGGTGTCGTCTTCGGAGCGAATCAGCAGGGCCGCGTTGGAGCCGGTGAATCCCGACAGATAACGCACGTTGACCAGGCGCGTTACCAGCAGCGCGTCCAGCCCCTCCGAGGAGAGTCGCTGCCGCAGCCGATCTCGACGCTGGGATATAGTCACAGGTCTTGACGCTACTCGCTAAGGTGATGCCCCATGAGTAAGTGGTTGCTGCGCGGACTGGTGTTCGCGGCCCTGATGGTATTCATCCGCCTGGTGCAGGGCGCGGCGATCAACGCGTGGGAAACCAAGGCCGCCTTGATCAGCATCACCCTCGTCGTCATCTACTCCGTCCTCGTATTCATCTGGGGACTCGCCGACGGCCGCTCCGACGCACGCGCCAATCGCGACCCCGACCGTCGCCAGGACCTGTCGATGACCTGGCTGCTCGCCGGCCTGTTCGCGGGCATCGTCAGCGGTGCCGTGGCCTGGCTGATCTCGCTGTTCTACAAGAGCCTCTATGTCGGTGGGCTGATCAACGAGCTCACCACCTTCGCGGCGTTCACCGCGCTGTTGACGTTCGTCTTCGCGATCGCCGGCGTGGCGCTCGGACACTGGCTGGTCGACCGCAAGACGCCGGACGAGCCGCGCAAGCGTCACGGCGACGCCGCCGACGACGATGAAGAGCGCGCCGACACCGACGTGTTCGCCGCGGTTCGGCACCCGGGTGAGTCGTCCGACGAGGCGCCGACCGAGCGCCACCCGGAACGGGGCTGACCTTCCGTCGCGCCGGCTCACGGCGATGAACCCGGACGCGCTCTGCACGTCCGACAGCTGGAGCCCGTTCACCGCCGCATCCGCGTATTCGCAACTCGCCGGTGTTCTCGGCGGATTCCTCATCACCGCAATCGCATTGCTGTTCGACCGCAACGGCCGCGAGGCCGTGCACACCTTGGCGTTGTTCTCCTCGGCCGTGCTGATCCTGATGCTGAACAGCTTCGTGTTCAGCATGATGACCGGCAATCAGGTGCCCGCCGAAGGAGACCGCAGCGGCATCTGCGCGATCGCCTGGACCCAGAACGCGCTGTCCATCGGGATGCTGGCGGCGGGCGCGGTGGGGCTGTTCGGCGGTCTGGGGTGGATGCTGTCGACGCACGCGGTCAACAAGTTGGCCGACCTGGACGCCGACGAGGTGCGGCCGTACAGCTTTCTGTCCAACCTCGGCAGCTGGCTGACGTTCGCGGCGGCGATGGCGGCGACGCTGATCCTGTCGGAGACGGCGATCGACTACCTGCATTTCATGTTCGGTCGCAGGCCCGATTTCGGCTGGGTTGCACTGATCACCGTCAGCGCAGCGGTCATGGTCGTCATCGATTTCGCGCTCATCTACCTGCGCACCAGAACATTGCGCCGATCGCTGGCCGACCCCGAACAGCCGACGCTGCTGGCGACGCGTTCGATCAAGGTGGCGACGGTGGGCATCGTCGCGCTGGCCATCGTTGCGTCGTGGCTGGCGGTGAGCCTCAACCGTTTTCCGAAGTCCTGGCTGACGGCCCCCAATATCGCGGTGGTCGTGGCCGTGTTGTTTCTCAGCTTTGTGGTGCCGGCGGTGGTATCGATCGCCATCTGCGATTCGGCGGCCAGCACCGAGAAGAGCTAGTCGAGGCTCGCGAGGTAGCGCAGTGCAAGCAGATACCCCTGCACGCCGAGTCCGACGATCACGCCGGTGGCGATCGCGCTCAGATAGGAGTGGTGCCGAAAAGCTTCTCGCGCATGCACATTGGAGATGTGCACTTCGATCAGCGGGGCGCGCAGTTCGGCGCACGCGTCACGCAGCGCGATCGACGTGTGGGTGAACGCGCCGGCGTTGAGTACCACGGGTTCGCCGGCGTCGGCGGCACGGTGAATCCAGTCCAACAGCTCGGCCTCGCTGTCGGATTGCCGGACAACCGCTTTCAAACCCAGCTCGTCGGCCTCGCGTTCGACCATCGCGACGAGGTCCTCGTAGGTGGTGTTGCCGTAGACCTGTGTCTCACGGCGACCGAGCCGACCGAGGTTGGGGCCGTTGATGACGTTCACCACCAAGAACCCGGTCATGACTGTGCCACCTCCGCGTACGCCGCCGCCAACAACGACGGGTCAGGGCCTTCCAGCCGGCCCGGTTTCGCCAGCCCGTCGAGGACGACGAAGCGCAGCACTCCCGATCGGGTCTTCTTGTCTCCGGCCATGAACTCGATCAGCTGCGGCAGCGCGTCGGCGTCGTAGCTCACGGGAAGGCCCAGCGAGGTCAGGATCGCACGATGCCTGGCCGCGGTGGCGTCGTCGAGTCGTCCGGCCAACCTGCCCAATTCGGCGGCGAAGACCAATCCCACCGATACGGCGGCGCCGTGGCGCCACTGGTAACGCTCGCGGCGCTCGATGGCGTGGGCCAGCGTGTGGCCGTAGTTCAGGATCTCGCGCAGTTGCGCTTCCTTCTCGTCGGCGGCGACCACCTCGGCCTTGACGGCGATCGCCCGCCGGATCAGCTCGGGCAGCACGGTGCCCGAGGGATTCAGCGCGGCCTCGGCATCGGCCTCGATGAGATCGAGGATCACGGGGTCGGCGATGAAGCCCGCCTTCACGATCTCGGCCATCCCGGCGACGATCTCGTTGCGCGGCAACGTTTCCAGCGTCGCGAGGTCGACGAGCACCGCGGCTGGCTGATGAAACGCCCCGACGAGGTTCTTGCCTGCATCCGTGTTGATGCCCGTCTTCCCGCCGACGGCGGCGTCGACCATACCCAGCAATGTGGTGGGCACGTGCACGATGTCGATCCCGCGGAGCCAGGTGGCGGCTGCGAACCCGGCG
The DNA here is from genome assembly GCF_001668615.1 of Mycobacterium sp. 1274761.0. Lineage (GTDB taxonomy): Bacteria > Actinomycetota > Actinomycetes > Mycobacteriales > Mycobacteriaceae > Mycobacterium. The sequence continues at coordinate 28,291 of NZ_LZMC01000021.1, forward strand.
ACATCGGTCGCCGCTCCCCCGCCGAGGCTGACGATGGCGTCCTTGCGGCCCACGCCGATCCGGCCGAGCACCTCCCAGATGAAGCCGACGACAGGCAGGTCCTTACCGGCCTCGGCGTCGGGGATCTCGATGCGGTGTGCGTCGACGCCCTTGTCCTCTAGGTGATTTCGGATCGCCTCGGCTGTCTGCGCCAGTACCGGCTGGTGCAGAATCGCCACTTTGTGCCTGCCCTCGAGGAGAGCGCCCAACTCGCCCATCAGCCCGGTGCCGATGATCACGGGATACGGCGGGTCGGTCTTCACCTCGACGGTAACGGGCGTGGTCAGTTCAGTCATGGCGGGCCTCCGCCCGACGGGCCAGTTCCGCAGGACTGGCCGGGGTGGTGGGCTCGGATGTGGTTGGCGCCAACGACACCGGTGTGCGGCGCCACGACGGGCGGCGACGCCGACGCGGTTTCGGCTTTGGCGGCGCCTGTCCTGCTTGTGGTTCTGCTTGGGGATTCTCCAGCCGCGAGGCGATGTAGCGTACGACCGCACCGGGATTGCGCCGGTTGGTGTTGACGCGGATCGTGGCGGCCTTGCGGTACAGCGGAACCCGCTGGGACATCAACGCTTTGAACTTCTCGGCCCGGTCGTCACCGGCGAGCAGCGGCCGCACCGTGGTACCGCCCGTGCGGCGGATTCCTTCGGCGGCGCTGATCTCGAGGTAGACCACGGTGTGTCCGGAAAGGGCTTCGCGCACACCGGCGGTCGTGATCGCGCCGCCGCCCAGCGAGAGCACACCGTCGTGGAATTCCAGCGCGTCGCGGATGACTTCCTCCTCGATCCGGCGGAACTCCGCTTCACCGTCGTTGGCGAAGATGTCGGCGATGGTGCGGCCAGTGGTCTTCTCGATAGCCGCGTCGGTGTCCAGCAGGGCGACGCCGAGTGCCTTGGCCAGCCGCCGTCCGATCGTGGACTTGCCCGAACCGGGCAGTCCGATCAGCACGGCCTTGGGCGCCATCAGCCCGACGCCTGCGCGCGCTGCGCCGGTTCGCGGGCGGTGATGCTCGCGCGGTAGTTATCGATGTTGGCCCGGGTCTCGGCGAGTGAGTCGCCGCCGAATTTCTGCAGCGCCGCGCGGGCCAGGACGAGTGCCACCATGGTTTCGACGACGACGCCCGCGGCGGGCACCGCGCACACGTCGGAGCGCTGATGGATGGCGACGGCCTCGTCACCGGTGGCCATGTCGACGGTGGCCAGCGCGCGCGGCACTGTCGAGATCGGCTTCATCGCGGCCCGAACGCGCAGCGGTTGGCCGTTGGTCATGCCGCCTTCCAGCCCCCCGGCGCGGTTCGTCGACCGCAGCACACCGCCGGGACCGGGGTACATCTCGTCGTGCGCGACGCTGCCGCGGCGGCGGGCGGTTTCGAAACCGTCACCGATCTCGACGCCTTTGATCGCCTGGATGCCCATGACGGCGCCGGCAAGCTGGCTGTCGAGGCGGTTGTCGCCGCTGGTGAACGACCCGAGCCCGATCGGCAGGCCGTTGGCGACGACTTCGACGACGCCGCCCAGCGTGTCGCCGTCGGCCTTGGCGGCCTCGATCTCGGCAATCATCCGGGCCTCGGCGTCGTTGTCGAAGGCGCGCACGGGGCTGGCGTCGATGGCCGCCAGGTCGCAGGCCTGCGGCGGCGGACCGTCGTAGGGCGCCGAGGCGCCGATCGAGATGACGTGCGAAAGCACCTCGACGCCGAGCGCCTGCTTGAGAAAGGCGCGCGCGATCGTGCCGGCCGCGACGCGGGCCGCGGTTTCGCGGGCGCTGGCGCGTTCGAGCACCGGGCGGGCGTCGTCGAACCCGTACTTGAGCATGCCCGCGTAGTCGGCGTGGCCTGGTCGCGGCCGGGTGAGCGGCTCGTTGCGGGCGACGTTCTCGAGCTCGGCGGGGTCGACGGGATCGGGCGCCATCACCGTTTCCCACTTCGGCCATTCGGTGTTGCCGATCTCGATGGCGACCGGGCCGCCCAGCGTGACGCCGTGGCGGACACCGGCGAGCATGGTGACCTGGTCCTGCTCGAATTTCATCCGGGCGCCGCGGCCATAGCCCAGCCTGCGGCGGGCCAGCTGGCCTGCGATGTCGTCCGACGTAACCTGGACGCCGGCGACCATGCCCTCGACCACGGCCACCAACGCGCGGCCGTGTGATTCACCAGCTGTGGTCCATCGCAACACGCGTCCCATCTTCCCACGCGCACTCTGCCTGCGGAAATCCGCGCGCGGGGCCGTCATTTGTGAGTCTGACGACGGAAAAACGCGAGAATCGTCGTCAGATTCACAAACGAGGGGTGCAACGCCTAGACAACGACGAGCGTCAGCGCGGCCAGCGTCGCGACACACATCGACGGGCCGTGCGGTACAGCGCGTTCGGCCCGGCGCACCAGCGCGACGCAGGCCACGCCAGCGGTCAGCAGCGGCGCGGTCACCGCTGCCAGCAGCCAGACGTCGTACCCGAATGCACCCGCCAGTCCCCCGACGCCCGCGGCGAGCTTCACATCGCCGGCACCCATCGCCGACGGCGCGAGCAGGTGCACGACGAGGTAGAGACCCGCCAGAGCAACCGCACCCGCCAGTGCAGGCACGCCGCGGCCCGCCGCCGCGGCGACCGCAAGGACCACCACACCGCCCGGCACCGTCAACCAGTTGGGCAGCCGCCGTTGGCGAAGGTCATAGACGCTCAACGCCGCAAGCCACGCCAACACACCGAACCCGGCAAGCGCCGCCCCCATGTAGTGAGGCTAAACGCCGCGAAGTGCTTCTCGCATCGCCTCTTTCGGCGCAGGCAGACCCGTGAACTGCTCGACCTGGGCATACGCCTGATTCAGCAGCATCTCCAGCCCGCTGATGACTCGTCCGCCCGCTGCCTCCACCGCGGCGGCCAGCGGCGTGGGCCACGGGTCATAGATCGCATCCAGCAAGACGGGGATCCCCGACAGGGCGCGCGCATAACGGGAAGCGGCATCCGCCGGAATCGTGTTCACCACCACCGACACATCGCTGATGGCAGCAGCCACGTCGGCTCCTTCGAGGTCGAGCCATTCGGCCTCAGCACCCACGCGGACGGCCAGATCCACCACGGGCGCGGCCTTCTCGCGGTTGCGCGCGGCCACGGTGATCCGCTGGACGCCCAGCTCGGCCAGCCCGACGATCACCGCCGGCGCAGTCCCGCCCGAACCCACCACCAGGGCGTGACCGGACACCTCACCAACAGCGCCGATCACCCCGTCCACGTCGGTGTTGTCAGCCCGCCAGCCCGCCGCTGTGTGCACCAAGGTGTTCGCCGCGCCGACCAACTCCGCACGCGCAGAGCGCTCGCCCGCGAAGCGCAACGCCGCGAACTTGCCTGGCATCGTCACCGACAGACCGACCCACTCGGGGCCGAACCCGTCGACGACGGCCGGTAACTCATCTGCTGTGCACTCAATGCGGTCATAGGTCCAGTCATGAAGACCCAGGGCGCGGTAGGCCGCCAGATGCAATTGCGGTGAGCGCGAATGAGCGATGGGTGAACCCAGCACCGCAGCCTTGCGTACGCTACCGCGCGCTGTCGAGGACACCGTTGCGCTTCGCGAGCTCGATGTTCGCCAGGTGCTGCGGGTAGTCGCGGGTGAACAATGTCGTGCCCTGCAGGTCGACCGTCACGAAGTACAGCCAATCCCCGTTCGCGGGACGCTCGGCGGCGGTCAGCGCCTCGGTCCCCGGCGAACAGATCGGAGTGGCCGGAAGCCCTTCGCGCACATAGGTATTCCACGGAGTGGTCTTCGCGCGATCGGCATCGGTGGTCGCCACCTCCTGCCGGTCCAGCGAGTAGTTCACCGTCGAGTCGAACTCAAGCCTGCGGTGATCCGGCACGACCAGGCGGTTGTAGATGACGCGGGCGACCTTGTCGAAGTCCTGCGGCTTTGATTCCCGCTGCACCAGCGAAGCCACCGTCAGGATCTGATACGGCGACATGTTCAACGACTTGGCGGTGTCCAGAAGACCGCTCTGCGTGTACTGGATGGCGCTGGCGTTGATGAGCGTGGACAGAATGTCGATGGCCGAGGCGGACGGGTCCACATCCCATGACCCGGGCGCGATCAGGCCCTCGAGCCTGCGGTGATCGTCGCCCATCGCTTGCACGGGCTGAGTGGCCCATTCGGGCACTGACAGCGCGGCCAGCGGCGCCGAGCCGGCCGCTTCGCGAAGAAGGTCGGCCGACATGCAGCGACGATCGCCGTCGAGGTCTACACACGTCGCGTTCGATATCAGGCTGAAGATGCCCTCGGTGACATTGTTGGTCTTGACGTCGCGGATGTCGTCGAGCTGGCGGCCCTCGGGGATGACGAGCTTGCCCACCCGGTTGTGTGCATCGGTAAGCCGCGCAACGGCATCCGCGGCGGGTATCTCGGTGCGCATCCTGTAGAAGCCCGGCTGGATGGACTGGATCCCCGAGTCGCCCTCCGCCGCGTTGATGAACGCCCGCGACGTCGCGACCACGTGGTGTTCTTCGAGTGTCTGGCCGATGGCCGTCGTCGAATCGCCGTCATGGATCTGAATGACGATGTCCGCCTTGCCATCCCCCGAATAGTCGCCGCCGCCGTTGAACACGCTGTGCCACATCCGCGAGCCCAGAAACACCGCGGCGATGACCACCATGATGAACGCGCTCAGCGTGACACCGCGCACCAGGCGGCGCCTGCGGCGGCGACGCGACTCGCGGATGCGCGCCGCACGGCTCATGCGATGTCGTGGCGGACCCACCGCAACCGGCTGTTGCCGTTCCCGCTCCCAGCCGTCAGGCATTGCCGACCTCATTGAGCGTCGCCCGCCGCTGGTCCAGCCAGCTCTGCAGTATCCCGACCGCGGCGGCCTGGTCGATCATCGCCTTCTGACCCCGTGCCCGCACGCCGGCTTCCCGCAGGGAGCGTTGAGCGGTGACGGTCGTTAGCCGTTCATCGGCCAGCCGCACCGGTATCGGAGCGATGCGGCGCGACAGCTCCTGGGCCACCGCGATGGCATCCTGCGCGGACGGCCCGGTGCGGTCTGCGAGCGTGCGCGGCAGCCCGACCACCACCTCCACGGCATCCAATTCGGTGACGAGCTGAGTCAGCCGTCGCATATGGCGGTCCGTTCTGTCACGGCGGACGGTCTCTACCGGCGTGGCGAGAATGCAGTCCGGGTCGCTCGACGCGACGCCGATCCGAACACTTCCCACGTCGATCCCCAACCGGCGGCCCCGCCCGGGATCGTCGCCCCCTGGCCGATCCGGCAGACGATGTTCTGGTGTCGGCACGTGGCTAGCTCCGGCCTATCTCCGCACGTAGGGCTGCCAGCGCGGCGTCGATGCGCGCCGCGCCCTTACCGGAGCCCTGCGCCATGTCCGGCTTGCCGCCCCCGCGGCCGTTCACCGGTGACGCCAACTCCTTGATCAACTCGTTGGCCTTCAGACCGAGATCCTGCGCGGCCGGGTTGACGGCGACCACGAACGGCACGGCGTCGTCGTCGCCTTCGGCAATGAGTGCGATCACGGCCGGATCCGAACCGATCTTGCCGCGGATGTCGCCGACGAGGCTGCGCAGGTCGGCGGCCGACGTCCCCCCAGCCATCCGCTGCGCCACGACACGGACCTTACCGATCTGTTCGGCGCCTGCCGCGGCATTTGCTGCGGCCGCGCGCGCGTTGGCCAGCCGCATCTTGTCGAGTTCCTTCTCGGCGGTCTTCAACCGGTCCACCAGCTGCGCCACCCGCGCGGGCACCTCTTCCGAGGGCACCTTCAGCGACGACGCCAGGCCGGCCATCAGCGCACGTTCCTTGGCCAGGTGGCGGAAAGAGTCGAGGCCGACGTAGGCCTCCACGCGCCGCACCCCGGAGCCGACGGAGGATTCGCCGAGGATGGTGACGGGCCCGATCTGGGCGGAGCTGCGCACGTGCGTGCCGCCGCACAACTCTAGCGAGAACGGTCCGCCGATTTCGACGACGCGCACCTGCTCGGGATAGGCCTCGCCGAACAGCGCCATCGCCCCCATCGCCTTGGCCTTTTCCAGTTCAGTGGTGAAGCTGTGCACCTCGTAGTCGGCCTCGACGGCCTCGTTGGTGACCTCTTCGATCTGGCTGCGCTGGTCCTCAGACAACGCGCCCTGCCAGTTGAAGTCGAACCTCAGATAACCGGGACGGTTCAATGAACCGGCCTGAACAGCGTTGGGGCCCAGCACCTGCCGCAACGCGGCATGGACCATGTGGGTTCCGGAGTGGCCCTGCGTGGCGCCGTGGCGCCACCGCGGATCCACCGCCGCGACGACGGTGTCACCTTCGACGAATTCACCCGATTCGACGTTGATGCGGTGCGCCCAAAGGGTTTTCGCGATCTTCTGCACGTCGGTGACGGCGGCCCGTGACGTGCCAGAGGTGCCGGTGCCTTGGACGGTGCCTTCATCGGCGATCTGTCCGCCGGACTCGGCGTAGAACGGCGTGCGATCGAGGATCAGTTCGACGCGCTCAGCCTGCTGGCCGTCGTGCGTGACCACCGGCACCCGTTTGCCGTCGACGAAGATGCCGAGAATCCTTGCTTCGGAAGATAATTCGTCGAAGCCGGTGAACTCGGTGGGACCCGCGTCGACCAGCTCGCGGTAGGCCGACAGATCGGTGTGCGCCTGCTTGCGGGCGGCGGCGTCGGCCTTGGCGCGCTGCCGTTGCTCGGCCATCAGGCCGCGGAAGCCCTCCTCGTCGACGCTCAGGCCGGCCTCGGCGGCCATCTCGAGGGTGAGCTCGAGCGGGAAGCCGTAGGTGTCGTGCAACGTGAAGGCGTCCGATCCGGACAACACGGTGGACCCTGACTGCTTGGTCGCGCGGGCGGCGTCGTCGAACAGCCGCGAACCCGATGCGAGCGTGCGGTTGAAGGCGGTTTCCTCGGCCACCGCGATGCGCTGGATCCGGTCGAAGTCGGTGACCAACTCCGGATAGGACGGGCCCATCGCGACGCGCACCGTGGCCATGATGTCGCCGACGATCGGCTGGGTGATGCCCAGCAGCTTCGCCGACCTGATCATTCGGCGCAGCAGACGGCGCAGCACGTAGCCCCGGCCGTCGTTGCCGGGGCTCACCCCGTCGGCGATGATGATCGCCGCGGTGCGGCTGTGGTCGGCGATGATCCGGTAGCGGACGTCGTCGTGGTGGTCGCCCTGGCCGTAGCCGCGCGGCGCCAGGCCGGCGACCAGATCGATGACCGGGCGCAGCAGATCCGTCTCGTAGACGTTGTCGACACCCTGCAGCAGACAGGCAACGCGTTCGATGCCCATGCCGGTGTCGATGTTCTTGCGCGGCAACGGCCCGAGGATCTCGAAGTTCTCCTTCGAGGTGCCTTCACCGCGCTCGTTCTGCATGAACACCAGGTTCCAGATCTCGATGTAGCGGTCCTCGTTGGCCACCGGGCCACCCTCGACGCCGTAGTGGGGACCGCGGTCGTAGTAGATCTCCGACGACGGGCCGCACGGCCCGGGTATACCCATCGACCAGTAGTTGTCGGCCATGCCGCGGCGCTGGATCCGCTCGGCGGGCAGGCCGGCGACTTCCTGCCACAGTTGGGCGGCCTCGTCATCGTCGAGATACACCGTCGCCCAGAGCCTTTCGGGATCAAGGCCGTAGCCACCCTGATCGACGGGTTTGGTCAGCAGCGTCCAGGCCAGTTCGATGGCGCCCTTTTTGAAGTAGTCGCCGAACGAGAAGTTCCCCGCCATCTGGAAGAACGTGTTGTGCCGCGTCGTGATGCCGACCTCGTCGATATCGGGTGTGCGGATGCACTTCTGGATCGAGGTGGCACGGTCCCACGGCGGGGTGCGCTGGCCGAGGAAGTACGGCACGAACTGCACCATGCCCGCGTTGACGAACAGCAGATTGGGATCATCGAGGATCACCGACGCGCTGGGCACCTCGGCGTGGCCCGCCGTCACGAAGTGATCAAGGAATCGCTTCCTGATCTCGTGTGTCTGCACTTCCCGATGTCCTCTGACTTCCGTGCTGCATTTCGCCGTGGATTTCGTCGTGACCCATGATCAAACCGACCGCACTACAGTACCGATCACTTTTGTCGCGCCGTCATCAGCCGTTTATGAAGCTCAACCGCACGGATCGGCGCGGGTTATCCCTGTTGAGGTCAACGAGTACGACACTCTGCCAAGTTCCCAACAGCGGTTCGCCGTCCTGCACCGGCAAAGTGACTGAGGGCGCGACCAGCGCGGGCAGCACATGGTCGGCGCCGTGCCCAGGCGAGCCGTGGGCGTGTCGGTACCGGTCGTCGCGGGGCAGCAGATTTTCCAGCGTGTCGACGAGGTCGTCGTCGGATCCTGCGCCGGTTTCGATGACCGCGACGCCCGCGGTGGCGTGCGGCACGAATACGTTGCACAGGCCATCGCCGTGGTCAGCGCAGAATTTTCGCACGTCGTCGGTGAGATCAACGATCCGTCGCCGCGAAGAATCGATCTCGAGCACGTCGGAATCCATAACCCAATCCTACGGACGCTTGAAGCCCGTGCCCGGCCGGAGGAAGCTGATCGGTGGTGGGTGGCGCCACCGGGGCGCCGCCCCAGAGAAGAGGGGGTGGGCCGTGTACGCGCGCTCAACCACTATCCAGGCGAAGCCCTCATCAATCGATGACGGGATCGCATTCGTCCGCGACGAGGCCATGCCTGCCCTGCAGGCCATGGACGGCTATATCGGGCTGTCGTTGTTGGTGGACCGCGAATCCGGGCATTGCATCGTCACCAGTGCGTGGGAAACGCAGGACGCGCTACGCGCCAGCACCGAGGCGGCCGCGCCGCTTCGCGAGTCGGCGGGCAGTCATTTCGGCGGCGACCTCACGATGGACGAGTGGGAGATCGGTGCCATGCACCGCGAGCATCGCACCAGCGACGGTGCATGCGTTCGGGCCACATGGATCAAGATGCCGCGCGACCAGATCGACCGGGCCATCGACTTTTATCGAACCTCTGTGCTGCCCTCGCTCGAGGATCTCGACGGGTTCTGCAGTGCGAGCTTCATGCTGAACCGATCGACGGGACGAGGCGTGTCCTCGGCGACGTTCGACAGCCGCGAGGCGATGGAGCGCACCCAGGAGAACGCCCGTGAGCTTCGCAACGCGCGCACGCGCGAGCTCGGCGCCGACATCGTCGACGTCGGCGAGTTCGAGCTGGCATTGGCGCATCTGCGTTTGCCTGAGTTGGTGTAGCAACGCGCGCCGTTTGGTTGACGCCGGCGTTTATTTCTCGGGGGGCCAGGGTATTTCCTCTGCACCGAATACGGCCCCAGAGGAGTAAAGATGACCATCACCGGTGTTATCACGGCAATTCTCATAGGCATTGTGGTCGGCGTGCTCGGCCGCCTCGTTGTTCCCGGCAGGCAGCCAATCGGCATGCTGGCCACGGTCCTGATCGGCATCGTCGGCGCCTTCCTCGGCACCGCGATTGCACGCGCGCTCGGCATCCCGACGGTGACCAACGGCATCGACTGGCTCGAGCTGCTGGTACAGGTCATCGTCGCGGCCCTCGGTGTCGCCCTCGTCTCGGCGATGATGGGACGCAGGCGCACAGGCGTTGTCGGACGCAGGCGTTCCGGTCTGCTGCGGTAACCACATCTCTTTAGCAACGGGCTCGGCGACTTCCCCTGGTCACCGAGCCCGTTCGCGTTGAGGCCGTCACAGGGATGTCAGCAGCGCATCCAGCTTTTCATAGCCTTCGGTCATACCGCCCTCCATGCCCGAGGTCAGCAGCGCGTCGCGCGCCTCGGTGCTGGGGCAGATCGAGCGACCGCGCAGCCGGCTGCGGCCGCCGCCAAGGTCTTCGAACCACATGAACTCGATGTTCACCATGTCTTGGGCGCCCTCGTATTCGAACGTCTGGATTATCAGTTCGTTCTCACGGATGGTGTGAAACGTGCCGTTGAAGCGGAATTCGCCGTCATCGCTGGCGTGGACATAGCGATACCCGCCGTGAGTAGTGAAGTCCCACTCCTCAATTCGCATCTCCAAGCCGTGTGGTCCCAGCCATTGTCGAACCAGATCTGGTTCGGCGTGAGCGCGGAACAGCGCTTGCACGGGAGCATCGAACTCACGGCTGAACTCCATCGCCAACGTGTCGACGGGTGCCGTTAAATCCAGTGCGTTGGTCATCGTTGATTCCCCTTCTCGGTGTTCTTGGTGTCGGTCACGTCGCCAGCAGGGCGTCCAGCCGGCGGTAATTGCGTTCGGCGTCAAGCCGATACCGGTCGATCCATGCCGTCAGCCTCTCCAACGCGGCCGCGTCCAGGTGGACAGGCCGACGCTGCGCATCACGGGTTCGGGTGACCAACCCGGCCTGCTCGAGCACCTGAATGTGTTTGGAGACGGCCTGTTTCGTGATGTCGAAGGGCTCGGCCAATTCGTTGACCGTCGACGGCCCACGCGACAGCCGCGCGACGATCGCGCGCCGGACGGGATCGGCAAGCGCCATGAAGGCGCGATCCATCCGCTCATCGTCATCTCCCTCGCTCGCCACTAGTCAACCTATTCGTTGATCAATGAGTTGGTTGACTACAACGGTAAGAGCCGTCGGCAACGATGTCAAGGGGCGGTCAGCGCCTGCGGCGGATGATCGCGCGCAGCTTGTCCAGCCGACCCGCGATCTCCCGTTCGGCGCCGTGGGTGGTCGGCCGGTAATAGTCCACGCCCACCAGCTCGTCGGGCGGATACTGTTGCGGCACAACGCCGTCGGGATCATCGTGGCTGTACTTGTAGCCGATCGCATTGCCCAGCGCCTCGGCGCCGGAGTAGTGCCCGTCGCGCAGATGCGGCGGGACGAGGCCCGCCTTGCCAGCGCGGACGTCGCTCATCGCCGCGCCGAGGGCGGCGGTCACGGCGTTCGACTTCGGCGCCGTCGCAAGATGCACCGTCGCATGTGCCAACGTCAGCTGGGCTTCCGGCATGCCGATCAACTGCACCGTCTGCGCGGCGGCGACGGCGGTCTGCAGCGCCGTCGGGTCGGCCATCCCGATGTCCTCGCTGGCGAGGATCATCAGCCGCCGGGCGACGAACCGCGGGTCCTCCCCCGCGACCAGCATGCGGGACAGGTAGTGCAGGGCGGCGTCGACGTCCGAGCCGCGGACGGACTTGATGAAGGCGCTGATCACGTCGTAGTGCTGGTCGCCGTCGCGGTCGTAGCGCACCGCGGCTTTGTCCAGCGACTGCTCGATGGTCTCGACGGTGACCTCGTCCCCGGCCTCGGCGGCGACCTCCAGCGCCGTCAGCGCTCGCCTGGCGTCACCCGCCGACAGCTGCACCAGCAGATCCACCGCGTCATTGGCGACCTCGATTTTGCCCGCCAGCCCGCGCGGATCCTCGATGGCGCGCGTGACGACGGTGCGGACGGCGTCGGTGGCCAGCGGCTGCAACTGCAGGATCAGCGACCGGGACAACAGCGGCGCGACGACGGAGAACGACGGGTTCTCCGTGGTGGCCGCCACCAGCAGCACGACCCGGTTTTCGACCGCGGACAGCAGGGCGTCCTGCTGGGTCTTGGAGAACCGGTGCACCTCGTCGATGAACAACACGGTCTGTTCTCCGGCATGAAGGAGAGCAACGCGCGCCTTATCGATGACGGCGCGGACCTCCTTGACGCCGGCCGACAGAGCCGACAGCGCCTCGAACCGGCGGCCCGTGGCCTGGGAAATCAGCGACGCCAACGTGGTCTTGCCGGTGCCCGGCGGTCCGTACAGGATGACCGACGCGGCACCCGAGCCTTCGACCAGGCGGCGCATGGGCGAGTTGGGTGCGAGCAGGTGATCCTGGCCGACGACCTCGTCGAGCGATGCCGGCCGCATCCGCACCGCGAGCGGGGCCGACGCGCCGACGGGTCCCGTCGCACCGCCGGTCGAGGGCGGCCCGCCCGGGACGTCAAAGAGACCGTCGGACACGGTTTCTACTTACCACGTGAACCCGACAATCACGCGCACGGGATGACGGCGCGCAGACTGGTGCCTCCCCCGACTGGACTCGACAGCTCGAAACGGCCGCCCAGGGCCTCCACCCGGTCTTTGAGTCCGATGAGGCCGGAGCCACCTCCGATGGTCGCCCCGCCGACCCCATCGTCGGCGATGAGGAGATGCAGCTCGCCGTCGCCGGCCGTGACACGCACGCTGACTTCACTTGCATGTGCATGTTTGGATGCGTTGGTCAGCGCCTCGGCGACGGCGTAGTAAGCAGCGACTTCAACCTGCTGCGAGAATCGTGAACCGACCTGCACGTCAAGCACAACCGGCAGCGCAGAGCGTCGCGCCAACGCATTGAGCGCCGGACGCAGCCCACCTTCGGACAAGACGGCGGGGTGCAGGCCTCGGGAGATTTCTCGCAGGTTTTCGGCCGTCGCGCTGAGCTCGGCCATGACGTCGGCAATCTGCTGGCGAAGTGCCTGCTGGTCGGCGGGCATCGCGGCCTCGATGCTTCGAAGTTGAAGTCCCAGCGAAACCACACTCTGCTGTGCACCGTCGTGGAGATCCCGCTCGAAGCGGCGTCGCGCCTGGTCGGCGGCGCTGACGATGCGCGCCCGCGAGGCCGTCAACTCGGCCCGGGTGGCGGCGTTGATGATCGCCGTGGCGACGAGATCTGCGAAGTCACCCACCCATAACTCGGTGTCGGGCGGGAGCAATTCGCTACGCGCAGAACCGACGATCAGCGCGCCGTATACGCAGTCGTCGACAATGATCGGCGCTCCGACAGCGGATCGGATCCCGAGTTGGCGGATGCGCGCAGCGGTTGGACCGACCGCGCCGTCGTAATTGTCTACCCGCGCGGCGTGTCCGCTCTGCTTGATCAACGCAGCGACGCTGTCGCCGTGCAGACAGAGGCGTTCCCCCGGACTCATCAGCAGACGATCGCGCGAGCCAGAGGATGCCCCGACGACGTGTGCGACGTGGTCCTCGAATCGAAGCAGCACAGAGTTGTCGACGTCCAAGCTGGTGCAGAGCTCGTATACCGCTGCCTCAGAGACCTTTTCCGGCGAGATCCCACGCGCGACCATCGTCGCCACCTGACGGAGCGCGGCCTGCTGGGTGGCGAGGGCGTCGGCCTCGTAGGCCCGCAAACGTGCTTGTCGCCCAATGACGTTGGTGATCAGCGCGATAGGCAGAAACACGAACAGCGCAAAGAAATCGTTTACAGCGATCCCCTCGCCTGATCCGCGACCTTCAAGATGGAAGTAGCAATAGATCAGCGCACTGAGAATCGTCGTCGCGAGGGACAACCCGAATCCCCAGCCCACGGAGATGACCAGCACGCCGAGGAGGAAGATCGCGCCGTAAGAGTTCTCCGACGACGTGTGTTTGAACCGGTAGACCAGCAACGTCTCGACGGCGATGAAGCCAAGCGCCACGACGACGCCGACCCCGGCTGGCGCGGGCGTCGGACGGAACAACACATTGAGGTGACGCGTTTCAGCGGCTCTCCACGGATGTGAGCACCGTTGCGCCAACGACCGTCAGGCAGGTGACACAGGGAACTCGAGAAGCCACGACTACAAGCACAGTCTGCCCGCGGCCGCAGAACAATCCGGCTAACGGGTATTCCTCATTCCGGCGAGCCTTACGTCGCGTCCTGGGTCACGAAGTCGATCAGTTCCTCGACGCGTCCGATCAGTGCGGGCTCGAGGTCATTCCAATCCCGCACTCGACCGCGGATCCGCTGCCAGGCCCGCGCGACATCGGCCTGCCGGGCGTGCGGCCAGCCGAGCGCCTGGCACACGCCGTGCTTCCAGTCGACACTCTTGGGAACGGTCGGCCACGCCGCAATCCCGACCCGTTGCGGCTTGACGGCCTGCCAGATGTCGATGAACGGGTGACCGACGATCAGCGTGTGCGCCTGCTTCACCTGATGCGCGATGCGTGCCTCCTTGGACCCGGCGACCAGATGGTCGACCAGCACGCCGAGACGACGGTGGGGCCCGGGCCGGAAATCCTCGACGATGCCGACCAGGTCGTCGATCCCGCCCAGATACTCGACGACGACGCCCTCGATGCGCAGATCGTCTCCCCAGACCTGCTCGACGAGTTCGGCGTCGTGGCGTCCTTCGACGTAGATGCGGCTGGACCGCGCGACCCTGGCCTTCGCGCCGGCGACAGCAACCGACCCGGACGCGGTGCGCGTCGGCGAGGAGGGCACGGCCTGCCGCGGCGCGGTGAGGATCACCGGCTTGCCGTCGATCAGATAGCCGGGCCCGACGGGAAACGGTCTGCGCCTGCCGCGAGCGTCCTCGAGTTCCATGCGGCCGTACTCGACGCGGACAACCGCTCCGACGTAGCCGGTCTGCGCGTCCTCGACGACCATGCCGATCTCGATCGCACGCTCCGTCGAGCGGGGCTTTCTGTGCGGGTTGTTGGCGAGCACGTCAGCGCCATAGCGATCGACCACCGGGTGATCGTAGGGGCAATCGGCGCCTGAACGCGGTCAACGCGCGGTGGTCTCCTCGATCACGGTGTGGATGAACCGCATCTTGTCCAACACCGCCGGCGGCAGCACGAACGGATACAGGTCTTCCTTGCCCATCGACCGGTTGATCATGTTCAGCGCCCACGACAAGGGCAGCCACATCTCGATGATCTGATCGAAACCGCTGGGGCCCAGCACCTTCCGCTCAAAGGTCGCCGCGGCGGGAGCGAAGCTGAACGCGGCCGCGGTGTCGAGGGTGTCGCGGATGTGCAGGTAGTGGGCGAAGGTTTCGGCCCAATCCTCGGCGGCGTGCATGGTTGCGTAGGACGAGACGTAGGTCTCCTGCCAGTCCGTCGGGGCGCCCTCGCTGTAGTGCCGGTCGAGCGATGCCTGATAGTCGGCGTCGGGGTCACCGAACAGCTGCGTGAACGTCTGCTTGTATTCGGGCACCGGGTCGACGAGCCGAAAGTAGTAGTAGTGGCCGATCTCGTGGCGGAAGTGGCCGAGCAGCGTGCGATAAGGCTCGTCCATCGAGATTCGCAGCTGCTCGCGGTGAACGTCGTCGCCCTCGGCGAGGTCCAGGGTGATCACGCCGTTGTCATGGCCGGTGAACACCTTCTCCTTCTCGCTGGAGAGCAGGTCGAAGGCCAGCCCGAGGTCGGGGTCCTCATTGCGCCCGATGATGGGCAGCTTCAGCTCGGACAACTCGGCGATCAGCCGTCGCTTGGCCCGCTCGGCTCCGGCGAACGCCGCCAGCGCCTTGGTCTCCGAGTCTCGAGGCCGCGTGCGAGTCAACGCGCATGACGCGCAAAGCTTTCGGACAGGCGCCTTCTCGACGAGCCAATTGCATTCCGCCAGATGAAGATTGGCGCACAGCTCGTATTTGTCGGCGTCGACGAAACCCGGTTGCGAACTCTCCTCCCCCGACGCGATGACAAGCAACGCCATGTCGTCCAGCGAGAACCCCAAAGGACTGTTGCACGACAGGCACAGCGAGTTCTCGAAGGCCAGGTGCTGACCGCACTTCGGGCAAATGAAATCACGCATGCAGCGTCTCCCCTTCAAAGGGCGCAACGTCGACGGCGACATCGATGACGCTGCTCTCGGAGTCGGTGTAGATGATGCCACGCAACGGCGGTACGTCGGCGTAGTCGCGGCCCCACGCTACGACGATGTACCGCTCGTCCACCATCTGATCGTTTGTCGGGTCAAGACCCAGCCACTGGTTCTGCGGTGTCCACACCGACGCCCACGCGTGGGTGGCGTCGGCGCCGACCATGCGGGCCTTGCCCGGCGGCGGATCGGTGGCCAGATACCCCGAAACATAGCTTGCCGCAAGGCCATTTGCGCGCAGACAGGCGATCGCCAACCGCGCGAAATCCTGGCAGACGCCTTCCTTCGCGGTCACCACGTCGTCGACGCGGGTGGAAACCGATGTCGACCCCGACCGGTAGGTGAAATCGGAATAGATTCGCGACGTCAGGTCGGTCAGCGCGTCGATCAGCGGCCGGCCCGGCACGAAGCTCGGCGCGGCGTACTTCCGCACCCGATCGGTGATCTCCGGCGGCTGCAGGTCGAGGGTGAACTCGGTCGCCAGCGCGGCGTCGAGGCCGACCGGACGCGCGATCTCCCATGGCGCAAGCGCGGTTCCGGCGCCGTAGAGCTCCGGTGGTGGCGGGTCGACCTCAACGATGGACTCACTGGTGACCGTCAGTTTGCGGTGGCGTTCGGTGACGTGGAAGTACGAGCTTGTGTTGCCGTAGGCGTCGGTGCTCGTGGAACTGTCGGTGGGATCGGGGTCGACGTGCAATGCGTGGAACAGGCAGCGCTGCCGCTCGGTGCCGCGTGGAGTCAGAAAGCCGCGGCCGTAAGAGCTCGTCACCACGTCGGAGTACCCGTAAATCGTGCTGTGAGACACGCGATATCGGCGGACAGTCATGGCATCTCCCGTCGCACGGCGGGTCCCCACAACGGCTGCATGCCGCCAGGAAGCGACAGATGCGTCGCGGTGATGACTCCGGACAGCTCGCGCAGGTCGGCGTGCAGCCCGTCGAGCAGCTCAACAAGCACGCCGCGTGTGCCGTCGGCGCCGACGTCCTGCAGGTCATCCGGGTCGACCCGACGCAGCCTGGTACCGATCTCGTCAATCATCCGCTCGGGCCGCGCCGAGCCCAGCGCCTTGAGACCGGCGCGTAGCCGCTCGAACTGGTAGGCCAGCGAGCGCGGGTTTTCGGCGTCGAACATCACGAGATCGGCCACCGCGGAGATGTTCACCACGCCGGGATTGCGCCTGCGGTAGATGACCGACGACTCGCAGGCCACCAGCGCCGACTCGGTGACGGTCTGCTCGGCCTCCGGGCTGCGGACCGGCGTCATCGTCGCGCTGAGCAATGCCGTCAGAGCCAGGCCGCGCTCGATGCGCTTGCCGATGTCCATCATCGTCCAGCCGACGTCCTGCACCATCGACTCGGCCGCCAGCCCCGACAGCGCCAGCATCCCAGCCAGCGTCTCGTGGTGGGCCGCAACCAGATAGGCCTCGCCCTCAGTGCGCGATTCGGGCATCGAGCGGCCCCGGTGAAGCACCGCACGTTCGACCGCCGCGAGCACCATCCAGGTGTCGTTGGACATCTGGTCGCGCACCGCGCGTGCCGACAGGCCGAGCCGCTCCACCGACTGAGCCAGCGAACCAGGTCGATGCCGGTCGGCGGTCAGCGACCACAAGGTCGTCGGCGCGGTCGCGATCATCTCGTGCGCATCACCGTCGGCACCCGTGTCGGTGCCCGTGACCCGACCCAGCGCGGCCAGCAGCGCGGGCACGCATTCGCTGCCCGCCATGCCCTGCCGGTACCGGAATTCGTGATACCGCTCGCGGGTGACGGTCAACAGCCTGGCCATGTTTTCGGCGCGCTCTGCGTACCGTCCCATCCAGAACAGATCCGACAGGACGCGTGGCGAGCTGACGGCGCGGGTGGGGCTCGGCTTCATCGCCGGGAGCTCCAGCGGCGACGTCAGGATCCGTTCAGCGGTCATCCGAGCCGGGGTGCGAACCCAGACATCCTTGGCCGCAACCGTTTTCAGCGGCGAACCCGCACCGCCAAGAGAGACGTGGTAGCCGAGGCCGCCGATCATCGGTGCGTAACCGCCGCGCTGGGCCACCGTGAACAATCGCATTCCGATGCTGGCCGAGGACAGCCCGCCCGGATTTAAATCGGTAGGGGCAGTGGAGAACTGCGGTACCTCCTGGCCCACCCACTGCCACGGCGCGGCCTCGATGCGGGCGGCGAGGTCGGCGCGCTGCTTGACCGTCAACGCCGGACCCACCACCGTCCCGCCACCGGTCACCGGTTTGATCAGCAGCGACCCCAGCTTGTTCAGCAGGTGCGAACGCTCGACGTTGATGCCGCCCCAGTACACCGGTGCCGCCTCCAGCAGCGGCGTCTCGCCGAGAAGCGCACGCGCCAAGTCGGGCAGAAAACGCAGCAGCCCAGGGCTTTCCAATACGCCGCTGCCCAGCGTGTTCACCACCGTCACCGCTCCTCTGCGCATCACCTCGACCAGCCCGGCCACACCGAGTCGCGAATCCGAGCGCAGGTCAAGTGGATCGGCATAGTCGGCGTCCAACCGGCGCAGCACCACGTCGACGCGCTTGAGCATGCCGAGCGAGCGCATCCACAGCTTGCCGTCCCGGACCACCAGGTCCGCGCTTTCCACCAACGGGAAGCCCAGCACGCTGGCCAGATAAGCCTGGTCGAACGCGGTTTCGGAGTGGATGCCCGGGCTGAGCACCACCACCACCGGTTCCTCGGCCGACTCGGGCGCGACGTCGATCAGGGCCAGCCGCAGCGCCTGCGCCCACGGCGAGGCCGGACGGGGCGCGATCCGTTCGTAGAGATCGGGCACGGCGTGGGCGATGACGCGGCGGTCGGCGAGCGCATAACCCGCGCCCGACGGCGCCTGAGCCCAGTCCGCATTGACGACAAACTCCCCTGATGCGCTGCGGCTGATGTCGCACGCGTGCATGAACAGTTGATGCTTGCCCGGCACCTCGATGCCACGCGCCGCACGCAGATAACCCGGATGGGCGAATAGCAGTTGCGGGGGCAACACGCCGCCGGTCACCGACCGGCGGGGGCCGTACAGGTCGGCCAGCACCGCGTCGAGCATCCGGGAGCGTTGCACCAGACCGGATTCCAGCGTGCTCCAGTCGTTCGCCGAGATCACCAGCGGCAGCGCGTCCAAACGCCACGACACCGGCCCGGCGTCGTCGCCGTTGGTGGCGGGTTCGGAGTTCGTGCCGGGTGGGATGTATGTGATGCCGTCGTTGTCGACGAGGTTGCGCACGAGGGCGCGCAGCTCGTCGAGGCCGGTGCGGCCCCGCTCGCCGACACATTCGGCGACTTCGAGCCAGGCCGGCCGGACATTGCCTGCCGCGTCGACAAATTCGTCGTATCCACTGACGCTCGTGTCGGTGGGTTCAAACAGCGCCTGCTGGGCCCGCGCGGTGCGGTAGCCGGCCAGCAGGTGGTCGATATCGTGCGGATCAGCCGCGGGTCGTGCCATCAATGCACGACGGTACTGAAGTGTCGCCGGTCGGCCAGTCGCCGCGCCAGCAGAACCAGGACCGCAGCGAGCACGATCCCGGCCAAGTTGATCAGAAGCTGCAGGGCGGATTTCGCGGCGATGTCCCAGTCGCCGACCGTCGCGGCCACGACGGCGAAGCCGGCGGCGGGCACCGTGGTCACCGAGATGAAAACACCGACAAGCGCGGCCGATTTGGCCGACACCAACGACAGCATTCCCGCCGCACCGGCGAAGAGCGCCACAACGAAGGACAGCGGCCCGACCTGGAAGATGAAGTCGACCTGATCGAGTTGGCGCGTGCTGGTGACCTCGATCCACCCGACGGCCTCGCCCGCCAGCACCGCGACCGCGGTGACAAGCATCGCGACGGGAAACCCGACGAGCAGCGCCAGCGCGGCGCGGCGGGCGAGGGAAGTCTTGCGTCGCACCAAGGACACCGCCAGCGCGGCCAGCGGGCCGAACTCCGGCCCGACGACCATCGCACCCACCACGGTGACCGGCGAGTCGGTCACCACGCCGACCGCCGCGATCAGGCAGGCCAGGCACAGAAACGCGAGGTAGGTGACGTTGAGTGTGGACTCCTCGCGGGTCCGGCTGGCCAGCTCGTCCCATACCACCGCGTCGGCCGGATCACCTTCTGCGTCCTCTTCGGCTTGGTAGGCACGCGTCGAGAGCACGGTGTCGACGACATCGAGTGTGATCGCGCCGCGCTCCTTGACGCCCATCGCCTTCAACGTGTCGACCACGTCGTTGGCGGACTCGCGCGCGATTTCGGCGGTGACCTCGTCACCGGGCGGATCCAGTGCGGCGCCGCGGTGGACCACCAGGTGCGCGACGCCCGGGTTCTGGGCGAGGGCGCCGATCACGTCGTCGCGTAGGTCGGCCGGCGCGATGACCCGTAAGTGCAGCATTGTCGGCACAGTAGTGGCATCGCTGCTTTACTGTCTCTAGTCATGAAGCGCCGGTTTCCTGTTGCAGCCGCACTCCTCGTCGCGGTCGCCGTGGCGGGCTGCTCGAGCCCTCCGTCCGCCCTGAGCAATCGCGACGCCAAGGTGACCATCAACGGCAAAGCCACCAACGCGTTGCAGCCGGTCACCTGCAGCCAGAACGGCCGCAGTTGGACCATCGAGACGCTCGACAAGGAGCCCGGGTTCACGGCGACGATTCAGCTCGGGGACACCGTGACCCCGCAGGCGGTCGACATTCGCAACTTGGGCAATTTCACCGGCACCTTCTGGGACGACAATCTCGGCAAGGCGCAGGCGAAGGTCAACCAGGGCAAGTTCACCATCAGCGGTGAAGCCCAGGGGGCGTTCGCCGACAAGCCCAACCAGACCACGACCGCGACGTTCGACATCACGACGACCTGCTGAGCCGGTTTTCGCTCGGCACCCCACTCTCTTCGCCGAGTTCTGCGTGCGGGTCGTTATTTTGCGCGATCAGCGACCCTACGGCAGATCTCGGCGAGCAACGCGGACGGCCAGCTCGTCCGGCGGCACCGGATGGCCCTTGGCGCAGCGGATTTCGACGCCGGCCGTCGCGCCGCAGTCGGCGTGGGCGAGCCGTAGCGGTGACCGGTGCGGCAGGTGCTTCCTGCCCCACTCGAACATCGCCCACACCACGGGCATGAAGTCCACACCTGACGGGCTGAGCACGTACTCCTCGCGACCGCGCTGACCCGGCTCGCGGTACGGGCGCTTGATCAGCAGTCCGGCGTCGACCAACTCGTTCAGCCGGGTCGCGGCAGCCGCCTTGGTGATGCCGACGCGGGTGCAGAAATCGTCGAACCGCGTGGTGCCGTAATAGGCCTCTCGCAGGATCAGCATCGCCGACTTGGTGCCGAGCAATGCCATCGTCTTCTCGATGGGGCATTCGCCGATGGCCGACCACGCGCTTCGGTCGGCCAGCCGGCCCTGCAGAACTGTCATGGAATTCACCTCGCTGCTGAGTTGTTCCTACTATACCTAGGTGGTATAGCTAGGTATAGAGAGCTTTACTCAGCAGCTAGGAGGCAGCAATGTCGAAATATGCAGGGCGCGATGCGGTCATCGTCGGAGCGGTACGCACCCCGATCGGAAAGGGCAAGGCCGGCGGCGCGCTGCACGACGTGCTTCCTGTCGACCTGCTCGCCCACAGCTTGAAGGAACTCGTGGCGCGCACGGGCGTCGACCCGGTACAGGTCGACGACGTCATCGCGGGTGCGGTCACACAGGTCGGCGATCAGGCCGCCAACATCGCGCGCAATGCGTTGCTCGGCGCGGGCTTCCCCGAATCGGTGCCGGGCACGACCGTCGACCGCCAGTGCGGCAGCAGCCAGCAGGCGATCAGCTTCGCCGCCCAGGGCGTGATCGCCGGCGCGTACGACATCGTGATCGCCGCAGGCGTCGAGTCGATGGGCCGGGTGCCGATGGGTTCGAGCGTACTGCCCGACAGCGACCCGGTCGGCGCAATGGCTCAGCGGTACCCCGACGGGCTTGTGCCGCAAGGTATCAGCGCAGAGCTGATCGCCGCGAAGTGGGGATTCTCACGCCAGCAGCTCGACGACTTCTCTGCGGGCAGCCACGAAAAGGCCGCCGCGGCAACGAAAGAGGGCCGCTTCGACAACGAGCTTGCCCCCATCGCGGGCCTGGCCACCGACGAGATCATCCGACCCGGCACGACGGTGGAGACGCTGGCGAACCTGAAGCCGGCGTTCTACAACCCGGCGTACGAAGCCCGTTTCCCGCAGATTCAGTGGGAGATCACCGCGGGCAACTCGTCGCCGCTGTCGGATGGCAGCGCAGCGGTGCTGATCACCACGTCGGAGTCGGCCAAGCGCCACGGCCTGCGTCCGCTGGCGCGTATTCACACCGCCACCGTCGTCGGATCCGATCCGCTGTACATGCTGACCGGCGTCATCCCGGCCACCGAGAAGGTGCTGACGCGTGCGGGCCTGGGCCTGGCCGACATCGACCTCTTCGAAGTCAACGAGGCCTTCGCTCCGGTCGTATTGGCGTGGGCGCAGGACACTGGCGCTGACCTGGCGAAGACGAACCTCAACGGCGGCGCGATCGCGATCGGACATCCGTTGGGCGCCAGCGGGGTCCGCATCATGACCACGATGGTCAATGCGCTCGAACAGCGCGGCGGTCGCTACGGGTTGCAGACGATGTGTGAGGCGGGCGGCATGGCCAACGCCACCATCATCGAGCGGTTGTGAGTCGGCCAATGTCTTCTCACACCACCTCGAACATCTTCGTTGTCGGCGGCACCGGAGCCCAGGGCATGCCGATCATCCGTGCGCTCGTCGCCGACAATAAATACTCTGTTCGTTTCCTCACCCGCGATGCCGGCAGTCGGCGAGCCAGGGAACTGCTTGAACTCGACAACGTCTCCGCCGTGGAGGGGTCGTTCGCCGACGAAGCGACGCTACGTGAGGGGTTCCGCGGCTGCGATGGGGCCTTCGTCAACATCGACGGGTTCAACACCGGCGAGAAGAGCGAGATCTACTGGGCGATACGCAGTTACGAGATCGCCATCGAAGAAGGGGTCAAGTTCTTCGTCTACGGGAACCTCGACTACGGGCTCAAGAAGGCTGGATACGACTCTCGGTTCCGCACCGGCCATTACGACGGCAAGGGCCGCGTCGGCGAGTGGATCCTGTTCCAGAATCAGCTGAATCGGGACCGGATGGGCGCGGCGGTGTTCACCTCTGGCCCCTACCTCGAGATGGTGATTTCAGCGGGTACGCCGATGACGCCCACCCTGGAGGACGGCGTCCTGACGTGGCGTGTCCCACTCGGCGATGGGGCGGTGCCGCACGTGGCGCTCGAGGATTGCGGTCACTACGTGCGGTGGCTCTTCGACCATCCCGAGCGCGCGAACGGCATGGACCTCGAGGTCGCTGTCGACGATATCGCCTACGCCGATCTCGCAGCTGCGTTCGAGAAGGTCACCGGGCATCCGGCGCGCTATGTCGACACCGACCTGGACACCTACTGGCGAACCGGTCCACTCAGCGTCATCGCCGACGCGCCCGCGGGGTACAACGCCGACCGGAAAGACAAGAGCACGATGGACGTCCGCGCCAACTTCACCGGCTTCTGGAATCTCTGGAAATACCGAGTGATCAAACGGGATTACGCGCTGCTCGACGAGATCCACCCCAACCGGATCAAGAGTGCCGAGGACTGGTTAAGGCGCCAGGATCAACGCGCACGGGAATTCGGCAGGGACGGCCTCTGGGAACAGATCCAACCGGAGAATCGGACTCCGATACTCAAGATCGGCGAGGACGGCCGGCAGGGGAAGTTGTAGCCGACCGGCTACGCCCGGCTCAGCTCGAACAGCGGAATGACGCGGCTGGTCTTCGACTGGTACTCGGCGAAAACCGGTGAGGCGGCGACGAGCTGGCTGAACGCCCGGTCGCGCTCCTCCCGCGGCAGTTCGCGACTGGTGACGTCGTAGGCGTCGGTACCGATCTCGATGTATGCCCGCGGCTGCGCCCGCAGATTGTGCACCCAGTCGGGGTTGGTGTCGGCGCCCGCCTTCGATCCGACGATGATCAACTTTCCGTCGATTTGAAATAGGCCAGCGGTGCCAGCCGTCGTCGGCCGGACTTGGCGCCTGTCGAATGCAGCAGCAGTAGGTCGGCGCCGTCGAACGGGCCGCCCACCTTCCCGCCGTTGGCGCGGAACTCCTCGACGATGCTGTTGTTGAACGCGTTCATCGCGTCAGCGTCTTGCGTCATGTCTTGTCAAGCTTCTCGGGTTTGGCATCTATTCCGGATTCCCTACGCTGCTGTGCCGTGATGGGTGCGGGCGCGCCGGTCAGCGGGTCAACGCCGCCGCCGGACTTCGGGAAGGCGATCACTTCGCGGATCGAGTCCGCGCCCGCCAGCAGCGCGGTCGTGCGGTCCCAGCCGAAGGCCAGCCCGCCGTGCGGTGGCGCGCCAAAGGTGAACGCCTCCAACAGGAATCCAAACTTCTCCTCGGCTTCGGCCTTGTCCAAGCCCATCACCGCGAACACCCGTTCCTGAACGTCGCGGCGGTGGATACGGATCGAACCGCCGCCGATCTCGTTGCCATTGCAGACCACGTCGTACGCATCGGCCAACACACTGCCCGGGTCGCTGGCGATGCTGTCCTCGAACTCGGGCTTCGGCGCGGTGAAGGCGTGGTGCACTGCGGTCCATGCACCGGAGCCGACCGCGACGTCGCCGTGTGCCGTCGCGTCGTCGGCGGGTTCGAACAGCGGCGGATCCACTACCCAGGTGAAGGCCCAGGCGTTTTGGTCGATCATGTCGAGCCGCTTGGCGATCTCGGTGCGGACCGCGCCCAGCAACGCCCTGGAGCTCTTCGCCGGACCAGCCGAGAAGAACACACAGTCCCCGGGCGACGCACCGACGTGAGCGGCCAGGCCGTCCCGTTCGGCGTCGGACAGGTTCTTGGCGACCGGACCGCCGAGAGAGCCGTCCTCCCCGACGAGCACATAGGCCAACCCCTTGTGCCCGCGCTGTTTGGCGAAGTCCTGCCACGCGTCCAGCGTGCGACGCGGTTGAGATGCGCCGCCGGGCATGACGACGGCCCCCACGTACGGCGCCTGGAAGACCCGAAACGGCGTTTCCGTGAAGTAGTCGGCGCACTCAACGAGTTCGAGGCCAAACCGCAGATCGGGTTTATCCGAACCGAACCGGCGCATCGCATCGGCGTAAGTGATCCTCGGCAAGGGCAGCGGCACGTCGTAGCCGATCAACCGCCACAAGGCGGCGACTATCTCCTCGGAGACCGCGATCACGTCCTCGGTGTCGACGAAGCTCATCTCAAGGTCGAGCTGGGTGAACTCCGGCTGACGGTCGGCGCGGAAATCCTCGTCGCGGTAACAGCGCGCGATCTGGTAGTAGCGCTCCATGCCCGCCACCATGAGGAGTTGCTTGAACAGCTGCGGGCTCTGCGGCAGGGCGTAGAACGACCCCGGCTGCAGCCGGGCGGGCACCAGAAAGTCGCGGGCGCCTTCCGGGGTTGAGCGGGTCATCGTCGGGGTCTCGATCTCGACGAAGTCGTGCCGTGCGAGCACCTCACGGGCGGCGGCATTGACTTTGGAGCGCAACCGGATCGCGTGGCCGGGCCCGTCCCGGCGCAGGTCGAGGTAGCGGTACTTGAGCCGCGCCTCCTCGCCGGGCTGTTCGTCGAGCTGGAAGGGCAGCGGTGCGCTCTCCCCCAGCACCGTCAGCGAGGTCGCGTTGACCTCGATGTCGCCGGTGGCGATCTCCGGGTTCGCGTTGCCTTCCGGCCTGACCTCGACGACACCCTCGACGGCGACGCAGAACTCGGAGCGCAGCCGGTGGGCGGCCTCGACAACGTCCGCTTCGCGGAACACCACCTGCGACACCCCCGAGGCGTCACGCAGATCGATGAAGATCACGCCGCCATGGTCACGGCGGCGCGCCACCCAGCCGGCCAACGTCACCGTCTGACCGGCGTCGGTGGCTCGTAGCGAACCGGCGGCATGGCTGCGCAGCACTAAAAACTCCCTGGGAATGGCCTGACGAGACGATTGCCAAGTGTAGAGGGGACGAATCCGCCGGTAGCTTGGCCTGGTGCGTACCCCCATCGCCGTAGTCGGGCCCGGCGCGATCGGCTCGACCATGGCGGCCTTGCTGCACGCGGCGGGACATCCCGTGCAGGTGTTCGGGCGTACCCCGCGCAACGAGGTCGAGGTCAGGCCCGACGAAGGCGACCCGATCATCGTGCCCGGGCCGGTACGCACCGACCCCGCCGACGTCGACGGCCCGGCCGACGTGGTGCTGCTGGCGGTCAAGGACACCCAGAACCAGAGTGCGGCGGGATGGTTGTCGCGGCTCTGCGACGACCGCACCGTCGTGTGTGTACTGCAGAACGGCGTCGAGCAAGTCGAGCGGGTCGGCCCGATGTGTCCGATGTCGGAAGTGGTGCCCGCAGTTGTCTGGTTCTCGGCGGAACCGCACCCCGAAGGCTGGGTCCGGTTGCGCACGGGCGTGCGGCTGGTGTTGCCCGAATCGGATGGTGCGCAACGGCTCGCAGCCCCGCTGAGGGATGCGGGCGTGACCGTCGAACTCGACCCCGACTTCGTCACGGAGGCGTGGCGCAAGCTGTTGGTGAATGCGCTCGCGGATCTGATGGTGTTGACCGGCCGCCGCTCGGGCATGTTCCGCCGTGCGGACGTTGCGGCGTTGTCGCGGCGATATCTGGCGGAATGTCTTGCGGTGGCGCGCGCCGAGGGCGCCACCCTCGGCGATGACGTGATCGACGAGATCGTCGGCCTCTTCGCAAAAGCGCCCGAGGACATGACCACCTCGATGCTCACCGACCGGGAAGCGGGCCGGCGGTTGGAGTGGGACATCCGCAACGGCGTCATCTCGCGCAAGGGGGCACGACACGGGCTGGCCACCCCGATCAGCGACGGCCTGGTCGCGTTATTGGCCGCGGCGAGCGACGGACCGGGCTAAACACTGTCGTCTAACCTGTATGGCCATGAAGCCATGCGAACGCGTCGAGTTGGACTTCATCGAAAACGCGCCGTTCCGGTTCGTCAGCAGCGTCGACCTGCCGATAACACCCGAGCAGGTGTGGGAGGTGCTCGACGACGCCGACTCGTGGCCGCACTGGGCGACGGTGATCACCAAAGTGACGTGGACCAGTCCGCAGCCGCACGGCCTCGGCACCACCAGGGTCGTCAACATGCGGGGCGGCATCACCGGCGACGAGGAATACCTCGCCTGGGAACCGCACTTGCACATGGCTTTTCGGTTCAACGAGGCCTCGACGGGAAGCATCGCCGCGTTCGCGGAGGACTACCGCATCGTGGCCACTCCCGGCGGTTGCCATCTGACCTGGGTGATGGCGATGAAGCCCAACGGTGTCGCCGCAAGGCTCGGGATGACGCTCGGGCGGCCGGTGATGTCGTGGCTGTTCCAGAAATTCCTGTACAACCTGTGCGACTACGCCGCGGCTCGCTACCCAGCCGTGGCTTCGTAGCGGCGCTCCTCCTTTCGCCGAGTTCTGCCGCAGGGTCGCAATCTTCAGCCGACTACTGCCATAACGCAGAACTCGACGGCACCGAGGCGCTCAGTAGAGGCCGGCCCAGGCCTGACGGCGCTCGCTGTCCGGATCGGCGACGACGGTGTCGCGCGACGACTGGATGATGCGCGTCAGCCGTCGCTCGCGGTCATACGTGGGCCAGTCATGTCCGCTGGACCATTCGATCTCGCCGGTCTCCCAGCCCTGCGCCGAGAAGTCCAGCCAGGTCCGTTGCATGCGCTTGCCCACTGCGGGTGCCAGGCGCCGTCCCAGCGGATGCATCTTGCGCCCGAGGAACGAGCTGTAGCTGTGGTGGACGTGGACGATCTCGCTGCCGTGGGTGGCACCCAGTCCCAGCAGCCGCAGGCTGAAGCCGAAGTGATCGAACCGGTACATGTGCGTCGGCGCGTGCGCGCTGTAGGCGTCGGCGAAGGCCCACGTCGGTGCGCCGAACATGACATCGGAGCCGAACGCCACCAGCTCGCGCCGCCGCGGATAAGCCGGATACGCCGCCAGCAGTCGCTCCCGCGCGTCGGGCGCGACCCGCGCGATGTATGCGTCGATGGAGGCCGTCGTGGTCGGCAGCATCGGCGGCTTGGTCCAGACGAACATCGACGCCTCATGGCTGTTGGTGCCGATGATCAGCGGCAGCTTGGCCAGCGCGCCGGCCCGCGCGGCGTCCACCGGGTGCTGCGGCAGCAGATCGACGCCGTAGGTCAGCCCGTAGGCCAATGTCGGTGTGGTCGCTGCGCTCTTCATCTGGAGCCGGCCCGCCGCCCGGCGCAGCTCTCGTTGCGGCAGGCCCTTCACCTCGTCGGCGCGCACCCCGAGTCGCTGCAGGAATTCATGCGCCCGCCGCGCCCGCACCTCGCGGTCGGCAATCAAGGGCAGCGCCGGACTCTGCGCAATCGCGCGGCGAAACAGCCCCGAACCGGCCGGGCTGGCCATCAGCGCCAGCACCGACGTGCCGCCCGCGGATTCGCCGAAGATCGTCACCCGGTCGGGGTCACCCCCGAACGCGGCGATGTTGTCCTTGATCCATCGCAGCGCGGCCATCTGGTCTCGCAGTGCGAGATTGTCGTCGAACCCGTCGCCCAGATCGCTCAGCTCGAAGCCGCCGAAAACACCGATCCGGTAGGTCAGGTTGACCACCACGACGTTGCCGTTGGCCGCCAGCCGCGACCCGTTGTACAGCTGGAACTGGCCCGCCCCGAAAACGAACGCACCGCCGGGAATCCACACCATCACCGGCAACGACGCAGTGGTGTCCGGCGACCACACCGTCAGCGTCAAACACGCCTCGTCGCGCACCTTCGGATCGTCGCGGCCACCGCCGACGAACGACTTGCTTTGCGGCGGCAGCGGCCCGTGTTCGACTGCGTCGCGCAGCCCTGACCATGGCTTGAGCGGTGCGGGAGCGAGGAACCGGCGTTCACCGACCGGCTGCTCGGCGTACGGGACACCACGCCAGACGCCGACACCGCATTCAGTGGTGCCACGCAGGTCCCCGCAGCGGGTACTGGCGATGGTGGTATCTCTGGCAACGACTGCCACACCCCCGGATCGTAGTGTGCAAAGCTGGAAGCCATGACCTTCAACGAGGGTATGCAGATCGACACCAGCACGATCTCGACCAGCGGCGGCGGCGGCCGCGGCCCCGGGCGCGGAATCGCCATCGGCGGCGGTTTCGGCGGACTGGTCATCGTGGTGGTCGCACTCCTGCTCGGAGTGAACCCGAACGACGTCATCCCGCAGACCCAAGGGGGCTATGCCGACTCGGGAATCGAAGCCGAGCCAGGGGCCGACCTCAGCCAGTGCAAGACGGGCGCCGACGCGAACAACAACGTCGACTGCCGGGTGGCGGCAACCGTAACCTCGGTCGACGGGGTGTGGCAGCAGCTGATGCCTGGGTACACCCGACCACATGTCCGACTTTTCAAGGATGACGTGAATACCGGATGCGGCCCGGCCACTAGCGACGTCGGCCCGTTCTACTGCCCGGTTGATCAGACCGCATACTTCGACACCGGCTTCTTTCAGGTGCTTCACGATCAATTCGGCTCCAGCGACGGGCCGTTGGCGCAGGAATATGTGGTCGCACACGAATTCGGCCACCACGTACAGGACCTGCAAGGAGTGCTCGGCAAAGCTCAGCAGGGCGCCCAGGGCGCCGGCGGCAACGGGGTGCGGACCGAACTTCAGGCCGACTGTTATGCCGGCGTGTGGGCCCATTACGCGGCGATCACCAAGCAAGAGGGCACCGACGTTCCGTACCTGAAACCGTTGACCGACAAGGACATCGCCGACGCGCTGTCCGCGGCGGAATCGGTCGGTGACGACCGAATTCAGGAAAACGCCACCGGCCGGGTGAATCCGGAGTCGTGGACCCATGGCTCTTCCGAAGAACGACAGCACTGGTTCACGACCGGATACCAGACCGGTGATCCGAACAAGTGCGATACCTTCCACGCTCGCGATCTTGGGTAGGCGCACCACCGACGTCGACGCCGTAGCCGAGCGCTACCTCGCGACCTTCGCAGCGCTGGACCCTTGTGCTGCAACGGATATGGGGATCGTCAGTGACGACCACACCTACGACACCGAGATCACCGACTACTCCCCCGACGGGTATGTCGCGCGGGCCGAAGCCGCCCGCGGGGCGCTGCGCGAGCTCGACGGCGTCGCCGCGGACGATGATGTCGACGACGTGACCCTCGCCGCGATGCGCGAACGGCTGGGTATCCAGCTGGAACTGCACGAGGCCGGGCTCGACATCGGTGAGCTGAACGTGATCGCCTCGCCGCTGCAGGCCATGCGCGACGTGTTCGACCTGATGCCCACCGACACCGACGACGACTGGCGGGTGATCAGCGAGCGGATGTCGCGGATTCCCGACCGCGTCGCGGGTTATGCCGAGTCGCTGCGCGCGGCACTGGCCGCAGGCCGTGCGCCCGCCATTCGGCAGGTGGGTCGGGGAATCGAGCAGGCGGGTCAGATCCAGCATCTCTTCTTTCAGATGGTCGCCGACGCTGCACCCGGTAACGAGGTGTTGCACGCCGAACTGCAGGGGCGGGCATCAGCGGCCGCGGACGCGTACAGCTCGCTCGCCGCGGTCCTGCGCGACGAGGTCGGCCCGTCGGCCCGCGGCGAGGATGCGTTCGGACGCGACGCCTATCGGCTGTACTCGAGGCTGTATCTGGGTGGGGAAGTCGATCTCGACGAGACCTACGAGTGGGGCTTGGACCTACTGCATTCCATTGTCGCCGAACAGGAATCGGTTGCCCACCGGCTCTATCCGGGCTCGACGGTGGCCGAAGCCCTGAGCCGGTTGGACGAGGAACCGCGCTATTGGGTGCACGGCACCGACGCACTGCAGGCCTGGATGCAGGAGCTGTCCGACCGGGTGGTCGACGCACTCGCCGATACGCATTTCGAGATCGCCGAGCCGCTGCGCAAGCTGGAGTGCATGATCGCGCCGACGCACACCGGCGGCATCTATTACACAGGCCCGTCGGAAGATCTCACCAGGCCCGGACGGATGTGGTGGTCGGTGCCCCCGGGCAAAGAGGACTTCCACACGTGGGGTGAAACCACCACCGTGTTCCACGAAGGCGTTCCAGGGCATCATCTGCAGATCGGCCGGGCGGTCGTGCTGGCCGATCAGCTCAACCGCTGGCGCCGGCTGGGTTGCTGGGTGTCCGGGCACGGCGAGGGATGGGCGCTGTACGCCGAGCGGCTGATGGCCGAACTGGGCTGGCTCGACGACGCCGGCAACAGGATGGGAATGCTTGACGCCCAACGGTTCCGAGCGGCCCGGGTGGTCATCGACATCGGCGTGCATTGTGGCCTGACGGCCCCCGACGGCGGTAAATGGGACGCCGACCGGGCGTGGGTGTTTCTGCAGACGCACAGCGCGATGGCGGAAGCGAACCTGCGCTTCGAGTTGGACCGCTATCTCGGTTGGCCCGGCCAGGCGCCGTCGTACTCGATCGGCCAGCGGATCTGGCAACAACTGCGCGACGATGCGGTCGGTCGCGGCGTGCCGTTGAAGGAATTCCACCGCCGCGCTTTGGATCTGGGCGGCCTGCCGCTCGATGTCCTCAGGTCGGCGTTGTCTGGCGAGTGAGCTGGGCCATAAGGTCACTTCGATGGAATCGCTCACCGTCACACCGAACCTTACGATGTTGCGGGTCAACGGCTGGCAGGTCTATGTGTGGCGAGATGGCGACTCGGCCACGCTCATCGACACCGGAGCGCCCGGATCGGGCCCTGCCATCGAGTCCGTCGTGCCGGGGATCGACCGAATCGTGTTGACGCACGGTCATGTCGACCACGTCGGCTCGGCGGCAGAGCTACGCCAGTCCACAGGTGCTCCCGTCATGGCCGGCGCAGGTGACGCCGCCGTCATCCGCGGTGAAGCCGACATGCCACCGATCGTTTTCGAAGACTGGGAAACTCCTATCTACGAACGTGTTACCGCGGGGCTCCCGCGCACCGCACCCGCCGTGCCCGTCGACCGGGAGCTCAACGACGGGGATGTCCTCGACTTCGGTGGCGGTGCGCGCGTCCTTGCGATTCCCGGCCACACGGAGGGCAGCATCGCGGTCTATCTGCCCGCCAACGGCATCCTGTTTACCGGCGACTCGATCGCCAATGTGGGCACCGTGATGCTGGGCACGTTCAACCAGGATCGGGCGCGCAGCGTCGCGTCGTTCCAGCGGTTGGCCGCGCTCGACGTCGAAACCGCGTGCTTCGGGCACGGTGATCCGATCATTTCGGCAGCGGGCGACAAGATCCGTACGGCCGCGGCGGCCTACGATGTCGACCATGGCTGAGGACACGCCGCTGGCAGGCAAAGTCGCCTATGTCACCGGTGCCGCGCGTGGTCAGGGACGGTCGCATTGCGTCCGGTTGGCCCGGGCCGGCGCCGACATCGTCGCCGTCGATGCGTGTGGTCCGGTCGCCGACCACAACGGCTACCCGCCCGCCACACCGGCCGATCTCGCCGAGACGGTGAACCTCGTCGAGGGCGAAGGCCGCAAGATCCGCGCCGAGGAGGTCGATATCCGTGACCTCGCCGGCCAGCAGCGGGTGGTGGCCGACGCCGTCGAGCAATTCGGCCGGCTCGACATCGTCGTCGCCAACGCCGGCGTTCTCAATTGGGGTCGGCTATGGGAGATTTCGGCGCAGCAGTGGCAGGACGTCATCGACGTCAACCTCACCGGGTTGTGGAACACCGTCAAGGCGGTGGTGCCACCGATGATCGAGGCCGGCAACGGCGGTTCGATCATCACGATCAGCTCCGCGGCGGGCATCAAGGCCGTACCCGGCTGCGGGCACTATTGCGCGAGCAAGTTCGGCGTCGTCGGGCTGACAAACTCACTGGCAGTCGAGTTGGGCGAGTATGGGATTCGGGTGAACTCGGTGCACCCCTACGGCACCGACACCCCGATGGGCAACGATGCGTCGATGTGGCAGATGTTCGCCGACCACCAGAACTTCATCCACAGCTATTCGCCCGGCGCACTGCCGACTGATTCGTTGGCCGCGCCGGGCCTTGTCTCCGACATCGTGGTGTGGTTGGCCAGCGACGCGTCATCTCTGGTGACAGCGGCTCAAATCCCCGCGGACAAGGGCTATCTCAAGATCTGATTGCCAGTGCGGTCACGCCGCACCGGTACAGCGTCTCGCTGGCAGGCACCGAGTCGATCGACAAACCGGCAGCCAGCAGCGCCTGCGCCTTGAACGCCTGAGCGGCCGCCGAAGGCCGGTAACGCACGGCGCTGACCTTCTGATCGAGTGCATCCGCATCGCCCCAGAGCGCCACTTCGGCGCGGCGGCGGTCCGATACTGTGACGAACCGCCGCACCCGCGCGTCGGCGGTGTACACCTCGGCGGAGACGGCGAGGGTGCCGGCCCGATCCGGATCGTCGGTGATCGCCTCGAGGTCGCCGCTCAGGTCGAATACGTCGGCGCCCAGAATGCGCAGCGCCCGGTCGTCGGCGCGATCGGAGACCAGAACGCTGACGCGCCAGCCGGCCATGCTGCGGTCGTACAGCCAGCCGCCCGCCGACAGCACCACATCTGCGACATCGGCTGCAACAACGGTCATTTCGTGCCGCAGCACCGTGCTGGCGCGCAGCCGCGCCCGTGCCGGTCGTTGATCGTCGCGCTTGAAGGTGCGGGATGTCTGCGCCACAGACGACAGCGTGACACTTCTGCGCCAACTTGTAAAGGGCGCGTTCGGCATGTTACAGCCGCGACTGTTCCTTGATCGCCGTGTCGGATGTCCGCAGCGGACGGATCAGCGCGTCCTGAGTAAACGAAGCGATCAGCTCACCCTCTTCGGTGTGCACGGTGCCGCGGATGTAGGACATCCCGGCACCGACCTGGGTGCTCTCGTGGGAGTACAGGATCCAGCCGTTCCATCGAACCGGCTCGTGAAACGACACCGCCACCGTCATCGGCGCGGTCGATACCGTGAGGTGCGACTGGCTGGTGCCGATCCCCTCATGGGCACGCATGGTCGTCGAAATGCCAAGATGGCCAGTGAAATACGCAATCAACGCCTTGGCGAGGTCGTCGCGTTCAGGGATTGGGTCGTAGTGCAGCCAGGCATAGATTTCCGGCGGCCCCACCTCGTCGGGACTGTTCACATCGACCACGTCGACCAACCGCACGTCGCGACCCACCATCGGCATCTGGCAGACATTGGCATCCCCCGGCGCGGTCACGTGCGGACGGGGCAGGTGATGACGGATCACGTCGCCGGTGGGCACATCGGCGAGAAGCGTTGCGGTAACACAGCGCTTACCGTTCTGCGTGGCGGTCACCACCGCCGTCGCGGTGGATCGACCTTCGGCGACAACATCGATCTCCAGCTCCACCGGACCCGCCGCGACCAGCACCGCGCGCGCGAACACCGCGTACACCGACCGCACCGACTTTCCCCCGAACCGCTTGGCGGCGGCGACGACCATCTGCGCCAGCACCTGGGTGCCTTCGACAACCTGGCGGTCGTCCTCGCCGGCGGGACCCGTTTGGGCGATGAAGCGGTTCTCGCCATCAGGAGCCACGTCGAACAGGTCGAGCAGTGACTGCACCGTCCATGGCGTCTGCGCTGAGTGTGTCGTCATGGGAGGGAACAGTAACCGAGCATCCGCAAAAGCGGTAATGTCATTACCAGGGCTTGAGCATCGACGCAATGTCACGCTGAGAGCGACGTCGCGGCTATATATGCACGGCGACACTGTCAGGCTGACATTTGTGCCGAGTACCGCGAGCGGGAAGGTGTCAACGATGGCGAAGTCGAGCGCCCGCTCCTCCGCCGACGCCGATATCGAGCCCCGCGAGCGGCGGTTCATGAAGTCCGCGCTGGCGATCCTTGGCGAGACCGGCCGCACCGACTTCACCGTGCTGGAGGTCGTCGAACGCTCCAAGACCTCGTTGCGATCCTTCTATCAGCATTTCTCCACCAAGGACGAGTTGCTGCTCGCATTGATCGACAAGATCATGTCCGAATCCACACGCAAGTGGCGCAGCGACACCGCCGACCTGCCGCCGGTCGCTGCGCTAAAGATGCTGATCGACCGGATCTGCAGGCCGGCCGAAACCACCACCCAGGACAAGGTGAACCGCGGCCTGACCAACTACAACGATCGCCTCGCCGAGACCCTGCCGCGCGAATACGCCCGGGTGCTCTCCCCTCTCCACGAGCTGATCAAGGACATCATCAACCGCGGCATCGCCGAAGGCTCATTCCGCAGCGACGTCGACGTCGACGCCACCGCCGCGCTCATCATGCAGACGGCGCTTGGCGCCATGCGCCTGCATGTCCTCGGCGCGGAGCTCAACGGAGTCCCAGTCGGGGCGCGTCACATCTTCGACTTCTGCGTCACCGCGCTCGGGGCCGACCCGGCCTGACCTGCCGAGAAACTGCTTCTCAGGCCCCGGTGTTTTCGCTGGTCCGAAAGTGGTAATGTCATTACCACCAGCTCAGAACCAGACTCTCAGGAGGCGAAGATGGCCGCCCGACAGCTGCCCTATCCGGTGTTCGACGCCGACAACCACTTCTACGAGCCGAAAGAGGCGTTGACGCAGTTCCTGCCGGACCGCCGCAAGAACGCCATCGATTACATCGAGGTCCGCGGACGCACCAAGATCATGGTGCGCAACCAGGTCAGCGACTACATTCCGAACCCGACGTTCGAAGTCGTCGCGCGGCCGGGCGCCCAGGAGGAGTACTTCAAGCACGGCAGCGGCGGCAAGAGTTTCCGCGAGGTTATGGGCAAGCCGATGAAGGCGATTCCGGCGTTCCGCGAACCCGCCGCACGCCTCGAGGTCATGGACAGCCTCGGCCTCGATTACTCCCTGATGTTCCCGACCCTGGCCAGCCTGGTCGAGGAGCGGATGAAGGACGACCCCGAACTCATCGCCGACGTCATCCACGCCCTCAACGTGTGGATGTACGAGACATGGCAGTTCAACTACGAAGACCGGATCTTCTCCACGCCGGTGATCAACCTGGGCATCATGGACCGCGCACTCGAAGAGCTCGAATGGTGTTTGGAGCGCGGCGCCAAGACGGTGCTGGTGCGGCCCGCGCCGGTGCCCGGGCTGCGCGGCACCCGGTCGTTCGGCCTGCCCGAGTTCGATCCGTTCTGGGACGCCTGCGTGAAGGCCGGCATCCCGGTGTCGATGCACGCCTCGGACTCTGGATATGCCGAATACCTCAACGACTGGGAGCCCGCCGACGAGTACTTGCCGTTCAAGCCGACCGCGTTCCGGATGGTGTCGATGGGCAAGCGTCCCATCGAGGACTCGATGGCAGCGCTGGTGTGCCATGGCGCGCTGACCCGCAACCCGGACCTGCGGGTTCTGTCGATCGAGAACGGGGCGGACTGGGTGCCCTACCTGTTCAAGCAGTTCGACGGCGTGTACAAGAAGATGCCGCAGGAGTTCCCGGAGAACCCGATCGAGGCGTTCAAGCGCGGCGTGTACGTCGCTCCGTTCTGGGAGGACGACTTCGCCAAGATGGCCGAGCTGATCGGTGTCGACCGGGTGATCTTCGGATCTGACTGGCCGCACCCGGAGGGTCTCGCCGAGCCGACCAAGCTGATCGACGACCTGCAGGGCCTCGACGAAGAGGGGCAACGAAAGGTCATGGGCGGCAACATGATCGATCTGTTCAAGGTGCCCAACAAGATCGTCCACAATCCGGACGTTCCGCCTCTGGTGATCCCTGCCTGAATGAGCGAACCCACGAACCCCGAGGTCCTGCTCTTCGCCTCGACGACACAGTCGTTCCTGGAGAAAGAAGCATCGCTGAGCCGGCTGCGTGAACTCCACGCTGCCGGCATCTCCTTCGACACCGGCTGGTGGCGGCGGGCGGCCGACCTCGGCTGGACGAGCCTGCTGGTGCCCGAGAACCTCGGCGGGGGTTCCGTCTCGGGCAACGGCGTGAAAGACCTGGCGCTGGTGGCCGAACTCGCGGGCAAGACCGTCGCGCCCGGGCCGCTGCACCCCGTCAGCACGGTGCTCGCCGGTCTCGTCGAGGCACCGGAAAACCACTTGGAGACAATCGAATCGCTGGTCAGCGGTGAGCTCATCGCGTCGTGGGCGGTGGACGAGCCCGGGCGATCCTGGGCGCCGCTGCAACCCACCCTCACTGCGACGCCCACCGGTTCGGGTATCCGGCTCGACGGCGTCAAGGATCGCGTCGAGGCAGGCGACCGGAGCGAGGTCCTGCTCGTGGTGGCGAACTGCGAGGACTCCGTCGTGCAGTTCCTGGTGCCGACCGACGCGGCGGGCGTGCGCATCGAGGCGCAGCGATCGCTCGACCTTGTGAAGAGCTACGCGCGTGTGCATTTCGACGGTGTTGAGATCGACGCTTCGGCAGCCGTCGGCTCGGCCGAGCAGACCGCGGAACTGATTGCCCGGCAGAGCCAGATCGCGCAGATTCTGCAGTGCGCCGAGGTCGTCGGCATCCTCGACGCGGTCTTGAAGTTCACCATCCAGTGGGGATTCGACCGGCACTCGTTCGGCCGGCCGCTCGGCTCGTATCAGGCGCTCAAGCACAAATACGCCGATTTGAAGATTTGGTTCGAGGCGTGCAAGGCCGCCACCAATGCCGCAGTCGCCGAAGTCGCCGACCGCTCCCCCAACGCGGAGATGGCGGTCAGCGTCGCGAAATCCTATGTGGGCGAATACGCCCCAGGCATGCTGCAGGACTGCATACAGCTGCACGGTGGAATCGGCGTGACGTGGGAGCACGACTTGCACATCTACCTGCGGCGGGTCATGCTCGACCGCTCGATGTTCGGCACTCCGGAGGATCACAACCTGCGCGCCTATGCCCTGACCGAGCGGGAGTCTGCCTGACATGACCGAGACGACGTCGGCCCCGCCGATCACCGAAACCGTCGCCGAGTTCGCCGAGCGGGCCGCCGCGTGGCTCGCCGCGAACATGCCACGCATCGACCCGGCCAATCCCCCCGAGGCCGACCGCGGCGAGGAAGCGCCGTGGCAACGCGCACGTCAGCTGCAGAAGATGCTCTACGAGGGCGGGTTCGCCGGTATCTGCTTCCCGCGCGAGTACGGCGGGCTGGGACTGCCCATCGAGTATCAGCGGGCGTTCGACGAGGTCTCGCGCGAATACGAGTTGCCCGTCATCCTCAACACCCCGACGTTCACGATCTGTGCGGCAACCATTCTCGACACCGGCAGCGAAGAGCAGAAGAAGCAGCACATCTCAGCCGCGTTGCGCGGCGACGAGGTGCTGGTCCAGTTGCTGTCGGAGCCCAGCGGCGGATCCGACCTGGCGGGTGTCATCACCCGCGCCGATCGCAAAGGCGACAAGTGGATCGTCAACGGCGCAAAGACGTGGAGCACAAGCGCTTTCGCCGCGGACTACGGGTTGATGCTGGCGCGGACCAATTGGGACGTGCCCAAGCACGAAGGCCTGACCATGTTCCTGGTCCCGATCAACAGCCCCGGCATCACGCTGCGGCGCATCAAGCAGGTGAACGGCTCCGTCGAGTTCTGCGAGGAGTTCTTCGACAACCTCGAGCTCGGCGACGACGCCGTCGTCGGTGAGGTCAACGAGGGCTGGCACGTCGCGTCGCGGCAGCTGTATCACGAAAGGCGCGCTGTCGGTGGAGGTTCGGAGTTCGCCAGCGGCATCGGCGCCGAGGGCAAGACCGATGTGCCCATCGACTGGGTCGGGCTTCTCAAGTCGACGGGGCTAGCCGACAACGAACGCGCCCGCGAGCGGGCGGGCCGGGCGATCGTGCACAAGGCGGTGCAGGAACGGCTGGTCGACCACGTGTACCACGGTGTCCTCGACGGCTCGCTACCTCCGGCTGCCGGCTCGATCATCCGCATCACCCACGCCGAGACCCATCAGGTGGGATTCGACACCGCCGTCGAGCTGACCGGCAGCCTGGGAGTCGTCGACGGCCACGACAACCTGATCCGGTTCGGCGAGCGCTATCTGTCGCGCCAGACAGCAGCGCTCGGTGGCGGCACAACCGAAATCGCCCGCAACATCATCGGCGAACGGGTCCTCGGCTTTCCGCGCGAGGCGGCCGCCGATCGCGGCGTGCCGTTCAAAGACGTCAAGCGGAACAAGGCCTGATCGCCATCTAGAACAAGGTGGGCTGAGCCACCTCGGTTGGCGGGACCGCCGACGCCTCCGCCGTGCGGAACGGTCTGCGATCGGGCGCCAACCCGTACTGGTTCACCAACGGAGTAACTCTGTCGCGCAGCATATTTCGATAGTCGGCGGGCAGATATGCGCCGCGCCGGTACAACTGACGGTATTCGGCGACCAGCTCCGGATGCGAGCGCGCCAGCCATGACATGAACCAGCCGCGGGTCGATCCGCGGAGGTGCAGACCGAACACCGTCACCCCGTTGGCGCCCGCGGCCGCGATCTGACCGAGCAAGGTGTCCAGGTGCTCGACGGAGTCGGTCAGCCTCGGCAGCACCGGGGCGACCATCACATGGCAGTCCAGGCCCGCGTCGCGGATTGCGGTGACCAACCCCAGCCGCGCCTGCGGCGTGGGCGTTCCCGGCTCAACATCCCTGTGCAACACCGGATCCCCGATGGCAAGTGACACCGCAACGCTGACGTTCACCCGCGTCGCCACGTCGGCGATGAGCGGAAGGTCACGTCGCAGCAGCGTGCCCTTGGTGAGGATCGAGAACGGTGTCCCCGTGTCGGCCAGCGCCGCAATGATTCCCGGCATGAGAGCGTAGCGACCCTCGGCGCGCTGATACGGATCGGTGTTGGTGCCCAGCGCCACGGTCTCGCGGCGCCACGACTTGCGGTGCAGTTCGCGCCGCAGCACCTCGGCGACGTTGGTCTTGACGACGATCTGTGAGTCGAAGTCGGTGCCGCAGCCCATGTCGAGGTATTCGTGGGTGGGTCGCGCGAAACAGTACCGGCAGGCATGGGAACACCCGCGGTAGCCGTTGACCGTCTAGCGGAACGGCACCATCGACATCTCGGGCACCTTGTTCAAGGCCGACTTGCAGAGGATTTCGTGAAACGTGATGCCCTCGAATTCCGGCGTGCGCACGCTGCGGACGAAACCCATGCGCTGTAGACCCGGCAGGGCGCCGTCATCGACGCCGATACCCTGGCCGTCCCACCGCATCCCTCAATTCGAACTCACGTTCGAACCGTTGTCAAGCGTTCGGAAGCACGATCGACTTGAGGCTGGCCGGGTCGGCGTCGCTGTTGAGCGCATCATCGACGTGGTCGAGATCGAAGCGTCCGGTCACCAGC
Source organism: Mycobacterium sp. 1274761.0 (assembly GCF_001668615.1). GTDB lineage: Bacteria > Actinomycetota > Actinomycetes > Mycobacteriales > Mycobacteriaceae > Mycobacterium. Next base: position 68,158 of record NZ_LZMC01000021.1, read on the forward strand.
GAGTCGACGTCCACGGCGCCCGAGGTCACCAGATGGGTTGCCGCCGGCCAGGTGTCGGTGTAGCGGAACACACCCGTCACGACCAACTCCATGTTCTGGATGTAGGACACCGGCAGGCGGTAGTTGTCGGCACCCATACCGACGAGCACGACGCGGCCTGCGGGCCCAGTGGCCTTGATGCCGTCGACGACCGCGGACGGCGCACCGCTGGCGTCGATGAAAGCGTCGACCTCTGGGGTCAGGGCCGCGACGTCGACGGACGAGGGATCCAGCGTCTCGGTGGCACCGAACCGCCGCACTCGATCCCGTCGCGCCGGCGCCGGATCGGAGACGACGATCCGCGCCGCGCCGAACGCCCGCGCGGTCTGTGCGCACATCACCCCGATCGGACCTGCGCCGGCGATCAGCACGCTCGTTCCGGGGGCCACGGCGGCCTTGCGCATCGCGGCAATCGCCACCGACAACGGCTCCAGCAGTGCGGCAGCCTCGTCCGACATCGAATCAGGCACCGGATGCGCCATCTCGGCGTCGATGGTCACGAACCGGCACAGCGCGCCGTCGACCGGCGGGGTGGCGAAGAACCGCATGTGCGGGCACAGGTTGTAGCGGCCGGACAGGCAGTGGTGGCATCGGCGACACGGCCGTTGCGGCTCGACTGCCACGCGCTGGCCGACCCGTCCCGGGTCGACGTCCGCGCCGGCCGCGGCGATACGCCCGGACAGTTCATGGCCGAGGATCATCGGCGCGCGAACCACATAGTCGCCGATGCGGCCGTGACGGTAATAGTGAACGTCGGATCCGCAGACACCGACCGCGGCGACCTCGACGAGCACTTCGTGCGGAGCGGGCGAGGGCACCGGGCGTTCCTCGACGGTCAGGCTGCCGACACCGGTCAACACGCTGGCGCGCATGGTCTCTGAAGACATGTCTCGATGATGCCGCGACCTCGGTGGCTGGGCCGTCTACGACGCAAAAGCAGATGCCACATATGGCGCCATTAATTTTCGCGGTAGTTTACTTTCATCGTATTTCTAACAGATAACTAGCACTATCTAGGTTTACTTGTTACATTGCTGAATCTGCATGCTCTTGCGTTTGTTCGAGAACAATATGTCGGATCCGGCGCCGAATCCACCTCTGAGGGAGAGCCCATGACCGTCGTCGCACTGCCACGCCCGCCCGTTTCACCCCACCTCGAAGGCGCGCTTGTGAGCTGGGGTGATCCCGAAACGGAATGCACTGTGGCGATCGCGAGGCCCGCAGACGACGACTCGCTGTGGCAGGCATATCTGGACGGGGCGGAGCGCTCCTACCGCGGGCACGGCATCGGTGCCGCATTCGACGGCGACGCGGTTCGCCGGTCCGGTGACACCACGCTGTTCTGGACGATGCTCGACGTGAGGGGAAAAGTCATCGGCGGCATCCGGGCCATCGGTCCGCTGACCTCGCCCGAGGACACCCACGCCGTCGTCGAGTGGGAGGGCCAACCCGCTCAGCCCATGGTGCGCAAGATGATCGCCGATCGTCTGCCCTTCGGCGTCGTCGAGATGAAGTCGGCGTGGGTGACCGACGATCCGGGCCGCAGCCGGCGGCTCACCGCGCTTCTGGCCCGCAGCGGGTGTCACATGCTTGCGGTCCTCGGTATTCAGTTCTGCGTGGCCACCTGCGCCCACCATGTGCTCGCGCGGTGGCGGTCGTCTGGGGGCGTGGTGGCACCGATACCCGCCACGCCCTACCCCGACGAGCGGCACCGCACCAAGATGATGTGGTGGGATAGGCACACTGTCGCCAGCGTCGCCGCGCCAAATCAGACCGCCAAGATCGTCACCGAAATGGCCGACATTCGTCGCCGCCGGCACGACACCAGCCGCCATGCGACAGTGGGAAGTTGAGGGCATGTTCATCGAAACGCAGTGGGACTGCGAGGTCGACGTCGTCTGTATCGGCGCCGAGGCGGGTGTGCTCGCCGCCGCGCTCGTCGCCGACAATGCGGATCTCGATGTCTACCTGGGCATTACGGAGGCCCTCGCCGACGGCGCCGACCTGGCCGCGTCCGTCGGCTACCCGGGCGGAGACGGGCAGACCACGAAGCACCTGGCTGGCTTCGCCTACGCGTTCGACGGGGCCGACCGCGCCTCGGGCCGCTGCCCGGTGCGCGCCGCCGAAGATGCCCCACGGCCGCAGCGCCGCGGTGCCATCGAGCCGTTCTTCGGCGCTGCGCTCGAGCAGTGGGCGCATCAGTGTGCGGCGGCGCCGCACAGCCTGGTCTACAACCGGGTGACGCACCGGCAGATGGTCCGGATGCGATGCACCAACAGCAGCGAGAAGGTCGAAGCGGCCGTCGTCGGGGCGGTCACCTTGAGCCCCGATTTGCCGGCCTTGTCGTTGGACGCGTGGTTGAGATTTCAAGCAGCCGAGGCGGAATTACCGGCGGACACCGGTGTGCGCCTGGCGCGGTTGGTCTTCGAGGACAACGGCGTGGCGGGCGCACTGATCGAAACGCAGGACGGCGTCCTCGCGGTACGCGCGCGGGAAAACCTCATCATCGCTGTCGGCGATCCGCAGATCGTACGTCCCTATCCGCTCATCAGCGCGACCGAGACGGTGACGGCGCGGGTCTCGCTGGTCAGCAAGGCGGCCAGCCGATTCGGCGAAATCGAGATCGTCACCGCACCCGGAGACGACGAGCGGCTGCTGTTCGTCGACGCGCCGGAGCCGGAGCTTCAGCTGGCGAGCGGCCTGTAGAAGATCTACCAGTTGCCGAGCTGGCAGCGCGCGGTATAGGGGCCGTCGCCCTGGCTCACGACCTGGCCGTCGACCTGGATCTCGCAATGCGCGCCCGGCACGGCCTGCCCGCCGTGCGCGGCGGCGCTGGCATCGAGAGTGGCCCACTGCGGATCCTCGAGCGTGACGGTGAACTCCCACGGAGTGGGGACTTCTTCCTTCTTGAGGAAGGCGTAGGGGTCGGCGTTGTACGCGGCCTTGCTCGGCGGCTGCGCCGTCAGGTAGTTGACCTGAAAACTGACGCCGGTTCCCGATGTCAGGATGTACTTGACCTGATGGCCGGTCGCCTCCGCACTGGCAGGTGCGCTGCCCACCCCGACTGACGCTGCTGCGAGCATGAGCGCGGCCCCGACCCTGATTGTCGCTGTTCGCATGTTCGTCACATCGCACGACGCTACCGCAGTGTTACAACCGTGCAGGTTACGCTGCCGGAGTGAGCACACCCGGCGAGCCGCAGATCATCGCCGATACGGGCGGACTCCTCGTCACCGACGACGGCCGCCGGGTGCTGGTCATCGACCGGTGTACAGGTGCGCTGACGATCGTCGCGTTCGTGTTGGGCATCGTCACGCTCGTGGTGGGCGGATTCGGACTAGTCGTGCTCATCGCGGGGACACCGTCACGGACACTGGGCGCGATATTCGCCGCTGTCGGCCTCGCTTTCGCAGTGCTGACCTCCTTCGTCGTCCGCAAGATCCGATCCCGTCGCACGCAGCCGTTGAGCCAGTGCCGTCCGGTGGCCGTCATCGATCGCAAGCTCGGGCTGTTCAGCTACCGCGGCGGAGCGCTGGTACAGCTGGATCAGGTGCGGTTCGCGCGCAAGCTTCAAATCGGCTCGAGCTCACCGCAACTGGTCGCCATCACGCCCGGCGGCACGCTGGTCATCAAGCGTGGCAACCCGCTTGACGGCGGCATCGGCGATGTCGACCGGGTGCTGACGGCCGTCGTGCAGGCAGGCTGATCACGGCAGCCACTCTTACGCGACCGTGCGCGAAATGTCGGTAAATCGCGGCGCGTCGCAGGCAGACACGCACCCTCGCGGGGAAGGTCAGCGCAGGTTTGTCGGGTTGAGGTCCTCGGGCATCTGTTGGCCCGCATCCTCGTAGGCCTTCTTGATCGCGGCCATCGCGGGCGCGCCGTAGTCCTTCTTCTTCGACACCACCATGTCGTAGCTCGCCCGCAACGGGTCGAGATGCCCGCGAAACTCGGGGATCACGTAGCGCGCCATCAACTCATAGCTGCGCAGTGTCGCCTCGCGGTCGGCCCAATCACCGGCCAGCACAAGGAATCCGCCGAACCCGCCGGTGATCTTCTGCAAGCGGTGCAGGGCTTCGATCATGTCGTCGGGGCCGCCAACGAGCGCCGCGTCCTCCTCGATCTCCTGCTCGAGCGTGTAATCGTTCTTCAGTCCCGCAACCCGTTTGAAGTATCCGATGCGTTCGGCTTCGCGCCCTTCACGCACCTCGGCGATCGCCTGCTCACGTGTGTAGGCGAGATGCGCACGGATGACCAGACGCCATTCCTCTCGTCGGAAATCCTTGCCGTTGTCGGCGGCGGCCTTCTCCCCCAGCGCCCAGTGCGCGGCCAGGTCCTTCTTCCCGCCGATCAGACCGGCGCCCAATGACAACACGCCCGCGCCGTGGGTGCCCGCCGCCACCATGCCAGATGGAGACGTGCTCGACGCCACGGCGATCGGTATCGACCCGTTGACCGGGAGCATCTGCAGCCGGGCCTCATTCAGGGTGAACCAGTCGCTCTGATGGGTGACGACCTCACCGGCGAGCAGACGCGTGATGACCCCGAGCGATTCGTTCATCCGGGGACGCTGCGTGACGGGATCGATGCCCATCATCGTCGCGTCGGAGATCAGTGCCCCCGGGCCCACGCCGAGCATGGCGCGTCCACGGGTCAGGTAGTCGAGCTGGACGAAGCGGTCGGCCACCATCATCGGGTGGTGGTACGGCAGGCTCACCACACCCGAGCCCAACCGAATGTGGTGCGTGCGTTGGCCGGCGACAGCCAGAAACATCGCGGGATCGGCGATGTTCTCCCACGCCGCGGAGTGATGCTCGCCCACCCAGGCTTCGTCGAATCCCCAACGGTCACACCACTGGATGAGTTCGAGGTCGCGTTCGTAGGTGGTCAGCGGGCTTTCCCGGACGGGGTGGTAGGGCGCGATGAACGTTCCGAACTTCAGCATGCCAGCGGCCTCCTAATATCTACGTCGACGTTCAAGGTGGAGTGTGTGGAAGGGATCGGAATGCTTGACGCAGGCGCATACCGCACGATCGACGTTGCGATCACCGATGGCATCGCCCTTCTCACGCTGAACCGCCCCGAGAAGGCCAACGCCGTCGATGACGTCATGCATTCGGAGTTGTCATCGATATTCGCTGCAGCGCAGGATGATTCGCGCATCCGGGCGGTGGTGATCACTGGCGCGGGTCGTGCCTTCTCCGCCGGCGGCGACGAGTCGCCCGACCGGGAGTATGCGACGTCAACCGGCCGCACCCCGATCGAAGAGGCGCGCCACATCGTCGAGGACATCATTGCGCTGTCCAAGCCGCTGATCGCCGCGGTCAACGGCCACGCCATCGGGTTGGGTGCGCTGCTGGCCACCCTCGCCGACATCTCGTTCGTCTCTGCCGACGCCAAGCTCGGCGACTTGCACGTACACGCGGCACTGCCCGCCGGCAATGGTGCGGCGGTGATCTGGCCGCTGATTGTCGGCATCAACCGCGCCAAACATCTTTTGATGGCGGGTGAACTGCTCACCGCGACCGAGGCGGAACGCCTCGGCCTGGTTACTCGAGTGCTGCCGGTCGACGAGGTGCTCCCCGAGGCGGTGGCAATGGCCGAGCGGCTTGCCGCGCTCTCGCCGCAAGCCGTGCAGGGCACCAAGATGGCGATCAACCGTCTCCTCGCGATGGCCTCGGGCGCCGTGCTGCCGTTGTCGCTCTCGCTCGAGGCGGCCGCGATGGAAAGCGACGACTTCCGCGACGCGATGGAGCGCCTCAGCAGACGATGACGCTGTCTGGTGCCTTGGACGCTACGGCGGGCCCTCACGGTTGTCAACGTCTACGTTCACGTTCACACTGTATTTTGACTTCGACAACGTCCGCGACCTGAGGAGGCTGACATCCGCGCCGCACCTCGCAAGAGCGACAATGCGCGACGCAGGCAGGAACGCCGCAGCGCGGACCGTCGCGCATCCAACGAACGCTGGCTGACCATCCTCAAGGGCGCAACGGTCGTGTTCCGTCGCGAGGGCTACGCCAGGGCCCGGCTCGAGGATGTTGCCGCGGAGGTGGGCATCAACCGCGCCTCGCTCTACTACTACGTCGGCACCAAAGAGGAGCTGCTCGTCGCACTCGTCGAACAGCCCGCCTACGAGATGACCAAACACTGCGAGGAGGCGCTGCGGTCGCAGCGGCCCGCGGACGACAAGCTACGCGCGGCGTTGCGATCGTTCATCGCAGACCTCCAGAACTATCCGGAACTCTTTCTGCTCTTCAGCGAAAGCCAGCACATCGCGACCATCCCCGAGGCGGCACCGATCGTGGCCAACGCGGACGCCTACGGCAAGACGCTGCTCGCCATCATCGAAGAGGGCATCAAGACTTCGGTGTTCCGGTCCGATCTCGATTCACGGTTGGTGATGCTCGGCATTCTCGGCATGCACAACTGGATTCACCGCTGGTATGTCCCCGGCGGCCGCAACACGCTCAACCAGATCGGCGATGTCTTCGCCGAGATCGTGCTGTCAGGGCTGCGGCCCGTGAGTGATTGAATACGGACCATGCCACGACTCAACCAGGTGCCCCGCCCCGACGTCACCGACGAATTCACGCTTCGCATGTACGACTTCATGTTCGGCGACCGCGATCCGGTGGCCGAACCGGGCACCGTCGGCGGCACCATCGGTGACTGGTGGACGGTCTTCGCGCAGTCGCCCGCCGCGCTGCGGCACGCCGTGCGAGGGTTCCGGCTGTACCGCGAAGAGGTCTCCATCCGCGCCGACCACCGCGAGCTCGGACAGATCCGCGCCGGCTGGGTGGTGGGTAGCCAGTTCGTCTTCTCCCAGCACTGCAAGGCGTGTCGTGCCGCCGGCCTGTCCGAGGAGAAGATTGCGGCCATCCCGTCCTGGCAGACCGCTGACTGCTTCGACCACACCGAGCGGCTGCTACTCGCATACACCGATTGCCTTGCCGGACAACAGGGTCGCGTCCCCGAGCGGTTGTTCGAACAGTTGCGTCAGGTGTTCAGCGACACCGAGATTCTGGAATTCACCTACACCACGACGATGTATGTGATGCACGCGATCATGTCGCGGGCGCTGCGACTGGAGTTCGACGACCGCGACGACCCGATCGTCGAGGTGGAGGATCCCGAGGGCGGCGGAGTGCTCGACATCGGGGCCGCCACGTCCGGCGGTGAGTGAGCGGTCGTGACGCTGTCACACGCCGCGACGGGTCCCGTCGGCGACCGGTTGCGGCTCGACGGGAAGGTCGCCGTCGTCACCGGTGCCACCTCGGAGCTCGGCCTGGCGATCGCCCGCACGCTCGGTGAGTCCGGTGCGCGGATCGCGTTGGCGGGCAGACGCATACACGATGTTCAGGCACGCTGTGATGCCCTGCGGCACGACGGCATCGAGGCCACGGCGTTTCGCGTGGACGTCGCCGATGTCGACGCGTGCGGGTCGGTGGTGAGCCGGATCGTCGACGATCTCGGCGGCGTGGACGTACTCGTGAACAACGCCGGCGTGGGCACCGTCGCCCCGGCGACGCGGGAGGATCCGGCGCAGTACCGCCGCACGCTGGAAGTGAACCTGATGGGCGCCTACTGGATGACACAGGCGTGCGGTCGGGTGATGACGCCGGGGTCGGCCGTCGTGATGATCGCCAGCATCCTCGGCATGACGACGACCTCTCTTCCCCAGGCCGGCTACGTGTCCAGCAAGGCGGGCCTGCTCGGGCTCACCCGCGATCTGGCGCGACAGTGGACCGGCCGCAAGGGAATTCGGGTCAACGCGGTGGCGCCGGGGTTCTTGTCTTCAGGCCTGACCGAGCACACGCCCGAGGGTTTCAACGACGACTTCGTCGCCACCAAGGTGCCCGCCGGTCGGCTCGGCGAGCCCGACGAGGTGGCCGCCGCGGTGTTGTTCCTCGCCAGCCCGGCGTCCTCCTTCATCAGCGGGGCGACGCTCGCGGTCGACGGCGGCGCGCTGATCACCTAGCTGGACAGCATCGCGGTGAGGTGTTCCAGTACAGCGGAGTCGATCGCCGCAGGCTCGTAGAGCACCCCGGGCGGGAAGTACAGCACGATCTCGTCGATACCGACGTCGTGCCACCTGCCCACCCAGGTATCGAACGCGTCCACCGAGGACCAGATCGGATCGGGCGTGGTCGCAGGATTTCCGGCCAGGATCTGGCGACGAATGGTGGCCGGGTCACGGCCGATATCCTCGCAGAACCCGTCGAGCGCTGCCGCCCGCGCCTTCGTCACCGCGATCAGCTCATCCGACGACAGCCCCCACCCGCCGAACGAGCTCCAGATATCCCCGTACTGCGCAACGAGTTTCAAGCTCGAGCGGCTGTGCGCGGCGATGCACAGTGGCGGTCGCGGACGTTGCACCGGCCGCGGCCGGATGCGCACGTCGTGCGCCTGGTACCAGTCGCCGGCATGCTCGACGCACTCACCCCTCGTCAGTGCATCGAGCAGCCCAACGGCCTCGGCGAAGCGCTGGCTGCGTTCGCGGACCGACCACACCGGTTCACCGACCATCTCGTGATCGGTCGGTGCGTAGCCGGCCCCGATGCCCAGCTGCAGCCGTCCACCGGACATGGCCTCGATGCTCGCGGCCTGACGCGCCAGCATCGCCGGATGCCGCAAAATCACGTTGGATACCAACGGGCCGAGCAGGATTCGGCTGGTGCAGGTGGCCAATCCCGCCAGCGTGGTGAACGCTTCCAACCAACTAGCTTGCGGCGCGGCGGGGTTAACGCCGTGGTCGTCGATCCACAGGCTGCGGAAGCCGAGGTTTTCGGCCTGCTGCGCGCGCTCGACCAGCGTTGGCCACGCTACGTTGGGAAAGAGCAGAACGCCGAAGTCGGTCACTGTGCGGCGCGTAAGGCTTCCACTTCGGCGAGTCTGCGGGCGTCGCGCTCCTCCAGAAATTTCTGCGTAGCGCCGGCGACGGCGCTGTAGATGTTGCCCATCAACTGCTGGCGGTGAAAGATCGTCCAGTCGCGGCTGCGTTCCAACGGTTCCAGCGTGTCCTGGAAGACCGGCATGACGTACCGGCTGATCAGCTCGTAGGAGCGCAAAGTCGCTTCCCTGTTGGCCCATTCGTGCGCCATCAGCAGGTAGGTGCCGAACCCGCCCGACTTCTCCAGCAGGCGGCGCAGCTGCTCGATCGCCATGTCGGGCGTGCCGATCACCCCTACGCCGGTCTCGTTGACCGCCCCGATGATGTCGTCGCCGGGGTCGAAGTCACCAAGGATCGGGATCGCACCCACGTTCTGGAAGTAATCGACCCATTGCGCCAGGCCCTTCTCGACATCGCGACGGGCCTGCTCTTCGGTCTCGGCGATGTGCATGGGCCCGCACAGCCGCCATTTGTCACGGTTCACGGTGGTGCCGTGCTGGGCGGCGGAATCCTGTGCGGTGCGCCAGTTTCGGGCCAGCGCGTCGAACGCCTTCCTCTGGGTGGCCGCGATGGACAACAGCCCTACGCCGAACTTGCCCGCGGCCACCGGTCCCGACGGCGACGCGGTCACCGCGACACTGACCTCGATGCCGGGCCGGCTGTAGGGCCGCATCTGCAGCCGCGCGTCGCGCAGCGTGAACCAGTCGGTCTCGCGGTTGACCGGCTCCTCGTCACGCCATAGCGCCATGACCGCGTCGAGCGACTCGGTCATCATGTCGCGCTGGCGCGTCGTCTCGATGCCCATCATGTACGCATCGCCGGGCAGCGCCCCCGGGCCGACGCCGACGATCAGGCGCCCTCGGGTGAGGTGGTCGAGCAGCACCATCCGGTCGGCGAACATGAACGGATGGTGGTACGGCAGCGAAGCCACCCCGGTTCCGAGCCGGATCCGCTTGGTCTTGGCGGCCGCTGTGGCGATCATCAGCTCCGGTGAGGCGATGATCTCGGTGCCTCCTGAGTGGTGCTCGCCGAACCACGTCTCCTCGTAGCCGAGGCCTTCGACCGCCTCAACCAGCGCGATATCGCGTTCCAGGGCGAGCGTCGGGTTGTCGCCGATCATGTGATACGGAGCTATGAAGACACCAAAGCGCATGCGTCGAATCTACGTCTACGTTCACGTTCACACAAGGCCGGCTGCTCGGCGGCCCAGCTGCTTGGCGCGCTCCATGTCGTAGTGCTTGCGGGTGACCAGGCGCTGCGCGAACAATCCACCGCCGGACTGCACATTGGTGACCAGGTGCCAGCCGCCGTAGGAATCCGCGGTGCTGTCGCGGATGGCGTGAAACAGCTTGGCGCGCGTCTCGCCCGGGACGTCGGGCGACCCGGCGAGGTACTTGCGCAGCTGCGGGCCGATGTCGGGATTGTCAAGATCGGCCATCGACGGGGTCGTGATGATCCCGCCGCCGGCGATGTCGTGCAGGTGGCGAACCATCAGGTTGAAGTTCGCCGCGCCGAGATACTTCGTGGCGTTGGTGTAGAGATCGTCGGGGTAGTAGTAGCCCTCCGGCGTGACGTGCGCATTGCTGATCGCCGCCTCCATGCCCGCGCGCAAGTTGGTGGCGTGGATCATCATCTCGTCGATCTTCTCGCGGATGTGCGAGATGCGGGCGGTGCCGTTGGCCTCGGCGATGAGCTGCGCCAGGCCGACCATTTCGTCGGCCTGCTCCACCATGACGGCCGTTCCGCCGAGCCGCTCCCACAACCCGAGCGAGTGCGCGAAGACGCCCGCCTGCGCGGCGACACCGTCAAGGAAGACGTTTTCAGTCGGCACGAACACGTCGTCGAAGATCACGAACCCGTCGGGCATGCTGCGGCTCGTGCTGACCGGGTGGTCACGCTCGTCGCCACCCCGCGCCGCCACGGTGCGGCTGATGATGTGCACGCCGGGAGCGTTGACGGGGACCGCGCAGGCGATCGCGTAGTCCTCCTCCCCCGGCTTCATCGATTTGGTTGGCATCACCATGAGGTGATGGGCGAACGGGGCCGCGCTGATGTGCAGCTTGGCGCCGCGGATCACCACGCCGCTGCCGCGACGCTCGACCACGCGCACGTATTGGTCTAAATCCCCTTGCGCCGCAGGCGGTTTGCTGCGGTCGCCCTTCGAGTCGGTGATGCACTCCGCGATACGGATGTCGTCGCGGCGGGCCTGTTCGACGTAGTCGTTGATGCGTTGGACGAACTCGGGATGGTCGGCGAGGCGGGCGGCGGCGACGACGAGGGTCATCAACGACTGGTAGGTGACGTTGAGCAGCAGGTCCATCTCGGTGAGGATGGGCACCCGCTCACGCAGCTCGGCGACGCTGCGCGGCGCCTCCACCAGCGGGTTGGTGGCGTCCGGATCGGGGCGGTAGTACTGGTCGTAGCCTGCGGCGACGGCGTTGAGCGCAGGCGCCAGCAGCGGGTCGGTATCGAGGTCGTCGATCAGCTTGCCGTCCTGATAGATCCGTCGGCCGTCGTGCAATGACTGCTTGTACTGTTCGCCCGTCAGCATCGGTTATCTGTTCCTTCCAACGAACGGTTTGGTGCGGTCGGGGTCGACGTCGCGGGGCAGCCCGAGAACCCGTTCGGCGATGATGTTGCGCTGGATCTCCGACGTCCCGCCCGCGATGCAGAACTTCTTCATTTCGAGGAAAGACCGTGTGCCCGCGGGCATTTCGGCGTCCTCGGGCCAGCCCAGCGTGAGGTCGGGTGCGAGGTCGACGCGGATACGGCCGGCGCGCTCATGCAAATCGGCGCTGACCAATTTGCGGATTGAATCGATGGCACCGGGGTTGCGGCCCGCTGCGGTGCTGGCGCGCAGTGTCGCAGACTGCAGGCACCGTTCGTCGATCAGCATGCGCTGCAACCGATCCCGGATGTCGAAGTCGCGCCACGCATCGCTGTCGACAGCTTCACCGATGAGTTGGTCGGCGACGCCGGGACCGACGACCGGTGGCCCGGTCAGGCTGTTGCGTTCCTGCATCAGCGTGCTGATGGCGACCTTCCATCCTTCGCCGCGAGGGCCCAGGCGAGCCGAGTCGGGGACCACGACGTCGGTGAGGAAGACCTCGTTGAACTCCGCGTCGCCGGTCATCTGGCGCAGGGGACGGACTTCGACGCCCGGCGTGCGCATGTCCAACAGGAAGTACGTCAGGCCGTCGTGCTTGGGCAGGTCGGGATCGGTGCGCGCCAGAAGCAGCCCGTAGTCGGCGGCGTCGGCGAACGAACTCCAGATCTTCTGCCCGTTGACCAGCCAGCGGTCGCCGTCGATCGGCACCGCCGAGGTGGACAACGACGCCAGGTCTGATCCGGCGCCGGGCTCGCTGAACAACTGGCACCAGCGGTGCTCGCCCAGCGTGAGCGGCGGCAGAAAATAGCCGCGCTGTCGGTCATCGCCCCACTGCAGGATCGTCGGGCCTGCCAGCCAGACGCCGACGAAGTCCTCCTCGGGACGGTCAACGCCGCGGCGTTTCAGCTCCTCGATCACGGCACCGCCCTCATCTCGGCCCATTCCGAGGCCGCCGTATTCGACGGGCCACGTCGGGGTCGCCCAGCCCGCTTCTCCCAGGCGCCGGTACCAGTCCTGCCGGGTCGGGGTGTACTTCTTGCCCGCGGGCGCAGGGCCGACGTCGGAGGTCACGTCGTCGGTGAGGTTGGCCGCCAGCCACTCGCGCACCTCGGCGACCGCGGGCGTCAACTGATCCTGTGGCTCGGATTCCATTGGTGCGACGAGGCTTTCGGCGACCCACGCGCCGAGCCGGTCGCGATGTGCCGACGGGGTGCCGAACAGGTGCTGATTGGCCTTGGCGCGTCGCAGGTAGAGGTGCGCGTCGTGTTCCCACGTGTAGCCGATGCCGCCGTGCAGCTGGATCATCTCGGCGGCGTTGTGCAGGGCAGCTTCACCGGACGCCGCGGCTGCCACCGTCGCGGCGAAGGGGCCGTCATCCCTGCCGTGTGCGACCTGTCGGATCGCGTACCAGGCACTGCTGGAAGCCAATTCGGCCCGCACCGCTGCATCGGCGAGCCGATGCTTGAGCGCCTGGAACGCGCCGATCTGCCTGCCGAACTGTCGGCGGTCCAGCATGTACCGCCGGGTCCGTTCGACCGTGTGCTCGGCGAGCACCGCCTGCTCCACGGCCAGCAGGGCGTGTATGCGCGGACGCACTCGATCCAGGATGTGGTCCCTTTCATCCGGCGAGCCCAGGACGCGGGCCGGGGCGTCTGTCAACCGGATGTTGGCCAGCGGCCGCGTGGTGTCAAGCGTCTGCAACCGTTGCCGTTCGACGCCCTCGGCTTCGGTGACGACGAAAAGCCCCACACCGGAGTCGGTCTCGGCAACGACAAGCAGCAGGTCGGCATCGGCACCGTCGATGACATGGCAGAGCTCACCGCTCAGCCGCCACCCGTCGGTGCAGCTGCCGCTGGCATGTGACAGAGCCAGGGTCGCGGTGAGTTCGCCGGCGGCCAACCGCGGCAGAAACTCCTCGCACGCGTCGCCGTCGCCGGTCGCCAGAAGCGTCTCGGCGGCCACGGCGGCCGTGGCGAAATAGGGCGCTGCCACCAACTCGCGGGCCAGTTCCTCGCACACGATCGCCAGTTCCGGCAGACCTGCGCCGCCACCGCCGTAATGCTCGGGCACCGCGATGCCGAGCAGGCCGAGCTCGGCGAGCTGAGTCCACCCGGCTTGGCGGGCGGTTGCGGCATCGACGCTGCGCAGGTCGGCGAGTGCAAGGTGTTTGGTTACCAGCGCGCGGACCATGTCGCGCAGATCGTCATGTTCCGATGTCACATCGTCGAGTACCGGCGCAGCCACTATGTACACATTAGGGCCGGTTCAGCGGCTGTCAACACTCGTGTTCACAAATGGCCGAGGCGGGCCAGCACGTCGCCCAGCACCTCGTCGCGCGCTACGTCGATTTGCTCACCGGTCGCCAGGTCCTTCACGCCGACCGTGCCGGCTTCGATGTCGCGGTCACCCGCCACCAGCGCAATCGATGCACCCGAACGGTCGGCGGCCTTCATGGCGCTCTTCATCCCGCTCTTGCCGTAGGCCAGGTCGACCCGCACACCCGCCGCCCGTAGCTGCGCCGCCAGCACCGACAACTGCGTCTTGGCCTGGTCACCGAGGGGCACGCCGAACACGTCGACCCGGTTCGCCGTCTGAGCCGTCTTGCCTTCGGCCTTCAACGCCAGCAGCGTACGGTCCACCCCGAGGCCGAACCCGATGCCCGACAGATCTTTGCCACCGAGCTGAGCCATCAGCCCGTCGTAGCGCCCGCCGCCCCCGATGCCCGACTGGGCGCCGAGCCCGTCGTGGACGAACTCGAACGTGGTCTTCGTGTAGTAGTCCAGCCCGCGTACCATCCGCGGGTTGATCACATACGCCACGCCCATCGCGTCGAGGTGGGCCAGCACGCTGTCGAAGTGCTGCTTGGCCGAATCGGACAGGTGGTCCAACATGACCGGCGCGTCGGCAGTCATCTCCTTGATGTGGGGCCGCTTGTCGTCGAGCACCCGCAGGGGGTTGAGTTCGGCGCGACGGCGGGTCTCGTCGTCGAGGTCGAGCTTGAACAGGAAGTCCTGCAACAGTTCCCGGTACTGCGGCCGACAGCTGTCGTCGCCAAGGGACGTGACCTCCAACCGGAAGCCGTCGAGCCCGAGTGATCGGAAGCCGGCGTCGGCGACCGCGATCACCTCGGCGTCGAGCATCGGATCGTCGACGCCGATCGCTTCGATCCCGACCTGCTGCAGCTGTCGGTAGCGGCCGGCCTGCGGACGCTCATAGCGGAAGAACGGCCCCGCATAGCAGAGTTTGACCGGCAGCGCGCCCCGGTCGAGGCCGTGTTCGATCACCGCGCGGATCACCCCCGCGGTGCCCTCGGGGCGCAGCGTCACCGACCGGTCGCCGCGGTCGGCGAAGGTGTACATCTCTTTGCTGACGACGTCGGTGGACTCCCCGACGCCGCGGGCGAACAGCGCCGTGTCCTCGAAGATCGGCAGTTCGACGTCGGCGTAGCCGGCGCGGCGCGCGGCCGTCAGCAGACCGTCGCGCACGGCGACGAACTGCGCAGAGTCCGGCGGCAGATAGTCGGGCACGCCCTTGGGAGCTTGGAACGGGGTCGTCACAGGGTCAGGCCTTCGAGGAAAGGGTTGGCGCGGCGTTCAAAGCCGATGGTCGACTTGTCGCCGTGCCCCGGTAGTACCACGGTGTCGTCGTCGAGCACCATCAGTTTTGTCATGATCGAGCCGAGGAGGTCGCGGCCACTGCCGCCGGGCAGGTCGGTACGGCCGACGGACTGACGGAACAGGGTGTCGCCGGTGAAGACGACCTGGCTGTCGTCGCCGTCGACGCGGAACACCACAGAACCGCGCGTGTGTCCCGGTGTGTGATCGATGGTGACTGTGATGCTGTCGTAGTCGCCCACGTCGAGCTTGTCGCCGTCGCGGTCGAGTTCGACCACCTGCCGAGGTTCGCGGAACAGCGCACCGACCGCAGATCGGGCGAGACCCCCGATCAAACCCCGCCCGAACCCCTTGATGGGATCGGACAGCATGAACCGGTCGTCGGGGTGGATGTAGGCGGGGCAGCCGTAGGTGTCGGCGACCTTCTGCGCCGACCAGATGTGGTCGATGTGGCCGTGGGTCAACAGCACCGCGGCCGGGGTGAGCCGGTGTTCGTCGAGGATCCGGCGCAGCGGCGCCATGGCCCGCTGTCCCGGGTCGACGACGATCGCGTCCGTTCCGGGACGTCGGGCCAGCACATAGCAGTTGCAGGCCAACATGCCGGCCGGAAATCCGGTGATCAACACGTGGCCAGTTTCCCATCCCGAACCGCTGGCGGGTCTCTTGGCCTGCGCTCAGCTACTGCTGGCACACTCGTTGCGGATCGACGAGCTCACAAGGAGGACCACGGCGGTGCCGACCAACGAACAGCGGCGGGCGACAGCGAAGCGCAAACTCGAGCGACAACTGGAGCGACGGGCCGCGGCGGAACGCCGGCGCCGCCTGTACACGATCATCGGCTCAGTCCTTGCCGTCGTCGTCGTTGTCGCAGGCGTGACCGCCTACCTGCTGACGCGCAAAGACTCCGACACCACCGCCGCGGCGGACAACGCCACCCCGACCAGTGCCTCCTCGACCGCGCAGCCGCCGGCGGCTGAGGGCCAGCTGCCCGCCTTCAAACCACCCGCCGATCTCGGCGCCGACTGCCAGTACCCGGCGGCTCAGCCGGCCAGCAAGCCGAACAAGCCGCCGCGGACCGGCAAGGTGCCCACCGACCCCGCCCAGGTCAGCGTCAGCATGACAACCAACCAGGGCAACATCGGCATCCAGCTCGACAACGCGAAGTCGCCGTGCACGGTCAACAGCTTCGCCAGCCTGGCCCAGCAGGGCTACTTCAATGACACCGCCTGCCATCGGCTGACCACCTCGCCGGGCCTGTCGGTGCTGCAGTGCGGCGACCCCACCGGTACGGGCAGCGGCGGTCCCGGTTACCAGTTCGCCAACGAGTACCCGACCAACCAGTTCCAGCCCGACGATCCGAAGCTGCAGGAACCGGTGACGTATCCGCGGGGCACGCTGGCGATGGCCAACGCCGGCCCCGGCACCAACGGCAGCCAGTTCTTCCTGGTCTACAAGGATTCGCAGCTGCCGCCGAACTACACGGTGTTCGGCAAGATCGACGACACCGGTCTGGCGACGCTCGACAAAATCGCCGCGGCCGGCGTCGAAGGTGGCGCGCCGGACGGTAAACCGGCGCAGCCGGTCCAGGTGAAGTCCATCGGGTTGGACTGAGCCCGATGACGAACCTATGACCAGGCCTTACGGCGCGTATCCGCCCCCGCCTTATGACCCCTACGGGTATCCGCCGCCACGCCCCACGAACGGCATGGCGATCGCGTCGCTCATCTGCGCGTTCGTGTTCGCCCCGCTGGGCATCGTGTTCGGCCACATCTCGCTGTCGCAGATCAAGCGCACCGGCGAGGAGGGCCACGGGCTGGCGGTGGCTGGCCTGGTGATCAGCTACCTGGTGACGATCGGGTCGATCATCGTGCTGATCGCCGCCGTGCTGTTCACGGCCGCGGTGGCCCGCGAGCTCAACGACGAGTCCCGCTTCGATGCGGGCATTACCGCGGCGCCCGCACCCGATGACGGGCTGCCTGAGTTCGAACCGCCGCCGAATCTCGGGGCCGACTGCGCGTATCCGACGACCGCCGAGCGGGCGAGCAAGCCGAACACGCCTCCGCGCAGCGGCAGGGTGCCGACGGACCCGGTGAAGGTCAGCGCCAGCGTCTCGACCAACCGGGGCAACATCGGTTTGCAGCTGGACAACGGCAAGGCGCCGTGCACGGTCAACAGCTTCGCCAGCCTGTCCCAGCAGGGCTACTTCGATGACACCACGTGTCATCGGCTGACCACGTCGCCGCAGCTGGGTGTGTTGCAGTGCGGCGACCCGTCGGGTACGGGTACTGGCGGGCCCGGCTACCGCTTCAACAACGAGTACCCGACCAACCAGTACCGGCTTTCGGACCCTGCCTTGAAGACACCGGTGACGTACCCGCGCGGCACGCTGGCGATGGCCAATGCCGGCTCGGGTACCAATGGCAGCCAGTTTTTCCTCGTCTACGCCGACTCGATGCTGCCGCCGACCTACACCGCGTTCGGCACGATCGACGCCACCGGGCTGGCCACGCTGGACAAGGTCGCCGCCGCGGGTGTCGACCGTGGCGGCGACGACGGCAAGCCGGCGATGGACGTGACGATCAAGTCGATCCGGCTGGACTGATCCCGTCCACGCACCGATTGTCAAATGACGACGAAATCCGCCGAACCGTCGTCAGATTCACAACTGAGCCAAAGGTGCGGTGGCGTTCAGGCGGCGCTCGTGACGCGGTAGACGTCGTAGACGCCTTCGACATTGCGCACCACGTTGAGCACGTGGCCGAGGTGCTTGGGATCGCCCATCTCGAACGTGAACCGGCTGATCGCCACCCGGTCGTTGGATGTGGTGACCGACGCCGAAAGAATGTTGACCTTCTCGTCGGCCAGCACGCGCGTCACGTCGGACAGCAGCCGGTGCCGGTCGAGCGCCTCGACCTGAATCGCGACCAGGAACACCGACGACGGCGACGGCGCCCACTTCACGTCGATGATGCGCTCGGACTGCTGCTGCAGCGACGACGCGTTCGTGCAGTCGGTGCGGTGCACGCTGACACCGCCGCCGCGGGTGACGAAACCCATGATGTTGTCCCCGGGCACCGGCGTGCAGCACTTGGCCAGCTTGGTCAACACACCCGGAGCGCCGGGCACCGCGACGCCGACGTCGTCGTTGCTGCGGTGACGCACCGGCATGGTCGCGGGGGTGGACCGCTCCGCCAGCTCGTCGGCTGCCTCGTCGTCGCCGCCGAGCTGTGCCACCAGGCGTTGCACGACGTGGCGCGCCGAGATATGGCCCTCACCGACGGCGGTGTAGAGGGCTGACACGTCGGCGTACCGCAGCTCGCGCGCCAGGGCAGCCACCGCTTCGGCATTCATCAAGCGCTGCAAGGGAAGTCCACCGCGGCGCACCTCGCGCGCGATGGCGTCCTTACCAGACTCCAGGGCTTCCTCGCGACGCTCCTTGGCGAACCACTGCCGGATCTTGGCCTTCGCGCGGGGGGATACCACGAACTGCTGCCAGTCCCGTGACGGCCCGGCATTGGGAGCCTTGGATGTGAAAACCTCGACAACTTCGCCGTTTTCGAGCTTGCGCTCCAGTGCGACGAGCCTGCCGTTGACACGCGCCCCGATGCAGCGGTGGCCGACCTCGGTGTGGACTGCGTAGGCGAAGTCCACCGGTGTCGACCCCGTCGGCAGCGTGATCACGTCGCCCTTCGGCGTGAACACGAAGATCTCCTGCACGGCAAGGTCGTAGCGCAGCGACTCGAGGAACTCGCCCGGGTCCGCGGCTTCCCGCTGCCAGTCGAGAAGTTGACGCATCCAGGCCATCTCGTCGATTTCGGCGGCGGTGTGGCCCGACGGTACTCCGTTGCGGCCCTTGGCTTCTTTGTAGCGCCAATGCGCCGCAATGCCGTATTCGGCGGTGCCGTGCATGTCGTTGGTGCGGATTTGCACCTCCAGCGGTTTGCCCTCCGGGCCGACCACCGTGGTGTGCAGCGACTGGTACACCCCGTAGCGCGGTTGGGCGATGTAGTCCTTGAACCGGCCGGCCATCGGCTGCCACAGCGAATGCACGACGCCCACGGCGGCATAGCAGTCGCGGATCTGGTCACACAGGATGCGGATACCGACGAGGTCGTGGATGTCGTCGAAGTCGCGGCCCTTGACGATCATCTTCTGATAGATCGACCAGTAGTGCTTCGGCCGGCCCTCGACCGTGGCGGTGATCTTCGACTTCGCCAGTGTGGCACTGATTTCCGACCGCACCTTGGCCAGATACGTGTCGCGCGAGGGCGCCCTGTCGGCCACCAGGCGCACGATCTCTTCGTATTTCTTCGGATGCAGGATGGCGAACGCCAGATCCTCTAGCTCCCACTTGACCGTCGCCATGCCGAGCCGATGGGCAAGTGGCGCGATGACTTCCAGGGTTTCGCGGGCTTTGCGGGCCTGCTTCTCCGGCGGCAGGAACCGCATAGTGCGCATGTTGTGCAGCCGGTCGGCGACCTTGATCACCAGCACGCGCGGATCACGGGCCATCGCGATGATCATCTTGCGGATGGTTTCGCCCTCGGCGGCGGTGCCCAGCACGACACGGTCCAGCTTGGTGACGCCGTCGACCAGATGCCCGACCTCGTCGCCGAAGTCGTTGGTCAGCGCCTCAAGCGTGTAGCCGGTGTCCTCGACGGTGTCGTGGAGCAGCGCGGCCACCAGCGTCGTGGTGTCCATGCCGAGCTCGGCCAAGATGTTGGCCACCGCGAGCGGATGGGTGATGTAGGGGTCACCCGAGCGGCGCAGTTGGTCGGCGTGGCGCTGCTCGGCAACCTCATAGGCCCGTTGCAGCAGCGAAAGATCGGCCTTTGCAAAGAACTGGCGGTGGACGGCGACGAGCGGCTCGAGCACCGGGTTCACGGCGCTGCGCTGCGACGTCATGCGCCGCGCGAGGCGGGCGCGGACGCGCCGCGAGGTCGAGGTCTTCGCGGTGTCGGTGGTGGCGGGCGGCGCGGCCTCGGGCACCTCCTGGGACACCGGTGGTGGCTCTACGGCCGCCGCTGTGCCTTGTTCTTCGGCCATCGTCACCTCCTCGCCCGCCAGACTTCGAGGATATCCTTCAGATGGAGTGCAAGCTGGCGACCGGCAGCGGTTCGAGCAGGTCGCGACCCCCGAGAGCGGGGATCTCCAGTACCACCGCAGCCGCGGTGACGTGTGCGCCCGCCCTGGCGAGCAACCGCGACGTGGCCGCAAGCGTTCCGCCGGTGGCCAGCACGTCGTCGATGACCACGACGTTGCGCCCGGTCAGGTCGATGCCGTCGGCAGGGATCTCCAGCGTCGCCGTCCCGTACTCCAGGTCGTAGGTCTCGCTGTACACCGGCGGCGGCAACTTGCCCGCCTTGCGCACGGCCAGGACGCCGATGCCCAGCTTGTTGGCGACCGCACCGCCGACCAGAAAGCCGCGCGCGTCGACGCCGGCCACCAGATCGGCGTCTGCGGCGATCTCGGCGAGCGCGCCGGTCACCACCGCGAGCCCGCGCGGATCGGCCAGCACCGGCGTCAGGTCCTTGAACTGGACTCCGGGTTCGGGGAAATCGGCGACCTCGCGGGTGAGCGACTCGATGACCGCCCGGACTTCGGCGTGGTTCACTCGTCCAACACCCAACGGTCCATGTTCCACCCCGCACCCCAGCGCGTCGGATTGCTGCTGACGGCATACATGTTCTTCGATGTGATCAGGGTTCGCTGCTGCCGATACAGCGGCAGCGTCGGCAGGTCGGCCCACAGCATGGGCCCGGCCTCGCCGAGCAGGTTGCCGATCTCCTTCGGGTCGGCGGTCACCGCGAGCCCGTCGATGATGCCGTCGATGCGCGGGTTCGAATAGCCCGACAGGTTGTTCCCGTTGCCGGTGTGCAGGGCGTAGGCGTCCATCGCCGACGAGCCCGTCGAACCGCTTCCGGTGGCGCCGCCGGTGCTGGACAGCAGCACGTCGATCTCGTTGTTGCGCAACGTCAGCGGGCCGGTGGTGTCGGAGGCGACGTCCTGCACGGTGATGCCGGCGGGCGCGCACGCCTTGGCGATCGCGCCGACCGTCGCGGCCAGCCGCGCGTTGGGCGTCTGGTACCCGATGCGCACCTGCAACGGTTGATTGCCCAGCGCCTCGCGGGCCGCGCCGGGGTTGGAGGCGACGAACTGTTCAGCCCCGACCGCTTCCCCGCTGCCGACCGCCTCCTCGGTCACCGGGTTGAGACGGGTGTTGGCGATCGGCGCCTCCGCGTTGCGGGCGATCACGTCGCGCGGCGTGCACAGCGCCAGCGCGCGACGGGCGGGCGGTGCGGCCAGCGGCCCCTGGGCGGCGAAGATCAGCTGCTCGATGCCCGCCGACGGGCTGTCGTCCCGGGTGTAGCCCTCGGGCATGTTGAGCACACCCGAGGAACCGGTGGCGACGTCGACCACGTCGACCGTGCCGTTGTTGAGCCGGTCCTGGACGTCGGCGCCGCGCGGCCTGACGATGACCTTGTGGGTGACCGGTTTTGCGCCCCACCACTTGTCGTTGGCGACGAGCACTACAGCACCGTCGTCGCCGACCGATTCGATCTTGTAGGGACCCGATGACGGGAAGTGCTTCAGGTCGAGTTTGGGTGTGAGGTTCCAGGTGCTGTTCCACGCCTGGGCGATGCGGTCGATGGCCGGACCGTCGTTGTTGATGATCGCGCCGGTGACGTCGACGCCGAGTTCGTCGGACAGGACGTGGGCCGGCATCAGCGAGGTGGCGGAGAACAGCTGGCCGTAGTCGACCACGCCACGATCGGGCGCGAACGACACCCGCGCCCGTTTCTGGCCCGACGCGCAGTCGACGGTGGCGATCTCGCGGTAACCGGCCTGACTGGCCGCTTCGAAAGCCGGGAACCGGCCCGACTGCGCCGCCCAGGCCAGCACCAGGTCGTCGCAGGTAACCGGCTTACCGTCCGAGTAGACGGCGTTGTCGCTGATCACGTAGTCGAGGATCAAGGGAGCGCGGCCGACGACGGCGATGGTGCCGAAGTCGTGGTCGCCGACGATCTGGCCATCGGGACCGTGGTAGTTGAAGCCGGTCAGCACGCGCGCGAACGCCTGCGGGCCGCCTGACGCCGCCCCGGCGATGGTGTTGGTGTTGTACGTCGTCAACGTGCCATCGACGGTGTAGGTGATCTCACCGGCCGGGTTGCCGGAACAGGACGACACGCCCATCGCACAGGCCAGCGCGGCTGTCACCGCGGCAGCTGTCATCCGCAAGCGAGCCGACATGGGTGGGGCTACCGCCGCCGGGTATTCCGCTTACCCGAGGGCCGTCCGGTTCTGCTGCTGTTGGGCCGGATGGGCCGCGCCCCTGGGGCGGGTTTCTCGGCGGCCGAGTGCTTGGCCGTCGTCGTCGACGGCGCTGCCGTGGTGGCCGCGACGGTTTCCTTGTGGTCCTTGCCGTCCTTGCCGTCCTTGCCGTCCTTGCCGTCGTCGACGTCCGCGTCGGCCTCGGCCGCTTCGGCGGCCGCTCGCGACTTTTCGGGCTTGCGGCGGTTGAGCACCCGCCGGGTATGGGTGCGCACGAGCTCGGTGCGTTCCCGCAGACTCACGAGCAGAGGTGTGGCGAAGAAGATCGACGAGTAGGTGCCGACGATGACGCCGACGAGCTGGACGAGGGCGAGGTCCTTCAGCGTGCCGACGCCCAGCAACCACACCGCCACCACCATCAGCGAGATGATCGGCAGCACCGAGATGAGGCTGGTGTTGATCGACCGCATGAAGGTTTGGTTGATCGCGAGGTTGGCCTGTTCGGCGAACGTGCGACGGGTGGTGTGCTGGAAGCCGTGGGTGTTCTCCTCGACCTTGTCGAACACGATGACGGTGTCATACAGCGAGAAGCCGAGAATCGTCAGCAGGCCGATCACCGTCGCAGGCGTGACCTCGAATCCGACCAGCGAATACACGCCGGCGGTGACCACCAGGTCGAAAACCAGCGTCGCCATGGCGGCCAGCGCCATGTAGCGCTCGTAACGCACGGTGATGTAGATAGCGGCGAGCACCAGGAAGACGATCAGAGCGATGAACGCCTTCTTCGTGATCTGGCCGCCCCAGGTCTCCGACACCGCCGAGTCGCTGATCGCCTGCTTGCTGGGCTTACCGTCGAGACCCTTGGGCTGGAAGGCGTCGAACAACGCGTCGCGCAGCTTGGTCGTCTCGTCGTTGTTGAGCGCTTCGGACCGGATCTGCACGGTCGCCGACGGACCGTTGCCGACCACTACGACCGATTCGGCGTCCTTGCCCAGCGCCTGGCTGAACACCGCCTCGACGCGTTCGGTGGTGACACCCGCGGCGGGCATGGACACCTTGGTGCCGCCCTCGAAGTCGATGCCGAAGGTGAAACCACGCAGGATCATGCTCGCCAGGCAAACCGCGACGATGGCACCGCTGACGGCGTACCAGAGCTTGCGCCTGCCGATGACCTCGAAGGCGCCGGTACCGGTGTAGAGCCTGACGAAGAAGCCGTGCCTGGGGACGTCGGCCGCGGAACTCTCCAGGGCCGGCGCCTCCACGGCGCGGGATTCGGTCACATCTGAGGTGCGCTTGGCCATCGGCTATCCCCGTCCCGTCGCTGCGGACACTCGGCGCTCACGCGCGACCTGCTGCACGGCGCCGAGACCGTTGAACGCGGGCTTGGCCAGCGTTGGCGATTTCGACGCCAGGAACACCAACGGCCAGGTCACTAGGAAGACCACCACGACGTCGAGGATCGTGGTCAGGCCCAACGTGAACGCGAATCCCTTGACCTGGCCGACCGCCAGGATGTAGAGCACGACCGCGGCGAGGAAGGTCACGGCATTGCCGGAGATGATCGTCTTGCGTGCACGTTTCCAGCCCCGGGGCACCGCCGACCGGAACGTCTTGCCTTCACGTATCTCGTCTTTGATGCGTTCGAAGAACACCACGAACGAGTCGGCAGTGGTGCCGATACCGATGATCAGACCCGCGATGCCGGCCAGGTCCAGGGTGTAGTTGATGTATCTGCCGAGCAGGACGAGGATCGCGAAAACCATTGCGCCGGAGGCGATCAGCGATAGCGCCGTCAACAGTCCCAGCACCCGGTAGTACAACAGCGAATAGATCAGCACCAGCGCCAGACCGATGGCGCCCGCGATCAGGCCGGCCCGAAGCGAGGTCAAACCCAGTGTGGCCGAGACGGTTTCGGCTTCTGAAGACTCGAACGACAGCGGCAACGAGCCGTACTTCAGCACGTTGGCCAGTTCCTTGGCCTTCTGTGCGTTGAAGTGTCCAGTGATCTGGGTGTTGCCGCCAGGGATCGCCTCCTGGATCTCGGGGGCGCTGACGACCTGCGAGTCAAGGGTGAAGGCGGTCTGCGTGCCGACGTGGGAGGCGGTGAAGTCGGCCCACACGTTGGCCGCGTCTGGCTTGAACTCCAGCTGTACGACGTACTCGCTGCGCTGGGTGTCCATGCCGGAACTGGCGTTCTTGATCTGCTCGCCGCTGATGATCGACTTGTCCAGCAGATAGACCTGAGAGTGGTCGGTCGAGCACGTCACCAGCGGCAGGTTCGGATCATCGTTGCCTGCCAGGACGTCGTCCTCATTGCATCTCGTGGCTTGGAACTGCAACGCCAGAATCTGGATCTGCTGTTCGGTGCTCTGCCGCAGCGCCTTCTCGTCGGCGATGCGTTGCGCGAGGTCCTTATTGTTCTCCTGCGGCTGGGGCGCGGGGCCCGGAGAAGGGGTTGGGCCCGGCGGCGGGGCCTCGGGATACGGGCGCGGCTGTGGGGCCGGCGGCGCGGGCTGCGGGGCCGGCGGTGCAGGCTGCTCGGCCGGCAGCGGTTGTTCCGGCGGTGCGCCGGGCCCTCCGGCAGGCGGGCCGGCCGGCGTCGGGCCGGCCTCCTCGGGCTGTTGCGGCTGTTGCGCCTCGATCACATGGATCACCGGGCGGATGTACAGCCGCGCGGTCTGACCGAGGTTGCGGGCCTCGTTGCCCTCGTTACCGGGCACGGTGATCACCAGGTTGTCGCCGTCGATCACCACCTCAGAGCCGGACACACCGAGGCCGTTGACGCGCGAAGAGATGATCTCCTTCGCCTGGTTCAGCGCGTCCTGAGTGGGCCGCGAGCCATCCGGCGTGCGGGCGGTCAGGGTGACCCTGGTGCCGCCCTGCAGGTCGATACCCAGTTTCGGTTTGGCCTGCTTGTCTCCGGTCAGGAACACCAGCAGGTACACCCCGACCAGCAGCGCCAGGAAGACTGCCAGGTAGCGGGCAGGGTGCACCGGCGTCGAAGGCGATGCCACGTTTCTTCGGTCTCCTCGAGGTCAGGTCGTCAGCACCGCAAAGGGTACGTGTTGAGTTGCCGACCGTCAGTTGTCAGGTGAGTCGGTTCTGTTCGCTGCTATCGGTGATCTCGGTCGCCGTCGATTCCGGCTCGCCGGCGTCATCCTCGTCGTACTCGTCGTCGGGCTCGATGCGGTCCCGGATGGCCAGCTTCATCCACGTCGTCACCACGCCTTCGGCGATCTTGAGATCGACGTAGTCGTCGGTGATCGCGGTGATCTCGCCCTTCAGGCCGGACGTGGTGTGCACCTGGTCGCCGACCTGCAAGGAGTTGTGCAGGTCGATGGTGGCCTGCATCGCTTTCTTCTGCCGCCGCGAGGCGAAGAACATAAAGGCGCCCAGAACGATGAGCAGGGGTAGCAGGGTGACCAATTCCATGGCAGCAACTGTCTTTCATGTCGTTCGTGCGATGTGGGCCCGGACCAATCGGAAAACTCGGGGCCGTTCTAGGTGACCAGTGTGCCATTGCGGCAGTTGAAGGCCGAGCGGCCCCGCATTCCAGGACTACGCTCAGACGGCGTGAGCACCGTGGAGCAGAGCCGCTATCTGGCCACCAGCATTCCCGGTCCACGGTCGAAGGCGCTGATCGACCGCAAGCTCGCGGCGGTCTCCCGTGGTATCGGAAACACTATGGGAGTGTATGCCGCGCGGGCGGGCGGCGGCATCGTCGAAGACGTCGACGGCAACCGCTTCATCGACCTCGGCTCAGGCATCGCGGTCACCACGATCGGCAACGCTTCGCCGCGCGTCATCGACGCGGTGCGCGCCCAGGTCGCCGACTTCACCCACACCTGCTTCATGATCACGCCGTACGAGGAGTACATCGCGGTCGCCGAGGCGCTCAACCGGCTGACTCCCGGCGGCTTCGAGAAGCGCTCTGCGCTGTTCAATTCGGGCTCTGAAGCGGTGGAGAATGCTATCAAGATCGCCAGGACGTACACCCGCAAGCAGGCGGTGGTGTCCTTCGACCACGCTTATCACGGCCGCACCAACCTGACCATGGCGTTGACCGCGAAGTCGATGCCGTACAAGCACGGCTTCGGCCCGTTCGCACCGGAGATCTACCGCGCGCCGCTGTCCTACCCGTTTCGCGACGCGGAGTTCGGCAAGGAGATGGCCACCGACGGTGAAGTCGCCGCCCGCCGCGCGGTCGGCGTCATCGAGAAGCAGGTCGGCGCCGACAACCTGGCCGCGGTCATCATCGAGCCGATCCAGGGCGAGGGCGGTTTCATCGTGCCCGCCGACGGATTCCTGCCCGCCTTGCTCCAGTGGTGCCGGGACAACGGCGTGGTGTTCATCGCCGATGAGGTACAGACGGGGTTCGCGCGCACCGGCGCGATGTTCGCCTGCGAGCACGAGGACATCGAGCCCGACCTGATCGTGACCGCCAAAGGAATCGCCGACGGTCTTCCGCTGTCGGCCGTGACGGGGCGCGCCGACATCATGGACGCCCCGCACGTCAGCGGGCTCGGCGGCACCTACGGCGGAAACCCCGTCGCGTGCGCGGCCGCGCTGGCCACCATCGACACCATCCAGGCCGAGGACATGGTGGCGCGGGCTGGCGAGATCGAAAAGATCATGAAGGACCGGCTGCACCGGATGCAGGCCGAGGACGACCGCATCGGCGACGTCCGGGGCCGCGGCGCCATGATCGCGATGGAGATCGTCAAGCCCGGCAGCATTGAGCCCGACGGTGAGCTCACGATGGAGGTGGCGGTCGGCTGTCACAGCGCGGGCGTGATCGTGCTGACGTGCGGGACGTTCGGCAACGTGCTGCGGTTCCTGCCGCCGTTGACGATCAGCGACGAGCTGCTCCTCGAGGGCCTCGACGTCCTGGCGCTCGTCCTCGCCGACCTATAGGCGTCAGCTCGGCGGCGGCAGCCGCAGCAGTAGACGAGCGCCGCCCAAGGGACTGGTCTCCAGTCTGGCTGTGCCGCCGTGGATGTCGGCCTGCTGAGCCACGAGCGCCAGGCCGAGGCCGGAGCCCGACCGTGCGGCGGTCGATCCGCGCGAGAACCGGTCGAACACGGCCGACCGCTCATCGTCGGGAACCCCGACGCCGTTGTCGTCGATGGTGATCTCGACACCGTCGGCGGAACTGATTGCGGCCAAGCGGATTTCGGTGGCTCCCCCGTGCTTGACCGCGTTGGCGATCGCGTTGTCGATGACCAGCCGCAGCCCCGCGGGCATTCCGACGATCAGCACCGTCGTCGACGACGCTAGCGACACGTTCAGGTTGGGATAGTTGCGCATGGCGTCGTGGGCGGCCCGGTCCAGCAGTTCGGTGATGTCGACCGGCACGAAATCGGCGACGGTGGTCAGCTCGCCCTGCGCCAGCCGCTCCAGCGCCGACAGCGTGGCCTCGATGCGGCTCTGGGTACGGATGACGTCGGCGATGACTTCCTTGCGCTGCTCGTCGGGGAGGTCGAGGGTGGACAGCACTTCCAGGTTGGTCCGCATAGCGGTCAGCGGCGTGCGCAGTTCGTGTGAGGCGACCGCTGCGAAGTCCCGCGCCGATTCCAGGGCGGCCCTGGTGCGCTGCTGTTCGTCGCCGATGCGGGCGAGCATTCCCTCGACCGCCTCGGCGATCTCGACGGCCTCCTGCACACCACGCACCTTCACTTCGTCCGGCTTGGACTGCGCGTTGATGACTCGGGCCTGCTGGGCGAGCACGCGGAACGGGTTGATCATGACCAGCCACAACACCGACGCGACCACGACGGTCCCGATGATTACCCCGCTGCAGATCAGCAGCACCCGCCGGTGGAGTTCGTCGATCCGCCGCTGCGTTTCGGCCAGCGGCGCACCGACCGCGATCGAGGCCTGGCCCGCGGTGAACGTCCGGACGCGGTATTCGACGCCGCCGATCGTCGTACTTTCGTAACCGCTCTCGAACTTCGGCAGCACTATGTCCTTCGGAACCGACACCGTGATGCCGCCGACGCGGGCGGTGCGCACCAGCTCGCTGTTCGGTCCGGGCTGGTCGAGGCCCGGATTGTCCGAGTTCCGCAGCAGCGAGCTGAAGTCGCCGAGGCTGCTGACAGAGTCCAGGCGGCGATCGAGCTGGCTGTACTGGTCGTTGGTCACGCCGAACCAGACCCATGCGCCCAGCGTGATGACCAGCCCGACCACCGAAAGCGCCGCGACGATCACGATGATGCGCAGCGACATCACGCGCGCCAGCAGCTGGTAGAGCCGTTGGACGAAGCGCACTACGACATCTTGCCTGACGAGTGCGCTGATGCCTCCTTAGCGGTGGGCGAGCCGGTCCCGCCGGCCGAACATGGCGTCCCACGGACGGTGCCGCCGCTCGTGCACCTCGTTGGTCGGTTGGATTTCCGTCACGTCATCAGAGGCCACCGGCTCCGCCGCGGGCTCGGATGGGGCGATCGTCGAGCGCTGCGCATAACGGATGTCGCGGGCGCTGCGAATCGACAGTCGGCCCAGCGCGAGCGCGCCCAGGAAGATGATCAA
>NZ_LZMC01000022.1 GCF_001668615.1 Mycobacterium sp. 1274761.0
TGGTCAACGCGATTAGCACCCGCTGCAACCGCGCTACCAGGGTGTGGATGGTGTCGGGGTTGTAGACGTCGGTGCGGTATCCGATTTCTCCGGTGATTCCGGTGGGGTCTCCGGTTTGGTTGCAGTGTTCGGCCAGGGAGATGGTGAGGTCCATGCGGGCGGTGTGGGTGTCGGTTGGCAGCGGTGTCGCGCGCAGGTCGCCCCCCAGGGTTGCGGCGGTGGAGGCGTCGTCTTGCCAAGGGAGGTTTTGCCAGGCCAGCATGACTTGGATGAGGGGGTGATGGGTGAGGCTGCGGGTGGGGTTGAGTCGTTCGACGAGCACCTCGAAGGGGACGTCTTGGTGTTCGTAGGCGGCCAGGCTGCGAGCGCGTACTTGGTTGAGGAGCTCGGTGACGGTGGGGTTGCCGGTGAGGTCGACTCGTAGGACGAGCGTGTTGACGAAGAAGCCGACGAGGTCATCGAGGGCGGTGTCGGAGCGGCCGGCGATGGGGAAACCTACGGCTACGTCGTTGCTCGTGCTGAGTTTGGCCAACAGCACTGCCAGCGCGGCTTGGACAACCATGAAGCTGGTGGCGTTGTGGGTGCGGGCGAGGTCGCGTATTTGTTGTTGCAGCTGGGCTGGCCATTCGATAGGGACTGTTGCGCCTCGGTGATCAGCGGTGGTCGGGTAAGGCCGGTCGGTGGGTAGTTGGAGTCGTTCGGGCATGCCGGCCAGGGTTTGTTCCCAGTAGTTGACTTGGGCCGTGATGCGGCTGTCAGGGTCGTTGAGGTCTCCTAGTTGTTCGCGTTGCCAGAGGGTGTAGTCGATGTATTGCACCGGCAACGGCGCCCAGTCGGGGGCCTGTCCGGCGCACCGGCTGGCGTAGGCGATTCCGAGGTCTGTGATGAGTGGGGTGACGGACCAGCCGTCGGCGGCGATGTGGTGGACCACGGCGACGAGGACATGTTGGTCTTCGGTGATGGTGAAAAGTTGTGCACGAATGGGGATTTCGGTGGCCAGATCAAAGGGGCGGCGTACGACGGCGCCGACGCTTTGTTCGAGCTGGCCGGCCGGCCAACCGGTGGCGTCGATGATTTGCCAGCCGAAGTCGGCTCGGGGGGCTGGGATGACTTTTTGGTGGGGGGTTCCTTGGGTTGTGGAAAATACGGTGCGCAGGCTTTCGTGGCGGGCAATGACGTCGGCTAGCGCGGCGCCTAAGGCGTGGGTGTCGAGCTGTCCGGCGAGTTGGAGTGCTACGGCCATGTTGTAGATCGGTGAGGGGCCTTGTAGTTGGTCGATGAACCAGAGCCGCTGCTGGGCGAATGACAGGGGCACGACCGGGGGGCGTTCGACGGGCACCAGGGGTTCCAGTGCGCTGGCGTTTTCACTGATGTGGGGGGCTAGTTGGGCGACGGTGGGTGCTTCGAACATGGCGCGCACCGGCAGGTCGGTGGTGAACGATTTGTTGATGGCTGCGATGACGCGCATCGCGGTCAATGAGTCTCCGCCCAGGTCAAAGAAGGAGTCGTCGATTCCTACGCGCTCGATGCCGAGGACGTGGGCGTAGACGGCAGCCAGAACTTCTTCGGTCACGGTGGCTGGGGCGCGGTAGGCGACGCGGTGGTATTCCGGTGCCGGCAGGACGCGGGTGTCGAGCTTGCCGTTGACCGTCAGCGGCAACGCCTCGAGGGTCACGATCGCCGCGGGCACCATGTAGCCCGGCAGCCGCTCGGCCAGCCGCACCCGTAGCTCGGCGGGGTTGGCGGTGCCGGTGATGTAGCCGACCAGGCGTTTGTCGCCGGGGCGGTCCTCGCGGGCGATCACCGCGGCTTGGTCGACCCCGTCGACAGCGTTGAGCGCGGCTTGGATCTCGCCGAGTTCGATGCGGTAGCCGCGGATCTTGACCTGCTCGTCAGCACGGCCCAGATAGCGCAGCTGTCCATCGGCACCCCAGGCCACCAAATCCCCGGTCCGATACATCCGGGTGCCCGGCGCCCCGAACGGGCA
>NZ_LZMC01000023.1 GCF_001668615.1 Mycobacterium sp. 1274761.0
GTCGTAGTACCCGACCGGGTTGACGCCCGAACCATCCGCGGTCAGGATCAACGCATCGACGTAGGTCCGTACACTGGACAGGTGCGGCAGAGGTGGCGCAGTTCATGGAGGCGGTGCACGTGGGTGCTGCCCACACCATGCACCGGATGACCAACCAGGTGATCAACGTGGATGGTGACAGGGCCAGTGTACGGACCTACGTCGATGCGTTGATCCTGACCGCGGATGGTTCGGGCGTCAACCCGGTCGGGTACTACGACGACGTCGCGGTGCGGACTGCTGCAGGCTGGCGAATCGCTCAACGTTCCTACACCTCGGTTCGACTGGTCGCGGTCGGCAGCTGATCATGGGTGAATTCCGCGACAAATACGGTCCGTGGGCGATCGTTGTCGGCGCATCCGACGGGTGCGGTGCCGTCTTCGCAGAACGGTTGGCCGAGGACGGTATCGGTGTGGTGCTCGTAGCGCGCCGAGAACACGTCCTGGCCGACGTCGCCTCCGGGATCACCGCCCGCACCGGGGCCGAGACGCGGACGCTGGCCGTCGACCTGACCGACCCTGATGCCGCTTCGCGGATCATGGACGACACGTCGGACATCGAGATCGGCATGTTGGTCTATTGCGCGGGCGGCGATCCGAACTACCAACCTTTCCTCGCGAACCCGGTAACGGCCGCGGAAGCCCTGCTGCAGCCCGGCGT
>NZ_LZMC01000024.1 GCF_001668615.1 Mycobacterium sp. 1274761.0
CAGCGACTCCCAGTCCAGCCGGATGCGCCCGCCGATCTCCCGCGGAACGACGACCTCGCCGTCGAGGACGCAGCGCGGCGCGATCTCGTCGCGCAGCGCGTCGATCAACTCTGGGAAGTACCGCCCGAGCTCCTTACCGTTGCGGCTGCCCAGCTCGACCTCGGGCCCGTCACGAAAGCAGATCGACCGAAACCCGTCCCACTTCGGCTCGTACGACGCCCCCGGCGGAATCTCAGACACCGACTTGGACAGCATCGGCGACACCGGCGGCATCACGGGCAGGCGCATCGCCCCATTCTTGTCGGGCGCGATGACATTATGAGCAGCGTGGAGCTCCCCCTGCAGCCGCCGATCGAGCCGATGCTGGCGAAAGCGCAGGCGAAGGTGCCCGTCGAGGCCGCGGTGTGGTCCTACGAGCCCAAGTGGGACGGGTTCCGGGCGCTGGTGTTCCGCGACGGCGACGACGTCGTGGTGCAATCGCGCAACGGTAAGGAGCTCGGGCGGTACTTCCC
>NZ_LZMC01000025.1 GCF_001668615.1 Mycobacterium sp. 1274761.0
TTGATCATCTTCCTGGGCGCGCTCGCGCTGGGCCGACTGTCGATTCGCAGCGCCCGCGACATCCGTTATGCGCAGCGCTCGACGATCGCCCCATCCGAGCCCGCGGCGGAGCCGGTGGCCTCTGATGACGTGACGGAAATCCAACCGACCAACGAGGTGCACGAGCGGCGGCACCGTCCGTGGGACGCCATGTTCGGCCGGCGGGACCGGCTCGCCCACCGCTAAGGAGGCATCAGCGCACTCGTCAGGCAAGATGTCGTAGTGCGCTTCGTCCAACGGCTCTACCAGCTGCTGGCGCGCGTGATGTCGCTGCGCATAACGGATGTCGCGGGCGCTGCGAATCGACAGTCGGCCCAGCGCGAGCGCGCCCAGGAAGATGATCAACGCGCCGAGACCGTAGAAATAGGCCAGCTCCAGGGCCACGCGCTTGGTTTCGGTCGCCGCCACCGGCACACCTGCGTCACCGAGGCCTAACGGCCCGGCCAGGGCGCGCCCGACCACGAACCATGCGCCGGCAATGACGGTCATCCAACCGCCGAGCATGGCGGTGAACCGGTTCCGCGACGTCATGAGCAGCAGGCCGCCGAGCGCGGTGACCGCGCCGGGCAGGACCTCGAGCCAGCCGCGCGAGGTGGTCCACACCCATTCCCGGTCGGGGCTGAACGCAAAGTCGAACATCGGGCCGACGAAGGGGATCAGTGCCCCCCAGACGCCCAGCAGGATCAGCAGAAAGCCGCTGAGAGCTCCGCGGCTGCGGGGCATGTGCACCCGGCCGCCACCATCGTGAACGCGTGTATCAGTCATTTTTGCCTCCTCGGTCCCCGGTGGAGTACCCCGACCGCGGAATACCCCCTTACCAAGGGCGCATAACCAGGTGGCGAATCACAGCGGATAGCCCGCATTGAGGGGAATAAAGTTAGCAGTGCTAACGTAATGTGGTGTAGGCGCAACGTCGCGCTCCCCGATTCCCATTAAATTTCAAGGACATTTTTGATGCCGATTGATACCCGCGACGAGCGACTCGAACGCCGCATCGCCAGCCTGAAAACGTCCGATCCGCAGTTCGCCGCCGCCGTGCCCGACGAGGCCATTTCCGACGCCATCGAAGCACCGGGCGTGCGACTCCCGCAGCTCATTCGCACGGTCTTCGACGGCTACGCCGACCGTCCAGCCCTCGGTGCGCGGGCCGTGGAGTTCATCACCGATCCGCAGACCGGCCGCACCACCGCCGAATTGCTCCCCCGCTTCGACACCATCACCTACGGCGAACTGTCTCGCCGGGTGCAGAAGATCAGCAACGCGCTCGCCGGTGATCCGGTAGCGCCCGGCGACCGTGTTGCGCTGCTCGGCTTCACCAGCGTCGACTACACCACGATCGACGTCGCGCTTGTCGGTCTCGGCGCCATCTCGGTGCCGCTGCAGACCAGCGCGCCCGTGGCCCAACTGCAGCCCATCGTCGCCGAGACCGAACCCGCCGTGATCTTCTCGAGCGTCGACTATCTCGACGATGCCGTCGACCTCATCCTGTCGGCCTCACCCGTACCGATCCGCCTGATCGTGTTCGATTATCTGCCGCAGGTCGACGACTACCGCGACGCCGTCGCCTCAGCGAAGTCGCGGTTGGGCGAAGCCGGCGCGACGGTGCGCGTCGACACCCTGGACGACGTCATCGCGCGCGGCGCGGAATTGCCTGCGGTGCAACCATTCATCGCCGACGACCCTGACCCGTTGATGCTGCTGATCTACACCTCCGGCAGCACCGGAACCCCGAAGGGCGCGATGTATCCCGAACGGCTGGTGGCCAATGCGTGGCGCCGTGCGATGCGGACGACCTGGGGCGCCGACGCGGCTAGCCCGTCGATCTCGCTGAGCTTCCTGCCGATGAGCCACATGATGGGCCGTGGCCTGCTGTACGGCACCCTCGGTGCGGGCGGAACGGCGTATTTCGCCGCCAGAAGCGATCTTTCGACGTTCCTCGAGGACCTCGCCCTGGTGCGGCCGACGCAGCTGAGCTTCGTCCCGCGCGTGTGGGACATGATCTTCGCTGAGGTGCAAAGCGAATTGGACCGCAAGCCCGGCCAGGAGGAGGCGGTGCTTGCCGAGATGCGTGAGCGTCTGGTCGGCAACCGTTACGTCATGGCGATGACGGGTTCCGCGCCCCTCTCACCGGAGATGAAGGCGTTCGTCGAGTCGTTCCTCGACATCCACCTGATCGACGGCTACGGCTCGACCGAGGCAGGCGCCGTATTCGTCGACGGCCATGTGCAACGGCCCCCGGTGATCGATTACAAGCTGGCCGATGTCCCGGACCTCGGCTATTTCCACACCGACCGGCCACACCCCCGGGGTGAACTGCTCGTCAAGTCGGAGACTCTGTTCCCGGGCTACTACAAGCGCCCCGAGATCACCGCCGAGATGTTCGACGAGGACGGGTACTACCGCACCGGCGACGTCGTCGCCGAGGTCGCACCGGACCAACTGGTATACCTCGACCGGCGCAACAACGTCCTCAAGCTGTCCCAAGGCGAGTTCGTGACCGTCTCCAAATTGGAGGCCGTCTTCGGCGACAGCTCGCTGGTTCACCAGATCTTCGTGTACGGCAACAGCGCCCGTGCCTATCTGCTCGCGGTCGTCGTTCCGACCGACGAGGCGCTCGCCCGCTACGACACGGCCGAGCTCAAGTCGGCCATCGCCGAATCGCTGGCCGATGTCGCCAAGGCGGCGGGTCTGCAGTCCTACGAGATTCCGCGCGACTTCCTCATCGAGACAACGCCGTTCACGCTCGAAAACGGGTTGCTGACCGGCATCCGCAAGCTGGCCCGACCGAAGCTGAAGGTGCACTACGGCGAGCAGCTCGAGCAGCTCTACGCCGAGCTAGCGGAGGGGCAGGCCGACGAGCTGCGCGCGCTGCGGCAGAGCGGTGCGCAGGGCCCGGTGCTCGACACCGTGATCCGCGCCGCGGGTGCGCTTCTCGGCTCGGCGGCGGCCGATTTGCAGGCCGATGCCCGATTCACCGACTTGGGCGGAGACTCGTTATCGGCGTTGACTTTTGCCAACCTGCTCAACGAGATCTTCGATGTCGAGGTGCCGGTCGGGGTGATCGTCAGCCCGGCCAACGACCTGGCCGCACTGGCCGCCTACATCGAGGCTGAACGTCAGCCCGGCACCAAGCGTCCGACGTTCGCGTCGGTGCACGGCCGCGGCGCGACCGAGGCACATGCGGCCGACCTGACGCTGGATAAGTTCATCGACGCGCAGACGCTCGCGGCTGCCCCGTCGCTGCCCGGTCCGAGCAGCGAGGTGCGCACCGTGTTGCTCACCGGCGCAACCGGATTCCTCGGCCGCTACCTGGCCCTGGAGTGGTTGCGGCGGATGGACCTGGTCGGCGGCACGGTGATCTGCCTGGTCCGCGCCAGGGACGATGCCGCGGCCCGGCAGCGTCTCGACGACATCTTCGACAGCGGCGACCCCGAGTTGTTGCGGCTCTACCGCCGACTGGCCGCCGACCACCTCGAGGTGATCGCCGGCGACAAGGGCGAACCAGACCTGGGTCTCAGCCACGCGACGTGGCAGCGGGTGGCCGACACCGTCGACCTGATCGTCGACCCGGCCGCCCTGGTCAACCACGTGCTGCCCTACGACCAGTTGTTCGGCCCGAATGCGCTTGGCACCGCTGAGCTCATCCGCATCGCGCTGACGACCAGGATCAAGCCGTTTGCCTATGTGTCGACGATCGGCGTCGGGGCGGGCATCGAGCCAGGCAAGTTCACCGAGGATGCCGACATCCGCGTCATCAGCGCCACCCGTAAGGTCGACGACAGCTACGCCAACGGCTATTCCAACAGCAAGTGGGCCGGTGAGGTGCTGCTGCGCGAGGCGCATGATCTATGCGGTCTGCCGGTGTCGGTGTTCCGCTGCGACATGATTCTGGCGGACACCACCTATGCCGGTCAGCTCAACCTGCCCGACATGTTCACCCGCATGATCCTGAGCCTGGTCGCCACCGGAATCGCACCCGCCTCGTTCTACGAGCTGGATGCGAACGGCGACCGGCAGCGGGCCCACTATGACGGCCTTCCAGTGGAATTCATCGCCGAAGCGATCTCCACGCTGGGCGCCAATGTGGTCGAAGGGTTCGAGACGTACCACGTCATGAACCCGTACGACGACGGCATCGGCCTCGATGAGTTCGTCGACTGGCTGATCTCCGCGGGCTACCGCATAGCGAGGGTCGGCGATTACTCCACCTGGCTGCAGCGGTTCGAAACCGCGATACGTGCACTGCCGGAACGGCAGCGCCAGGCGTCGCTGCTCCCGCTGCTGCACAACTATCAGCGGCCGGAGAAGCCGATTCGCGGGTCGATCGCGCCGACCGACCGCTTCCGCACCGCGGTACAAAACGCCGGCATCGGTCCGGACAAGGACATTCCCCGTGTCACGCCGGAGGTGATCGTCAAGTACGTCACCGATCTGGAGCTGCTCGGCCTGCTCTAGTCGAACAGGCCCTGCTGTCCCAGCCCCGACACCCCGCTCGGCGGGTTCATGCCCAGGTGCGTCCACGCGGACGCCGTGGCAACCCGACCGCGCGGGGTGCGGGCTATCATGCCCGCGCGCACGAGGAATGGCTCGCACACTTCTTCGACGGTCGTCGCCTCTTCGCCGACGGCCACCGCCAGCGTCGAGACGCCGACCGGTCCACCGCCGAAGCTGCGGGTCAGCGCAGATAGCACTGCGCGGTCCAGCCGGTCCAACCCGAGCTCGTCGACGTCGTAGACCTCCAGCGCGTACTTCGCGATGTCGCGGGTGATCACGCCGTCGGCCCGCACTTCGGCGTAGTCGCGCACGCGTCGCAGTAGCCGGTTGGCGATTCGCGGGGTTCCCCTTGAGCGGCGGGCGATTTCGGCTCCGGCCTCGGCACCGAGCTCGATGCCGAGGATGCCCGCCGACCGCGCCAGCACCCGCTCGAGCTCGGCGGGTTCATAAAAGTCCATGTGGGCCGTGAAGCCGAAGCGGTCGCGCAGCGGGCCGGTCAGCGCGCCGGACCGGGTGGTGGCGCCGACCAGCGTGAAAGGAGCGACCTCCAGCGGAATCGACGTTGCCCCAGGGCCTTTGCCGACGACTACGTCGACCCGGAAATCCTCCATCGCCAAGTAGAGCATTTCTTCGGCCGGCCGCGCGATGCGGTGGATCTCGTCGATGAACAGCACGTCGTGCTCGACCAGGTTTGACAGCATCGCCGCCAAGTCCCCCGCGCGTTCCAGCGCCGGGCCGGACGTCACCCGCAGCGACGAGCCCAGTTCGGCCGCGATGATCATCGCCAGCGACGTTTTGCCGAGCCCCGGCGGGCCCGACAGCAAGATGTGATCCGGTGTGCCGCCGCGGTTTTTGGCGCCTTCGATGACCAGCTGCAGCTGCTCACGCACCCGGGCCTGCCCGATGAACTCGCCAAGCGACCGGGGTCGAAGGCTGGCGTCGATGTCACCCTCACCGACCGTCAGCGCCGGCGAGACGTCGCGCTCGTCGGGTCCCTCGTCGTCGTCGGTGAACCGGCTCATTTGTTACCCAGCAACGACAGTGCCGCACGCAACGCCGTCGATTGCGTCGCCTCCGGCTCGTTGGCGAGCACCTTGTCCGTGGCGTCCTCGGCCTGCTTGACCGCAAAGCCGAGGCCCACAAGGGCTTCGACGACGGGTCCGCGCACCGAGTGACCGGTGCCCGACGGTAGCCCGACGACAGCTCCAACGCGGCCGACCTTGTCGCGCAGCTCGAGCACCATCCGCTCGGCGCTGCGCTTGCCGATGCCCGGCACCCGTGTCAGCGCGGTCACGTCGCCGTCGGCCAGAGCCTGGCGCAACGCGGGCGCGTCGTGCACGGCCAGCGTGGCCAACGCGATCTTCGGGCCGACACCGGACACCGACAGCAGAGTGCCGAACAGGTCCCGCGCGTCGGCGTCGGCGAAACCGTAGAGCGTCATCGAGTCCTCGCGCACGATCATCGCGGTCACCAGCCGGGTGTCGGCGCCGCGCCGCAGCGTAGACAGGGTGGACGGGGTGGCGTTGACGCGGTAACCGACACCGCACGCCTCGATGACGACGTGATCGAGTGCCACGTCGAGAACTTCGCCGCGAATGGATGCGATCATCGTGCCGCCTTGAGTCGAGCTCGGTACTTCCGCTTTTGTTCGGCGGCCATCGCCTCGGCCGCGGCCATGCGCGCCAACATCGGTGCGCGCCAACAATGACAGATGGCCAGCGCCAACGCGTCGGCGGCATCGGCCGGTGTCGGTTTGGTCTGCAGTGCAAGAATTCTCGTCACCATCGCCGTCACCTGGGCCTTGTCGGCGGCGCCGTTTCCGGTGACAGCAGCCTTCACCTCACTCGGTGTATGGAAGTACACGTCGATGCCGCGCTTGGCGGCGGCCAGCGCGATCACGCCACCGGCCTGCGCCGTGCCCATCACCGTCGAGACGTTCTGCTGGGAGAACACCCGCTCGATGGCGATGACGTCGGGACAGTGGGTGTCCATCCAGTGCTCGACCGCGTCGCTGATGGTCAGCAGGCGCTTGGGCAACGGCACCTCGGACGGGGTGCGCACCACGTCGACATCGAGGGCGATGACCTGCCGGCCTTTACCGCTTTCGATCATCGACAGCCCGCAACGCGTCAAACCGGGATCGACTCCCATTACGCGCACACCAACCACCTTCTGTGAACATCTGTTCGACGGCAGCTTAGCGAGGTTGACCGACGTTTCCCTGCAGCGACACGCCGTACTCGGCGACCTCCTGCACGATCTCGTCGACGCGGCGTTTGGACCTATGCCATCCACGCACCAACTCGCGTCCCACGTCGTGACCGTCGCGCTTGATCACCGCCACCCATCGCACGCCGAGAAACTTGCACAATAGCCAAAATGGCCACAGCACAACGTAGATCACGCCGAACAGCTCGGAGGTGGCGAGAAGACCACCGGGAAACGGTCACCGTCGACGGCGTACTGACCAAGACCTGCCGTACGTGTCGAGGATCACTGCCATGACCATACTTTGCGGTCCGGCGGCGTTGGGTATTGGATTACCCGCACGCTCGATGTGACGGCGGCGCCGAGCGCCGCTACCGTCGCGAGGGATCTGACGCCAACCCGTGGGAGCTGAACTCACACGATGCCCGACGAGAACGAATTGCAGTCCGCAACCAATCTCGCCGTCACACTCGCCTGGGTCGCAGGCGCCGTGGTGGCCGCATACCTGCTGGGGGTCGCCGTCTCCTGGCTGTTGATGCGGATTGGCCGCCGCAGCGCCGTGATTCGCGATATCGCGGAACTCACCCGAATGCCGCTGCGCGCTGCGCTGGTGGTGTTCGGTTCGACAATCGCCGTGCAGCGCACATCCGAGCCCATCGACAGCTGGCGCGGCTGGCTCGACCACACGCTGCTGATCCTGTTGATCGCCGCGCTGACCTGGCTGGTGACCGGCCTGGTGCAGGTCTGCGAGCGACGTGCGATTGTCCGCTTCGGCGGCGGCGATGTCGAGATCGCCGACGAAGACCGGCAGTGGCGGCGGATTCGCACGCAGGTGACCGTCCTGCGCAGGCTGGCGATCGCGATCGTGGTGGTGCTGGGGGCCGCCGCCATCCTGATGACGTTCCCGAGGTTCTCTGACATCGGCACGACGGTGTTCGCATCTGCCGGTGTGCTTTCGGTGGTCGCGGGCCTTGCCGCGCAGACCTCGCTCGGCGCGGTGTTCGCCGGCATGCAGATCGCCTTCTCGGGCGCGATCCGCGTCGGCGATGTCGTGCAGCTCGAGAACGGCCAGTGGTGGGGCCGCATCGAGGAGATTACCCTGAGCTACGTCGTCGTGCGTCTGTGGGACGAACGCCGGCTGGTGTTGCCGACCACCTACTTCACCACCGAGCCGTTCGAGAACTGGACCCGCAGCGCCACCGAGATCATGGGCACCGTCGAATTCGACGTGGACTTCTCGGTGCCGTTCGAAGAGATGCGTGCCGAATTGGACCGGCTGTTGGCCAACAGCGCGCTGTGGGACGGGCGGCGTGGCGTTCTGCAGGTGACCGACGCCGTCGGTGGAGCGGTGCGCGTGCGGATCGTCGTCAGTGCCCCGAACGCGGGCGCGCTGTTCGACCTGCGCTGCGCGGTGCGCGAGGGCATGGTCAGTTGGGTGCAGCACCACCAGGTGCTGCCGACGCACCGAATCGAGGCCGCCGAAACGGTCGCCACGGTCGAACCACGCCGCACCGTCGACACGGAATCCGCGCGCGTCTCGTCCGGCTTGTTTTCGGGCAGCCCTGAGGCCGACGCTAGGGCCCGCGCGTTCGACGACACCGCTGATCGTCAAGTCGAGTTCGCCAGCACCAACGGCCGCCGTTGATTTATCGACGCTCAGAGTCTTGCCTGAGCTAGCGTCGGGTCGTGCCGGCACACATTCCGGTCGAGGTCGAGGACATCACCGCACCGTGGCTCGAGGATGTTCTTGGTGCCCGCGTGTCGGCGATCGAGGTGGTGGACACCCACTCGGGCACAACGGGTCGCGTCTGCATAAAGATTCATCACAACGACGAGCGGCTGCCGGCATCGGTTTTCGTCAAGCTCGCGCCTTTCGACGTGGATCAACGAGGCTTCGTTGACCGAACCGGCATGGGGGTGGCCGAAGCCCGCTTCTACTCAGAGGTCGCACCTGACGTGCCAGTGCGCCATCCGACTCCGTGGTACGCGGCACACGACGAGTCCGGGCGCTACGTGATGGTTTTGGAGGACCTGAACGCGGCGGGGGCGCGCTTCCCCGGCGCACGCGATCCCAGGCTGCCCGAATTCGTCGAGAACACCATCGACGCGTTTGCGAGCCTGCACGCCGCGTTCTGGGAGAGTGGGCGATTCGCCCCGACGGGGGATTTGGACTGGGTGGTCAGGCGCTCGGCAAATTACGGGTCGGCCGCTGATCTGATCGCTTATGCGGTCCAACAGCTTGGCGATCGCCTCCCAGAGACATCGCGGGAGCTAGCCGATGTGTATCTGTCGCGCGTGGCGAGGATCCCAGCGCTGCTCGCCGCTGCGCCGCGCACCCTAGTGCATGGAGATACCCATCTCGGGAACATGTTCGCCGACGGCGCCACACCGGGGTTTCTCGACTGGGCGATGGTCGGTTTCGCGCCGGGGCTGCGCGACGTCGCGTACTTTCTCGGCGGGTCCGTTCCCACCGATCTGCGGCGCAGGAATGAACATCGGCTCCTCGAGCGCTACTGCCTGGCGCTGGGTGAGAGAGGCATCGCGCTTGACGCCGGGGACGCATGGCACCAATACCGCCTGCAATTGCTGACCTCGTGGGTAGCAGCAGTTGTCACGGCGGGCATGGGCTCCAAATGGCAACCGTTCGAGCTCGGCATGACTGCCACGAAACGCGCCGACGCCGCCATCAGGGATCACGGTGTAGCAGATCTGCTACGCGAAGAACTGCCGTGACATCGCGATTTCGGCGTGTTCAGTTGTGCTGACCGCAACTGAACACGCCGAAATCACTCCTCGATCTGGGCGAGGATTTCGTCGGGGATGTCGGCGTTTGTGAAGACGTCCTGGACATCGTCGCTGTCCTCCAGCGCGTCGACCAGCTTCATGATTTTGCGCGCGCCTTCGGCGTCGAGCGGCACGGTGACCGACGGCTGAAAGCCGGCCTCTGCCGAGTCGTAGTCGATGCCCGCATCCTGCAGCGCGGTCCGCACAGCGACGAGATCGCCTGGCTCGGAGAGTATTTCGAAGCTGTCGCCCAGATCGTTGATCTCCTCGGCCCCGGCTTCTAGCACCGCGGTCAGCACGTCGTCCTCGGTCAGGCCGTTCTTTTCCAGGGTCACCACACCCTTACGGGAGAACAGATAAGACACCGAGCCGGGGTCGGCCATGCTGCCACCGTTGCGGGTCATGGCGACGCGCACTTCACCCGCGGCACGGTTGCGGTTGTCGGTCAGGCATTCGACGAGCACCGCCACGCCGTTGGGCCCGTAGCCCTCGTACGTGATGGTCTGCCAGTCCGCGCCGCCTGCTTCCTCGCCCGCGCCCCGTTTGCGGGCCCGCTCGATGTTGTCGTTGGGCACCGAGTTCTTCTTGGCCTTCTGGATGGCGTCGAACAGCGTCGGGTTGCCGGCCGGATCGCCGCCGCCCGTGCGGGCCGCGACCTCGATGTTCTTGATCAGCTTGGCGAAGTTCTTGCCTCGCCGCGCATCGATGATCGCCTTCTTGTGCTTGGTGGTGGCCCACTTGGAATGGCCGCTCATGGGTGTACTA
This sequence comes from Mycobacterium sp. 1274761.0, assembly GCF_001668615.1. GTDB lineage: Bacteria > Actinomycetota > Actinomycetes > Mycobacteriales > Mycobacteriaceae > Mycobacterium. The sequence goes on from NZ_LZMC01000025.1 coordinate 10,291, forward strand.
CCTCTTTCGCTACTGCCTCGTGCAGATGAAGTCCGGTCAACGAGTCTACGGGCACGTTTGGCCAGCTACCGCGCCGCGTCGAGCGGCGTGAAAACACGTTCTGCGTATCGACGGCGGAGAACTCGACAATGCCGAGCAATTGCCGGTTGACGTTTTGAACAATTGTCGAGTCCGGTGATAATTCGGTCGAATTTCTCAGGCAGGAAACCCGTGGCGCGTTTGCCGAGTTGCTAATCTGCGTCAATGCTTCCGCAGGGCCCATCAGGTAGCCGATGAATTCGGCGCAACGATGGTGGCGCGGCCTTGATCACTATTACTGGTTGACCGCATTTCTGGCTGCCCGCGGAATTCAGCGGCGCGTCTGCCGAGTGGTCGCGCTGGTAATTTTCGGCTTGAGCACGGTCTCGGTGCTTCTGATTTGGAGCCCGACCGGCCCGCGCGGCACCGTGGCCCAGACCCTGGCCCTCGTGGTGGCCGCATGTTGCTGGGGGATGTGCCTGTTGTGGCTACGCTCGCGCTGGCCGACCGCGCTCGAGTCCCGGATCTGTGTGTGCCTCGGATCAACCTGTGTCGCCACGTCGTGCCTGATCCAGTCCGATCCGCTGGCCGGGCTGTTCGGCGCGACGGCATTCGCCCTGGTGTCGATCTACGCGGCGGTATTCCACACGACGAGGTGGCTGGCGGTCACATGGATCGCCGCGGGCGCGACGCTGATCGTGCTCGGGACTAAAATGGCCGGCAGCGACCCGGCGTTCGCGATCTCGTCGGTGCTGCTGATCGGCTTCATCGTCATGTTCGTCTCGCTGACCGGGCGGGCCGCGATCTGGCTCGTCGACGCCGACATATTGCACGAGAATTTCGAACCGCTGACCGGGATGTTCAACCGCGAAGGGTTCTACGAGAAGGCGACGACGTTGCTGGCGGCGCGCAGCCGGGGGGATGACCGGTACTTTGCCCTAGCGGTAGTCAACCTCGACAGCTTCTCGCTAGTCGGCGAGTTTTCGGGGACCAGCGGATCCGATCGCGTGCGGGTCGAGATCGCCGCCCGGCTGCGCGAAACCGCCCGCCGCGACGCGGTGCTGGCGCACATCGCCGATTCGGAATTCGTGATCGCCGACCTGTTCGACAGCAACGACGCCTCGGCGCTCATCGAGCGGGTGCTCGGCACGATTTCGAGCTCACCGTCGCGGCTGTCGGCAAGCATCGGCGTGGTGACTACCCCGCTGCAACCGCTGGCGGCGCTGCCGCCGCACGACGTGCTCGACGAGTTGATGTCTATCGCCACCAACGCGATGTACGACGCCCGCAAGGGCGGTGGTAACAGGGCGACCTACGTGCGTAGCCCGACGCTGACGGTGCTCGACGATCCCGGCCACGACGACTGGTTCAACAACGAGGAACCCGCCTGAGGATGCCTAGGCGCGGCCGGTGACGATGTCGACGAACAGGCGATGGACGCGGCGGTCGCCCGTCATCTCCGGGTGAAACGCCGTCGCCAGCATCGAATGCTGGCGCACCGCGACGATGTGGTCGGCGGCGCGGCCCAGCACCCGCACTTCGGGCCCGACCCGTTCGACCCACGGCGCGCGGATGAACACCGCGTGCACCGGCCCGTCGAGCCCCTCGAAGTCGATGTCGCCTTCAAACGAGTCGACCTGTCGCCCGAATGCGTTGCGCCGCACCGTCATATCAATGCCCTTGAGCGGAGCGGCCTCCCGGCCCGGCGCCCCGGCGTCGAGGATCTCGCTGGCCAGAAGGATCATTCCCGCGCACGACCCGTAGGCCGGCATGCCGTCGGCGAGGCGCGATCGCAGCGGCTCGAGCAGGTCGAACTCGCGCAACAGGTGCGTCATCGTGGTGGACTCCCCGCCGGGGACGACGAGCCCGTCGACGACCTCGAGTTCACTGCGGCGCCGCACCGTCGTGGCCTCGGCGCCCGCCTCGCGCAGCGCCGCGAGATGCTCGCGGGTGTCGCCCTGCAGCGCCAGCACGCCGACGCGCGGGCCGGTCACTTCTTCTGCGGCGTGTAATCGCGCTTGAAGCGGGTCAACCCCTCCTGCATCACCGCCGCCACCATCTCGCCGTACTGGTTGAAGATCTTGCCCTGGGTGAGCGACCGGCCGCCTGACGCCGACGGCGAGGACTGGTCATAGAGCAGCCATTCGTCGGCGCGGAACGGGCGCATGAACCACATCGCGTGATCCAGCGAAGCCACCATCAGGTGGCGGCGCTCCTCCAGGTGGGTCACCTGCGCCGAGCCGAGCAGGGTCAGGTCGCTCATGTAGGCCAGCGCGCAGATGTGCAGCACGTAGTCGTCGGGCAGCGGATCGTGGTGGCGGAACCACACCTGCTGTTGGGACGCCTTGCCCGGCGACAGCTTGAGCTGGTCGCGCGGCACGATCCGAACGTCCCATTCCGCGAACTGCTGAAACCCGGCGTCGTCGAAAATGCTGCCCTTGGTGATGAAGTTGGGCAGGTCGTCCGGCGGTGCGGCATACGGCATCGCGTCCTGATGCTCGATACCGCTCTGGTCGGTCTGAAACGACGCCGACATCGAAAAGATGGTCTCGCCGTGCTGGATCGCGTTGACGCGGCGGGTGACGAACGACCCACCGTCACGCAACCGTTCGACGATGAAGACCGTGGGTGCCTTCGCGTCGCCCGGGCGCAGGAAATAGCCGTGCAGTGAGTGCACCGCAAACTTCGGATCGACCGTGCGCACCGCCGACACCAGCGACTGGCCGGCGACATGGCCGCCGAATGTCCTTTGCAGGAAGCCGGATTCGGGGCTGAACACGCCACCGCGATAGATGTTGACCTCGAGTTGCTCGAGATCGAGGATCTCTTGGATCGCCATATGGTGTGTCTTTACCAGCCACGCTCGGCGAGCCGATGCGGGGCAGCGATCTCCTCGACGTTGATGCCGACCATGGGCTCCCCCAGCCCGCGCGACACCTTGGCCAGCACGTCGGGGTCGTCGTAGAACGTGGTGGCCTTGACGATCGCGGCGGCGCGCGCGGCGGGGTCACCGGATTTGAAGATGCCCGAGCCGACGAACACGCCCTCGGCGCCGAGCTGCATCATCATCGCCGCGTCGGCCGGGGTCGCGATCCCGCCCGCGGTGAACAGCGTGACGGGCAGCTTGCCCGCCCGCGCCACCTCGGCGACCAGCTCGTAGGGTGCCTGCAATTCCTTTGCCGCAACGTACAATTCGTCATCGGACAGCGACGTCAGCCGACGGATCTCGCCGCCGATCTTGCGCATGTGGGTGGTCGCGTTGGACACGTCGCCGGTGCCGGCCTCCCCCTTGGAGCGGATCATCGCCGCGCCTTCGGTGATGCGGCGCAGCGCCTCACCGAGGTTGGTGGCCCCGCACACGAACGGCACGGTGAACTTCCACTTGTCGATGTGGTTGGCGTAGTCGGCCGGGGTGAGCACCTCGGATTCGTCGATGTAGTCCACCCCGAGGCTCTGCAGAATCTGGGCCTCGACGAAGTGACCGATGCGGGCCTTGGCCATCACCGGGATCGTGACGGCGTCGATAATGCCTTCGATCATGTCGGGGTCGCTCATGCGCGACACGCCGCCCTGGGCGCGGATGTCGGCGGGCACCCGTTCCAGCGCCATCACCGCGACGGCGCCCGCCCCCTCGGCGATGCGGGCCTGCTCGGGGGTGACGACGTCCATGATCACGCCGCCCTTGAGCATCTCGGCCATGCCGCGCTTGACCCGGGCGGTGCCGGTCTGCCCCGACCCGTTCGATCCCGCTGCGGTTTCCACTGCTAACTCCTTCAATTCGCTACTGATCCAGTTTAAGGGCGGCGCCAAATCGGATAGATCCACTGCGCACGCGAGGAGCACATGCAGCCTGCGCGCGCGAGGAGCACATGCAGCCTGCGCACGCGAGGAGCACATGCAGCCCGCGCACGCGAAGAGCACATACAACCTCAGCTCAGCGGATCGATTGCAGCTGCCGCTGCGGTTCGGCTTGCCGGGCGTCGGCCAGCTCGTTGGCCTCTGAAAGCAACTCGCCGAGCTGCAGCGGATAGACGGTCTCTCCTTTGGCGACCAGCTCGGCGATCATTGTCTCATCGCACCAACGGTGGCCGTGAATGTAGCTCCGTTCCAACCCGGTGCGGCCCGCCGCGGACGGCTCGAAGCGGCGGGTGCGGTGCACGAAGAACAGCTCCTCGCTGCGGATTACCGAACCGTTGAAGTCGAGGACCGCGTCCCGTCGCCACACCGGGCCGATCATGTCCGTCGGCGCCACCCGCAGGCCGGTCTCCTCGGCCAGCTCGCGCGCCGCGGCCTCGCCCAGCGTCTCCCCCGGCTGAGCCGCGCCCCCGACGGTGAACCACCACCGCGGCGCCGGACCATCCGAGTGGTCGGGATAGGCCGGGTCCGACCCGCAGAACAGCAGCACCGCCCCGCGCTCGTCGAGCAGCACCACCCTGGCCGACGTGCGGCGGCCTACCACGCCCACATCCCGGTCGGGTTGTTCGGCGATCTCGAAATAGGTTGGCAGACCGGCGGTTCCACCGAGGCGGAGGAGACGGACCGCGGGTCGCTCCCGCAGCGCCAGGGTGTCGCGCACCGCGTCGTTGTGGAATCGGCGGGCCAGTGTGACGCGCGCCTCGGCGTCGGCGAGCTCGGCGACCAGCGCCACCGGCAGCGAAGCCGGGTCGACGAGCGCCAGCGCCGCCGACAGCTGGTTCTCCGCGGTTTCCCTGGCCGCTCTCGGGGCCTTTTCGGCGGCGTCTGCTAACGCCTTCAACCGCTTGCCCTCCGGGCCAGCACCGTAGGCGTCGACGGCCACCGCACGCGCGACCACGGCGCGCCGGGCCAGGGCGCCGTCGAGCGCCTGCCAGGACAGGTCGTAACGGACGTGCAGCCGGTCGAGGCGGTGCGCGGTCTGATAGGCCCACCCCGCCACCAGCAGCAGCACCACTACCAGCACCACGACCAGGGCCGTGACGATGAGCCACGTCATCAGCTGGCCACCTGCACCTTGGCGCCCGCCCCGGCCACTGTCTCGTACACCCGCATGATCTGGCCCGCCACCACCGACCAGTCGTACTGGTGCACGGCCTCGGTGGCCGCCTCGATGTAGTGGGCGCGGGCTTCGTCGTCCGCGAGCATCTCGATGAGGCCCGCAGCCAGCCCCTCGGCGTCATCCACCGGCACGAGCCGGCCCGCCTTGCCGTCCTCGAGCACCCGGCGAAACGCGTCAAGTGCGCTGGCCACCACCGCGGTGCCCGCGGCCATCGCCTCGACCAGCACGATGCCGAAGCTCTCGCCGCCGGTGTTGGGCGCGCAGTAGACGTCGGCGCTGCGCATCGCCGACGCTTTCTGCGTATCGTCGACCTGACCGAGGAACCGCAGATGTGACGCCAGCGGGCCGACCTCGTCGCGCAGCTCATCCTCGTCGCCGCGACCGACAATCAGGATCTCGATGTCGGGAAACCGCTCGACCACCGCGGGAAGGGCAGCCGTCAGCACAGCCATGCCCTTGCGCGGTTCGTCGAAGCGGCCCAGGAACAGGACGGACTTGCCCGGGCGCGGATAACCGTCGAGAAGCGGCGCGGCGGCAAAGGACGCGACGTCCACGCCGTTGGGGATCTGAACGGCATCGGAGCCCAGTGCCTCCATCTGCCAGCGCCGCGCCAGATCCGACACCGCGATGCGGCCGACGATCTTCTCATGATACGGGCGCAGAATGCCCTGAAAAACGCTGAGCGTCAACGACTTTGTGGTCGACGTGTGGAAGGTGGCCACGATGGGGCCCTCCGCGGCCTGCAGCGCCAGCATCGACAGGCTCGGCGCGTTGGGCTCGTGCAGGTGCAGCACGTCGAACTCGCCGTCGGTGAGCCACCGCTTGACCTTGCGGTGGGTGGCCGGGCCGAACCGCAGCCGCGCCACCGATCCGTTGTAGGGAATGGGAACGGCCTTGCCGCCGGACACGACGTAATCGGGTAGCTCCACATGTGGCGACGAGGGCGCCAGCACGCTGACGTCGTGGCCGCGCTCGCGCATCACCTCGGCGAGCTGCAGCACGTGGGATTGCACGCCGCCGGGAACGTCGAACGAATACGGGCACACCATCCCGATGCGCATCAGGCTTGGCCCCTGAGCCTGGCTTGCCGTTCGGCGGAGAGATCGGCCAGCCACTGCGGCTGCATCATGTGCCAGTCCTCGGGATGGGCGGCGATGCCCTTGGCGAACCGGTCGGCCAGCGCCTGGGTGATCGCGGCGACGTCTCCGGAAGACGTGTCGAGCGGCGGCGATATGTTGACCACGCAGTCGTCGCCCTGGTAATACACGTGAGCAGGCAGCAGCGGTGCCCCGGTCGCGATGGCCAGCTTGGCCGGTCCGGCCGGCATCCGCGTCGCCTCGCCGAAGAAATCCACCTCGACACCGGAACGGGTCAGGTCGCGATCGGCCATCAGGCAGACGAACCTGTTCTCGCGCAGGCGCGTCGCGAGCAGTTCGAACGGTGGACGTTCGCCGCCCGACAACGGAAACACCTCGAAGCCGAGGCTTTCGCGGTAGTTGACGAAACGCCGGAACAGCGATTCGGGTTTGAGCCGTTCCGCGACGGTGGCAAAGGTGCCGTGCTTGTGGACGAGCCACACACCGGCCATGTCCCAGTTGCCGCTGTGCGGCAGCGCGATCACGCCGCCCCGGCCGGCGTCGATCGCGGCCTGCAGATGGTCTGCTCCGATGAACACCTCGTCGAGTCGGCGGGCGACGGCGGCGAGGTCCATCGACGGCAGCCGAAACGCTTCGCGCCAGTACCGCGCATAGGACGCCAGCGCCGCGCGCATCAGCCCGTCGGGGACCTCGTCGGGGGCCGCGCCGATGACGCGCGCGAGGTTCTTGCGCAGCTGCGCCGGCCCGCCGTTACGCGATGCGTAGATGGCCCCGGCCCCGAAAGCGTTGCGCGCCATGAACTCCGGCATGGCGCGCACGATCCGCCAACCCGTGGCGTAGCCGAGATCGGAGACCTGGCCGCTCAGCGAAAAGCGACTGCCCCCGGCGCTCACGCCACGGGTGGTCGTCACGGCTGGTCCTCGGGCTTGCGCACCGCATCCGTCGCGCCGGGTGAGGTCCGCACGCTGTGCACCCGCTGGCCCAGGGTGATCAGGCTGGCCACCGCCAGAACCCACACCGCGACAGGCAGGAGCCATGGGATGTGCAGGAACGACACGCCGGACAGTCCCGCCCCGGTGAGCACGATCACCAGACGTTCCGGTCTCTCGATGAGCCCGCCCTCGCCGCTTAACCCGGTGGCTTCGGCGCGAGCCTTGACGTAGGAGATCACCTGTGAGGTGACCAGGCAGATCATCAGCCCTACCACCAACGAAGTACTGCGCAACCCGAACGCCGCCCACCACATCAGTCCGCAGAACACCGCGCCGTCGCCGATCCGGTCGCATGTCGCATCGAGCACCGCCCCGAACCGGGTGCCGCCGCCGCGCTGTCGCGCCATCGCGCCGTCGAGCATGTCGGCGAGGACGAAAACAAAGACCGCGAACGCGCCCCACCACAGCTGCCCGATCGGGAACAGCGTCAACGCCGCGATCACCGTGCCCGCGGTGCCGATGATCGTGATGCTGTCGGGGGTCAGGCCCGCCCGAAGCGCGGCCTTGGCGACCGGCGTGGACAGTTTTTCGTACGCCGCACGGGTCATCAGGTAGAAGTCGCTCACGACTGCCTGGCCCATTCCTCGGCGAGCAGTTCACGGGTTTCGCGCAGCAGCTGCGGCACCACCTTCGAGCCGCCGATGATCGTGATGAAGTTCGCGTCGCCGCTCCACCGCGGCACCACGTGCATGTGCAGATGCTCGGCCAGCGATCCGCCCGCGGACTTGCCGAGGTTGAGCCCGACGTTGAAGCCGTGCGGGTTCGACACCGCCTTGATGACCCGAATCACCTTCTGGGTGAACGCCATCAGCTCGTGGCTCTCCTCCTCGGTGAGGTCCTCGAGCTCAGACACCCGCCGATACGGCACCACCATCGAATGGCCCGGGTTGTACGGGTAGAGGTTCAGCACCACGTACACGAGTTGGCCGCGCGCCACCACCAGCCCGTCCTCGTCGTTGAGGGTGGGGATGTCGGTGAACGGCTGCGTCGAGGCTGCCGAGCCACCCTTCATCGGCGCCTCGGCGAGATAGCTCATGCGGTACGGCGTCCAGAGGCGCTGCAGATGGTCGGGGTCGCCCGCACCGTGGTCGACGACCCTCTGCTCATCGCGGTTCGTCACGTCGATGCGCCCGTCTTGATCAGATCCGCTGTGGGCGCGGCGTTTTCCCGGCTTTCGATCCAGCCGACGATCGCATCGACGGCCTGGTCGCGAGGCACCCCGTTGACCTGGCTGCGGTCACCGAATCGGAAGCTCACCGCACCGGCGTCGACGTCGCGGTCACCGGCCAGCAGCATGAACGGCACCTTCTGGTTGGTGTGGTTGACGATCTTCTTCGCCATCCGGTCGTCGCTGCTGTCGACCTCGACCCGCACGCCGCGTGAGCGCAGTTGCGCGGCAACGCTTTCCAGATAGTCGACGTGGCCGTCGGCGACCGGGATGCCGACCACCTGCACCGGCGCCAGCCACGCCGGGAACGCGCCGGCGTAGTGCTCGGTGAGCACGCCGAAGAACCGTTCGATGGAGCCGAACAGGGCGCGGTGGATCAATACCGGACGCTGTCGGCTGCCGTCGGCGGCGGTGTACTCCAGCTCGAACCGGTCCGGCATGTTGAAGTCGAGCTGGATGGTCGACATCTGCCAGTTGCGCCCCAATGCGTCCTTCACCTGGACCGAGATTTTCGGGCCGTAGAACGCCGCACCGCCGGGGTCGGGCACCAGCTCAAGACCGGAGGCCAGCGCCACCTCGCGCAAGGTCTCGGTGGCTTCCTCCCAGTCTTCGTCGGCCCCGACGTACTTGTCGGGGTCTTTGGTGGACAGCTCCAGGTAGTAGTCGTCCAGGCCGTAGTCGGCGAGCAGGTCCAATACGAAGCGCAACAGCGAGGCCAACTCGTCGCGCATCTGCTCGCGGGTGGTGTAGATGTGGGCGTCGTCCTGAGTCATGCCGCGCACGCGGGTCAATCCATGCACGACACCTGACTTCTCGTACCGGTACACCGAACCGAATTCGAATAGCCGCAACGGCAGTTCGCGATAGGACCGTCCCCGCGACCGGTAGATCAGGTGGTGCATCGGGCAGTTCATCGGCTTGAGGTAGTAGTCCTGGCCGGGTTTGCGAACCGTGCCGTCTTCGTTGAACTCCGCGTCGATGTGCATGGGCGGGAACATGCCGTCGGCGTACCACTCCAGGTGGCCCGACGTGATGTACAGCTGTTCCTTGGTGATGTGCGGGGTATTGACGAACTCGTATCCGGCTTCGAGGTGTTTGCGCCGCGAATAGTCCTCGAGCTCGCGGCGCACCACGCCACCCTTGGGGTGGAAAACTGGTAAGCCTGAACCCAATTCGTCGGGGAAGCTGAACAGGTCCAGCTCGACGCCCAGCCGGCGGTGGTCGCGCCGCTGTGCCTCCTCGATGAGTTCCAGGTGGCGGTCGAGCGCCTCCTGCGACTCCCATGCCGTGCCGTAGATCCGTTGCAGGCTGGCGTTGCTCTGGTCGCCGCGCCAGTAGGCGGCCGAGCTGCGGGTCAGCTTGAATGCCGGGATGAACTTCGTCGTCGGGATGTGCGGGCCGCGGCAGAGGTCACCCCAAACCCGTTCGCGGGTGCGGGGATTGAGGTTGTCATAGGCGGTGAGCTCGTCATCGGAGCCAGGGGGGCCGACCTCCATCACCTCGGGGTCGCCGGATTTGTCGTCGACGAGTTCCAGCTTGTACGGCTCGTCGGCGAGTTCTTTGCGCGCTTGGTCTTTGGACTCATATACCCGGCGGCTGAACAGCTGGCCGTCCTTGACGATTTGACGCATCCGCTTTTCCAGCGCGGCAAGGTCGTCGGGCGTGAACGCCTCGGGCACATCGAAGTCGTAGTAGAAGCCGTCGGTGATAGGCGGCCCGATACCCAGTTTGGCCTCGGGGAACATGTCCTGCACCGCCTGGGCGAGCACGTGTGCGGCCGAATGCCGGATCACGCTGCGCCCGTCCTCGGTGTTGGCGGGAACCGGCGTCACCTCCACATCGGTGTCCGGCGTCCAGCTCAAGTCGCGCAGCCGGCCCTGGTCGTCACGGACGACGACGACGGCGTCGGGGGCGCCCCGGCCGGGCAGTCCGGCTTCGCGGACCGCCGCCGCAGCGGTCGTCCCGGCAGCGACCCGAATTGGGGCTGCGGGGGCGGGGCTGGGGGCGGCGCTCATCGGTCACTCTCCCGGTGTGGTGGCTGTCTACGAACGCGACCATGCTATCGGGGCAACTGCTCAGTCTCCGACCCCGATCGGGCTGTTCAGCCAGGGCTGGTCGAACCCGGCGAGCTCGGCGGTCCAGTCGAGCGCGCCGACGAACCACAGCGTCACGGCCACCACCAATGCCGTGAACAATCCGCCGAGAATCTGCACGAACCTGCCCTGCCGGTGGAACCAGTCCATCACCTTGTCGTAGCGCTCCTTGGCGTAAGCCAGCAGCCGGCGCGCCCAGTCGAACTCGGTGGCTAGGATGCCGAGCCCGATGAACACAATCGCCCAGCCCGGTCCGGGGTACGGGATGGCGAGGATGCCCAGACCAAAGACCGCGAGCCCGAGGACGCCGACCGCGATGCGGTAGGCGAAGTCGACCTTGGGCCGGTCTCGCAACCGGTCACGCCATCGCGCCCAGCGGCGCTTGGTCGCCGACCAGCGCGATGTGGCGGTGTCACCGGTCATGGCTGTCCGGGGTTGAGTTTGACGAAGAGCGCCTCGGCGTCGCAGAGCAATGTGTCCCCGTCGCGCAACCGTCCGGCGACGAAGATCTTGCGGCCCTCGGAGCGGTCGATCCTGGCGTCGACCTGAAGATCCTTGTTGATCGGCGCGATGTGGCGGTAGTTCACGTGCAGGTAGGCCGTCCGCTGTTTGAGGCTGCGGGTGAGCCGGAAGGCGGCGAAGCCGAGCACCGAGTCCCACATCTGCGCCAGCGCGCCGCCGTGGACGGCCCCGTTGCGGCCGAGGTGGTAGCGGCGGAAGCGCACTACGCCGTCGACCTCGTCGCCGCGGGTGGCCAGGTCGGTGGGCACCTGCATGATATTGCCCCGGTTGGGCAGATCCATGCGTCTGCCCGACGGTGTGCTCCACTCGTCGGCCTCATATGGCGCCAGTAGCCGCGACACCGCCTCGACCATGTCGGCGGCCTGGGTAATCACCTCGTCGGGCGCATCGGCGGCGCGGACATGGTCCTGCAGCGTACGGACGGCCTCGATGAACCGGCCGTAATCGGGGCCACCTCGGGTAGTGGGTTCGGGCGGGTTGAACCCGCCGCCTGGATGCGCCTCGCTGGGGTCGGTGGCCACCCGCTCACCGTATTGCCTCGTTGTCGCCGGCTGTTGGTCAGGTTTGTGAGCCCGCTTTGCTCAAGGTCTCGAATTCGTCATCGGAGAGCGTGATCTGCGCTGCGGCCACGTTCTGCTCGAGATGGCTGACCTTGGACGTGCCGGGGATGGGCAGCATCACCGGCGAGCGCTTCAGCAGCCACGCCAGGGCCAGCTGTGAGGCGCTGGCGTGGTGGTCAGCGGCGATGCGCTGCAGCGGACCGTCCGGCGCCGCGAGCGGCCCTGCAGCGAGGGGGAACCACGGGATGAAGCCGAGTCCTGCGGCCTCGCACGCGTCCAGTACGGGTTCGGCCGTACGCGCAGTCAGGTTGTACATGTTCTGCACCGAAACGATCGACGCGACCTTCTGCGCCGCCTCCAGCTGCGTGACTTCGATCTCCGAGAGCCCGATGTGGCGGATCTTGCCCTCCTTCTGCAGTGCGGCGAGCTCGCCCACTTGATCCTCGAGTGGGAACTTGTCGTCGATGCGGTGCAGTTGGAGTAGGTCGATTCGGTCGACGCCGAGCCGGCGCAGGCTCAACTCGACCTCCTGACGGAGGTAGGCGGGGAAACCGAGCGGGGTCCAGGCGTCCGGGCCGGTGCGCACGAACCCCGCCTTCGTCGCGATGACGAGATCGTCGGGATAGGGCGAGAGCGCCTCGCGGATCAGCTCCTCGGAGACGTAGGGGCCGTAGGAGTTGGCGGTGTCGATGAAGTTCACGCCGAGATCCACCGCGCGGCGCAGGACGCGCAGGCATTCGTCGCGGTCAGCGGGCGGGCCCCAGACGCCCTTGCCGGTGATCCGCATGGCGCCGAAACCCAGCCTGTTGACGGTGAGATCGCCTCCCAGGGAAAGCGTTCCCGCGGCGTGGGCGACAGAAGAAGATGTGGTCACTTCACCGACCGTACGCCGGCGATGACATGGTGTCGGGATGAAGTTGACGGACCTGGCGACGCTACAACTGAGCTACTCGGAGGTGGGCGCCACCGCGGGCCCGCTGCCCGCCGGCTACCACCATGTGCGCGAGTCGGCTGTCATTGGCCGCGGGCGCGCGCGCTTCGACGAGGCCGCGGCGAAGGTCATGCGGTGGGGCATGCTGCGCGGCGCGGGTGTGCGCGTGGAGGCGACCACCGACGTGGCGACCATCGGCTCCGAGGTGCTGGTGGGCCTCGGTCCGCTGCGCGCCCCTTGCCGAGTGGTCTACGTGATCGACGAGCCGGACCGCCGCGGATTCGCCTACGGCACGCTACCGGGCCATCCGGAGTCCGGCGAGGAGATGTTCGCCGTGCGCTTCGACCCGGCGACCGACGAGGTACGCGCCGAGGTGGTGGCCTTCTCGCGGCACGCGACCTGGTGGAGCAGGCTGGGCTCGCCCGTCACGTCCCTGGCCCAACGCGTCATCACGGCGCGGTACATGAAGGCGCTGTAGCCCGCACATTGACGCTGTTGTCAATCCGTCCTCCGTCCGCCTCGCCGCCGGGTTAGCCTTAGCCAACGCTCGACGATCGGATATTGCCCTTGACTGACCCTGTTGAAGTGGATGACACCCACCAGCGCATCGCGCAGTTGGTGGTGGACCTCTATGGGCGACCCGACACCGACGCGGACACAGTCATCGCCGAACTGGCCGAGCACGCGGCGGTCGAGGTCCCCGGCGCGCAGTACGCGGGCGTCACCGTCACCCGCAATGCCAAGCACATCGACACACCCGCCGCGACGCACAAGTGGCCGTTGCTGCTCGACGAGATCCAGCAACGCCACCGCCAGGGCCCCTGCCTGACGGCGGCGTGGGAGGAGAAGACGGTTCACGTCGCCAACCTGGAGACCGATGAACGGTTTCCTCTTTACGCCCGAGATGCGTTGCGGGAGACTCCGATTCGGTCAGTGATGGCATTTCAGCTCTGGATCGCCGGCGAGACGATGGGGGCTTTGAACGTCTACGCCGAAACGCCAAACGCGTTTTCCGACGAGAGCCGCATCATCGGAGGGGTCTTTGCCGCCCATTCGTCGGTTGCGTGGAACGCCGCGCGCCGTGATGAGCAGTTCAAGAAGGCGCTGGCCAGCCGCGACGTCATCGGGCAGGCCAAGGGCATGCTGATGGAGCGCTACGGCATCACCGCGCTGCAGGCCTTCGACCTGTTGCGCAAACTGTCGCAGGACAGCAATGCCCCCCTGATCCTCGTCGCCACCGAGCTGGTCGGAAAGCAGCAATCGGCCATCGATTAAGTTTCGGCTCCGCAGCCCGGGGCAACCCAACTGCGCATGAGCGTGGAAACGAAACCGGCCGCCGACGCGTCGATCGGCGAGCTGATGAGCCAGTTGTCGACGCAGACGTCGCGTCTCGTTCGTGACGAGATGCGGTTGGCCCAGAAGGAATTGCAGCAGTCGGTCAAGCATGCCGGTGTGGGCGCCGGATTGTTCAGCGCGGCGGGCCTGCTGTCGCTGCTGGGGCTGATGACCCTGATCGCCGCCGGCGTTGCGGCCTTGGCGTTGGTGCTGCCGGTGTGGGCCGCCGCGGCGATCGTGGCCGTGGTGTTGTTCGTCGCGGGCGGGATCGCGGCGCTGTTCGGCCGCAAGCAGGCGGCCGAGATCGCCCCGCCCCCGCAGGAGAGCGTCGAGAGCATCAAGGCCGACATCAAGGAAGTGAAGGAAGCCCGCCATGGCTGAGCCCCGGCCGGAACCCGGACCCGACGCAGGCATCGATGAACTTCAAAGCGATATCGACCAGACTCGCAAGGAGCTCGGCCAGACCGTCGAGGCGTTGACGGCCAAGATGGACGTCAAACAGCGCACCAAGGACAAGGCCGCCGAAACCAGGGAGGCGGTGCTGGATAAGGCACACGCCGTCCAGCACGCGACGGTCGATGACGGCCGGGCGAAGATCACCGTGCCGGTGGCCGCGGCCGTCGTGGTCGGCGTCGCCGCTCTGGTGTGGTTCCTGCGGCGTCGCCGTTAGGCCTTGTTCGGCACAGCGGTCACCAGGCCGCCGTCCATGATGAACTCGCTGCCGGTCGCATACGACGACTCGTCGCTGGCCAAAAAGACGATGAACGTCGCCACCTCCTCCGGCTCGGCGGGACGGCCGAGTGGAATCGTGACCATATCCTCGGGAAGGTGGGCGGTCATCGGCGTCTTGATGAATCCCGGGTGCACCGAGTTCACCCGAATGTTCTTGGGCGCCAACTCCAATGCCGCCGACTTGGCCAGGCCCCGGACCGCCCACTTGGACGCGACGTAGGGATGGACGAATGGGGCGCCGCGCAAGCCCTCAATCGATGACACGTTGATGATCGAGCCGCCGCCGGCGTCGATCATCGGTTGGACCGCCGCGCGCATGCCGAGGAACGTGCCGGTCAGGTTGACGTCGATGACTTTCTGCCATTCGCCCAGATCGAACTTCTTCAGCGGGCCCAGCGCGACGATGCCCGCGTTGTTCACCAGGACGTTGAGCTTGCCGAATTCGGCGATGGCGACGTCGACGGCGGCCTGCCACTGGTCGGGCTGGGTCACGTCGAGGTGCACATAGCGCGCGCTGTCGCCGATCTCGTCGGCCAGCGCCTTGCCCTCCTCGTCGAGGATGTCGCCGATGACGACCTTGCCGCCCTCGTCGACGAGCATCCGCGCGTGGGCGGCTCCCATTCCGCGAGCGCCGCCACTGATGAGCGCCACCTTTCCATCCACGCGTCCCATGCGGTGTTCTCCTTTGTCGTTGTCCAGCAGGCTATTTGGCGTCGAAGAGTCCCTTGCCGGTGATCAACGGCAAGTCGATGGTCGTCCTGATTCCCGGCGGCGCCGCCACCACCGCGGGGATGGCGTTGACGACGCGGCCCGCGCCTGCGGCGATCGCGGCGTAGTTGTGGTCACCCTTGCGGCTGGTCGGACAGATGTCGACGGTGTAGGAGGGTTCGCCGACGATCTCCACCTTGTAGGAGCCTCCGGGTTGGGCGGGCTGCGGCCAGTGCGGGCAGAGGTCTTCGCGCAGGCGAGTCACGTGGTCGATGACGATCGCGGCTTTGCCCTTCACCATGCCGTGGATCTCGAATCGCAGGGCCGCCTGGCCACCCTTCGGAATATGGCCTGCCGCAACGTCGAAGGCCTCAGGCGCCGGGATCCGCGTGCACGAGTCCTTGATTTCGTCGACATCGATGCCGAATCCCGCGGCCAGCTGACGGATCGTCGTGCCCCACGCCAGCCCAAGCACGCCGGGCTGCAACAGCATAGGCGTTTCGTCGAGTTGCCAGCCAAAGCCCATCACGTCGAACATCACCGTGGCGCCGTCGTAGGTGGCGTAGTCGGCGATCTCCATGCAGCGCACCTGCTCGATGCTCTGACAGGTGCTCGCGATCGCGAACGGAATCAGGTCGTTGGCGAACCCCGGGTCCACGCCCGAAATGAATACGCTCGAATTGCCTTGCCGTGCAGCCTCTTCGATGGGGGCGATGTACTTGTCGGGCATGACACCCCACGGGTACTGGAACACCCCGGGAGAGGTTCCGACGACGTTGATGCCCGCCGACAGGATACGCAGGACGTCGGTGACGGCCTCGGGTATGCGGTTGTCGCCCATCGCGCAGTACACAGCGCAGTCGGGCTTGGCGGCCAGCAACTCGTCCCAGTCGTTGGTCGCGGCGATGCCGGTCGAGACGTCGAGCCCGGCGAGTTCGCCGGCGTCCTTACCGACCTTGGCATCCGATGACACCCAAACGCCGGTCAACTCGAACCGGGGATCGCTGATCAGATGGTTGAGCGCGATACGTCCTGCGTTGCCAGTGCCGATGTGTGCGACGCGGATCGCCATGCTGTCTCCCTCGAGGCCGCGGCTGGACAGCTGTCCAACTTATCGGATGCGGCCCGAGGCGAACAAGGCACCTGCGAGCAGCTGGAGTGCCGGACAGTTGTCCAGCACTCCAGCTGGCGCCATTACAGCTGCGGCCGGCGACGCCCCAGGTAGAACGCGAGTCCCAGTGCGCCGAAGCCGAGCCCGGCGACCAGACCCGCCGCCGCCATCAGATACATCTGCGTGCGGTCGGGCGACTCGTCGGAGGCCAGCTGCATCCGGTAGTCACCGGGCAGGGGCGCCTCCTGCGGCTCCCCGAGACCCGGGTACTGCTGGGTGCGGTGCACCTCGAACTGACGCTCGCCCGTCGGGGCGGTGACCCACTGACCCCAGGCGGGCGTCGCGCCATCGAGCAACACCTTCCGTCCGCCGTACTGGACGTCGTCACCGAGGTCGACGACCTGGTTGACGCGGAACGGCTGATAGGTCGCGTTGGAGTAGCGCACCTGGACCGGCACATTGTCGTAGCGCGCCAGCGGTGGCGGCGGCACGAACGGCACCCCGGCCTGCGGCAGGTAGCCGCCGCCGAAGAACGTGCCGACGGCCACGTCGGCGGCCAGGTTCGCGGCGTTGAGTACCACCGCCGTGAAGCTGTAGGCGGCCAGCGCCGCACCGTCGACAAGGACCCGGCCCAGCGGGGGCACAAACAGGATGCGCGGCGCGCGGTCGTAGATGTAGACGATGCGAACCGGAGCCCGGAACGGGTTGAAGATCACCGGTCGGTACCAGTCGTCGTACTCGATCCAGCGGTGGTCCCACTGACGAACCCGGTGGTCCCACTTCTTCTTGTCCCAATCCCAGTCGTGGTTGTGGTCCCAGTCATGGTCACGATCCCAGTCATGGTCACGATCCCAGTCATGGTCGCGGTCCCAGACATGGTCGCGGTCGCGGTCGCCGATCGAGAATTGTGACCCCGCATTGAATCCGGACTCGAACGGACCGAGCTTGGTCTTGGACTGGAGGTTGATTGCGCTCGACAGGAAGTCGACGTCTTCCTTCTTCGCCGGCTCCGGCTTGACCTCGACCGGCTTCGCCTGGCGAGCGAGCTGGACGTCCTGCTCCGGTGCTATCAGCGTGTCGGGCGTAGCCGTCTCGACGCGCTGGACGGCCTTCGTCACCGTTGACGGATCGGTCTGCTTGTCGTCTTTCGCATTCGGCTTCTGCCCGGGCGCGAGGCCTGTCGCGCCCTGCGCGTCCTGCTTGGGCTCGTCTGGCTCGCCCGGAAGCTCGGCAGGAGCGGGCGCGACGGCCGGGTTGTCGACCTTGGGTGCGTCGGGCTTCGGTGCATCGGGCTTGGGCACGTCGGCCTTAGGAGCGTCGACGGCCGGCGCATCGGCCTTGGGCACGTCGGCGTTGGGCGCGTCGGCCTTTGGTACCACGGCGGGTGCCACGTCGACCTTCGGTGCGTCAGCCTTCGGCGCCGGTGCCTCCACGACCCGCGGCGCTTCCTTCTTGGGGGCCAGGGGATCCTGCTTCGGCGGTGCCGGTGCTTCCTGGACCGGCGCCTGAACCTGCTTCGGCGGCGCCTGAACCTGCGGCTCGGGCTCCGATGCCTGCACGTCGGGAGCGAACGAGGGCTGCCGTGGGGCCGGTGCTTCCACCTGACGCGGCGCTTCCACCTGCGGAGCCGGCGCCTGCTTCGGTGCCGGGGCCTCGACCGGCGCCTCCTGCTGAGCGTGGGGCGCCTCAGGAACGACGACTTCTGGCGTCGGGACGATCGGAATGCCCGGGTCGTTCTTGTCCGGTTTGGCGAACGCCGGTGCGACTCCCCCGCTGAGCGCGCTCAAAGAGACGACGGCGCCGGAGGCCAGAACCGCGACAGCGCTTCGCCAGGAGCAGGTTTTGACGGGGATGGACATTTCTGCATCGACTCCTCTGGTCGTCAGACGGTGGCAGGTAGCCGCCACCGCTTGTGTGCAGCCATCTCCCCCGACACTGGAAATGGACCAGCAGGCGCCGCGGTGCTTTGTATGTGATCCCGGATGCTGCCTGTGGCGTGGCGGCCATCCGGTTACAACAAGTAGATCGCCACGCTAAAGATTCCGTTACAGCCGTACGATCGGTCCCACGTCACACTGCGATCGGAGCGCCGCCATGGAAACCCGCGATCGACTGTTCATCGGCAATGAATGGGTGGCGCCGGCCACCGACGCCACCATCGACGTCATCTCGCCGATCAGCGAAGAAGTGTATGCGCGCACCCCCGACGGCTCGCCCGCCGATATCGACCGGGCCGTCGCCTCGGCCCGGGAGGCGTTCGACAATGGGCCGTGGCCCACCATGACGCCGCAGGAGCGGGCCGACGCCATCAACGCGCTGTCGCAGGCCTTGCAGAAACGCGCAACCGAGATCGCCGACGTCGTCACCAACGAGAACGGCGCCCCCGCCTCGCAGTCGATGGGCACACAGGCGTTCGCGGCCACCATGGTTCTCGACATCTTCGCCGACATCGCGCGCAACTATCCATGGACCGACGAGCGGGTCGGAGCCATGGGCCAGAAAGTGGTGGTGCGACGGGCGCCGGTCGGCGTCTGCGCCGGAATCATCCCGTGGAACGTGCCGCTGTACATCATGGCGATGAAGCTGGGGCCGTGTCTGGCGTCGGGCTCGACGATGGTGCTCAAGCCCGCACCCGAAACCGCGCTGGACCCATACCTTCTGGCCGACGCGGTGCTCGAGTCCGGAATTCCGCCCGGCGTCATCAACATCGTCACCGCGTCGCGCGAGGCCAGCGAGCACATCGTCACCCACCCCGGCGTCGACAAGGTCAGCTTCACCGGGTCGACCGCCACCGGCGCGCGAATCGGTGAGCTGTGCGGTGCACAGATCAAGCGCGTGACGTTGGAGCTCGGCGGCAAGTCCGCCGCGATCCTTCTGGACGACGTCGACCTCGACGGGCAGCTGCAGAACATCCTCATGTCCGGCCTGCTGAACAACGGGCAGGCATGCGCCGCGCAGACCCGCATCCTGGCGCCGCGGTCGCGGTACCAGGAAACAGTCGATGCCCTGGCCGCCGGTGTGGCCGCAATGACGGTCGGCGATCCCAACGACCCCGCCACTGCCGTCGGGCCGGTGGTCGCTAAACGGCAGCGCGACAAGATCGTCGGAATGCTGGAGTCGGGCAAGGCAGATGGCGCCAAAGTGGCCGTCGGCGGTGGCACCCCGGCGCACCTGGACAAGGGCTGGTTCATCGAGCCGACGCTGTTCTACGACGTCGACAACGCGATGCGGATCGCCCGCGAAGAGATCTTCGGCCCGGTGCTGTCAGTGATCCCGTACGAAGACGAAGACGATGCGGTGCGCATCGCCAACGATTCCGACTATGGGCTGTCGGGTTCGGTGTGGACGGCCGACGTCGACCACGGCGCCGCGGTGGCCGCCCGGCTGCGCACCGGCACCGTTCCGGTCAACTCGGGGCTGTTACTGGACTTCAAGTCGCCGTTCGGCGGCTTCAAGAAGTCGGGCATCGGCCGCGAATGCGGCCCTGAAGGCATCGAGCCCTACATCGAGTACCAGTCGATCATCTACCCGAATTAGGCCTACTCAGCAAACAAAATTAGCTGGCCCGTTGCCTTCTCGCATTGTGCGGGTTGCTGTATGCTCGCAAACTAGGCGCGGCCCGCTTCCTGTGCTGTTGCAATAGCAGCAACAGTGGATTGCCGGGCGAAATTAAAGTGAGACGCGTGGGGTTCAAGCAAAGTGACTTATATGAAGACCCGAGTGGGCGAAAGCTTCGGGAAATATAAGCTGAATGCACTGCTCGGCAAGGGCGGGATGGGCGAGGTCTACCGTGCCTACGACACAGAGAAGGGCCGAAACGTCGCACTGAAGATCTTGCCAGATCAGTACTCGCAGGACGAACGCTACCGCGCCCGGTTCTTACGCGAGTCACGCGCGGCGGCAATCCTGCAGGAGCCCCATGTGGTGCCGATCCACGACTGGGGCGAGATCGACGGCAACCTCTACATCGACATGCGGTTGGTGCAAGGCCAGACGCTGCACGACCTCATCGAGCAGGGACCGCTGGCACCCGATCGCGCCGTTGCCATCGTTGAGCAGATTGCCGCTGCTCTGGACGCCGCCCACAGCGAAGGCCTAATCCATCGAGATGTTAAGCCGCAGAACATCATCGTCACCGCCGCCGACTTCGCCTACCTGGTCGACTTCGGGATCGCCGAGAGCCAGGGCGAAACCCGATTGACCATGGCCGGCACGCAGATCGGCTCGTTCGCCTACATGGCCCCCGAACGGTTCAACGACGAGCAGAGCAGTCCGGCTTCCGACATCTACTCCTTGGCGTGTGTGCTCTATGAGGCCCTGACCGGTCACCTTCCGTTCCCGGCCGCAAGCTACGAACACCTGATCGCCGCGCACGTATCCGCACCCGTGCCGAAACCCAGCGCGGTCAACAAGCGGGTGCCTGCCGCGATCGACGCCGTCATCGCCCGCGGGATGGCGAAGCACCCTGATGACCGGTACGGCACTGCCGGGGCGCTAGGCCGAGCCGCCCAGCGGGCCCTGCGGGCTGGTGCGGAGATTGCTTCGCCAGATGCGAACACTCAACTGGCACAGTGGATTTCGCCGTTGCCGCGCGCCATCGACACCGGGGATTCCGGCGCATTCACCCAGCCAGCGCCGACGACTACTGGAGAACTGGCGGTCGGAACGCGCGAACCGCTGGTCCCAATCGTGATCATCGGGCTCATCGCGGCGTTGACTTTGGGCGCGATGGGTATCGTCATCGGACTTCTGGTCTCCCCGAAGCCGGATCAGGACCAGGGAGCGATGCCAACCACGGCCACCGCGCAGGCACCGTCGACAGTCACGGTTCAGGCGCCGGCACCGAAGCCTGTGACGCCCACAGCGCAGCCGACTTCCGCGCCGCGCCCCCCCGTCGCCGCACCCACCCCGGCAGTGGATACGGCGCTCCAGCAGCTACAGCAAATCGCAGCAAATGACCGCTACGTGGTGTCGTCCCAAGCGGAAGGCCTCTGGGTTCCTCAGCTGAGCTCGAAGAAGGTGGGCTTGCAGGCCGAGGGCCGCACGTGGCACAACGCCTCGATACTGCAGGAGTACCTCAGCCTGTATCAGCTATACGACGCCAAGCTGCTGTGGTCCGGTGACTGGTCGGTCTTCGACGGGTCGAACTGGTGGATTACCATTGCACCGCGCACTTACGCCACCGCCGACGGCGCCCTGCAGTGGTGCCGAGAAAAAGGCTTCGACCGGGATCACTGTCTGGCCAAGTTCATCTCCACGACTCACGGGCCGGCCGGCACAACCAAGCTGAACTGACACGAGCGGCGCTCGCTCCAGCCGGTACCGTCACGATGTGATCGCATTCGCCAGGGCCGGGATCGCCGCTGTCTGCGCGGCGTTGACGGTGGCCGGATGCAGTCAGGCCACAGTCGTCGACGGTCGGGCGGTGTCGATGCGCTACGACCCGTATCGCGTGGCGGGATTACCGACGTCCGATGACCCGAGCGGGCCCCGGGTGGCCGCCCCGTCGCCCGTGGGCCGGGTGCAGAACACCGACGGTGGAGAGATCGACGGCCTGACGCTGATGGCGGTCGAGGACGTCGAGGACTTCTGGTCGCAGCACTATTCGGACGCGTTCGCGGGCACCTTCAGGCCGGTCTCCAGGCTCGTATCGGTGGATCCAAGGGCGTCGATGACCGTCTGCGGTGAGGATGCGGGCGCGTTCGATTTCAACGCTCTTTACTGCGCGCCCGATGACTTGATCGCCTGGGACCGCGTCGATCTGATGCCGGTCGCGCGAGAGTTCTTCGGCGACATGACGATCAACGGGCTGATCGCCCACGAATATGGGCATGCGCTGCAGACCCGCGCCGGGTTGGCGGGCGAGCAGAGGTCGTCGATCTTGGTCCGGGAACAGCAGGCCGACTGCCTCGCGGGTGTGTACATGCGCTGGGTGGCCGAGGGGCACTCGCCGCGGTTCAGCTTGAACACCAGTCGGGCACTGGATCAGGTGATGGCGGGGGCGATCGCCGGACGCGATCCGGTTTCGACGTTGGACACGCTGACCCTTGATCCGCCGTCGCACGGCACCGCGCTGGATCGGGTGAGCGCGTTTCAGACCGGTTTCGATGTCGGCTCAGACGGTTGCGCCGCAATAGATTCCGCCGAGATCCAGCAGCGGCGTGGCAACCTTCCGCAGTCGTTGTTCGATCCGACGAGCCCGCAGAGCGACATCGCGATCAACGAGCAGACGCTCTCGACGCTGATGGAGTTGTTGGGACAGATCTACGCCCCTGCCAACCAACCGACGCTGACCATCAGCGGCGGCGGCGATTGCCCGGTGAGCCAGCAGCAGCCCGTCGCCTATTGCCCGCAGACGAACCAGATCGGCGTGGACATGTCCACGCTGCAGCAGATCGGCGCGCCCGCCGACGAGAGCGACTTCGTGCTCCTGCAAGGTGACAACACCGCACTGTCGATGGTGACGTCGCGCTATGCGCTTGCGCTGCAATACGAACGGGGTCTGCCGCTCAATTCGCCGACCGCGGCCATGCGCACCGCGTGTCTGACCGGCGTCGCACAACGCAAGATGGCCGACCCCATTCGCGGGCCGTCGGGAAATCAACTGATCCTCGGCGCAGGTGATCTGGACGAAGCCGTGTCGGGGTTGTTGACCAACGGTGTCGTGGCCACCGATGTCAGCGGCACGCCGATCCCGTCCGGCTTCACGAGGATCCTCGCATTCCGGACGGGTGTGATGGGTGACGCCGACGATTGCTATCGCCGGTTTGACTGAGAGAATCGGCGCGTGAGCGAACCGTGGTGGAAGAACGCGAACCAACGCGTTCCCCAGCCGCCACGGCTACCAACACCGCCACCACCACGGCGACCGGCCCGACCCCCACGTCCGCGGCCGCCGGTGCAGCGGCATGCGCGGCCGGCTCCCCCACGGCGGCACCGCGGTCAGACGGCTCTGCTGATCGCTGTCGGTGTCGTCGCGATCGCGATGGCTGCGGTCCTGGTGACCGTCGTGCTGTCGAGCTTCGATGTGTTCACGGGCAAGGCGCTCGACGTGAGCAAGGCCGAAACGGGCGTTCAGCGAATACTGGCCGACCCCGTCGAGGGATACGGCGCCACGAACGTCTCGAATGTGGTGTGTAACGACGGACGCAACCCAGAGATCAAAAAAGGCGGAACCTTCACGTGCACAGTGGTTGTCGACGGCCGAAAGCGCGACGTGCTGGTGGTGTTCCAGGACGACAACGGCACCTACGCGGTCGACCGTCCGCGATAGCTACCGGGGAAAGCCGAAGAGCTGCACGACGCCGTGGTCGCGTCCGGCGGTGTAGCCGCCGTCGACTGCGATCGCCTGCCCGGTGACGAACGACGCCTCCGGTGACACCAGGAAAGCCGCCATGGCCGCGATCTCCTCCGGACGTCCCAGCCGTTGCAGTGCGTGCTCCTCGGTGATCGAGCTCAGCGGGCCGTCCATTCCCGGCAAACGAAAGACGTTGTCCAGCATCGGTGTTGCGATGAAGCCGGGGCAGATGGCGTTGGCGCGGATACCGCTGGGGCCGTAGTCGAGCGCGATGTTCTTGGTGAGCAGGACAACGCCGCCCTTCGCGGCGTTGTAGGTGCTGCCGCCCGCAGTGCCCTCCAGCCCCTCGACGCTGGCGAGGGTGACGATCGAGCCGCGCTCGTCGTCGACACGGGGCTGGTCGATCATCCGGGCCAGCGCGGCCTTGGCGACCAGGAACGTGCCGGTGAGGTTGATCGCAATCACCCTGTCCCACTCGGCTTTATCGAGCAGGTGGACCGGACCGCCGCCGGCGACGCCCGCGGCGTGCACGACACCGTCGAGGCGCTCGGGTACGCCGGCGAAGACGTCGGCGACCGCCGCTTCGTCGGACACGTCAGCCGCGACGAACGTGAATCTTTCGCCGAGGTCGGGCGGCGCGTTCAGATCGGTGCCGACGACGGTGCCGCCTTCAGCCAGTAGGCGTTGCGCGACGGCAAGCCCGATGCCCGAGGCCACCCCGGTCACGACGAACGTGCGTTCACGGGCTCGATCAGTGTCCTTGGCCACCAAGCTGCCTTTCGCTTGTCCCGCAACGGAATTGGTCAGAAGAAAGGGGTAAAGATGCAGCGGAATGCCGGCTCTTTGCCGCCGGCATCGAGGAGGAACTTCTCGCCTTCCCGAATCACCATGCCGAGGTAGGCGTAGTCAGCGCCCACCGTGCCTGCCATGCCGACGAACTCGGCCGGCGGGTCCTCGTAGCCGACGTACAGCTTCACCCGGCCCGTTCGGCCGTCTTTCGACGACACCGACAGGTATCCGGTGACCGGCGCGTCGTACACGGTGTTGAGCCTGACCCGGAACCGGGGCTCAGCCTCGTTCGGTTCGACCGTCGTGAGCTGGGTGACCTGCTGCTGCAGATCCGCCACCTGTCGCTGCAGCCCGACGATCTGGGCTAGCAGAGCCTCGGTCTCCGTCATGGCGATCACATTAACCGGAATGAAATGGCGTCCTGCGCGAGTTCTCACCGGTTGAGTGATCTCGATCAACAGAAAAGGGCCGACGATGCGCAGACCTGTTACCGCCAAGTCCCAGACGCTGCGTTGCATGGCAGCCGTCGTCGTGTCCCTCACTGCGTTGTTCGGTCCGCAGGCCACGGCGCTCGCCGACGCGGCCGAAGACCCGTCCTGTTCGGACGTCGAAGTCGTGTTCGCGCGTGGGACGTTCGAGGCCCCCGGTGTCGGCGCGACCGGCCAGGCCTTCGTCGATGCGCTGAAAGCACGACTGGGCAGCAAGAGCGTCGACGTGTACGGCGTCGATTATCCGGCCTCGCTGGATTTCCAGGCGGCGGCCAGCGGCGTCGCCGACGCCGCCAACAAGGTCCAAGCGATCACGACGACCTGTAACAGCACCCAGATCGTGCTCGGCGGTTACTCGCAGGGTGCGGCGGTGGCGGGCTACACGACCACGGACACGGTGCCTGCCGGGGTCGCACTACCCGATGGCCTTTCCGGCACCTTGCCGCCCGCAGTCGCGGCACGCGTAGCGGCAGTGGTGCTGTTCGGTACCCCATCGGATGCGTTCCTGCACCTGGTTGCGCGTGACGCTCCGCCGATCGCGATCGGCCATCTGTATGCGGCGAAAGCATTGCAGCTGTGCAACCCGGGCGACCCGATCTGCTTCCCCGGCGGCACTGACCGTTCCGCGCACAGCGCTTACAAGACCAACGGAATGGCAGACCAGGCAGCCGATTTCGCGGCCCGGGCGCTGTCGGTCCGTCACTGACGACGGCTTCGCGAGGCGGCCGAGCGCGGCGGTTGTGCGCGCATGTGATCGCGGGCGCGGCTCATGATGTCGCCGAGGGTGCGGACGTCCTTGGACGACAACGAGTCGAACAGCAGACCGCGGACGACGTCGATATGACCGGGCAGCACCTTGGCGACGCGAGTGCGCCCGGCCTTGGTGATGTCGACGATCGTGGCGCGTTGATCGTAGGGGCTGACGTCACGGGTGATGAGGCCCGCCGACTCCAGAATACTGGCTTGGTGGGTAAGGCCGCTGCGGCTGTAGACGACGCCGTCGGCCAACTCCGTCATGGTCAGTGGCCGCTCGGCATCGACGAGCTTGGCCAGGATCTCGAATTGCACGTAGCTGAGGTCGCCTTCGGCGCGTAGCTGCCGTTGCACGGCGAACTGCAGAAGGCTGACCGCCTCCATCAGGGCGAAGTAGGTGCGCAGTTGTTCGGGCTGCAGCGGCTTGGCCATGTCGTGATCCTAAAGCTTCGATGTCGAAGCAATGTGACGGGCGTCACGCGCGGTTCTGGAATCGCTTCGATATCGAAGCAAGTTGTACGGCACGCAACTGCTTCGATATCGAAGCAACTATCGAAAAGGAGAAGACCGTGAAGGCTGTTCTATACCGTCAGTACGGCGGCAGCGACGTCCTCGAGTACACAGACGCGCCGCGCCCGGAGCCGGGACCGGAGCAGGTGCTCGTCCAGGTGGCGGCCACTTCGTTCAACCCGGTCGACGCCGGCATCCGCGGCGGCTACCTGGCGGAGGTATTCAGCATTACGTTCCCGCACGTGCCAGGGATCGACGTGGCGGGCACCATCACCGAACTCGGCGATGGGGTGACGGATTGGCGCGTCGGCGACGCGGTCATCGGGATGCTTCCGATGGACGCCGACGGCGCAGCCGCCGAATACGTTCTCGCGCCGGCCGATGTGCTGACCGCCGCGCCGCGGTCGCTGTCACTGGCCGACGCCGCGGCGCTGCCGACCGTGGGGTTGACGGCGTGGCAGGCGTTGTTTGAGATCGCCGACCTCCAGGCGGGCCAGAGCGTCCTGATCAACGGCGCGGGAGGGGCGGTCGGGGGTTACGCGGTGCAGCTGGCCAAGAAGGCCGGGGCCGTCGTCACCGCGACGGCGTCGGCACGCAGTGTCGACCGGGTGCGCGCCCATGGTGCCGACCGGATCATCGACTACATCGATTACACAGCAACGCCTTTGGTTGTCGAAGGTCAGCCGTTCGATGTGGTGTTCAACTCGGTCGGCACGTCGTCAGAGGAGACGGCGGTGTTGGCCGGCCTGGTCGCAGACGGCGGGTTCTACGTCGGAACGATGACGTCAGGAGAGGAAGATCGTGAACGTGGGGTTCGCGCGCAGCGGGTGTTCGTCCGCAGCGACGCCGCACAGCTGGCGGGGCTGGTCAGCCACGTCGATGCCGGAGAATTGAACATCGATGTCGCCGACCGCCGGCCGCTGACGGAGGCCGCCGCCGTGCACGACGCCTCGGACGCCAATCGCCTGCCCGGCAAGACCATCCTGGTTCCCTGACCCGACGGGGCTGACGGCCTGGTGGCCGTCAGCCCCCTTGGTTGGCACCCTGGTGTTATGGCGGTTCTGAAAGGCGCGGTCGCGGCGTTGATGATGGTCCTGGGGTTGATAGCTGGCGCTTCGGCGCTGGCGTCGGCAGACCCCGATCCCCAAGGTGACGTGGCTTACGTGCGATTGCTCGAGCAGAACGGGGTGCCTTACGCCGATCGCGAGGCGATGGTCTCTTTCGCTCACGACCTCGTAGACCAGCTGAGCGCCTCCCCGCAGACGGACGCCAGTGTGGGCTCGATAGTCGAAGCCGGCGAACAGCGGGTATCTCAGCACGACATGGGGGTGATCGTCGCCGCCGCGGCTGTCGCCTACAGGCCCTCCCTTATCCCCGTGGTTCAGCACTGGGCGGACGGCGCCGCCGGCTTTCCGTGTGGCTCCGCAGCCGCGGCCGTGCTGCGGAGGTCTACTTGACAAGCAGGCGAAAATAGGGCTTGAGCTGCGCTGTGCTTGTGGTCCCGACTGGGATCGAACCAGTGACCTTCCGCGTGTGAGGCGGACGCTCTCCCCCTGAGCTACGAGACCGGGGAACGACGGAAAAGGTTAACACGGCGCGGGGTGCGCCAGAGAATTCGCCGAGACCGCAAGGTTCATCTTGCCGGCGATACCACCGTGGGCCGCCTGGCTGGTGCGGTGACTGCCGAAGGTCGGCGCTTCCCGGTCTCCAATGCCGTCGATAGGGCGGCCTAAACGGCGCGTCTCAAGGGATTTGTGTGGCTACGCTGCAGTGGACTATCGTCGTCCTTCGCGACGGGCGACGAGTCGTTCGTGGCGCGCGGATGTAGCGCAGTTGGTAGCGCATCACCTTGCCAAGGTGAGGGTCGCGGGTTCGAATCCCGTCATCCGCTCGAGGGTGCAGTCGCATCAACCCCAGCGGTGGAGTGGCCGAGTGGTGAGGCAACGGCCTGCAAAGCCGTGCACACGGGTTCGATTCCCGTCTCCACCTCCAAGGTTCTTCAGGCGCGATTAGCTCAGCGGGAGAGCGCTTCCCTGACACGGAAGAGGTCACTGGTTCAATCCCAGTATCGCGCACAGATTTGATGCAGGTCACAGGCGCTTTCTCAGTTCAGTTACGGTCTGCATGACCTAGATATGACCTGACAGTCGACGCGCTAGCAACCCAACTGAGAGGTAGCTAGCCATGACCACTGCCCCAACTCGCCCCCTACCGCCCACGGGGGCTCGCCCCGATGAGTGGCAGGACGACACACCCATGCCGTACCGAGTCGAGTTCGGTGACGTGCGCAACACCCAAGGCGTAGAACACACAACGGTTCAGGGAACCGCCGTCCAATTTTCCGATGGAAGCATCGACGACGGCAGCATCCATGAGCCTCCGCACATCTACCTCGGCGACGAGGCCCTCACCAGCGTCCAGGCCCGCGAGCTGGCCGCCGTGCTCGTCCAGACAGCCGACGAGGTTGATCGGTGGGCGCAGCGATGACCGACTTGCACATCGAGGAGGCGAAGATCCGCTCGGATTTGGTGCGCGGATTCTTCCTGTCAGGGAACCAAACGGGAATGTCCGCTGTCTGAGCTATTCTCTCCGCTCGGCCCCGACCATTCCCCTCGACGGATGGTCGGGGCCGTTTGACGTCGACTCCGGCATCGTAGAGCGATGACCGCTCGGCATCCTCAGCACCCCGCTGACCCGTCACGGCACCCAACGCCAAGGCTGGCAACCGTCGGTCATGAAAACAATTACATGGCCGTCTATCTCGCCCGTCCAAACGTCAACGTCACCATCGGGTTGGACTTCGGTCCGCGCGTTTTCACCCTGCTCGGCTTGTCCGCTATCGAGGATGTCCGTACCGGCATCAGGATTGACGCGCCGAACCGACCAGTCACAGATTTTGTCTCCACTTGGGCCGTCAGATTCCCACGTCCCCCAGTGCTTGCCGTCGATGCCGCCCATCTTGTGGGTGCCGTCGCTGGGCATGAGCTCGGGGCCGGGAGACGTGTTCGTTTCGGTTGTCGGCGATGCAGCCAGCGACGTCGACGGGGCCGCGATCGGTGTATGTATCTCTTCGCTATATCGGGAACATCCGCCGATCAGCAGCGCAGCTCCTACAAACCACACGAGCGTTTTCCCCCGCATCGATGCAGGATAGACCTGGCAGGACGGAGCAAAAGCCCGTTTTGAGGGAGCTTTCGTCCCGACCCGGATGGCGGCCCGAGCTGTCGGTGGCCGCCGATACGGTCACCACTTATGAGTAATGCGGCGCCCTGGGCCTCAACCGCAGGCAACAAATTTCGAGAAGTAACTAGGTCGACTGAGAACCCGACGACGAAACTGCTCGCCGAAGGGCTAACTGCGCTAACCGAAGCCGCTCAGAGAGCTAGACGCTGATCTGCAGAAGCTCGCGAGGGAGACGCGGCCGAGCGACTAACCCTCGATGACGCCTGCAGGCACCTCAAAGCCAAGCACCCTGCACAACAACAAATAGTGCTGTGGCAGCCAGGTGTGGCGACACGCCTGACAGGTGCAGCCGGTGTCGGCGACGATCTGCAGGGCGGGTTGCCGCACTCGTTCGCCTGCGAAGTCGCGGCGGTACACGTAGGTGGCGTTGCACGCGGGGCAGGGCACCGAAAGATGTTTGACGTGCTGGGGATTCAGAAGCGAGTTGATTTGTATGGCCCAGGACTCCAAGCGGGCCGCGATGTCTTCGAGCGACGGGCACAGTCTTGCGGTCGCCATTTGGCGCCGGCCAAGGCCCACAATCGCGCGGCTGTCGTCGCCCTGGCGGGGTGCCACCTCTTCACGGCCATCTATTTCGACGCGCAAGTCCAATGCATCGGTCCATAAGGGCGCTGAGATCTTTCCGCTGCGTTGGCCGATTAACCCGGTGGCGTTCTTCGCCGCTGGGATTGCCTGTACGAGGGAGTCGTACAGGCTCGGCGCCGACAGCATGCGGTCGTCCTGCCATTGCTTCATCGGGTCCAGCACTCGCGGCGGCTGTATAGAGGCGGTCCATTGCGGCAGGCAATGACCCGTCAGCGTGAACTGTCATCAGATGGAGAGGTTACCGAATCGGACCGTAGTCCGGTTGCGTGTAGTCAGACGCGCGTTTCGCGACATCGCCTCTCGATGCGCACAGTTGGTTTAGGGCCTTTCCCCACACCGTTGCTAAATCTGCACCTCTGGGTGTTTAGCAGTCCACCGCTCCAGAGTAATCCCACTAAGAAGTAATTTATGTGTTGGTCGTGGCAGTCAATCTTGATTGGCAAAATATTTGCCAACAGAGGCGGTTCGGCGTACCGTTCCCGCATGTGAGTGAGATTGTCGAAATAGGTATGATCTACTGCCCCAACGGCTGCGGCGCCCACTTGCCGTACTTCCTAGAGGAAAACTATGAAGAGACCACTTTGGGAAGCCGCTACATCGTCATCTCGTGCCGTCAATGCGGGAGCTTTCGCATTGATGGGCACGACATCATGACGGTTTCGAGCCCGGCCGCGGCAGCAAGCGGCGACGGCTAGCTGAGGGCCGCAGCCGGTCAGACAGACTGTGCCCATCACTGCGGTCGTCCCGTTTCCGCCGGCGCCGATGCTGGCCACCGCGCCACCCTCCCGGTGAACTCCAGCGGATATTGCTTCGAGCCGAAGTGGGACGGCGTCCGCGCCATCGCCCGCGTCGATGGCCGCGTCGAATTGTTTAGCCGCCATGCGAACAATCTGACTCCCGGCTTCCCTGAAATCACGGGACACCTGGCCGATGCGTTGGCGGGGCGCACCGCGATCCTGGACGGGGAGCTCGTGGCCGTCGACCGCCACGCGCGGCCCTCGTTCGGGTTGATTCAGCGCCGGATGCGTAGCACTCGGCCGTCTGCACACCCCTCGTCACCTCCGTGCCCGCGATGTTCTTCGTTTTCGACGTGCTGTACCTCGACGGTGAGGACGTGATGCGCCGCCCCTACCTCGACCGCCGCGAGCTCCTCGATGACCTCGCCCTCACCTCAAACCCGGTGCTGACTTCGCCGTTCTAGACAGGCATCGACTCGGCGGCGATGTTCGACATCGTCAGCGAGATGCGGCTCGAGGGTGTGGTGTGTAAACGCGCATCGTCGGTGTACCAGCCCGGCCGTAGGTCGCAAGCATGGATCAAAGCGTTGTGCGGCACTGCGCACCGCTGGTGGTCGGGGGATGGGTGCCAGGCCGAGCCGGTGGCGTCGGCTCGCTGCTCGTCGGCGGTCACGACAGCGGCGGCGCGCTGGTCTACTGCGGCCACGTCGGGTTCGGGCTCAGCGGCCCGTTACGACGGACGCTGGCCGCGAAGTTCGCCGAGCTTGGCTGCGCGGCCTCACCCTTTAAAGGGTTCAGCCGACTCGACGGCGCCCGCTGGTTGAAGCCATCGGTCGTCGTCAATGTCGACTACCGCGAGTTCACCGGGCGCCTGCGGCATCCCTCGCTCAAGGGCCTCGTCGATTTCGAGCCCGGGGCTGCCGGATTTACGCTGATCCGGTGAGGTTTCTGTTCGCCGTCGTGGCTGGTGCGCTGGCACTGGTCGGCTGTTCGAGCGGACCACCGCGCTCGAGCGGCGAGTTGCCGTTGCGGCAGGTGTCCGAAACCGAACTGACGGGCGGTCCGGTTCGTTTTGATTACACGTCGCTTGATGCCGAGCGGGGGCGGCTGTTCATCGCCCACATGGGCGCGGGTGAATTGATCGACGTTGATGTGAGGGCCAAGAAAGTCGTGCGAACCGTGCCTGATCTACCGGACGTGCATGGCGTGATCGTCGTGCCGGATAAACGTCGCGTGTACGCCACTGCGACCGGCAACAACCAGCTAGTCGGCATCGACGAAAATACAGGCCAGGTGTTATTCCGCGCTCCGACAGACACGTACCCCGATGGCTTGACCTACGACCCGATCAGGCGGACGGTGTGGACGACGAACGAGAGCGCGGGAACAGAGACAGTTATCGACGCGCAAACCGGCGCAGTCCGCGCGACCATTCCATTGGGCGGTGAGGTGGGAAACGTCGTCTATGACAGCTTTCTCAATCAGATGGTGGTCGCAGTGCAGGGCCGAAATGACCTAGCCATCATCGACCCTGACAGTTTCTCCGTGACGGGTCGGATTCCGACGCCGGGTTGTGACCACCCGCATGGCCAGGCGCTCGACGACACCGATGACGTGATGTTCGTCGGTTGCGAAGCCAACGCCACGACGGTGACCGTAGACCTGGCGAATCGAGCGGTCATCGACCACCACGAGGTCGGTGAAACACCTGACGTCCTTATCAACGACTCTGGCGCTCACCGCGTATATGTCGCCGCTGAGAGCGGCTGGGTCAGCGTGTTCGATCACAATCAAGGTCATTTGATAGCGCGGGGTTCATCCCATCTCGCAGACGGCGCACACTCGCTTGCCCTCGACCCAACGAGCCACCACACGTACTTCCCGATAGCTAAGGGTCCGAACGGTTCACCAGTCCTCTGGGAATTTGAACCCAGCAGTTGAGGCTCCCTCGGTCAGGGGCCTAGCCGACCTCGAACTCCAGTTCGTCGTCCTGCCTGTGTAGGGTCGCCTTATGCCGTTACGTCGGACGCGCCGCAGCTGGGAGGAACAGTCGCCGGCCCGATGCGCCAACGGCCACCGGTTGAGGGGAATGTCGGTGTCGCGCACTGTGATTGCCGAATCATGCATCGAACGCACTAATGCAAGACGTGCGGAGACGCGGTTTATACGCCGCGGCTGCGCACGATCTGCCACCGCCGCGACTTCGAAGATAGAGATCCGCCGAGCTGCGAAGGGGGGTGCGCCCGGCGGACCTGAAAGATACTCTGCCAAATCTGCCCTCGCTCCATAAGGGGGTTTTCCCCCGTCTGATTCGGTGCATTACACCCCGCGTCCGGCAATGCGCGCCGCCTAAGAATCCGGCGGCTTTGGTAGTCGAAACTTTTTCAAGGTCAACGAGTTTGGTCTTTTTCATTGCGCGGTATCGCCAACATGGGTCGGGGATGTAAGGGACCCATCTGGGGAGGAAACACGATGTTAAAGAAGTTCATTATCGGCGCGGTTGCGGCCGGGGCGGTCTCCGTTCCGCTTGCCGGTATTGCGTCTGCTGACCAGCCGAGCAATCCAGGCCCCAACAACAACTCAGGCCCTCAAGCCGGTTTCAATGGTCCGCCAGGGGCGGCGTTCAGTCAGATTGCGAAGAACTAGGAGCCCGGCACGAGCCTGCCGTCGGCCATTGCTGACCAGTTCGGTGGTGCCTTGGGACCGTCGATCCCGCCCGGTCAGATTACGAAAATCTTCACGCCCGGATGTGGCAAGGGCAACAGTGGAAATGGCCTTGCCTCTGGCGGTCTAGTGAGCTGCCCGTAGGGGCGGCCCCGCGAAGTAGTAAACGTTCGGCCCACATCCGCCGGATGTGGGCCGAATCCGCGCCCACGTGTATGGGGCTAACATCCGCGAGTCGCTCCCGACCGCCGTCACCGATTTAGAACCGCTCAAGGGGGACACCCTCATGGGCAGCACTGAGGCAACGGCATGGGTGGCGTCTGCCACTCCAAAATCTGGTTCCTCCCCCTTCCTCGTCAACTCCGGGAGAAGCTTATGAGTCGAAGGCCAGCGCGAAGAACGGCTTGAGTCGGTGAAGAAGAACGCAACCGGCACCGAGATTTTCGAGCTAACGGGGTGACACTGCTGTTAAGCCAGCGGTCCACGGCGGGTAATGGAACGGCCCGGCCCCTTTATGACAACCGTGGGGTTAGTTGGCGGGCCGTCCAGGAAATGACGATCGGCTTGTTCGCGTTGTGCCCGCCATCGTAGGGAGCCGGTGGCGCCCCTACAGGGCGGGCTTTATTACTTCCGCAAACCCACCTATCGAACGGGCAGTGGAGGGCGGCGAACCCCGGTTAACGCTGTCTTCTCAACGGCATGCTGCTGCACCGGCGTCCGCCTTCAACGTGGAGGCTTGACCGCAGCCCGCCAACTCCTCCGTCCACACGCATACCCGCGAATGGAGGAAGTGATTCGCCGCTGTAGCACTCAAATCCGCTACGGTTCAATAACTTACGGTGGCGACAAATCAACTCGGCCCGCCATCGTTGGGTGATCCGTTCAGGTCTGCCCTACCCCCCCAAAATGCAGATTCCGGTCGTATCACCCGGAGCGACTTGCACGTTGGTTCCCGGGGGGAGGGGCGTCAAGACCGGCATGCAGGTATCGACACCGTTGACGAGTGCGCGGTTGCCGTGTGGGCCAGGGTTCACCTTGCCCGTAGCCGGGTCGATCAAGGGCTTCACCGGCCCCTGTTGCATGGCGCCTTGGCCCTGCTTTAGGCCATCTTGTACCTGGCCGACGACCTGGTTGGCGATGTTGGCACCCTGGTTCTGCTGGCACTGTTGCTGTTGGTCTGGTGGCTGTTGCCCACATGGCGGATCGTCAGCACCGGCGATCGGCGCGAATGCGACGAAAGCGCATGCACCAACGCCGGCAAGAATCGTCAGTACGGAGCAATGTTTGATCATGTTGTCATACCATTGGTTGGCTGTTCTTAAATCCTGGCGAAGCGCCGCGTCGAAATGCTGCGCTCGATCTGGTTCTGATGGTGCTCGATGGTTACCGCTCAGGGTGATTCCCCGCGGGGAGGTTGGGGCGTATCTGTCCGCCCGGTAAGTACCGCTCATTTGTTAGCTTCCCCCTCATAGTCCTACTGCTCGCTGTCAGCACCCCTGGGGTGAGATTAGCGTTTGACCTTGATAGATAGTGCGTCAAAGCTTACGCCGAGATCCGTTCGGTTGCGTTTTCAAGTAGTTCGCTGATCCCCGACCGCGTGGAGCTGACCTTCTCGTCAACCTGTCTTGGCTAGCTGGACGCTCATCGTGTAGACGCCGGCGCCCCGTTCCCCCTCGGGAAATGTCAGCACATCAGTCCCCGCCAGCGTGTCCTTATCGAACGAGAGCGTCCGCCGCCCCGGGATGAGTGTTCCCGACCAGGTATTGCCCTGCAGATGGACATCCGCATCCCAGGGGTTTTCGATCTGGTGGATGTGGGTGCAGTCCGGTCCGCACGGCGTCAATATCCACTCGGAAAACCCACCGTTTTTGATGGACATACGCCCGCCGTTGTCTGTGATGGTCTCTGTGTAGTTCCCATTGAGCGGTTCCGCGGACGCGGGAGCGGCCAATCCGACCGCGGCAGCCGCGGCCACACCAGCGACCGCTGCTCGAGTCACCGTCTTCATGCCGCGCCGCGGCGGCGGTGTGTGGTGATTGCTCATAAGTCCCTCCCAGAAAGTGATTGTTGTGACGCTGTGACCAGCTAATTCCCCCTGCCGCAGATTAGCCCGGGCGGCAGCAAAATCACAGCTACTTGCCGGGCAATACTCACGCAGTTATTTGCATAAGCAAACGCAGCGACCATTCCACCAGCACAAAAAGGGTTAGCGGCCTCGAAAATTGATGGGACGCAAGTACCAATTCGAAACTTCCGGTGATACACAGCTAACTCACAGAGAGTGAGAGTGAACGCCCATTACACGGACTCGGTCGTTGTGTGAGCTATGAGTTTTAGGCTCCGATGAAGCGGCTGTTTATTCTCGCGGCGACCGCACAGTTCTCCCTGGTACAAGCGTCCAGGTTTTCCGCACGCAATTACAGTCGCGCAAATGTCTGAGAACCAATTTCCTACTTTCGAGCCCAGGCCTAACCCCCGGCCGTCCCCGCAAAGTCAACGCTTCGCCTATACGTTCACGAGCGCTACGTCGAGGTGCCTATGTCCCCGACCTGTTTCCGCGTGCGGCCGTTATTAGCGTTGACCTCTTAGCGTGACTCTCCTGCTTGAAATCTCAGCAATGAGTTCCCAGAGTTGGGCGCCGAGTACTTCTTGCTCGCGAAACGCCGCTTCGAGCTCGGAATCAATAGTTTGGTGTGGGTTTGGAAAACGCCCATCCCCATCAATGAACATCACGGTGCCCTTGGTTGAAGCACCGGGTTCGATGAGGTGCAGATTTACAACTCGATCACGTTGTCATGGCTGGCAGCACGTGGCGCGGACCCAAGTCGCTACCGCTGCCTTAACCGATATCTCCAACAGTACGCCGTTGCCTCGATTCACACTGACTGGAAACGGTCGACGAGTACGGCGGGCTAGAGGTGTGCTTGGCCGAACAATATTCGGCGGAACGATGCGCCCGCCGCCACTGCAGGCTTCAACAGACCTGCTGACCCTATGCGCACCAACTGTGGGCCAGCTGGCCCCTGCACTGCGACAACGTTCCCGTCGTCTCGCTCCGAACGCCAGCGGGCGACTCGCCCACGAAATAAGGCTCGAACGAGACCCGCGCCGCGACGGCATGCACTCGTCACCCCCCACAGTGCGATCCACCCGAGCACGGTGATTCCACCGCCAACCCATTCGACTTTGCCGAAGTATCGATATTGCGAAAGTCAGCCAGCCTACCTCGGCCTTCGCACAGTCGGCGGCTTCGCTCATGCCGGCGTTCCAGCGGTGCCGTCCTCCCAGTGCGGCCCAGCCGTCGTCAAGGGCGGGCCCGGGAGGCACTGTGTTGGCGAAGGGGGTCTGCACACGGGGCAATTCGAACACAGGGTGAATTCTTTGCGGTTTGGCGATGCATGCGGTGGGTACAAATCGACGAGCGACGGGGGGAACGTCTCAATCGTCGCGCCGAAAGAAGGAGTAAGTAAATGGAAACGAAGATGCGTAAGGCTGTTGCTGTGCTGGGCATGACGGGCGCCCTGACCTTTGGCGGGGCAGGTCTTGCCCACGCCACTACATACGAGAGCCCCGCACCCGCCACGACAACCACCACTCTGGCGGCCGACACTGACGACGACAGCGACAACACCGGCCTGTGGGGACTTGCGGGCCTCCTTGGCCTCCTCGGGTTGCTGGGTCTGAAACGGCGCAACGACCGCCCCGTCGCAGGCACGACCGGGACCACTGGACTAGGCAACAACCCGCGCGTCTGACAAGAACTCCTCCGGCTCGGCCCGTCACCCACGGCATCTTCAGGGTGGCGGGCCGATCCGTTGCCCAGATTCCGGTCACGTCCTTCCCGTCGTTCTACGGTGCGATCTTGGCTTCGTAATACTGCGGCCCGCGTCAAGATCCGTGGCAGACAAGACCGCGCGGCAGAAACGGCGGGATCGTCGGTTGGCGCCGTTCGGACGTGGTCCGATATCTCGAGAGCGCGGCGAGCGCGAGCGTGCGGTGGCAGCCTTGCTCGTGGGCGGTCACGGCCTGGGCGTATTGCATGTTCATGGCTCTCCTCGTGGTCTGTCGCCAAGTACATGGCTTCGGTTGCGCTACCGATCCCAAGGTCTTGTCTTCGGGGCGATGGATCAATGGTGGTCGTCGCGCTGTGGTGAGGTAACCGCCTGCGAGACAGAATCCAGATGCGAGGAGGAAGGTTTTCCTACCTCTCAGGTAAGCAATCGGGCGAGATTGCCGCCGAAACCTGACCCAATTCGGTTATGGCCCAGTTGATTATCGCGTTACTGTTCAGCGATGGGACGCGTCATCGTTGTGGTGCTCGGAGTGGTCGTCGCACTCTTCGGCTTGCTGTTCGCGCTACAAGGCTTCGGCGTCGTGGGCGGCAGCCCCATGAGCAACACCACGACCTGGTCCATCCTCGGCCCGATCATCGCGTTGGTCGGTATCGCCATCGCCGTCGGCGCGGCCCGCAGACGCAAGCCTTAGCCTCCTTGGCCAGCCCATGCCGGGCATTCGCCGGCACCGACGGGCAATCCACAATTAGCGCCAGCCATTCGTTATCCAGCGTGGCATTGCAGCTCGTTCCCGAATTCGCGTTGCTCACTGGCCCTCGTATTGCCTTGCAGGCGAAGGCCACTCACCATCCGGTGCTCGAACTGGACAGAAGAGTCGTAGAGTCCGGCCCCGCACGGGTTCAGCATGCCGGTTATGGTGTCGCCGACCAGCGCTTCACCGGGAGGGTTGACTGCGTGATCGTTGCGGCGAAGCCAGCAGACCCGGAGATTGAGGGCGAGGTGGCGGGCACGCGGCTTTCGTTTGTGAATCTAGCGACGATTTTGCGTGATTTGCGTCGTTAGATTCACAAATGAGCGCGGGGTCCGAGGCACCCAAAAGTGCGAATTACGGGTTCGGCGCGACTCGATCCTCACGAGGGCGGCAATCGACGCCGACCGGTTGCCGACTGGCGATCCGCTCATCAAGCAAGTCGTCGATGAGTGCCGTCGACGGCTTGCCGCCGAGTCGGCGGATCGACGAGCTCACCGAGGCCAGAAGTGACAGCTGTCGGTCGATGGCGCTGATGTCGCGGTGTTTCACTACTCCCCAATCACCGGGATCCCGGATGCGGCATTCGATCGTAGGCGCACGCTCGCCGCCTCGCCGGTATTGAATCCGGCGTGCCGACGACCTCTCCGCGCTAGCGTGTCCACGTCCTGGTTTGCCATGCGGTTCAATCGGGCTGCGCGTCGAGAGGGCTTATCGAACCATGCAGATGCCGCCCCGGCGACCTTCCGCTGCTGAACGCGGGCTTCGAATGCTCCGCTGACGGCCGGCTGCGCTTACTACTAAGCAGACCCCCATGCAAGCGCCGACCCGCGGACATTTCCGCTCGACCGGGCGGTCAGCAACTGCTCGGCGACATCGATCTTGTTCGCGCAGTAGCGCTTACGCCGACTGGTACGACTGGGCCCGCAGCGTCTGGCTCGGCGCCGTCCCGAACGCGGCCTTGTACGCCAAGCTGAACCGCCCGGCATGACTGAAGCCCCACCGGCCGGCGATCGCCGTCACCGTGTCGTTGGCCGGATCAGCCGCCTTCAAGTCGCGGTGCGCCCGATCCAGCCGGACCCGCCGCAGATACTCCAACGGCGTCGTCCCCAGATTGCGACGGAACGCGTATTGCACCGATCTCGGTGACACGTTGACCGCCGCTGCGATGTCGTCGAGGCCGATCTCCGCATCGGCGTTTTCTTGAATGAAAGCCACTGCCTCGCGCAATACCGGTGGCATGTGGCGCCGGTAATCATGACCAGCCACTGCTTTCGCACTCCCCTGCCTCGGTTGGTCAAACTGGACGTAGACGTCTCATACCCGCTACCAACCGGCAGAAAACGCACACGTCAGACAGCAGAGCGTCAACTTTCGGTTGACGCGCAGCAGCCGTCAACCTAGAGTTGACGCTATGTCCGAACCGGCAAAGATCGCCTACCCCGTCCGCCTCGACGACCTCATCGACGTCATCAAAAGGGTGCACACCGAACCGCTCGAGCAGCTCACCGACGCGGTACTGGCGGCCGAATCTCTCGGCGAGATCGCTGATCACCTGATCGGCCACTTCGTCGACCAGGCCCGCCGGTCAGGAGCGTCCTGGACGGACATCGGCAAATGTATGGGTGTCACCAAGCAGGCGGCCCAGAAACGGTTCGTGCCCAAGGCGCCCGACTTCGAATCGGCGACGCTGGACCCCAACGCCGGCTTCGGCCGATTCACCCCACGCGCCCGCAACGTCGTCGTCGTCGCACAGAACAAAGCACACAAGGCCGGCAACAACGAAATCACCCCCGAT
The DNA here is from genome assembly GCF_001668615.1 of Mycobacterium sp. 1274761.0. GTDB lineage: Bacteria > Actinomycetota > Actinomycetes > Mycobacteriales > Mycobacteriaceae > Mycobacterium. The sequence goes on from NZ_LZMC01000025.1 coordinate 49,999, forward strand.
CACCTGCTGCTGGCTATGTTTGACGACCCGGATGCCCTGGCCGTCAAGCTGCTCGCCGGCCAGGGCATAGACGCGGCCGCCATCGAGGCGATCGTCGCCGTGCCGCCGCGCGTCGACGGCGAACTGCCGGCGCTGATCCCGTTCACCGGGCCGGCCAAGAAAGCCCTCGAGCTGACGTTCCGACAGGCACTTCGCTTGGGCCACAACTACATCGGGACCGAGCACATCACGCTGGCCCTGTTCGAAGCCGAGGACGACGACGGCCCCCTGCACCGCCTCGGCTTCGACAAGGACCGCTTCGAACGCGAGCTCGTCGCCGCCCTGGAGCAGTTCACCAAGTAGCCGTCTCACGAACACCGCCGCAGCGGCGTCTTCATGATGTGAGAGTGCGACCTTTCGAAGACGTGGTGGCCGAGCACGGCGCGACCGTACTGCGGGTCTGCCGCGCGGTCGTCGGACCCGTCGACGCCGAGGACGCATGGTCGGAGACCTTCCTCTCGGCGCTGCGGGCCTACCCCGATCTGCCCGCCGACGCCAACGTCGAGGCGTGGCTGGTGACGATCGCCCACCGGCGCGCGCTCGACGTCGGTCGCGCCCGAACCCGCCGCGCGATACCCGTCGAGTCGCCGCCCGAAAGCGCCACCGCCCGCGCCGATCCGACCGCGCGCTATCCCGATCTGTGGACGGCGCTGCAACAACTGCCCGACAAACAACGTCTTGCGGTGGCCTACCACCACATCGCCGGGTTGCCGTTCGCCGAGATCGCCGCGCTGCTCGGCAACTCCACCGAGGCCGCCCGCCGCGCCGCGGCCGACGGCCTAAAGACTCTCCGCAAGCTCTACCCCAAGGATGAAACAGCATGAGTACCAACATCTTTGACCAACTGCGCGCCGACGACGAAACGCTGGCCCGCCTCCATCAGCGCCTCGAGCGCGACGCCGCTGCCGACCACATGCTCGACGTCGCCTACCGCACCGTCGACAGCCCCGTCGGCCCGCTGCTGCTGGCCGCCACCACCGCCGGCCTGGTCCGTGTCGCCTACGACGTCGAAGACCACGACGCGGTGCTGACCAGGCTCGCGACCGTTGTGAGCCCGCGGCTGCTGCGCGCGCCGGGCCGGCTCGATGCCGCCGCCCGCCAGCTCGACGAGTACTTCACCAGAAGGCGCACGGCCTTCGAGGTGCCCGTCGACCTCCGGCTCGCCGCCGGCTTCCGCCGCAACGTCATCGAGCACCTGCCAGCCATCGGGTACGGCCGCCGCGCCAGCTACGCCGAAGTGGCTGCCGCCGTCGGTAATCCGCGGGCCGTGCGCGCCGTCGGCAGCGCCTGCGCCCACAACCCGCTGCCCGTCGTGATCCCGTGTCACCGCGTGGTGCGCTCCGACGGATCGACGGGCCAGTATGTCGGCGGCCCCGTGGCCAAGGCCGCGTTGCTCGACCTCGAATCGGTCGGGGACGGTACAAACGAATCATGAGGCTCAATGACGCGGCACGCCAGTTCATCGGCGACGGCATCGACGCCACGCTGGTCACGATCAACCCCGACGGCAGCCCGCAGGCAACCGTCGTGTGGGTGGCATTGGATCCGACGCCCGACGGCGACGAACTGGTCGCAGCGCATCTGGCCGAGTACCGAAAGACGCGCAACATCCGCCGCGATCCCCGCGTGGCGGTGACCGTCGTCAAGCCAACCCCCGGCCAGCAGGCGCCCTACCTCGCGATCACCGGCACGGCACGGATCACCGAGGGCGGCGCCCCCGAACTTCTCAAGAAGCTCGCGCGCACGATGCTCGGCACCGACGAGTACTTCCCGCCGGCGGACGCGCCGCCCGGACTGCTCACCCGCATCCGGATCGACAAGGTCGGCGGCATCGGCCCCTGGTCCGAGTAGCGGGCAAGTCTCTGTCCCCCGTGGCCGCGGTGTGCCATCATGCGAGGCGAACTAGGAGGGGATATGGGCCGCTTGTTGGCGTTGCTGTTCACCGCTATCACGATGTGCGGCGCCCTGCTGGCACCGCCCGCCACGGCCGCCGGAACCCCGATCGGTCGCCTCGGTGACACGCTTCGCGTCGAGCTGATGGGCCTCATCGCCGACGTCACCGTCCACGACGTGCTGCCGTCGGAAGTCCCACCGGGCTTCGGCTATCCCCCACGCGCGCCGCGGTATGCGGTGTACCGCGCCAACGTCACCATCCACGTCGTCCAGACGCCGGCTCCCTTCGCCGCGGGCGTCGCCTTCTCGTTCAAGGGCGTCACCCCAACCGGCGACGCCTATGAGCCGCGCAACTCCGACGCCCCCGACGCGCTGCAGTACGCCATGCAGAATGCGCCCACCGGTGCGACCGTCAGCGGCGGCGTGTGGTGGGACTGCTACCGCGACCTGGTGTCCAACGTGGTGCTGATCGACCGGAAGACCGGGTTCCACCTCGCCCAGTGGAACGTCTAGTCGTGGTCACCGGCGGCACTGCCGCCGACCTGGCGCAACTCGCCGACCTAGCCGCGCTCACTTTCCCGTTGGCGTGCCCGCCGTCGGTGACCGAGGAGAATGTGGCGGCGTTCATCGCTGACAACCTGACCCAGGCGCACTTCGCCCGCTACCTCGACGACCCCGACCGGTTGGTGCTCGTTGCGCGACGATGCGGCCGAATGGTCGGTTACGCCATGCTGATTCGCGGTGTGCCCGACGATGACGACGTGCAGAAGGCCGTCAGCGTCAGGCCTGCCGTGGAGATCTCCAAGATGTACGTGCTGCCCGACGACCAGGGCGTGGGCGTCTCGGCGGCGCTGATGGGCGAGGCGCTGACGCGTGCTCGCGCGCTCGGGGCTAACTGCGTCTGGCTCGGTGTCAACCAACTTAATCGACGCGCACAGCGCTTCTACGCCAAACACTGCTTTACCGTCAACGGCACCAGAACATTTCGGCTCGGCACCCGAATCGAGAACGACTACGTGATGGTGCGGCCCGTCTGACCACCCTCGCGCGCCAGCGCAAGCAGCCGAGACGTGGCCCGCAGATACTTTTTCCGGAAGCCACCGGCCAGCATCTCGTCGCCGAAGATCGTGTCCAGCTTCGCGCCCGACCCCACCACCGGAATGCCGGCGTCGTACAGGCGGTCGGTAAGCGACACCAACCGCAGGGCGACGTTCTGGTCGTCGATCGGATGCACCCCGGTGAGGAACACCGCCGAAACGCCTTCGATGAGCGTGAGATACCGCGACGGGTGCATCGTCGCCAAGTGCGCGCACAGCGCGTCGAAGTCGTCGAGCGTGGCGCCTGGGACCGCGGCGGCGCGGGCCTCGACCTCCGCATCGGACAGCGGTTGCGGGGCGGGTGGCAGGTCGCGGTGGCGGTAATCCGGCCCGTCGATGCGCACGGTCGTGAAAATCGCTGCGAGCGTGTTGATTTCGCGCAAGAAGTCCTGCGCGGCGAACCGCCCCTCGCCCAGTTGCTCGGGCAGCGTGTTCGAAGTGGCGGCGATCGACACGCCGCGCTCCACCAGTTGTGACAGCAGCCGCGAGACCAGCGTGGTGTTGCCTGGGTCGTCGAGCTCGAACTCGTCGATGCACACCACCACGTAGTCGGCCAGCAGATCGATGCATTCGACGAAGCCGAAAACACCTGCCAGCTGGGTGAGTTCACCGAACGTCGCGAACGCCGCAGGATGACCGTCCGCTGCCGAGATGCGGTAGTAGCTGGACGCCAGCAGGTGGGTCTTGCCGACGCCGAAACCGCCATCGAGGTAGAGCCCCACACCCGGCAGCGCCTCGCGCTTGCCGAACAGCTTCTTCTTACCCGCCCGCCGCGTCAGGGCGTCGTCGCAGAACTGTAAGCAGGACCGCACGGCGGCCGCCTGCGACGGCTCGGCCGGATCCGGCCGATAGCTCTCGAAGCTGACGTCGGCAAACGTCGGCGGCGGGTGCAGCTGGGCCACCAACTGTTCCGGGGTGACGCTGGGGTGCCGATCGACGAGCCTTTGCATGTGCACGAACTTTATCGACGTCCCTACGATCGTCCGCATGCCCGACGACCCCGCTGCGGTCCGATTCACCGTGCTGGATCCCCCGGATTCACCCGCCGCCCCGATCGGGACGAGCCGACTCCCCGAGTTCTACGCCTATCCCGACGACGTGTCGTCGCGGTGGGTGCGAGGCAATATGATCTCCAGCCTCGACGGCGGAGCGACCGACAACGGCACCTCCGGCGCACTGGGCGGCGCCGGAGACCGCGCAGTCTTTTCGGCTATGCGCGAGGTCGCCGACGTCATCCTGGTCGGCGCCGGCACGGTGCGCGCCGAGAACTATTCGGGCGCGCAGTTCAGCCTTGCCCAGCGGCAGGCCCGTCAGCACCGCAGCCAGGCCGAGGTGCCGCCCATCGCGGTCGTCAGCAACCGCGGCGTGTTCAACCACGACGCCAAGCTCTTCACCCGCACCGAGGTGGCGCCGCTGATCCTCACCGCGGCGGCCGCCGTCGACGAAACCCGGAACCGGCTGGGCTCGGCCGCCGAGGTCATCGCCGCGTCCGGTGCCCGCCCCGACACCGTCGACCCCGCGGCCGCCCTGGATGTTCTGGCTGGCCGGGGACTACGGCGGGTGCTGTGCGAGGGCGGCCCGCAGCTCCTCGGCTCGCTGGTCGGACAGGGCCTGCTCGACGAACTGTGCCTGACGATCGCGCCGGTGCTGGTCGGCGGCGCGGCGCGGCGGATCATCACCGGGCCCGGCCAGCTGCACGCCGCGATGCGGCGCAGCCACCTGCTCAGCGACGATGCAGGCTATCTGTACGCGCGTTACCTCCCGGTCGCTTGATCGGGTCATCAGTACTGTGGTGCGCATGCATCGGCCTCGCCTGGTCCGTGCCCTGAGCACCTCGACCGTCGTCGTATCGACGCTGCTGGCCGGATGCGCGCCGCTCCTGGCCGCCGATCCGCGCTACGCCACCGACTCCGGGGCCCACCCGCAGGGCAAGCCGCCCACGGAGAGCAAACCCGGCGGCCCGGCCCCGATCGAGGCGCCCAAGAACGACCTGTCGTGGCACAACTGCACCTCGCAGGTGTTCGCCGAGTCCGCCGTGCCCCCGCTGCCGGGCGTCACCCTGGACTGCGCCAGCTATGACGCGGACCTGGATCCGATCAACGGCGCTACCGGTTCACTGACCATCGGCGTGGTGCGGGCTCGCTCGGCGCAGACCCCCGATGACGCGGGACCGCTGGTGCTGACGTCGGGGTCGGATCTGCCGACATCGACGCAGCTGCCGGTGTGGCTGTCCCGCTCCGGCGCCGACGTGCTCAAGACCCACCCGATCGTCGCCGTCGACCGGCGCGGCACGGGCATGTCCAGCCCCATCGACTGCCGCGACCTGTTCGATCGCCAGGAGATGCTCGACCAGGCACAGTTCCAGTCCGGCGACGACCCCGTCGCCAACCTCGGCGCGGTCACGATGACGGCCACCACCAGCTGTACCGACGCCATCGCGCCCGGCGACTCGGCATACGACAACGCGCATGCCGCCGAGGACATCGAACGGCTGCGCAGTACGTGGGACGTGCCGGCGATCGCGCTGCTCGGCATCGGCAACGGCGCGCAGGTGGCGTTGGCTTACGCGGGTTCTCACCCCGGCAAGGTCGCTCGCCTTGTGCTGGACTCGCCGCTGCCGCTCGGCATCGCCGCCGAGGCCGCGACCGAACAGCGCGTCAAGGGCGAACAGACCGCGCTGGACGCGTTCGCCGCGCAGTGCGCGGCCGCCAATTGCCCACTCGGGCCCGAACCGAAGGCGGCCGTCGACGCACTGTTCGCCAGTGCGCGGGCCGGTGACGGACCCGGCGGCGCGGCGGTCTCCACCGTCGCCGACGCCATCGCCACCGCGCTGGCCTACCCGAAGGGCGACCGCACGTCGGCGACCAACGCCCTGGCCGCGGCGGTGGCGTCGGCCCGCTCCGGTGACGCCAACCAGCTGAACAACCTGATCAATCAGGCGGATTCGCTTCGCCAGACCGACGGCCAGTTCGTCAACTCGTGCAGCGACTCGCTGAACCGGCCTACCCCCGACCGGGTGCGCGAACTCGTTGTCGCCTGGCCCAAGCTGTACCCGCAATTCGGTGCCGTCGGCGCGCTCAGCATGGTGAAGTGCCTCAACTGGCCCAGCGGGAAGGCACCGGGGGATCCGAAGAATTTGAAGATCCCCGTGCTGCTGCTCGGCGTGCAGAACGACCCGATCGTCGGCAACGAGGGCGTCGCGCAGGTCGCCGCGACCATCATCAATGCGGGTACGTCGAGCAAGCGGGTCATTTGGCAGGGCATCGGCCACGGCGCGAGCGTCTACTCCCCATGCGCGCTGGCCCCGGTGATGGGCTACCTGGACAGCGGCAACCTGCCGCAGACCGACACTTACTGCCCCGCCTAGACCTACCGCCAGACTCGTCGGTGTACGGTGCGCTGGTGGCGGCACCAGACTCCATCCGTACCGGCCTGTTGAATCTCTTCCGACCCCGCTCGTCCCCGCCCGATGTGGCGACGGTGTTGCGGTCGGCGCTGTGGCCGATCGCGATCATGTCGATCATTCACCGCAGCTACGTGATGTCCAGCAACGGCTACATCACCGACGATTTCGGGCCGGTGTATCGCGCGGTCAGTAATTTCCGCCGCGGATGGGACATCTACAACGAGCACTTCAACTACGTCGACCCGCACTACCTGTATCCGCCGGGCGGCACGTTGTTGATGGCTCCGTTCGGCTACATGCCGGTGTTCGCGTCGCACAACTGGTTCGTCGCGCTCAACACGGTCGCGATGATCATCGCCGCAGGTGTGATCGTGCGACTGTTCGGGTTCTCGCTGAGGTCGGTGGCGTTGCCGGCACTGCTGACCGCGATGTTCCTCACCGAGTCGGTGACCAACACGATCGTGTTCACCAACATCAACGGCTGCGTGCTGCTGGCCGAAGCGCTGTTCTTCCGGTGGCTGCTGTCGGGCAAGATCAGCGATCAATGGTGGGCCGGCGCGGCGATCGGTCTGTCGCTAGTTGTCAAACCGGTGCTGGCGGTGTTGTTGCTGTTGCCGGTGCTCAACAGGCAATGGCGCACCCTGGTCACCGCTGTCGCGGTGCCGTTAGTGTTCAACATCGCTGCCTGGCCGCTGGTATCCGACCCGATGAACTTCGTAAAGCGCACGCTGCCTTACATTCTCGACACTCGGGACTACTTCAACAGCTCCATCCAGGGCAACGGCATCTACTACGGACTGCCGCTGTGGTTCATCCTGCTGCTGCGCATAACTTTCATCGTCCTCGCGGTGGTGAGCTTGTGGTTGCTGTACAAGTACTACCGAATCCGCGATCCGCTGTTCTGGATGCTGACCTCGTCGGGCGTGCTGCTGCTCGCCTCGTGGCTGGTGCTGTCGCTGGCGCAGGGCTACTACTCGATGATGTTGTTCCCGTTCCTGATGACGGTGGTGCTACCCAACTCGGTGGTGCGTAACTGGCCGGCGTGGCTGGCGTCCTATGGGTTCTTGACGATGGACCGCTGGCTGATGTGGCGCTGGCCGACCACCGGCCGGTTCCTGGAGTACATGAAGATCACCTACGGCTGGTCGCTGCTGTTGATCGTGGTGTTCTGCGTGCTGTACTTCCGCTACCTGGACGCCAAGGCCGACGGTAGGCTCGACGAGGGGATCGACCCGCCGTGGATGTCGGACACCAGGCCCGACGAGGCACGCGCTAGCGTGGGCACATGACCTCTTCGCAGCCCCGTGTGCAACTCAGCGACGACGAGTGGCGCCAGAAGCTCAACCCCGCCGAATACGCGGTGCTTCGGGAAGCGGGTACCGAGCGGCCGTTCACCGGCGAGTACACCGACACGAAGACCGAAGGCGTCTACCAGTGCCGGGCCTGCGGAGCCGAATTGTTCCGCAGCACAGAGAAATTCGAATCCCACTGCGGTTGGCCGTCGTTTTACGATCCGGCGAACTCCGACGCGGTGATCCTGCGGGAGGACAACTCGCTGGGCATGAGGCGCGTCGAGGTGCTGTGTGCCAACTGCCACAGCCACCTGGGCCACGTGTTTGAAGGCGAGGGCTACCCGACGCCCACGGATCAGCGGTACTGCATCAATTCGATTTCGCTGCGGCTTGTTCCTGCAAGTCGTTAGCGTCGAGGTCCTCCAACGGTTCCTGCCTGCGGCTCGGGTGGCCTGAGGCCAGCATGTTCATCATCGCCGCGGCGCTGACCGGCGGGCTGTAGTAATAACCCTGGGCTACCTCGCAACCGAACTCGCGCAGCCGCTCAGCGGTCTCGGCGTTCTCCACGCCCTCGGCCACGGTCGTCACGCCGAGCACATGCGCGAGGTCGACGACGCCGCGGACCACGGCCGCGGCGCGCGGGTCGACGCGGATCGGGGCGATGAAATGCCGGTCAAGTTTCACTTCATCGATGGCCAGCTCGCGCAGATACCACAGGGCGGAATAGCCACTACCAAAGTCGTCGATCGCGATCCGGATTCCCCTCTGCCGCAACCTTTCCAGCACCGAGCGGGTGCGGTCGATGTTGTCGAGCAGGAAGTCTTCGGTGATCTCGATCGTCAGGTCTTCGGGGCTCAGCCCCCGCATGCCCAGTGCGGACGCGATATGGGTCGGCAGGTCCAGATCGCCGAGGCTGGGCGCGAACACATTGACCGCGATCGGCACGCCGACACCCATGCGGTGCCACTCCGCGGCGTCGTCGAGGGCCTGGGTCAACACGAGGTCCGTCACCGCGCGCATCAGGCCGCGTTTGCGCACCAGCGGCAGGAAATGGGCCGGACCGAGTAGGCCGCGCTTGCGATGCGGCCACCGGACAAGCGCTTCGACACCGACAACGCTACCGGACCGCAGATCGAACTTCGGCTGATAGAAGACCGTCAGGTCGCGGTGGTCGATGGCGTGGCGCAGCTCGCCCAACAGCCGCACCGCCGCGCCGCGTTCCGCACTCTCGGAGGCGTCGGTCGGCAACTCGATATTGTTCAGGTCGGCCAGTGCCATGTCAGGTGTAAACGTATGCAGACCACCGGATTTCGAGCGCTTGGCTGAGTACATCGCCACGTCGGCCTGCTTGAGCAGCAGCTCGGCGGACAGCTCGGGATCAGCCGACGAGGCCACGGCCAAGCCCACGCTGGGACGCATCAGCAGCTGCTGGCCGTCGATGAGGAAGGGTTCCTCGAAGGCGGAGACGACCCGGTGCGCCACCAGCCGCGACAGCTCGGGCAGACCCTCCATCAGCACCGCGAACTCGTCGCCGCCGACGCGGGCCACCGTGTCAGACGGACGCACGCAACCAAGCAGCCGCTCGGCGGCCTGCGTCAACAGCTCATCGCCCGCCGGATGCCCCAGGCTGTCGTTGACGAGCTTGAAATCGTCGAGATCCATCGACAGCACCGCCACCGACTGGTTGTCGTTCTCGTGCAGCTGGACCGCGTGCATCAGCCGGTCGTTGAAGAGATCGCGGTTGGCCAGGCCCGTGAGCGTGTCGCGCAGTGCCTGATCGGCCACCATGGTCAGCAGCTGCTGGTTCTGCCGGACCACGACGAACTGCCGGGCCATGACGGCGGCCATCAACAGAGTCGACGACATGAAAATCGGCCCCAGCCCCGGCGTGCCGATGTAGGCCGGTATGCACACCAGGGCGGCGAGGCCCAGCGGTATGTACGGCAGCCACAGCGAGGACCGTGAAGGCGGCTGCGACGACACCAGCTCGGCCTCGGGTGCTTGCCGGTCGATCAGTCCAGCCATTCCGAACGTCACAAACGCAGCGACCCAACCGATGTCGATGATGTGGCCGCTGTAGTAGATGTTGTGTGCGGCGAGGTAGGCGAACGCACAGTCGGCCACCGCCATGAGGACCATGGCGCCGGTCAACATCGCCAGCGTCCTGCGCGCCCAGGGTCGGGCCCGCGCGAGCGCCAGGATCCCGATGGTGATGATCGCGATATCGGCGATCGGGTAGGTCAACGCCAGGCCGAGCGCCAAAGCGCTTGTCCCGCCGGCGTCAAAGGCGTCCCGCAGCAGCAGCACCCATGAAATCTCGAACAGGGCGAAAGCCACGATGAGGCCGTCGAGCACGTAGCGCGTCTGACGCTGGCCCGAATATCCGGTCGGGTAGAGCGCTATCGCGACTCCTGTGCCGAGCGGAAACAGCAGATAGCCGAGGTCGGCGAGCGACGGGAACGGAACCCGATCCAGCACCCGGTCGTAGAAGATCCAAAGCGCCTCGCCCCCAGCCCATCCGGCCAGCGCGACCGTCATCCATATCCATGAGCGGCGTTGCCGACCCTCTATCCGCCGGGCAGCCGTCGCGCTGCACCCCGCGCCGAAAAGAGCGAAGGCCAACAAGCCGAATTGCGCAACAGATTTCGCTGCAGGAGAGTCGCCACCCTGCTGGATCAGGATTCCGGCGAACGCGATACCGACAGTAACAGCGCAGCCTCCAACCCACGCTGTTCTCGTCACAAAATCAAACTAGCAACAAATCAATGGGGGCGAAACCGCTTACAGCAAACTCTGTTTCGGATTCGCCGTTGGCTCGCCGCAACCGTCTCTATGCTGCCAGACCGACAGGCTTGAGCTGCGGACTATTGCCGCTGCGAATCCGAACCGTCAAGGCAGTTTGGCGACCAATTCCTCGACGCCGATCCGGGGGCCGGTAAAGAATGGCGTCTCCTCCCGAACATGGCGGCGCGCATCGGTGGCGCGCAAATCCCGCATCAGGTCGACGATGCGGTGCAATTCCGGCGCCTCGAACGCCAGCAACCATTCGTAGTCGCCCAGCGCGAACGCCGGCACCGTGTTGGCCCGCACATCCTTGTATCCGCGGGCTGCCATGCCGTGCTCGGCCAGCATGCGTCGGCGCTCATCGTCGGGCAGCAGATACCAGTCCAGTGATCGGACGAAGGGGTAGACGCAGATGTAGGCACCAGGCTCCTCGCCGGCAAGGAAGGCGGGGATGTGGCTCTTGTTGAACTCCGCGGGTCTGTGCAGCGCAACCGAACTCCACACCGGCGTGCTGGCCCGGCCCAGCGTCGTGGCCCGGCGGAAATCCGAATAGGTGGCCTGCAGCGCCTCCACCCGGTCGGCGTGCGTCCACATCATGAAGTCCGCGTCAGCACGCAGCCCCGCGACGTCGTAGAGTCCGCGCACCACGACCCCGTTGTCCTCCTGCTGCTTGAGGAACGTCGCCGTCTCGTCGACGATCGCCGCGCGGTCACCGTCCTCCCCGAGCACGCCCGCCTTCACGGCGAACACCGAGAACATCAGGTAGCGCAGCGTCGAGTTGAGTTCGTCGTAATCCAGGCGGGCCATGCCGACTATTTTCCCACGCGTGTCGAGACCAGCGACGCCGCCGCCCGCGTCGCCGTGGCCACACAGGCGGGCACACCGATTCCGTCGAGGTAGGCGCCGGCCACCGCGATCCCCGTTGGAAGCCCAGCGCGGAGCTCGGCGACCAGCCGCCCGTGCCCCGGCCCGTACTGCGGCATGGCGTCGATCCACCGGTGCACCCTGCAGTCGAACGGTTCGGTGGTGACGCCAAACACGGCCGCGAGGTCCTCGGCGGCCCAGGACAGCAGATCGTCATCGCCCACCCGGTGGGCCCAATCCTGGCTGGCATCGCCGTAGCGGCCGTATGACAACCGAATCAGTTCGACGTTGCCACGCTGCCCCCACTTGCGCGAGGACAGCGTTATTGCCTTGGCGCGCAGGGGTTCTGAGGAGGTCACCAGCACACCCGAGCGGTCGGGCACCGGCGTCCCGCCGGGCATCGCGAGGGCCACCAAGGCGGTGGATGCCACCTTGATCTGTCGAGCCGCGGCGGCGGTCGTGGGTGCGACCGCCGAAACGATCGTCGCCAGCCGCGGCGCGGGAACGGCCAGCAGCACGGCGTCGGCGTGCCACGCGCCGCCCTCGTCGTCGATCAGCAGCCAGTGGCGGGTCCCCCGTTCCAGCCGGTCGATGCCCACCTGCGCCCATTGGAAGTCGGCGCGCCGCACCAGCTCGTCGAGCAATACCGCGTAGCCGCCGTCGATCGCGCCGAACACCGATCCGCCCTTGGGTGGGGGCAGGGCCTCGCGAACGGCGGCGGTGAGACTGCGCGCGCCACGGTCGAGCACCGCGGCCAGGGTCGGGACCGCAGAGCGCAGCCCGATGGTGGCGGCCGAACCGGCGTAGACGCCGGCCAGCAGCGGATCAACGGAGCGGGTGACCACCTGCCCGCCGAAGCGGTCGCCGACGATATCAGCCACCGCGGGATCGGCGCCCGGGCGCCACGACAGAGGCCGCGTCGGCTCGTCGGCCATCCGCCGGATCGTGGCGTCGTCGACCAGTCCCCTCATCGACGACGGGTCCGATGGAATGCCGTTGAGCGTGTCGCGCGGCAACTCATGCAGGCGCCCCTGGCTGTAGATCAGGGGCCGGACGCCCGTCGTGCCGATCTGCCGGCCAGTCAGGCCCAGCTCGGAAAGCAACGCGGGCACCTCCGGACGACGCGCGACGAACGCCTCGGCGCCGACGTCGATCGGCTGTCCGCCGAGCTGCTCGGTGCGCAGCACCCCGCCGAGCCGGTCGGCGGGCTCGAACACCGTGATGTTGGCCGCGTCGCCGAGCGTGGCGCGCAGCCGGTAGGCGGCTACCAGGCCCGAAATGCCGCCGCCGACAATGCCATAGGAGGGTTTCACAGCGAGTGCACCAGCGCCACAACGTCGGTGATGACACCCGGGTCGGTTGCGGGCAACACACCGTGGCCGAGGTTGAACACGTGGCCCGCGGCGCCCGCGTCAACCGCGCGGCGCCCGTCTTCGACCACGGCGCGCGCAGCACGCTCGGCAACCGGCAGCCCCGCCAGCAGCACTACCGGATCGAGGTTGCCCTGCAGCGCGGTGCCCGGCGCCACGCGTGCGGCCGCGTCGGTCAGCGATGTGCGCCAGTCCACGCCGATGACGGGGTGGGCGGCCGGCGCCACCGCCTCCGACATCGCGCCCAGCAGTTCGGCGGTGCCGACACCGAAGTGCGTCATCGGCACCCCGGACGTGGCCAGCTCCTCGAATACCCGCGTGCTGTGCGGCTGTACGTAGGCGCGGTAGTCGGCCAGCGACAGTGTCCCCGCCCACGAGTCGAACATTTGAACCGCATCGACACCGGCCTCCAACTGAACCTTCAGGAACTCGGTGGTGACCTTGGTCAAGGCCGCCATCAGCGCATGCCACGTCTCGGTGTCGCCGAGCATCATCGCCTTTGTGCGCTCGTGGTTGCGGCTCGGGCCGCCTTCGATTAGATAGGAGGCCAGCGTGAACGGCGCCCCGGCGAACCCGATCAGCGCAACGTCCCCCAGTTCGGCGACCAGTTGGCTCACGGCGGCGGCGACGGGCGCGACGCGCTCGCGCTGCAGCGGCTTCATCGCGGCGACGTCGGCGGCAGTGCGGATCGGGTGCTCGATGACCGGGCCCACGTCGGGCACGATGTCCAGATCGATGCCGGACGCGCGCAGCGGCACGACGATGTCGGAGAACAGGATGGCGGCGTCCACGCCGTGCCTGCGCACCGGTTGCAGGGTGATCTCGGTGATCAGGTCGGCGTCGAAGCAGGCCTGCATCATCGTGTTCTTCGCGCGCAGCTCTCGGTACTCCGGCAGCGAACGTCCCGCCTGCCTCATGAACCACACGGGTACCCGGCTGGGCTTACGGCCTCCTGCGGCGGCTAGATACGGGGACTCCGGCAGGTCACGACGGTTATTCATCACCATCAATGCTGCCATGACGGTTGTTTAGCGAACTGTTCGGAGTCCGTGGCGGACTGATACGGCGCGCCTGCGCACAGACCTGGCGAAATGGTCTACCGTCAAGCCGGTGACCACCGCCGAACCGGCTCAGTTCCGGGAAGCGGTCGCGGCGATGAATGCCACCACCGTGCGACCGGAAATCGAGCTCGGCCCGATCCGGCCGCCGCAACGATTGGCGCCCTTCAGCTATGCACTGGGCGCAGAGGTACGCCATCCCGAATCTGCCGTCGTGCCCGAGCAGTCCGAGGGCGACGCCTTCGGCCGGCTGATCCTGCTGCATGACCCCGAGGGCGCCGAGGCGTGGGACGGCACCATGCGCCTGGTCGCCTACGTCCAGGCCGACCTGGACTCCAGTGAGGCGGTCGACCCGCTGCTGCCCGAGGTGGCCTGGAGCTGGCTGGTCGACGCGCTGGAGGCCAACACCGAGCACATCACCGCGCTCGGCGGCACCGTCACCGCCACCACGTCGGTGCGCTACGGCGACATCTCCGGCCCGCCGCGGGCACATCAGCTGGAACTGCGCGCGTCGTGGACCGCGACGACGCTGGAGTTGGGACCGCACGTGGCCGCCTTCTGCGCGGTGCTGGAACACGCCGCGGGATTGCCGCCCGCCGGCGTCACCGACCTGAAGTCGCGCACTCGCGCCTGATGACCGAAGCCGACTCCGGCGGAGCCGAGCCGAACGAACCCGACGTAACGCCGCTGCTGACGCCTGCCGACGGCGTTCCGCCGGTATCGGTCACACCATCTGAAATACGCGATGCCGCAAGGCGTTTAGCGTCCGGGCACGGGCCGTTCGCGGTGGACGCCGAACGGGCGTCGGGCTTTCGCTACAGCAACCGTGCCTACCTGGTGCAGATCCACCGAGACGGGGCGGGCACCGTGCTGATCGATCCGGTCAACCACGGCGGCGACACCTTGGACACACTCGCGCCGGTGGCGGAGGTCCTGGCCACCGACGAATGGGTGCTCCACGCCGCCGACCAGGATCTGCCGTGCCTGGCCGAGATCGGCATGCGGCCTGCCAAGCTCTACGACACCGAGTTGGCGGGACGGCTGGCCGGCTACGACCGAGTGAACCTCGCCACGATGGTCGAGCGGTTACTCGGACTCGGGCTGAAGAAGGGGCACGGCGCCGCCGACTGGTCCAAGCGGCCGCTGCCGCAGGAATGGCTGAACTACGCCGCGCTGGACGTGGAGGTGCTCGTCGAACTCGAGTTCGCCGTCGCGCACGTGCTCGAGGAGCAGGGCAAAACCGAATGGGCCGCACAGGAGTTCGAGTACCTGCGCACCTTCGAAGGCACGCCGACCCGGCGGGACCGCTGGCGGCGCACCTCGGGCATCCACAAGGTTCGCGATCGGCGGGCGATGGCCGCAGTGCGTGAGCTGTGGACGACCCGCGACAACATCGCCCGCCGCCGCGACATCGCACCCGGCCGCATCCTGCCCGACGCGGCGATCATCGCCGCCGCCACCGCCGACCCCAAGACCGTCGACGAACTGGTCGCGCTGCCCATCTTCGGCGGCGCCCGACAGCGGCGCAGCGCGCAGGTGTGGCTCGACGCGTTGAAGCGGGCCCGCGAGAGCGACGACCCACCAGAGATCTCCGAACCGCAGAACGGGCCTCCGCCCGCGTCGCGATGGGCCCGGCGCAAACCCGAGGCGGCCGCACGGCTGGAGGCGGCACGCGCCGGCCTCACCGAACTGTCCCAACGGGTCTCGGTGCCCACCGAAAACCTCGTCACCCCCGAAGTGGTGCGCCGGCTGTGCTGGGACTGGCAACGCGCCGACGACACCGAGTCGGCGGTCGACGATTTCCTGCGCGAGGCGCAGGCCAGGCCGTGGCAACGCCAGCTCGTGGTGCCCGTCCTGGCCGCGGCGCTCGAACAATCCGACTAGTGTCGATCCGATGGGATTGCTGCTCGGACCGGCGCTGCGACACGTCTCCGATACCACCGCGCTGATCTGGGTGCAGACCGAAAACGCCTGCAGCGTCGAGGTTCTCGGTAGCAGTGCACGGACGTTCGAGGTGACCGGCCACCACTTCGCCCTCATCAAGGTGACGGGGCTGAGCCCGGGCAGCGTCACCGAATACCAGGTGAGGATCGACGGGGAGACCGTCTGGCCGCTCGGGACCGAACCATTCTCGTCCTTTCCGGCCAGCGTCATCCGCACCCGCGGAGCCGCGAGCTCGCAGCGTCTGCGCGCCATTTTCGGGTCATGCCGATATCCCAAAACCGATGTCGCGAAGCTGGAGAAACGGCTGAAACACGACGCGCTGGATTCCTACGCCGCCAGGATGGCCTGCCGCCCGATTGCCGAGTGGCCCGATGCGTTGATCCTGCTGGGAGACCAGCTCTACGCCGACGAGCTGCCCCCGGATGAGCAGCACCGCGTCGGCAAACGCCGCCGCAACAGGCACGGCGACCGGCCGCCCGACGAGGTGGTCAGCTTCGCCGAGTACGCCCGGCTCTACGGCCACTCGTGGGGTGATCCTGAGATCCGTTGGCTGATGTCAACCGTGCCGACTGCGATGATCTTCGACGACCACGACATCCGCGATGACTGGAACACCTCCGGACAGTGGCGTGCGCAGATGACGAACGTGTCGTGGTGGCCGGATCGGATCCGGGCCGGGCTGGCGTCCTATTGGGTGTATCAGCACCTGGGCAACTTGAGCCCCGCGGAGCTGGCGGCCAACGAGGACTACGAGAAGCTCATCACCGCGGAAGGTGATACCTGGCCGCTCCTCGCCGAACTCGCCGAACGGGCCGACCGCGAGGTCGACTCCGCGAAGGGCATCCGGTTCAGCTACCGCTGGGACCTTGGCCGCACCCGGCTGATCATGATCGACTCGCGCAATGGTCGCATCCTGGAGTCCGGCCAGCGAATGATGATCGGCGAGAAGGAGTTCCGCTGGTTGGAGTCCACCGCCGAGGAGAACCCGGAGATGTTCGACCATCTGCTGCTCGCCTCGTCGGTGCCATGGCTGATGCCGCCGGCCATCAGCGACCTTGAGACACTCAACGAACGCGCGGCCGACCGCCCCGGGCGGCGCGGCAAGATTGCCGAAAAGCTGCGCCAGACAGGCGATTTCGAGCACTGGCCGGCGTTCTACAAATCGTTCGTGCGGCTGGGCGAGATGATCGCGCGGATCGCCGACTCCCCCGACGGCCCGTCGACGATCAGCGTGTTGTCGGGCGACGTCCATCACAGCTACGCCGCCCGCGCGGTCCTCGACGGCGTCTCGCCCGGCGGGGCGACCGTGCATCAGCTGGTGTGCTCGCCGGTGCACAACTACGTGCCGGCGTTCATCAAGCCGGCGTTTCGGCTGGGCTGGACCCGGCCGGCCGCCGCCGTCGTCCGCTGGTGGGTGCGCAGGCGTGGAGTGCCGTCACCGCCGCTGACGTGGACCGATGTCTGCGGTCCACTGTTCGGCAACACGATCGCCACCGTCGAAATCGACGCCCGCAGAGCGCAGGTGTACTTCGAACAGCCGCTCACGCCTACGACGCTCGAGGAAGTCGGGCGGGTTTCGCTCAGTCGAGCTGTTGGCTGACCTCGTGCTCGGACACCGCACTACCCAATGCGGCCACCCATCCGGTGATCTGGCGCGCGATGACCTGATCGGTCAAGCCGACCTCGGCCAGCACCTCACCGCGTGAGGCGTGGTCCTGAAACTCCTGCGGCAGCCCCACGTCTCGGCACGGCACGTCGACCTCAGCGCGGCGCAGCGCGGCCGAGACCGCGGACCCGACACCGCCGCGAACGCCGTTGTCCTCCACCGTGACCACTAGCTTGTGTGCCTTCGCCAGGCCGACGATCGCCTGGGGAACGGGCAGCACCCAACGCGGGTCCACCACGGTCACGCCGATGCCCTGATTGCGCAGCCGCTCGGCGACCGACTTCGCCATCGAGGCGAACGGTCCGACGGCCACCAGCAGCACATCATTGGACAGCCCTTCGGTGGGCACGGCGAGAATGTCGATCCCGTCGCGCCGCTCGATCGCCGGAATGTCTTCGCCGACATCGCCTTTCGGGAACCTCAGCGCGGTCGGCCCGTCGCTGACCTTCAGCGCCTCACCGAGTTCCTCGTAGAGGCGCGCGGCGTCGCGTGGTGCGGCGACCCGCATGCCTGGCACGATGTTCAGCATCGACAGGTCCCACATGCCGTTGTGACTGGCGCCGTCGGGGCCCGTGACGCCGGAGCGGTCGAGCACCAGGGTCACCGGCAGCTTGTGCAGCGCGACATCCATCATGATCTGGTCGAACGCCCGGTTGAGGAACGTCGAGTAGATCGCGACCACCGGGTGTAGGCCACCCATCGCCAGGCCGGCCGCCGACGTCATGGCGTGCTGCTCGGCGATGCCGACGTCGAACAGCCGGTCCGGAAACTTCTTGCCGAACGCGGTCAGGCCCGTCGGGCCGGGCATGGCCGCGGTGATCGCGACGATGTCACGGCGTTTGGTGGCGAACTTGATCAGCGCCTCGGAGAACGTCGACGTCCAGCCAGGGCCCGGCACCGTCGTCGCGAGCCCCGTGTGCGGGTCGATGACGCCGCATGCGTGCATCTGATCGGCCTCGTCGGCCTCGGCGGGCCCGTAGCCCATGCCCTTGCGGGTGACGACGTGCACGATCACCGGCGCGTTGAAGCCGCGGGCGTTGCGCAGCGCCACCTCGACGGCATGCTCGTCGTGCCCGTCGATGGGGCCGACGTACTTCAGACCGAGATCGGTGAACATCACCTGCGGGGCGATCGCGTCCTTGATGCCGGCCTTAATGCTGTGCATGCACTGGTAGCAGAACTCGCCGATGACGGGCACGCCGCGGACCGCCTTGCGGCCCTCCTCGAGGAGTTTCTCGTAGCCGGGCTGCAACCGCAGCGCGGCCAGGTGGTCGGCGAAGCCGCCGATCGTCGGCGCGTAGCTGCGGCCGTTGTCGTTGACGACGATCACCACGGGCCGTCGCGCCGCGGCGATGTTGTTTAGCGCCTCCCAGCACATGCCTCCGGTGAGCGCGCCGTCTCCGACGACGGCGACCACGTGCCGGTTGCGGTGACCGGTCAGCTCGAAGGCCTTCGCCAGCCCGTCGGCGTAGGACAGCGCAGAGCTGGCGTGGCTGGACTCGACCCAGTCGTGGTCGCTTTCAGCGCGCGACGGATAGCCGGACAGCCCACCCTTCTTGCGCAGCGTGTCGAATTCGTGGCAGCGGCCGGTCAGCATCTTGTGCACATAGGACTGGTGGCCGGTGTCGAAGATGATCGGATCGTGCGGCGAGTCGAACACCCGGTGCAGCGCGAGCGTGAGCTCGACGACACCCAGGTTGGGGCCCAGGTGCCCGCCGGTTGCAGCGACCTTGTGGATCAGGAATTGTCGGATCTCATCAGCCAGATCACCCAGCTGAGATTGGGTCAGGTGCTGCAGATCAGCGGGGCCGCGGATCTGTTCAAGCATTCCGCCAGTGTACGCACGGCGGCACAGTCAGTCGCGTTGAGACTGGTAGACATCGGGCACACCGTCGTGGTCGACGTCGAGGGTCTCCAAGACGTGTATGCGCCGGTAGACGGCGTTGCGGCTCAGCAAAACCGTGGTGGCCAATACAGCCGCGACGACCGACCCGGTCAGCACGCCGATCTTGACACCGTCTCCGGCAGCGGTGCCGTGGCCGAAGGCGAGTTCCCCGATCAACAGCGACACGGTGAAGCCGATGCCCGCCAGCAGGGCCACGCCGAACACATCACGCCAGGCGAGGTCCTCATCAAGGCTCGCGTGCGTGAACTTCGCCAACAGGAACGCGGTGAGGAACACGCCGACTGGTTTGCCGACGACGAGTCCGGCGATCACACCGTCGGTGACCGGATGGGTCAGCGACGCGCCCAACCCCGACCAGCCTCCGAAGGTCACGCCGGCGGCGAAGAACGCGAACACCGGAACCGCGAACCCTGCGGAAAACGGGCGGATCCTGCACTCGAACAGCTCAGCGGTCGGTGTACCCAACCGGCCGAGCACCGGCACGGTGAAGCCCAGCAACACGCCGGCGACGGTGGCGTGCACACCGCTTGCGTGCACCAGTGCCCAGGCGGCCACGCCCAGGGGCACCAGCAGCCACCAGTGGTTGATGCCGCGCTGCACCGCCAGGCCGAACAGAGCGATCGGGATCAACGCCAACGCGAGCGGGCCCAGTGACAGGTGATCGGTGAAGAAGACTGCGATGATCGTGATCGCCAACAGGTCGTCGACCACAGCCAGCGTCAGGAGGAACGTGCGCAGCGCCGTCGGCAAGTGCGTCGACAGCACAGCCAGCACGGCCAAGGCAAACGCGATGTCGGTGGCGATCGGCACCGCCCAACCGGCGAGATTCTCCGGACGGCCCGCGACGAGGTTGATGGCGACGTAGATCGCGGCAGGAGCGATCATTCCGCCGACAGCAGCGGCGATCGGCAGCGCAGCGCGTCGGGGATCACGAAGATCGCCGGCCACGAACTCACGCTTGAGCTCGAGTCCCACCACGAAGAAGAAGATCGCCAGAAGCCCGTCGGCGGCCCACGCCGAGACCGGGAGCTGCAGGTGCAGCGCTTCGATGCCGACCTTGAAGCCCGCGATCGTGTGATACGTCGCCGACCATGGCGAATTCGCCCAGATCAAGGCGGCACCCGCGGCGGCCAACAGCAGTACACCGCCGACGGTTTCCCTGCGGAGTACGTCGGCCAGGCGATTGGCTTCCGGCCAGGAACCGCGGGCCAGCAGACGGGGTCCGGGCATCGATCTCCTTGGTCAGCGTTCAGCGACGCCGACCAGACTTCCCGGCACACCTTCGGGTCAGGGTATCGCGGACATTGACTCTGCGCTCAGGGCGTGCGCCGGCTCGGTCTCGCGGTCTCACCCCCGGTGGAGAACTGCCACACACTCGATGTGGTGGGTCAGCGGGAACGAGTCGAACACCCGCAGCTCCTCGATGCGGTAGCCGTGTCGCAGATATAGACCGACATCACGGGCGAATGATGCTGCCTCACAGCCGATATGAAGGATTCGCGGCACCTCGACGCCGGCCAGCAGGTCGATGACCTCGCGGCCCGCGCCGGAGCGCGGCGGGTCGAGCACCGCCACGTCGGCCCGTTGCGGCTCGGCGGTGAGGGCTCGGCGCACCGAGTCGTTGACGACCGACACGGCGGCCAGGTCCGCCAGCGCGGTACGCGCGGCCCGCGAGGCGGCGCGCGACGTGTCGACGGTCAGCACCCGCCCGCCGTCTCCGACGGCCTCGCCGAGGACGGCGGCGAAGATGCCCGCCCCGCCGTACAGATCCCACGCCGTCATGCCGGCACTCAGCTGTGCCCAATGGGCGACCAGCCCGCTGTAGACGGCGGCAGCGTCGCGATGGGCCTGCCAGAACGCGGTCACGGGCACGCGCCACACGCGCCCGCCGATCCGCTGCGTGGCCTCGTAGGCGCCCTCGACGACCCGGGTCGTCGGGCGGCCCTTAGAGCGCGGGCCGGCCTGCACGACATGGCGTTGGCCGTCGTCGTCGAGGGCGATGTGCAGATGTGCCCCCGGCGGCCACCGCCGTTCTGCCAGACCGTCGAGCGCGTGCTCGGGGAGTTGTCCGCATCGCAGATCGCTGACGACGTCGGCGCTGTGGTAGCGGTGGAAGCCGACGCTGCCGTCGTCGGCTGTGTCGAGCCGAATCCTGGTGCGCCAGCCCGTCGCGGCGCCGTCGCCGATCGGTTCGGCGGATGCGTCGTCCTCGTCGCGCCAGTGGTACCCGCCCAGCTTCGCCAATTGGTTGGCGACGACGGCGCCCTTGATCCGGCGCGCGGCCTCGGGCGCGGCGAACGACAGGTCACAGCAGCCCGCCCCGTCCACTCCGGCGATGGGGCATAGCGAACCGATGCGGTCGGGTGAGGGCTCGAGCACCTCGACAACGTCGGCGTGCCAATAGGATCCGCGCTCGGCGACCACCCGCACGCGCACCCGCTCCCCCGGCAGCGCGTACCGCACGAACACCACCCGTCCTTCGTGTCGGGCGACGCAGCTTCCGCCGTTGGCCGGCGGCCCTGCGGTCAGCGTGAGTTCGTCGGTCAATCCAGGAAGCCTCGGCGGGCGTCGCCCGGCGCGAACTGCGGCTGCAAGGTCTTGAGCCGTTCCGACGATGTGAGCTGCCACGGCACCGACGTCACCATCACGTTCGGCATGAACAACAGACGGCCCTTCAGCCGCAGCGCGCTCTGGTTGTGCAGCAGCTGTTCCCACCAATGGCCTACGACATATTCGGGAATGAACACCGTCACGACCGTGCGCGGCGATTCCTTGCTGATCCGCTTCACATAGTCCAGGACGGGGCGGGTGATCTCCCGGTAAGGCGAAGCGATCACCTTGAGCGGCACCGAGATATCGCTGTCCTCCCACTTGCGCACCAGGGCCCGCGTCTCGGCGTCGTCGACGCTGACGGTGATGGCCTCGAGTTCGTCGGGCCGGGTGGCCCGCGCATAGGCCAACGCGCGCAAGGTCGGCAGGTGCAGCTTGGACACCAGCACGATGGCGTGATTACGGCTGGGCAGGACGATGCCGCCGTCCTCCGCGGCCTGTTGGCGTTCCAGTTCGCGGGCCACGGTGTTGTAGTGCCGGTGGATCGCCTTCATGAGCACGAACAACAATGTCATCGCGAGGATCGCGATCCACGCCCCCGCGACGAACTTGGTGACGACGACGATGACCAGAACCGTCCCGGTGCAGATCAACCCGATCGTGTTGATGATCCGCGAGCGCTGCATCCCGGCGCGCACCGCCGGATCGTTTTCCACCGCGAGCAACCGGGTCCAATGCCGGACCATGCCGATCTGGCTGAGCGTGAACGACACGAACACACCGACGATGTAGAGCTGGATCAACGCCGTCACCTGGGCCTGGAACGCCACGATGAACGCGATCGCCGCGAACGCTAGAAACAGGATGCCGTTGGAGAACGCCAACCGGTCACCGCGGGTGTGCAGCTGGCGCGGCAGGTAATTGTCTTGCGCCAGAATGGAACCCAGCACCGGGAAGCCGTTGAATGCGGTGTTGGCGGCGAGCACCAGGATGAGCGCGGTGACACCGGCGATCAGGTAGAGGCCCAGCGGGAAATCATGGAAGACGGCGTCGGCGAGCTGGGCGATCATCGTCTTCTGGTGGTAGTCCGCCGGGGCGCCGATCAGCTGCTGTTCCGGTTTCTCGGCGATCTTCACACCGGTCTGCTTGGCCAGCAGGATGATGCCCAGAAACAGCGACACGGCGATGCCGCCGAGCAGCAGCAGTGTGGTTGCGGCGTTGCGGGACTTGGGCTTCCGGAACGCGGGCACCCCGTTGCTGATGGCCTCGACACCGGTGAGCGCCGCACACCCTGAGGAAAAAGCACGCGCTACCAAAAAGATCATCGCGAACCCGAGGACGTCGCCGTGCTCGGAATGCAGCTCGAAACCGGCCGACTCGGCCCGCAACGGGGTGCCGAGCACATTGATCTGGAACAGCCCCCACGCCAGCATGATGTACATGCCGATCATGAACGCGTAGGTGGGAATCGCGAACGCGGTGCCGGACTCGCGGATGCCGCGCAGGTTCGCCGAGGCGAGGATCAGGATGGCCACGACGGCGAACCACACCTTGTGCTGGTTGATGAACGGCACCGCGGAGCCGACGTTCGACATCGCCGAGGCCATGGACACCGCAACCGTGAGCACATAGTCCACCAGCAGTGCGCTGGCCACCGTGAGCCCGGCCGTCGGCCCGAGATTGGTGGTGACCACCTCGTAGTCGCCGCCGCCCGACGGGTAGGCGTGCACGTTCTGCCGGTAGCTGGCGATCACCACCAACATCACGAAGCCGACGGCCACTCCGATCCACGGCGCCATCGACACCGCGCTGAGGCCGGCCACCGACAGCACCAGGAAGATTTCCTCGGGGGCGTAGGCGACCGACGACAGCGCGTCTGATGCAAAGACCGGCAGCGCGATCCGCTTCGGTAAAAGCGTGTGGGAGAGGCGGTCGCTGCGGAAGGGTCTGCCGAGGACCAACCGCCGCGCGGCGGTCGAAAGCTTGGACACGAGAGCCAAGAGTAAGCGCAGACCAGTTTGGCTGTAGCGTTCCCACTGCGCAGATTGACAGACGGCATTTTCGAGCTGCAGCCGAAAGGACCGCAAAAGGTGCGAGTAGTGGTGATGGGGTGCGGCCGCGTCGGCGCCTCGCTGGCCGACGGCTTGGCCCGGATCGGTCATGATGTCGCCGTCATCGACCGTGACAGCACGGCGTTCAACCGGCTGAGCCCCGAGTTCCCCGGTGAACGCGTCCTGGGCATGGGCTTCGACCGCGACGTGTTGCTGCGCGCGGGCATCGAGGAGGCGTCGGCGTTCGCCGCGGTGTCCTCGGGCGACAACTCGAACATCATCTCCGCCCGGGTGGCCCGTGAGACGTTCGGCGTCGAGCGCGTGGTCGCGCGCATCTACGACGCCAAGCGCGCCAAGGTATACGAGCGGTTGGGCATCCCGACCGTCGCGACCGTGCCGTGGACCACCGACCGGCTGCTCAACGTGCTGACCCGCGAAACCGAGACCACGAAATGGCGCGACCCGTCGGGTAACGTCGGCGTGGCCGAGCTGGCCCTGCACGAGGGGTGGGTGGGCAGGCGGATGACCGATCTGGAAGCCGCCACCGGCGGGCGGGTGGCGTTCATCATCCGGTTCGGTAGTGGGCTTCTGCCGGACCAGAAGACGGTGATCCAGGCGGGCGACCAGGTGTATGTGGCGGCGATCGCCGGCCATATCGCCGAGGCGCTGGCCATCGCCGCGCTGCCGCCGAGCGAAGACAGCGAGGGCGCCTAGTGAAAGTCGCGATTGCCGGTGCGGGGGCGGTCGGCCGATCCATCGCGCGCGAGCTCGTCGAGAACGGCCACGAGATCACGCTGCTCGAGCGCAACCCCGACCACATCGACGTCGACGCCATCCCCGCCGCGCACTGGCGCCTGGGCGACGCCTGCGAGCTGAGCCTGCTGGAGTCGGTTCACCTCGAGGATTTCGACGTGGTGATCGCCGCCACCGGCGACGACAAAGTCAACGTCGTGGTCAGCCTGCTCGCCAAGACGGAGTTCGCGGTGCCGCGGGTGGTGGCCCGCGCCAACGACCCCCGCAACGAGTGGCTGTTCGACGAGGCGTGGGGCGTCGACGTCGCTGTGTCGACGCCGCGGATGCTGGCGTCGTTGGTGGAGGAAGCCGTGGCCGTCGGCGACCTGGTGCACTTGATGGAGTTCCGCACCGGCCAGGCCAACCTGATCGAGATCACCCTGCCGGTGGACACGCCGTGGGGCGGCAGGCCCCTGCGCAAGCTGCAACTCCCCCGTGACGCCGCGCAGGATCGTAACC
>NZ_LZMC01000026.1 GCF_001668615.1 Mycobacterium sp. 1274761.0
ACGTTGTAACAACCCGGCCGGATCTCATCGAGCCCCTGGGGCTCCAAACCGTATTCCTCCTTGGGCCGGCCCGCCACGGCGTTCAACGCGACGTTAGGGATCACCACATCACGGAACTGCCAGGTGTCGCTGCCGTCCGGGTTGTGCACCAGCCGCGGAGCGTCATCGAGATACTTCTTAGCCAGGTGATTGGTGAACATGTCAGGCGGCTCGACGATATGGTCATCGACACTGACCAGAATCATGTCTTCCTTATTCATGGGGCTCCCTTTCCTCTGATCCTCACCGTAGTCCCCGCCAAGTTCTCTATCCAGGGAAACTATCTTCTCATAGTGAGAGAATCAATCTCCGAGCCGCGTTTGCGCATGATAAGGCGGGACAAATGTTTGGTGCGCTTGCTCCGCCGGGTCTCCGGGATTGACCATCCGGCCAAAAGATGGAAATGTATTAGTCGGAAATGAGAACCTGATTCTCACGCCCGAGAGGAGAAGGCTGTGCGAGTACCGCCGCTGCCCGCGGATCAGTGGGACGACTCCGTCGACCGCGCGCTCGCCGTCATGCTGCCGCCGGAGCGGCGCAACCCCGAAAACGCCAGCAACATCCTCGGCACCTTCGTCAACCACCCCGATCTCACCAAAGAGTTCCTGAAATTCAACGTCCATCTGCTGTTCTCCTCGACACTGCCGCCGAGGCTGCGCGAGTTGGCGATCCTGCGGGTGGCCCACCGCACCGATTCGGAATACGAGTGGGTGCAGCACGTCAAGATGGGACTGCGCGAAGGCCTGACCGAACAGGACATCGCCGGTGTGCAGCACGGGGAAGCCGCAGATGCCTTCGACCGCACCGTCATCGCCGCGGTGGACGAACTGCTCGAGAAATACAACCTGTCGGACGCGACGTGGTCGGCATTGGGCGAGCGCTTCGACAAACGTCAGCGGATGGACTTCGTCTTCACAGTCGGCTGCTACGTCACCGTGTCCATGGCTTTGAAAACCTTCGGCGTCGAGCTGGAACAAGAAAGGTAACCACCGTGGCATTTTTCCCGAAACCATCCGAGGGCAGCTGGACCGAACATTGGCCGGAGCTCGGGACGGCTCCGGTCGACTACACGGATTCGGTCGACCCCGAGCAGTGGAAGCTCGAACAGCAGGCCATCTTCAGGAAGTGCTGGCTCAATGTGGGTCGAGTGGAACGCCTTCCACGCAAGGGGAGCTACTTCACCCGTGAGATGCCGTCGGCCGGCGTGGGAACGTCGGTGATCATCGTCAAGGACACCGATAACGAGGTCCGCGCCTTCTACAACATGTGCCGCCACCGCGGAAACAAGCTGGTGTGGAACGACTATCCCAGCGAAGAGGTGGCCGGCACCTGCCGTCAGTTCACCTGCAAGTACCACGCCTGGCGCTACAACCTCAAAGGCGACCTGACCTTCATCCAACAGGAAGACGAGTTCTTCAACGTCGACAAGAAGGACTACGGGCTGGTTCCGGTGCGCTGCGAGGTCTGGGAAGGCTTCATCTTCATTAATTTCGACAATGACGCCGAGCCGCTGGTCGATTACCTCGGTGACTTCGCCAAGGGCCTGGTGGGTTATCCCTTCCACGAGATGACCGAAACCTATTCCTACCGAGCTGAAGTCAACGCGAACTGGAAGCTGTTCATCGACGCGTTCGTCGAGTTCTACCACGCACCGGTGCTGCACATGAAGCAGGCGGTCAAGGAGGAAGCCGAGAAGATCGCCCAGTACGGTTTCGAGGCGCTGGCCTACGACATCAAGGGCCAACATTCCATGATCTCCTCCTGGGGCGGCATGAGCCCGCCGAAGGACGAGAGCATGGTCAAGCCGATCGAGCGGGTGCTGCACAGCGGTCTGTTCGGTCCGTGGGACCGACCGAAGATCAAGGGCATCCTGCCCGATGAGCTCCCGCCGGCGGTCAATCCCGCGCGTCACCATGCCTGGGGTCAGGATTCGTTCGAGTTCTTCCCCAACTTCACGCTGCTGCTCTGGGCGCCGGGCTGGTATTTGACCTATCACTACTGGCCCACCGACGTGGACAAGCACATCTTTGAGTGCACCCTTTACTTCGTCCCGGCCACCAATACCCGTGAGCGACTCGCCCACGAACTGGCCGCGGTGACGTTCAAGGAGTACGCGTTCCAGGACGCGAACACGCTGGAAGCCACCCAGACGATGATCAATACCCGTGTCGTCAAGGAATTCCCGCTGTGCGATCAGGAGATCCTGCTCCGCCACCTGCACAAGACGGCATGGGATCACGTCAACGCTTACAAGAAGGAGAAGGGGCTGACCAACGGTCAGTCCGCGGCCACCGAGAAGGACGCCATCAATGCCTAAGCTGCCGGAAGAATTCGCCGACCTCGAACGGTTCACCGACTGGTGCCTGCCCACCGAGGAGGAGCGTTACCAGAAGCGGCTCTCCTCGACGATGGCCGAGATGCAGGAGTTCTACGACGCCGCGTTCCCGCGCCTCGAGGCCGTCATGGAGTACTGCGACAGCCGGTTCCCGTTGGACGAAATGCCCGACGACGCAAAGGCTCTCATCCACATGATGCAGTCTCTGGTCAACGTCTCGTTCCCGATCGAGGTGTGGAAGCAGCCGCGCGTGCTCGACAGTGGGGCCACCTACATCACCTGCATCAAGGAGCCGGTGGTCTAACGTGTCGGTGACGACCCTCAAAGCAGCGGGTCTACTCGACGTCGACGCCGGCGAGATCGTCCGGCCCGGCATCGTTCGCATCGAAGACGACCGGATCGTCGGTACCGGCGGCGAGCCGCACGGTGACGTTATCGATCTGGGTGAAGCGATCCTGTTGCCGGGCCTGATGGACATGGAGGTCAACCTCCTGATGGGCGGCCGTGGCGAGAACCCCGGCCTGTCTCAGGTCCAGGATGATCCGCCCACCCGCATGCTGCGTGCGGTCGGCAACGCCCGTCGCACGCTGCGGGCGGGCTTCACCACCGTCCGCAACCTCGGATTGTTCGTCAAGACAGGCGGATATCTGCTCGACGTGGCGCTGGGCAAGGCCATCGACGCCGGGTGGATCGACGGCCCGCGGGTGATACCGGCCGGTCACGCCATCACCCCGACGGGTGGACACCTCGACCCGACGATGTTCGCGGCGTTCATGCCCGGCGCGTTGGAGTTGACCGTCGAGGAAGGCATCGCCAACGGTGTCGACGAGATTCGCAAGGCGGTGCGCTACCAGATCAAGCATGGCGCCGAGCTGATCAAGGTCTGCGTCTCGGGTGGCGTCATGTCGCTGACCGGCGAGCCTGGCGCACAGCACTATTCGGACGAGGAACTACGCGCCATCGTCGACGAGGCACACCGACGGGGTCTGCGGGTCGCGGCGCACACCCACGGCGCCGAGGCGGTCAAGCACGCCGTCGACTGCGGCATCGACTGCATCGAACACGGCTTCCTGATGGACGACGAAGCCATCAAAATGCTCGTGGACAACGACCGGTTCCTGGTCACCACCAGACGCCTCGCCGAGGCGATGGATGTGTCGCGGGCGCCGAAGGAGCTGCAGGACAAGGCCGCCGAGATGTTCCCGAAGGCGCGTACATCGATCAAGGCGGCCTACGAGGCCGGGGTGAAGATCGCCGTCGGCACCGACGCGCCGGCCATCCCGCACGGCCGCAATGCCGATGAGCTCGTCACGCTGGTCGACTGGGGTATGCCTGCTGCTGCGGTGCTGCGGGCGGCGACGGTCGTGGCGGCAGACCTGATCAACAAGCCCGACCTTGGTCGTATCGCCGAGGGGTACCTCGCCGACATCATCGCGGTGCCGGGAGACCCGTTAGCCGACATCACCGTTACCCGTAACGTGAACTTCGTCATGAAGGGCGGAAAGGTTTTCAAGAATGACACAGGCGACAAGAACTGAAGACCTCGTCGAAATTCAGCAGCTGCTCGCGAAGTACGCCGTCACCATCACCCAGGGCGACATCGAGGGCTTGGTCTCGGTGTTCACCCCCGACGGCACTTACAGCGCGTTCGGTTCCACCTATACGCTGAACCGCTTTCCCGAACTCGTCGACGCGGCGCCCAAGGGCCTGTTCATGACGGGCACGTCGCTGGTGAATCTCGACGAAGACGACCCTGACAAGGCGACCGGCACCCAGCCGTTATGCTTCATCGAGCATTCCAAGCACGACATGCGCATCGGCTACTACAACGACACCTACGTCCGCACTGACGACGGGTGGCGTCTGAAAACCCGTGCCATGACGTTCATCCGGCGCAGCGGTGTCCACGACTCGGGTCGTCCGCACGCGATCGGAAGGCCAGAAGCTGGATGACCGACCTGTTTGAACCCGCCGAATTCCGGTCCCAGTTGGAGGCCTGGCTCGACGAGAACGATCTGACACCGCCGGCAGGTGACGACTCCCTGGATGCACACCAGGCGCAGCACCTGCGCGTGCTGAAGGCACTCTATGACGCGGGTTGGATGCGCTACGGATGGCCGGAGTCGGCGGGCGGCCTCGGCGGTCCGGACATCCTGCGCGCGATCGTGGGCGAAGAGATCGTCGGCCGCGGCCTCGACCACCCCGGGCCGTACTCGATGCTCGACGTGCTTACCCCGACCATGATCGATTACGCGCGGCCGGAGTTGGCCGCCGAGATGGTGCCACGCCTGCTGTCGGGGCAGGAGTCATGGTGCCAGGGCTTCTCAGAACCCAGCTCCGGAAGTGACCTCGCGTCGTTGAAGACACGTGCCGAACAGCGCGGTGATACCTGGGTGATCAACGGTCAGAAGGTGTGGACCAGCTTTGCGCAGTACGCGACCCGATGTGTGCTGCTGACCCGCACCGGTGCGCCTGGTACTCCGAATCACGAAGCCATCACTGCGTTTTTCGTCGATCTCGACTCACCGGGAGTCACCGTGCGTCCGCTGCGGACCATGCACGACGTCGACGAGTTCTGCGAGGTGTACTTCGACGACGTCGAGGTGCCCGTCGAGCGGATGCTCGGCAAGCCCGGCGATGGGTGGCGCCTGGCAATGGATCTGCTGCCCTACGAACGCTCGACGTGCTTCTGGCAACGCATCGCGTACCTGTACTCACGCTTCGACGCCTTGATCGGTGAGGTGAAAGGGCTTGGGCAGGCGATCGATTCGGACATGGGCGAGGCGTACCTGGCTTTGCACATGCTGCGCTGCCGGTCGCGCGCCACGCAACACCGCCTGGGTGAGGGCCAAAAGCTCGGCCCGGACACGTCGATCGACAAGGTGTTGCTCGCCACCGCGGAGCAGCGTCTCTACGACACCGCACACGATCTGCTGCCGGGCGCCATCGAGCTCGACGAAACCCCTTGGCGCACGGAATATCTGTATTCGCGGGCAGCCACCATTTACGGCGGTACCGCCGAGGTGCAGCGCAACATCATCGCCCGTCGCCTGCTGGACCTCGGGAAGGAGTGATCATGGCTGAGAAGTCTGATCTCGATCTGCTCGAAGACGGACTGCGCAAGACCATGCTGTCGAAATCGGGACCCGAACTCGACGCGGCGCTGATGGAGCTCGGCTGGGCCGAGATGCTGTCCGACATGCCCGATGTCGCTGTTCCGATGGTGTTCCGATTGCTCGGCGAAACTGGTTCGCATGCTTCGGTTCTCGTCGATGTCGTGTTGCACGCCACCGGCAACGAGATCGGCGGGACACTCGAGCTCCCGCTGCCCTATGCCGGCAATACGTGGGTGGTGTGGGACCGCACCGGCGCCACCACCGCGGCACTGGGTGGCCTGCCGTTGCGGCGCGAGGACGAGGGTTACCCGATCAGGGTGGCCGAGGCCCGGCTGGCGGTCGGCTGGTGGCTGGTCGGCTCGGCACGGGCGATGTTGCGCCTCGCCCGTCAGCACGCGCTGGACCGAGTGCAGTTCGGTAAGCCGATCGCGTCGTTTCAGGCGGTGCGGCACCGGTTGGCCGAGACGCTGGTTGCCATCGAGGGCGCCGAGGCGACGCTGATCCTGCCCGGTGCGGACAACCCCGATCTGACCGCGCTGCTGGCCAAGGCCGCCGCGGGCAAGGCCGCCCTGACGGCGGCCAAGCACTGCCAGCAGGTGCTCGGCGGCATCGGCTTCACCGCCGAACACGACCTGCACCACCATGTCAAGCGAGTGCTGGTGCTGGACGGATTGCTCGGCAGCTCTAGGGAACTCACCCGTAAAGCGGGTGCAGGTCTGCGGGCCCGCGGCTCGGCCCCCCGCCTGGCCAACTTGTAGCCAGCCAGCGAAATCCGGGTTTTGTAGGTCTTCTCTCGCACTTTCTCTACAAAACTCGACTTTTCGCGCCGAACTACTTGATGTTGGCCTTCATCTCGTCGAGGTTCACCAGCACCGGCCAGCCGCCGACGCTGAGCGCATTGCCGTGGCCTGTCTGATGGATGTCGAACACCGACTGGATCGCCGCGTAGAAGCCCTGCACGTCAAGCGTCTGGTTGACCGCCCGTTTGGCCTGCCGCAGCGCGAACGGCGGCATCTTGGCGATCTGCTCGGCCAGCGCCCTGGTCTCTGCGTCCAGCTGGTCGCGGGGCACGACCTTGTTCACCATGCCGGTCGCGGCGACTTCGTCGGCCGTCATCGCGCGGCCCGTGAACAGGATTTCCTTGGCCTTGCGCGGACCCAATTCCCAAGTGTGGCCGTGGTATTCGACGCCACCGATGCCCATCAGAACCACGGGGTCGGAGAACTGCGCGTCGTCGGCGGCAATGATCAGGTCGCACGGCCAGCACAACAGCAGGCCGCCGGAGATGCAGCGGCCCTGCACCGCGGCGATCGACGGCTTGGGCACGTTGCGCCACCGCAGTGTGTACTCGAGGTATCGCTTGGCCTCGTGCTGAATGATGAACTCCAGTGTAATTTTGTCGGGCACCGGCCCACCGCCGCGCAGGTCGTGACCCGCCGAGAAGTGTTTTCCGTTGGCCCGCAACACGATTACCCCGACCTGGGGATCCTCGGCGGCGCGGGTCCACGCACCGTCGAGCTCGTCGAGCAGCTCCGGGTTCTGGGCATTGGCGGCCTCCGGACGATTGAGCGTGATCGTCGCGATCCGGTCGCTGACTTCGTATTCGATGTACACGGGCGATCCTTTTAGTTGCGGGGCAGCCCGAGCAGACGCTGGGCGATGATGTTGCGCTGGATTTCTGAGGTGCCGCCGGCGATCGTGCCGCCGAACGACCGGATGTAGCGCTCAAACCAGCCAGACCGGTAGAGGTCGAGGTGGAACGCCGAGTACCGACCTGAGACCGCCGGATGGGCCAGCGCGTCGGCGCCGACCGCCGACAGCGCATACTCCGACGCTTTCTGTGACGCCTCTGAGCCGAACAGCTTCAGCACCGACGCCGCCGTCAGGTCCTCGTCGCCACGCGCCGCACGCGACAGCGCAATCGAGCCGAGCAGCCGCAGCGCCTGATTGTCCATCACCAGCCGGGCGTAATTGTCGCGGTCCAGCGCGGCCGAACGAGGGTAGTCCTCGACGAATTCCTGTAGCCGGTCAGCGTAGCTGAGCCACAACATGTTTCGCTCGTGCCCGAGTGATCCGTTGGCCACCCGCCAGCCCTCGTTGAGAGGCCCGACGAGATTCTCGGCCGGCACCCGCACATCGCTGAAGAACACCTCGTTGAAGTCGAGGTCGTCGACATCGCACGCCGATGAGAACGGCCGGCGCGCCACTCCTTCGGTGTCAGTGGGGATCATCAGCGCGCTGATGCCCTTATGCTTCGGAGCATCTGAGTCGGTTCGCACAAAGGCCAGCAACACGTCGGCATCGTGAGCACCGGACGTCCACACCTTCTGACCGTTGACCACGAAGTGGTCTCCGTCACGGACGGCCCTGGTCCGAAGCGACGCCAGATCCGAGCCGGCCCCTGGTTCGCTCATGCCCAGCGACGCGGTGATTTCCGCACGCAGAATCGGTAACGCCCACTTCTGTTGCTGCTCTTCGGTCCCGAAGGAAATCAGCGACGCGGCAATAATTCCGACGCCTTGCGGGTTGTAGGTCTGGTAAATCCGTCGCCGGGAGAGTTCCAGTTGATACGCGTACTGCTGCAGGATTGTCGCGTTGCGACCACCGAACCGTGGCGGATTGCCGGGCACCAGCCAGCCGTTGTCGAACATCAGCCGCTGCCAGCGACGAGCCCAGTCGGGGACGTCGCTGCTCGACCACGAGCGATCCAGCGCCTCGGCTTCCGACGGCAAATGCTCGTCGAGGAAGGCCACGAACTCGGCGCGAAACGCTTCGACGTCGGCGTCAAATGTCAGCTGCACGGCACTCCCAGCCGGTCGGCAAGGATATGGAAGGACTTCCATCCTGAATAGGATGAGAATAGTATTCTCATGTTGAGAAAGTTACAATCTCCGACACGTTGGCCGCGAGGGGGTCGAGGACCGCAATGGCAAGACGTTCTCCGGTACAGTCAGTTCATGTTCTCACCAATCGGCAACCATCTGAGCCGCCGGTGACAAACCCCAGCGAAGAACCCGCCTGGAAACAGCGCGCGGTCGAACGGTCGATCAAGACAGCGAAGCTCCGGGCCGCTCAACGGGTTCAGCGTTTCCTCGACGCCGCCCAGGCCATCATCATCGAAAAGGGCAGCACCGACTTCACCGTGCAAGAGGTCGTCGACCGTTCGCGTCAGTCGCTTCGCAGCTTCTACCTGCAGTTCGACGGCAAACACGAGCTCCTTCTCGCGCTGTTCGAGGACGCGCTGAGCCGATCGGCCGACCAGATCCGCGCCGCCACCGCCAGCCACGACGACCCGATGGAACGCTTGAAGGTCGCGATCCAGCTGCTTTTCGAGTCCTCACGTCCGGATCCGACAGCGAAGCGACCGCTGTTCACCGACTTCGCCCCCCGTCTGCTGGTCTCGCACCCGTCCGAGGTCAAAATCGCCCACGCGCCGCTGCTGGCCCTGCTCACGGAGCTGATGGAAGACGCCGCTGCCGCTGGGAAGCTGCGCCCCAGCATCAACCCCAAGCGGATGGCGGCGATGACGATGCAGACCGTCATGTTCAACGCGGCGCAGTCCGCAGGCGACAGCGACGACGAAGCAGGCCATCCCATCACCGCCGACGAAGTATGGGATTTCTGCTCTCAGGGGTTCGCCGCCTAGGCTGAGAATTACGTTCTCCTAACCGAAGAACTCGGCTTACACTGGGCGCTGTGCCCGATCTCTGGACCGACTTGCTGGAGTGCTTCCAGCTCGAGCCGGCATCGCTCGACAGCAGCGGCCAGGCACCGCGGCCTGCCGTCTTCACCGGCCGCAATCAGCAGCTCGAATACCACCGGCTGTTCGGTGGCCAGCTGCTTGGCCAGCTGATTCAGGCCGCCCGCCTGGTATGCCCCGACAAGGCGGTGAAGTCACTGCATACCGTGTTCGCGCGGGAGGGACGCGCCGACGAGCCGGTCGCGTATGAGGCGGTGCTGCACCACGAGGGCCGATCGTTCGCGACGCTGACGGTGACGGGCCGGCAAAAAGCCCGTGTGCTGGCCACCAGCTCGGTCTGCATGCATGTCGTCGAGGATGGGCCCGAACATCAACACATCGCTAACGTTCCGCCGATGCTCGGCGCCGAACACCGTCTCACCCTCGATCTCATTCCGTGGGAGACGCGAGCCGTCGACGATCTCAATGCCACTACAACGGGCCCGCCGGAGTTCGAATTCTGGATGCGCACACCGGAAGTCGGCCCCGGACTCGGGCCCGCGCTTGTCGCGTATGCGACCGATCTCACCCTGATCGGCACGGCCTTGCGGCCGATGGCAGGCCTGAGCCAGCGCGGCAACGGCACGCAGTTCACGTCGGCCGTCACGACGCACACGCTGTGGTTTCACCGACCGCTTCGCACCGACGATTGGTTGCTCTTTCGCCAGCACAGCCCGCTGCTCGCCCATGGCCGCTGCTTTGGCCGCGGCGATGTGCTGACCGAGAGCGGCGACTTGGTCGCGTCGTACGGCCAGGAGGCCTTGCTGAGGATTGCGACGTGAGCGCGGCAACAAGAGAAGGCTGTTCTACCAAGCGGAGAGGATAAATTGCAGAAAAGTATCGTCCCATTGACACCCGCGCACGGCTGGTGACAGAGTTTGTGAGACAGTTGCCGCGCATCTGTCTTATGCCGCCATGGTCTCCGTGAAAGGCCACACCGTGCCCGCCAGCAGCACCGAAGTAGCGGACGTCTACTTCGACCCGTATGAGGTCAGCATCAACGCTGATCCGTACCCGACATTCCGGCGGCTGCGCGAAGAAGCACCCTTGTACTACAACGACCGGCACGACTTCTATGCGCTGAGCCGTTTCGTTGACGTGACCAAGGCGCTGATCGACCACGAGACGTTCAGCTCGGCCCGCGGCGCGATCGTCGAATTGATCAAAGCCGACATCGAAATCCCGCCCGGCACGGTGATTTTCGAAGATCCACCGATCCACGACATCCACCGCAAGCTGCTGGCCCGGATGTTCACCCCGCGCAAGGTCAACGCCCTCGAGCCGGTGATTCGGGAGTACTGCGCGCAGAGTCTCGATCCGCTCATCGGCTCCAACAGGTTCGACTTCGTCGCTGACCTCGGCGCACAGATGCCGATGAAGGTGATCGGCGCGCTGTTGGGCATACCGGAAGACGACCAGGAGATGATCCGCGACAACGCCGACGCGCAGTTGCGCACCGAGGCCGGCAAGCCCATGAAGCACAAAGAGCACGGCAGCATGGTTCTCGGCGAAATCTTCGAGAGTTACATCGACTGGCGTGCTGAGCACCCGTCGGACGACATCATGACCGAGCTCCTCAACGCCGAGTTCCTCGACGAGACGGGTACCACCCGCAAGCTAACGCGCCAGGAACTGCTGACCTACCTGAACGTGGTGGCCGGTGCGGGCAACGAAACGACGACACGTTTGATCGGTTGGGCAGGAAAGGTGTTGGCAGAACATCCCGGCCAGCGCCGCGAGCTCGTCGAGAACCCGGCGCTGATCCCGCAGGCGATCGAGGAGCTGCTCCGCTATGAGCCGCCCGCCCCGCATGTCTCGCGGTACGTGACGCGCGACGTGGAGATTCACGGCCGAATCGTGCCGGAGGGCAGCGCGATGATGCTGCTGATCGGCGCCGCGGTCCGCGACCATCGCCAATTCCCGCCCGACGGCGACGTTTTCGATATCCACCGAGAACCCCGCCAGCACTTGGCATTCAGCGTCGGAACACACTACTGCCTTGGATCGGCACTGGCCCGGCTTGAGGGACGCGTCGCCCTCGAGGAAATCCTCAAGCGATTCCCTGAATGGGACGTCGACCTCACCAACGCGACGCTCTCCCCCACCTCGACTGTCCGCGGGTGGAAATCCCTGCCCGCTGTACTCAAGTGAAACCCTCTCCAGTAACTACGAATTGAGGTTGGAAAAT
Source organism: Mycobacterium sp. 1274761.0 (assembly GCF_001668615.1). Taxonomy (GTDB): domain Bacteria; phylum Actinomycetota; class Actinomycetes; order Mycobacteriales; family Mycobacteriaceae; genus Mycobacterium. The sequence goes on from NZ_LZMC01000026.1 coordinate 11,418, forward strand.
GACAGGACGTGTTGAAGGCAAGGTCGCTTTCATCACCGGCGCTGCCCGCGGTCAGGGCCGCGCGCACGCGGTTCGACTGGCCGAAGAAGGCGCCGACATCATCGCCGTCGATATCTGTAAGCAGATTGACACCGTGCAAATCCCGCTCGCCACTCCCGAGGATCTCGCCGAAACCGCCGATCTGGTCAAGGGATTGAACCGACGCATCTACACCGCCGAGGTCGACACCCGTGACTTCGACGCGCTCAAGGCTGCGGTGGACGCCGGCGTCGAGCAGCTGGGCCGGCTGGACATCATCGTCGCCAACGCCGGGATCGGCAACGGCGGCGAGACACTGGACAAGACCAACGAAGAAGACTGGACCGACATGATCGACGTCAACCTCGGTGGCGTATGGAAGACAGTCAAGGCTGGCGTCCCCCACATCCTGGCCGGCGGACGCGGCGGCTCGATCATCCTGACCAGCTCGGTCGGCGGGCTCAAGGCATATCCCCACACCGGCCATTACATTGCCGCCAAGCACGGTGTGCTCGGTGTGATGAAAACATTCGCTGTCGAGCTCGGCGCACAGAACATCCGGGTCAACTCGGTGTGCCCCACGAACGTGAACACCCCGCTGTTCATGAACGAGGGCACTATGAAGCTGTTCCGTCCCGATTTGGAGAACCCAGGCCCCGACGACATGAAGGTCGTCGGCCAGCTGATGCACACGCTGCCCATCGGCTGGGTCGAACCCGAGGACGTCGCCAACGCCGTGCTGTTCCTGGCGTCGGACGAATCGCGCTACATCACCGGCGTTGCGCTGCCAATCGACGGCGGCAGCTGCCTCAAGTAGCGGCAACCCGTGACACTCGCGGAGCGGTCGACCCCGCAGGGCTGGGACGACATCAGCGCCGGCTGGATGACGGCAGCGCTGGCCGCTCACCATCCCGGCGCGGTGGTCGACAGCGTCCGGGTAGCGGTGCGCGACGACGGTACGAACAAGCGGGCCCGCCTGGAGCTGACCTATCGGCCAGCTCCGGGCCCGCCACCGTGTTCACCGCGGCGATGCTTGGCAGGGTGCCGACATCTGGCTCGCTCTGGCGCAACTGTATTCGGCGGCGTTCATCGACCTCGACACCCCGGGCCGCATTGGACATGATCGCCTCGTGACGCGATGGTTCTGACCTTCGGCTACCTCTACGACTTCCGGAACCCCGAGCAGTGGCGCCGGCCATGGAGCGAGGTCTACGGGGAGACCCTCGACCTCGTCGCATGGACGGAAACCGTGGGCTTCGGCGGCGCCTGGGTGCCCGAACACCACGGCGCTGACGACGGATACCTGCCGGCACCGAACATCGCACTGGGCGCGATGGCGGCGAGAACGTCGACCATCCGCATCGGCATCGGCCTCGCGATCGGCCCGCTCTATCACCCGGTCCGCTTCGCCGAGGAATGCGCCGTTCTCGACATCCTGTCGGACGGGCGGTTCGACGCGGCGCTGGCGATCGGTTATCGCCGCCGCGAATACGACATGTATGGCGAGCGATTCAGCCTGCGCGGCAATCGTTTCGATGAATTCCTCCACATTGTGCGCGCGCTGTGGGCCGGCGAGACGGTGACCTTCCAAGGCCGCCACTACACCGTTATCGAGGCGCGGATCATGCCGCCGCCACCGCGTGGTCATATCCCGCTCTACATTGGCGGCTTCACCGACCGGGCGCTGGACCGGGTGGCAGCCCACGCCGACGGCTACCTCGGCAACGCCGAGTTCTGCGACCGCTATATCGACAAACTCAAACAGCACGGCAAGGATGCGGCGAGCGCGGCGATTCGCATTCCCGGACTGTTCGTGACCGTGGCGGATGACCCCGAGCGGGCCATGGAAGAGCTGGCTCCCTACTACCATCATGTGTCCTCCACCTACGGGGCGTGGATGAACGAAGACAACGCGATCGGTATGGACAACCCGGCGATGCAGCAGGCGATGGACATTGAAGCTTTCAAGCGCAGCGGCGTCCTGCAGATCATGACGCCCGAGCAGGCCGTCGCCCACTTCAGGGCCATGCAGGAGCAGATCCCGCTCGAGCACTTCATGATGATGCGGCCGCCGGGTCTGCCTGCTGAGCGCTTCGTCGAATACGCACATCTGTTCGCCGACAAGGTGTTACCGGCGTTCGCCTGACAGCATGGGCCTGGCTTCTCATCACAGAGCCGGCCTACGTGATTTCCCGAAAATCGTCGCTCTTGCGGTTTACGCCCACCGTCATGAACAGCGGCTCCGGCGAGAACGACGACAACTACTTCTACTTCACCGCATCCGATGCCGATCCCTACATCGCCATTCGAAAATTCAGGCGGACCTGGTGCGGTTTCTGACCGCTGGACGGGCCGTAACACTTGACCGGCCGGATAGTGTTCGCGCCGTGGAGACATTCGACGGACGCGGAGCGGTCATCACCGGCGGGGCGAGCGGGATCGGCCTGGCATCTGCCAAGGAGTTCGCGCGGCGCGGCGCGCGGGTCGTGATCGCGGACATCGACCGCGCCGCTCTGGATCGAGCAGTCGAGCAGTTGCGCGCCGACGGCGGCGAGGCGCACGGCGTCGTCTGCGACGTCACCCAGCTCGACTCGGTCGAGCATCTCGCCGAGGAGGCGTTCCGGTTGCTCGGCGAGGTGAACCTGGTATTCAACAATGCGGGCATCGCCTACGCGGGGCCGATCGCCGACATCACCCACGGCGACTGGCGGTGGGTGATCGACGTCGACCTGTGGGGCCCCATTCACGGTGTCGAAGTGTTCCTCCCGCGCCTGCGTCAACAGGGCGGGGACCGTCACATCGCTTTCACGTCGTCGTTCGCCGGCATGGTCGGCAACGCCGGGCTCGGGCCGTACTCCGTCGCCAAGTTCGGCGTCGTCGCGCTGGCCGAGGGCCTGTCCCGGGAACTGAAGGCCGAGGGCATCGGCGTATCGGTGCTGTGCCCGATGATCGTCGACACCCCGCTGATGGCCAACTCCGAGCGCAGCCGCAGCGGCGACTACGGCGCCCGAAGCGACCACACCGAGGAAACCGTCGCTGGCCTGGCGCCGATGATGACACCCACGGACGTGGACGTACGCACCGAGGACGTGGCGCGTCTGACGGCCGACTCCCTGCTGGCCAACCGGCTCTACATCCTGCCCCACCGCGCCTCCCGCGATTCGATCCGCCGGCGGTTCGAGCGCATCGACCGCACCTTCGACGAACAGGCCGTCGAGGGCTGGAGCCACTGAGTCAGGAGAAACTGACCAGCTGCGGCCACCGGGGTGGTTGCATGGAACTGACGACGGCGGCAAAGGGGTGGGGCGTGAAGCGACTCAACGGCATGGACGCCATGCTGCTCTACAGCGAGACCCCGAACCTGCACACGCACACGCTCAAAGTCGCGATCATCAACGCCGCCGAATACGACGGCGAATACAGCTTCGAGGTGTTCCGCCGGACCATCCAACGACGTCTGCATCTTCTCGACCCGCTGCGCTACCGGCTCATCGACATCCCGTACAAGATGCACCACCCGATGTGGATGGAGAACTGCGACGTCGACCTCGATTACCACCTGCGCCGGGTGCAGGTGCCCAGCCCCGGCGGCCGTCGCGAACTCGATCAGGTCATCGGAGAGATCGCCAGCACGCCGTTGGATCGCAGTCGGCCTCTGTGGGAGTTTCACTTCGCCGAGGGAATGGCCGACAACCGGTTCGCCTTGATCGGCAAGGTGCACCACACGCTCGCCGACGGGGTCGCCTCGGCCAACTTGCTCGCCCGGCTGATGGACCTGGCCGGCGGGGAGCAGGACGAACGCGACGACTACATGACATGTGAGCCACCGGTCAAGGGCGAGTTGCTGCGGTCAGCGGCCCGCGACCACGCCCAGAACCTGGCCGCGCTGCCCAACCTGGTACGCGACGCCGTGCGAGGAATCGCCCGGGTCCGCCGGCGCTCCCGCGAATACGGCGACCATCCCGACATGGCGAAGATGTTCAAGGCGCCACCGACATTCCTCAACCACGTCGTCTCGCCGGTGCGAACGTTCGCAACGGCATCCTTGTCCCTGGCCGACGTCAAAGAGACCGCAAAACATCTCGGGGTGACCTTCAACGACATCGTGTTGGCGATGGCGGCCGGGGGTCTGCGAGAACTATTGCTGCGCTACGACGGTCGCTCAGACCGGCCCATCCTGGCCTCGGTTCCGGTGGCGACCGACAAGTCCCCCGACCGCATCACCGGAAACCAGATCGGCGGGTTGTCGGTGTCGCTCCCGGTGCACATCGACGACCCGCTCGGGCGGGTGCGACTGACGGCCCTTGCGACGGCGCGCGCCAAGGAGAACTACGAACTAATGGGCCCGGAATTGCAGGGCAAGATGATGGAATACCTGCCACCGCCTTTCGCCCCCACATTGTTCCGGTGGCAGTCGCGACACGCCGCCCGCAACAGCATCATGAACGTCGCGGTCTCGAATGTGCCGGGACCTCGTGAACGCGGACATATCGGCGGCGCCCCGGTGAGCGAGATCTATTCGATCGGCGTCCTGTCGCCGGGCAGCGCATTCAACATGACGGTCTGGAGTTACGTCGACCAGGTCGACATCTCGATACTCTCTGATGACCGCACCTTTGACGACGTGCACGAAGCCACCGATGCGATGATCCACGGGCTCTCCGAAATTCGGCGCGCAGCAGGGCTTCCCGCGGAGCTTGCGGTGGTCGGCACGGCCATGGCACCGGCCAGGCCGGTAGCCAGCTAGCCCAGGATCGGGAACCGGCGCTGCTTGGCCAGCTCGTCGAGCGCAGTCTGCATCACCTCGCGGACATGAGCATCGACCGCATCGACATCGGGGTCCTCCCCGAATTGCTTGACGACGTCGATCGGCTCCAGCACCTGCGTCACCACTTTCGTGGGCAGTGGGATGTTGGGCGGGAAGAACACGCTCAGCCCGAACGGAAAGCCCACACTGACCGGCAGGATCTCGGCCCTCAGTCGCCTCAGCCCTAGCCGTTTCGCCAGCCAGTTCCCGCGTGTGAGGAAAAGCTGCGTCTCTTGCGCGCCGATGGACACCATCGGGACGATCGGCACACCCGACTCGATGGCGGTCCGCACGTAACCCTTCCTGCCGGCGAAGTCGATCTTGTTCTCGAAGGTCGGGCGATATGAGTCGTAGTCACCGCCGGGAAAGACCAGTACAAGTGCGCCCGCCCGCAACACCTTCTCGGCATTTTCCCGGTTAGCCTCGATGACGCCGGCACGGTGCAGCCACTGGCCCATCGGCCCCACGAAGATCGCGGAGTGCGCGAGTGTGAAGACAGGGCGGTCGAAACCGAACTTCTCATAGAATGCCGGCACGAAAACCAGGACGTCGGGAGTCAGCATGCCGCCGGAATGGTTCGACACGAGCAACGCGCCGCCGGCAGGCGGAATCGCCTCCAGGCCGCGCACCTCCGACCGGAAGTACCGCTTCACAAGCGGACCGACCCAATTCTTGATCTGCTCGGTGAAAACCGGATCCCACTTGGCGGATTCGTCCCGGTCTGTCGAGTTACCGTCTTTGTCGCCCATCGCTTCCCCTGCGTCCGAGTCTTAAATCCGCATACCCGGGCGCGGAGGTCCGTACCCGTCGCCTTGGCTTACCAGCGAATATGGTACTCTCGGATGCCGAGAATGTCATTTCCAGGCCAAGGGGGGCGGATGTCGGACACTGTTGTCGTCACAGGCGGATTCGGCTTGGTCGGATCCGAAACCGTCAAGCGGCTAGCCGCCGACGGCCGTGACGTGGTGATTGCGGAGCTCGACACCCCCGCCAACCGCAAGAAGGCCGGCGCCCTGCCCGCCGGTGTCGAGGTCCGCTGGGCGGACCTGACCGATGCAGCCGGCGTCGATCGTCTGCTGTCTGAGGTGTCACCGTCGGCGATCGTCCACCTGGCCGCCGTGATTCCGCCGACGCTGTACCGCAATCCCGACCTGGCCCGCAAGGTCAACGTCGGCGCCACGATGGCCTTGGTGCGCGCCGCCGAAGCGCAGCCCAACCCGCCCCGCTTCGTCCAGGCCTCGAGCAACGCCGTCTACGGTTCGCGCAACCCCTACCGGTTCAGCGACGTGGTCCGCGCCGACACCCCGACGCGGGCGGTCGACCTGTACAGCGGCACCAAGCTCGCGGCCGAGGAGTTCGTGCGAGCGTCGAGCCTCGATTGGGTGGTGCTGCGACTGGGTGGAGTGCTCAGCGCGGACCTCGGCGCTTTACCGCTGGGGGGCGACGCGATCTTCATCGAAGCCATCCTCCCCACCGACGGGCGCATGCACACCGTCGATGTGCGCGATGTCGCGGCCGCCTTCGCGGCGGCCACCTCCGCCGACGTCGTGGGCGAGATCCTGCTGATCGCCGGGGACGACTCGCATAAGCACCTGGCGAAGGACGTCGGGGCAGCGCTGGCCGCAGCGTTGGGCTTGCCCGGCGCCATTCCGGAGGGCCGGCCCGGCGATCCGAACGACGACGACGGCTGGTACCTCACCGACTGGATGGACACCGCGCGGGCGCAGGAAGCGCTTGGCTTCCAACACCATTCGTGGCCGGACATGCTGACCGAGGTGCGCGACCGCATGGGCTGGAAGCGCCATCTCCTGCGGCCCGTGGTCCCGCTGGCGCGGGCATTCCTGGCCAGCCGGGCCCCGTACCGGAATTCTCCGGGCGAATATGCCGACCCGTGGGGCGCGATCCGCGCCAGGCTGGGTGAGCCGCGAGTAGATCCCGAGTTGCCGGAAGCTCAGCCGGGACCGAGCTGATAGTCGCCGGTCTGCGGGTTGTGGTGCCAGCCGGCTGCGGCGTGGGTTCCGCCGTCGACGTGGATCGTCTGACCGGTGATGTAGCTGGACATATCGGATGCGAGAAAGACTGCCGCAGACGCTATTTCGTCGACATGTCCGGGGCGCGCCATCGGGATCATGTGCCTTGCGCTGTCGGAAACGCCGTCCGGCGAAACGCGCAGCAGCCCTTCGGTGAGGGTCAGGTCGGGTGCCAGCGCGTTGACGCGGATGCCCCGAGTGGCCAGTTCGAGCGCGGCGGTCTTGGTGTAGTTGACGACTCCGGCCTTGGCAGCGGCATAGGCCGCATAACCGGGCGCCGCCCGCACGCCCTCGATGGATGTCACGTTGATGACGCTTCCCGGCTGGCCGGCCGCAACGAGGCGGCGCGCCACCCGCTGTGTGCAGAGGAAGACATGGCGCAGGTTCGACTTGTACAGGGCGTCCCAGCCGTTTTCGGTGGTCTCGAGCAGCGCTGAGGCGAACACGCCGCCGGCGTTGTTGACCAGGATGCTGACGGTGCCAAGCTCATTGGCGGTGCGCTCCAGTGCGGCATCGACCTGGACGCTGTCACGCACATCGGTCTCGATGCCGAGACCACCGACCACCTTTGCGGTCGACGCGTACGTTTCCGGGTTGCGTTCCCAGATCGCCACCGTGGCGCCGAACGCGGCGAGCCCCTCAGCGATGCCACGCCCGATGCCCTCTCCCCCACCGGTGACGACGGCTACGCGCCCGGTCAGCAGGATGTTCGACGGATCGATGGCCACGTGATGAGTTAACCAGTCTTGGTGGTGCGAATGGCAAGCCCTGCGGGCGCCGTCCCGATGACGCCCCGGTCGGCCAGTTCGGCGATCTCGTCGTCACCAAGGCCGAGCCCGGAGAGCACCTCGTAGTTGTGCTGTCCCAGAAGCGGCGCGGAGCTGCGGTGAAAGCGCTTGGGCCCGGCCGAGAACCGCATGGGAAGCGTGCTGTGCCTGGCGGCGGGGTTCACGGGATGATCGACGCGCTCATAGAACCCGCGGTGGACGATCTGCGGCAGGTCGGCGACCCGATGCGGCTGCATGACCTTGGCCACGGGCACACCTGCGTCCCACAGCGTGTGCACGATCTCGTCACCGGTGCGTGCCTCGCACCAGCGGCTCAGGTGTCCGTCGATGTCGTCGTGGTGCAGCCGCCGGGCCTCCGCGGTCGCCAGGTCGTCGGTGGCCCAGTCGGGGTTGCCCAGTGCGGCAACGAGGTTCGCCCACTGCTCGTCGGAGGCCACCGCGATCGCGACCCAGTCGTCGGGCCGTCTGAACTCGTCGAGTTCGCCGGTGCGGTACAGGTTCTGCGGCGCTGCGGTGGGCCCGCGGTTGCCCTGCCGGTGCAACAGCGTGCCGTAGGCGGAGTGCTCGACGACCTGTTCGGCGGCGACGTTGAGCGCGGCGTCGACCATCGCGGCTTCGATCAGGACGCCTTCGCCGGTGCGGCGCCGGTGTGCCAGCGCGAGCACCAGCGCGTTGAGGCCGTGTACGCCGGCGTTCGGATCGCCGACGGCGTAGGGCTCGACCGGGTTCTGGTCCGGATGGCCGGTGAGCCAGGTGATTCCGGAGGCGTCTTCGATGACGTAAGCGAACGCGGGCTTGTCCCGCCAGGGGCCGTCGAGCCCGAAACCGGGCATGCGCATCATGATGGCGTCGGGGCGCAGCCGATGCACGGTGTCGAAGTCGAGCCCGATCTGGTCGAGCACACGCGGTGTGTAGTTCTCCACGATGACGTCGCAGGTCTTGACCAGCCGATGCAGCAGCTCGACCCCGCGCGGGTTGCGGATGTCCAGCGTGACGCTCTTCTTGTTGGTGTTCAGCCCCGAGAAGATCGGTGAACGTTCCCACCACTGCTCCTCGGTCATCGGCACGCCCGCGATCAACCGGGTGCCGTCGGGGCGGGCCGTCGACTCGACGTGGATGACCTCGGCGCCCAGCTGCGCCAGCGCATGGGTACACGATGGGCCGGCCCAGAAGCTGGTCATGTCGAGCACGCGGACGCCCTCGAACGGGAACGCCTGATTCGCCCAAACCCGCAAACGGGCGTGATTTCGGTTCTCTTTCGCGCCCATGTGTTGGTTTCGGCGGTAGTGGTCGGTGTGCTCGCCCAGCCGTGGGGCGGGTCGCGGGGCCCGCACGAGGGACGGCGTCGCGCGGTAAGGCGGCCCCGGTTGGGTGAACCCATCGCGGGGGTTCGTGACGAACGTGCCGCGCTCGACGAACTGGTCGAACGACGTGACGGTGGCCCCGTTCCCGACCGGAGCGTTGGGGATCCGGAACGCTGACGACAGCTCGAGGATGTCGTCGACGGTGTTCTCGCGCACCCACGCATAGATTTCATCGGCGTGAATGTTGGCCTGCTCGGTGATGGACAGCTCCGACTGCTCGTCGATCCACTCGTCGTGACCAACCATGGCGCACAGGTCGAACCACTGCTGGGCGGTGCCGCAGCCCAGCGCCACCAGTCCGTCCGCCGCGATCGCGACGCCGGGGATCGTCAGCCGCCTGCGATCGCGGAACGGCCGGCCAAGCGCATCGGTGAACGAAACGGAATAGTAAGTGAGGCTGAGGATCTGCGTTTCGAGCATCGACACGTCGACCAGCCCGCTTCCCGCCGTGACCGTACCCGCCGCCGCGTATGCGCCCGCGAGCCATTCGCCGATCTGCCCCGCGACGAACACCGGCGCGCGGTCCTGCGCGCCCCTGCCGAGACCGATGATGCCGCCCGACCATGCTTGGGTGGTGAATTCGGTGGCGGGTTTGTCCGCCCACGGACCCTCGAGGCCGAACGGCGTGATCGCCGTGACGGTCAGGTGTGGATTCGCTTCAACCAAAGCTGTCGGGGTGAATTCGTCGAGCGTGGCGATGCGCGAGCCGCGCGACCACACCACCGCATCGGCCGACGTGACGAGACGACGCAGCACGTCGACGTCGTCGACGTTATCCGGATCGACGACGACGCTGTGCTTGGAACAGGCGAGAAAGCTGAACAGGGCGCCGTCCTGGCCGGGTTCGATCGGGGTTCCCGATGCCGACCATCGGCGCAGTGAATCGCCTTCTGGCGGTTCGGCTTTGACGACGGTGGCGCCGCCGTCGGCGAGCAGCTTTGTGCAGTAGGCACCAGCGATACCGACGGAAAGATCGATGATGGTGTAACCGTCGAGCGGAAGCACTAATTCTTCTTCTTCCGGTTCGACTTGCTCAGCCGGAATTCGGGTGGGAACTTCTCGTCGTTGGCATTGACCGAGTCGGCGAGGCCCGCATCGATCGCGTCGCCAAGCATGAAGTCACCCGAGTCGGGCTGGGCGGACCCGCCCATCGATTCGAAGGCGGCCGACAGCAGGCTGCCCAGGTACTCACCCTGAAATTGCTTGACGATCTCGAAGAAGACTTTCTGCTGAAAAATGCTGTCCACCGGCCGGTTCCGCGCGCATGCCAGCGCGTACTTCTCGACCTCGGCCTCAAGGCGGTCGCGGGCCACGACCTTGTTGAGAAAATTGCATGCCAGCATCTCGTCGGCGGTGAACGGCCGGCCGGTGAACACCATCTCCTGAAAAGGCCGCAACCCCATCGTCAGCACCCACGTCCACATCCGGGGTCCCCAGCCGAAGTACCGAAACGACGGATGGCCGAAAAGCGCGTCGTCGCTGGAGATCACCAGATCGGCGTCGGCGCACTGATAGAAATGCCAGCCGTAGCAGTAGCCCTTGGCCTCCACGATGCTGATCTTCTTGAGCTCCTGCAACGCCCGATTGCCCGCCGCTGCGTTGGCGTACCACTGACCCATCGTCGCGCCGTGCCGGAAGGACTCCTTCGGCGGATAGGTGACGTCGGGGTCGTCCACGCGGAGTTCCGCGAGCCGGTCGTCCTCGGTGCCCGCCATGAAATCCGGCAGATCGGCTCCGCTGCCGAGGTCGTCTCCGACGCCCCGGATCACGACCACCTTCACGTCGTCGTCCACCGTCGCACCACGCAACAGGTCGGCATACCGCAACCGTGCGGCGGACGTCGGCGCGTTGAGGTAGTCGGGACGATTGAACGTGATCGTCGCGATCTTGGTATCGCGGTCCTTCTCGTAGAGGACGATCTCCTGCGGTGGAGGAGGTTCGCCAGGAGCCATCAGGCCGTCGCTTCGACAGCGCCGTGGCTCGATGTCAACACCTCGGCCCCGTCCTCGCCGATCAGCACGGCTTCCCTCGAGAACACCGCTCCGACACCGGACTGCCACACGTATCCGGTGACCGCCAAGACCATACCCGGCTCCAAGTGCTCGGCGGCGCAGGTTTCCGGTAGATCCGCCGACACCACCGGCGGGTCGAAGCCCAGACCGAGGCCGTGCGCCACCGGCGTCACCGGCAGCGGCTCGCCCGCCGCCTCGTACGCCGACAGCAGATCGCTTGCCGGTCTGCCGGGCTTGCACGCGTTGATAAGGCGTTCCCACAAGGCATTCGAGCGCCGGAACAGGTCGTCGGCCCCGGGCACGTCACCCACCGGGAACGTCCGGCCCACCTCGCCGACATAGCCGTCGGCCAGCGCGCCGGCCGAGAACGCGACCAGGTCCCCCTCGGCAACCCGACTGTTCGCCGAACCGCGACGCCAGGAATGGTCCTTGGGCGTGATCCACGCGCCGTCCTGGGTGGCGGGCGTGGTGACGCCGCCGGCGGCCATCGCTTCCAGAAGCGCACCGGTCAACGACTGCTCGGTGACACCGGGCGCCAGTTCCGAGCGAGCCGCTTGGAGGGCGTGTTCGGCGACTCCGAGGGCACCGCGCAGCACGCCGACCTCATCTGCCGTCTTGGTCCGGCGGGCTGCCCGCAGCGCGGGCTCGGCGTCGATCAGCTCGGCATTCGGGAAGGCCATGGGCAGCAGCTGCGCGAATGTCGGTGTCAGCGAATCGGTTCCGACGCGGCGAAAGTCCGAAGCGCCGGGCAGCCTTTTGAGGACCTCGATCAACGTCATCGGGTTCCAAGCCAGACCGTAGAGATGGTCATGGGTGATCTCGTCGGGGATGCCCTCGTCCCATGTGCTGTTGAGATGGATGTCGCCGGTCGCGCGGATCACTTCGCAGATCGGGCCGAACGGTCTGGTGCCCGCCACCCAGAGCTGTGGGGCGCCGGTGACGTAGCGGACATTGGCCTGCCGTCCGAGGACCAGGATGTCGATGTCGTGGGCCGCCATCTGCGCGAGCACCCGCTCACGACGGCCGCTGCGCAGAGTCTTGGGGTCGGGCAGTATCTCGGTGCCCATCATGGCCGTCCGTAGGGTGCGTAGGGGTAATCAGTAATGCGTGTGTTGCCGTGGTCGGTGACGATCACGATCTCCTCGCTTCGATAGCCGCCGGTGCCGTCCTCCCAGACCACCGGCTCCAGAACCAATGTCATGCCGGCGGGAAAGACGAAGTTGTCGTCGAACTCCTCACCGAGATCCGTTCCGATCATCGGCATTTCGGCCGCGTTGGTGCCGATGCCGTGCCCCAGGTAGAAGTGCGGCAGCCACGGCTTGGTGCCGCCGTTGGCGGCGATGGCTGCGCGGGCCAGATCTCCTGACGTCGCCCCGGCCTTGGTGACGGCGAGCACGGCGTCGATTATTTCGCGCCACCTGTCGTATTGGGCTTGTTGGCGGGCCGATAGGTCATCCCCGACGATCCAGGTGCGTCCGAAGTCCGAGCAGTAGCCGTTGAAAGTGATGCTGACATCGGTCCACAGCACGTCACCGCTGTGCAGTTCACGCTCGCTGGTCAGCAGGGGCAGAGCCAGATCGCCGGTGGTGGTCCAGGTGCCGTCGGCCTTGGTCTTCGGCATCACCTGCCAAATGGCCTCGAGCATGTTGGCCGTCGCGCCGAGTTCGAAGGCACGCCGGACGAAGGCGGCCGACAGGTCGATCTGCCGTACTCCCGGTGCGAGCGACTTCTGCACATCGGCGGCGGCTTCTTCGGTGATGCGGCACGCCCGTCGGATGCACGAAATCTGGTCGATGGTCTTGATCAACTTCGCCGGACCGACCACCTGCGCGGCATCCAATGGCGGACCGGAAGGGAACAGTTGCCCGTGCGCTCGGCGCATGGCTCCGGTCAATTCATCGACGGCGATGGTGGCCGCGGGGGGCACGAGGTCGGCCAGCACCTTGCCGAAACGCCGAACGCCCTCGTCGAATTCGAGATACAGCGGGCCGTGGACATGATCGGCTGGGACCTCGCATTGCGAGTTGGAACCCTCGCGCAGCGGCATGAACAGATGGGGGTGTTCGTCGTCGGCGAGCATGATCGCCACGGGACGCTCGATGTGCGAGAGACCGGCGTCCAGCAGCGGCCAGCTGGCTCCCGTGGCGTAGACGACGTTGCCGTTACCGAGCAGCACGAGCGCGTCGACGCCCCTGTCCTTCATGGAATCACGCAGCCTGGCACCGCATTCGCGGTACATGCGTGCTGTGTCCGGCAGGTCGGGGATGTCGATGACTGTCATTCGACGCCCAGGAATTTCTTGATGTTGGTGCTGACGATCTTCGTCGCGGGCTCGGGGCCAACAGCGTCCACGACAGTCTTCAGCGACTTCTCCGAGTAGCCGAACGTCGACTCGTTGTGGGGATAGTCAGACGACCACATCACGTTGTCTACCCCGATCTTGTCGATGAGCTCGAGCCCGAGTGGGTCGACCATGAACGATGCGCTCATGTGGTTGTCCCAGTAGTGGCGCACGGGGTGTTGGGGCTGATGGTTGAACATGTGCCGGTAGGACGCCAGCATGTGCTCGGCGTCTTGCAGGGCGGTCGGCACCCAGGCGATCCCGCCCTCGAACCAGCCGATCTTCAGTGTCGGGTGCCGGTCGAGGATGCCGGAGAATATGTACTTGGCGAACTGTTCGCGGAACGAGTCGACGTTGACCATCATGCCGACGACGACGCTGTTGTACTGGCACGGCGTCTTCGGCGGCGTCTCACCGATGTGGTGGCTGACCGGCACGCCTGCGGCCTCGATCTCGTCCCACACAGCGTCCATGTCGGTGCTGCCGTAGTCGTAGATGTTGCCGTCGTCGTCCTTGCCGGGGTTCAGCGGCAGCAGGAATGTCCGCAGGCCCAGTGACTTCAGCTCCTCGAGCGTGTTGCGGGTGCCCTTGGGATCCCACCAGTTGATCAGCCCGACGCCATAGAAGTGGCCTTTGCTGCGCTCCTGGAGATCGGCGATGTGTTCGTTGTAGATGCGGAATGCCCGTTCGCGCAACGACTTGTCCGGGTAGTGGAACAGCGCCAGGACGGCGTTGGGGAACGCGAGTTCCTTGTCGATGCCGTCTTCTTTGAGTTCCCGCACGCGGGCCTCGATGTTGTTAGTCGCCGCACCGGCGAGGTCGTCGTACTGCATGAGTACCCGGCCGAAATCGCCGCCGGTCCAGGCTTTGCCCTTCATGCCGACCATGTAGGCGCCGTCCTCGTACCAGATCCGTGGCGCGGCGCCCTTCAATTCCTCGGGGAAGCGCTCGTAGAAGATGTCGTCGGCCACCGAGATGTGGTTGTCGGCGGAGAAGATCTCGGTGCCGGCTGGTAGTCCGTAGTCACCGGTGGCGTGGCCCTTGCGGTACTTGGGTGCGCCGAAGCCTTCGGGCGGGTAGAGCGTCTGTGTCGGTGTGGACATCGTCGGTTCTCCAATCGGGCTGCGGGGTCGAGGGTTTCGGTGGCTACCAGGTTGCCGGAAGTTCGTAGACGCCGTAGGCGAGCCGGTCGTGTTTGAACGGCACGTCTTCGAACGGGATGGCCAGTTTCAGTGTCGGGATGCGCTTGAGCAGCGTCGGGAAGACGATCTGCATTTCGGCGCGCGCCAACTGCTGTCCGACACACTGGTGGCGGCCGTAGCCGAAGCCGAGCTGCTGGCCGACGTCACGGGCGAGGTCGAGCTTGTCGGGCTCGGGATATACCGTGCTGTCCCAGTTCGCCGGGGCGAGGTCGATGATGATGCCCTCACCGGCCCGGATGGTTTCGCCCGCGATCTCGATGTCCTCGATTGCGACCCGGCGCTGACCGGTCTGGATGATCGAGAGGTAGCGCATAAGCTCTTCGACGGCGTTGGCGATGAGCTTGGGGTCGTCCGAATCACGAAGCAGCGCTGCTTGTTCCGGGTTCGCCAGCAGCGCGAGGATGCCGATGCCGATCATGTTGGCGGTGGTTTCGTGGCCGGCGATCAAGAGACCGGTGCCCAGCTGTGCGGCCTCCTTGACGCTGATCTCGCCGGCGGTGACCCGCTCGGCCAGGTCGGACACCGCGTCCTCTGACGGGTCATCGATCTTCTTCTTAACCAGGTCGATCAGATACTGGTGGAGGCTCATGGCCCCCTTCTGACCATCCGCCGCGGTGGCGTAGCGAGCCAACCCGACGTTGGCGTGGTGCTGGAAGAATTCATGGTCTTCATAGGGCACGCCGAGCATTTCGCTGATGACCCGGGTGGGTACGGGGAGCGCAAGGCCGGCGACCATATCGGCGGGCTGGGGCCCGGACAGGATCGCGTCGATGCACTCGTCGGTTACTTCCTGGATCGCCGGACGCAGACCCTCGACCCGCTTGAAGGTGAAGGGCTTGGACAGCATGCGGCGGAACCGGGTGTGTTCTTCGGCGTCGGAGGTGAACACCGACCGCGGCCGCTTGTGCACGGTCGAGAGCATGTGCTCGTTCCAGTGCGGGAAACCGTCGCGGCGGTCGTCGACGCTGACCCGCGAGTCGGCGAACAGTTCGCGAGCGACGGCGTGACCCGTGATCAGCCACGGTGTGCTGCCGTCCCAAATCCGGACGCGAGACAGAGGTTTGGCCTCGTTCATCTCGAGCATCCGGGGCGGTGGCGCGAACGGGCATCGCGCGTCACGCTCCATCGGATACTCGGGAACGTCGGCGGTTACACCGGATTCGGCGGTGGTCAGGGTCTCAGACATAGGCTTTTGCGTCATTCCTCGATGTCGATGGCCTGTGCCGGACAGGCCGCGGCGGCTTTACGGACGTTGTCTGCCTGCCCGGCAGATGGGCGGGCGTTGAGCAGGACCACCACGCCGTCGTCGTCGCGCTGGTCGAACACGTCGTCGGCATTGAGCACGCATTGCCCCGACGACACGCACTTGTCTTGGTCGACAGTCACTTTCATGTCGGCGTCTCCGTCACCGGCGCCTGCCAGAGTCCGACGATCGCGTCGATCAGGCCGGAGGCGACCGCTGTCCAGCTGGTTCGGGGCACGCCGTCACCGTCGGCGAAGGCCCGCTCGAAGTCGGCACAGGTGTGCATCATCAGATTGCGCACCATGATGTTGCGCTCGGTGACGACGGCCATCGGAAGTTCGGGCAGGCACCGGGTAATGCCCTCGACGACCTGAACCAGCGCCGGGGACGCAAGCGCGTCGCGGACGACGATCTTCTGGTAGGCGGGGTCGGCCAGCGCCTGGGCGGCGAACCGCGCGTACCACGTCGGGTTGCCGAGCTGGGCCAGATGCTCGGTCAACGAGCACACCATGCAGGTGATCCAGTCACGAAGCTCGGCGGAGTCGCCGATGGCGGCCACCTTGCGGTCGAGCAGGCGCTCGATGGACGCTCGGTGCTTCTTTTCGATGGCGCGGACGAGGTCGGCCTTCGTGCCGAAGTGGTAGCCGACCGCTGCGTTGTTGCCCTGCCCCGCGGCCTCGCTGACCTGCCGGTTCGATACCGCGTAGACGCCATGCTCGGCGTAGAGCCGCTCCGCGGCCTTCAGGATCGCCTCTTGCGTGGTACTCGCCCGGTCGGCGCGCACGGCCCTGGCTGTGGTCACCGTCACAGTCAACGCCCTGCGGTCGATTAAGTCAAGCGACTGATTTAAACCCGCCCCATATCGCGAGCGTGCGCGTCTGCACACGACACGCCGCGGAATTTGGACACTCTGCGCACCCTCGCGAGCCACGAGCATCACGATCTGGACTTGCGCTGGATGACCTTGCCCGCGACCGTGCCGCCGTCGACCGGCAACACGGTGCCCGTCACATACCGCGACCGGTCGGTCGCGAAGTACAACGCGGCCTCGGCGACATCCTCGGCCGTACCCTCGCGCTTCAGCGGCCGGTCGTTGCGCATCGTCTCGCGGATCTTCGCCTCGAATTCTTCCAGCTTCTCGAGGTCCTCCCCCGTCGCCGACTTGCGCACGATCGCGGTCCGAATGTTTCCGGGTGCGATGGCGTTGACACGAATCTCCCAGTGCGCCAATTCAATCGCGGCCGACTTGGTGAACTGGATGACCGCGGCCTTGGACGCCCGGTAGGTCAGCACGCCGCCGCCGGCCAGGATGCCGCCGATCGAGGTGATGTTGATGATCGATCCGCCGCCGCCGGCGTCGCGCATGTGCCGCGCGGCGTCGCGGGTGCCCGCCATCACCGCGCGCAGATTGACCGCCATGACCTTCTCGAAATCAGCGAAGTCGTCTTCGAAGATGCTGCGGTGCATGGTGCTGGATATGCCGGCATTGTTTACCATCACGTGCAGGCCGCCGAACCGCTCGACCGCTGTCGTCACCAGTTCGCTGACCTGATCGAGGTCGGCCACGTCAGCGTCGACGAAGTGGGCGTTGGCGCCGATGTCGTCCGCCAGCGCCGCACCCGCATCGCGGTCGATGTCGCCGATGATCACCTTGGCGCCCACGGCGGCGAAGCGTCGTGACAGTCCCTCGCCCAGCCCCGACGCGCCGCCGGTGACGACTGCGACCTTGCCCTCGAGTTCCTTGCTCACCTAACCTGCATCCCTTCTCGCACGTGTGCTCACATCACCGAGAAAATCCAACAGCAATGCGTTGACGGCGCCGGGCTGTTCGATTTGCGGGCAGTGACCGGCCCCATCGATCACCGTCGATCGGCCCTGTGGAATCTGCGCGGCGATCTCGGCCGCCCAGCCTGAGGGCAGCAGCTTGTCGTCTGCGCCTTCGACGACCAGTGTCGGCACGGTAATGCGATCGTAGGCCCGCTTGCTCGACGGAAGCGGGGGCGGCTCGAGTCCGGGTCTGCGGAACCTGGCCGCGGCCAATGCTTCCCACGCACCCGGCGCGATGCTGGAGTCGTAGCGCCGCTTCACGTACGCGTCGTCGTTCGGGTAGGCGGGATCGAAGAAGAGGGCCGCGACGATGCGCCTCATACCGGCCAGTGTCGCGTCGTAGTCGTACAGCGCAGCTGAGTGCTCGTTTCGTTGAATCTCACCGCCACCGCAGATCATCACGAGGCTGCGCGCAGGCAGCACCGGCGATCCCGATGTGGCGTCGACGAACAAATTGATCGCGCCCATCGAATTACCGACGAAGTGCGCAGCGTCGACGCCGACCGCGTCGCAGAACCGGGCGATGTGCCGGATTCGCATGCCGCGGCCGTCGGTGAAGTCGACGACCTTTGCCGACTCGCCGAAGCCGAGCATGTCGGGTGCCAGCACTCGGTGGTGCTCGGCGAGCGCGGGAATGGTGTGCTCCCACGACAGTTCGGCGGTGACGCCGAACTCACCGCCGTGCAGGAGCACGACCGGATCACCGTGCCCGGCTTCGAGATAGCCGGTGGTCAGCCCGTCGACCTGAAGGGTCCGACGCTGCACCGAGGTCATCGCCGACATCTACTTGATCGCAATGGGATTTACCGGTGAACCGACCGCCCCAGTCACACGCAGCGGCGGTGCGATGAGCTGGAATTCGTAGACGCCGTCGGCGGCGCAGTCGGCCGCGAGGGCGTTGAGATCCCAGTACTCGCCGAGCATCAGGCCCATGTCGCGCAGACAGAGCATGTGCATGGGCAAGAACACACCGTCGACGCCCGGAACCGGGTTTTCCACCATCAGGTTGTCGGCGGCTACCGCGGCCACGTCATGGTCGCGCAGCCACGACGCGCACGTCCAGTCCAGTCCGGCACCGGGTTCGGCGCCGTTACCGGTCTGCTGAAACCGCGCCCACCAACCGGTCCGAACCAACACGACGTCATCATCATGCCGCTGCAGGCGGCCACCCAGTGGGATGCGTTGTCGCATGTGTATTACGAGGACAAGCTGTACAACGGGTTTCCCGCGGATTCGGTGACCAGCCTCGGCGCGTATCACTGCGGTATCGACAAGGTGGACGGCAAAGGCATCATCTCGCGCGGCGTGCTGCTCGATATTGTCCGGCTGCGGGGCGTCGAGACATTCTGCGAACTCGGCGAGCCCATCACACCCGCTGAACTCGACGAGGCGGCGCGCACGCAGGGGGTCACTGTGTCCAGCGGTGACGTCGTGTTGGTTCGGACCGGTTGGTGGGCGCGGTTTCAGCAGACCGGTAACGGCGCCGAACCCGGTGCCGGAC
>NZ_LZMC01000027.1 GCF_001668615.1 Mycobacterium sp. 1274761.0
GCCGGATCGCCGTGCTGCTGCCCGCGCACTGGCAGACCGCCGCGGTGCTGCTGGGGACCTGGTACATCGGCGCCGAGTTCGTCGCGAAGGAGGTTGGCGGTCTTGGCCGCCCAGTTGGCCAGCGTCACTGTCGACAGCTCGATCCGCTCGCCGGTCGCGTCGTCGTAGTAGGTGATCCGTGGGCCGACCGGATCCCTATTCAACAGTGGATCCAGCAGCGCTTCGCTCAGCGTGGACGAGCGCTCGCCGCGAGGACTGTCGGGTGAGGTCAATTCACGCAGTCGGGGTTGTCCGAGCCCGCCGTGATGATCGGCGACGGCGCCGGGGGAGCGTCTTGCCCGGTTTCTCCTGAGTTGCTGGCGGCAGGGTCGGCCGTCGCCGACAACGTGGTGTCGCTGCCGTCCAGGCCGGACCCGGGACCGGTGTAGTCGTTGCCGAGCACGACGCGCACATTCCCGGAGGGCACCGACGGATCGGCAGCCACCGGCAGGCCACCGAGGTCTTTGGCAACGGCTTGCGCGCCAAGGTCGTCGGCCTTGTCGGCCAGCACCTGGCTGGTGTCCAGCTCGCCGGCATCGTGGTTACCGACCGGCCCTGGCGCAAAACCCTTTTCGGTCAGCACGGCCGACACCGACGCGGCCAGGCCGTTGATGTCGGTGGCGTTGACCACCTCCGCGGCGGTCTTGCTCGGTGTGTAGGAGAGCTCCTCGGTCTTGCCCTGATCCTGGTCGGACAGCAGGCCGTCGACCCATTCGTGCACCTCGTTGGGATCGATCCGTACGACGCTCTGCATGCCGTCGTCGCTCCAGCCGTTCTCGTCGAGCACCGGGATGGTGGCGAACGCGACGTTGCCCGCCGCCAGTTTCTGCAGCTGTTCGGCGAATTGCATGACGTCCCAGCCGTCGGACAACACCACCGACCGCTGCACCGCCTCCTGCAGCCGATTCAGAGTGGCCGGGCTCGACAGTGTCTTACCCGAAATGACTTGGTGGGCAAGCGAAGCCATGACCACCTGCTGGCGCACGACGCGGTCGAGGTCGCCGCGCGGCAGATCATGGCGCTGACGCACGAAGCTCAAAGCCTGTGGGCCGTCGAGCTTCTGCCAGCCTGCGGGAAAGTCTGCACCCGAAAGAGGTTCGTACACAGCATCTCTCAGGCAGACGTTGACGCCGCCGAGTGCGTCGGTGATCAGCGCGAAGCCGAGCAGGCCGATCTCGGCGTAGTGGTCGACGGTGACACCGGTGAGGTTGGCCACCGTCTTGATCAATGCCTCGCGGCCCGCCTCGGTCGCTTCGTGTTCGGCGACCGACGGGTCGACGCCCTGTTGCTCGACCAGCTGCTTCAACTTCTCCAGGTGCACCGAGCCGTAAACGCCGTTGATCTTCATCTTCCCAACGCCCGGCGCCTCGACGTAGGAGTCACGCGGTATCGAGATCGCGGTAGCGGACTTCCCGTTGTTGGGGATGCGCACCAGGATGATCGTGTCGGTGTTGGTCGACTCGTCGTCGCCGGCCCGCAGCGTGGCCAGTTCCTCCTGCGACAGCGGGTTGCCGTGGGCATCGGTGCGGCTGTCCAGACCGACCAGCAGGATGTCGATCGCGCCGTCCTCGCCGCCCCCGCCCAGCGCCGCCGACGTGATGTGGTTGATGCCGGATTCGAACGAGCGGATCTTGCTCCAGGCCACCCCGGTGCCGATGACGATCGTCGACGCAACCACGACGGCGAGAATCCGGAGTAGGCGTGGAGGCATCAGCCCAGGTTACTTGTGGCGGGGGTGCAGACCGGGTAGCTGCTGCCCGGCGTGCCAGACTCGGCTCGTGGGCAATCGGATCGTAATCACGGGTGCGGGCGGACAGCTCGGGCGCTTTCTGACCGCGGAAACGGGGCGACGCAACCGCGATGCCCTGGCCATGACCTCCGCGCAATGGGACATCACCGATGCCGACGCGGCCGAGCGCATCGTCTCGTCGGGCGACATCGTGATCAACTGCGCCGCCTATACCGCCGTGGATGCCGCCGAGAGCGATCCGGAGCGGGCGTACGCCGTCAACGCGACCGGACCGGCAATTCTGGCGCGGGCGTGCGCGAAAGCGGGCGCACGGCTGATCCACGTTTCGACCGATTACGTTTTCGACGGCGTGTTCGACGACGCACCGCGGCCCTACGAAGTGGATGACGCCGCCGCGCCGTTGAATGTCTACGGCAAGTCAAAGCTTGCGGGGGAGCGGGCGGTGCACGACGAACTGCCTGCCGCCCACGTGGTGCGCACGTCGTGGGTCTATACGGGTGTGGGTTCCGATTTTGTCGGCGTCATGCGGCGGCTCGCGGCGGGCGACGGGCCGGTAGCGGTGGTGGCCGATCAAGTGGGCTCGCCCACCTATGTGGCGGACCTGGGGCTGGCGTTGCTGCAGATCGCCGAGCGTGAGTCGGCGCCGCCACTGTTGCATGTCGCCGATGAGGGTGCGGCCAGCCGATTCGAACAGGCGCGGGCGGTGTTCGAAGATGTCGGCGCCGACCCCCATCGGGTGCAGCCCGTCACGACCGAGGACGTGCCGAGGCCCGCGCCGCGTCCCCCGTACAGTGCGCTGTCGAATAGCGCTGCCGTCGCAGCGGGCCTGACGCCGCTGCGGCCCTGGCGCGATGCGCTGGCCGCGGCGTTGGCCGCAGCCGACGGAAATTGACCCTGCCGCTACCCTCAACGCCGTGAGCGACGAGATGGTGGCTGTCGCGTGAGCGACGAATTGGTGGCTGTCGCGTGAGCGACGAATTAGTGGTCGTGACGGTGACCTTTTCACCGGGTCCTCACCTGGCCCGATTTCTCGCAACGCTGTCGCACGCCACCGAGCGTCCCGTGACGGTCGTCATGGCCGATAACGGTTCGACCGACGGCAGCCCGGAGGAGGCCCTCGAGCGTTTTCCCAACACCCGATTGCTGCGTACGGGCGGCAACCCCGGCTACGGCACCGCGGTCAACCGTGCCGTCGCCAGGCTCCGCAAGGACGGCGGCGGCGACCTCGACCTCTTCATCGTCGCCAACCCCGACATCCAGTGGGGTCCGGGAAGCATCGACGCGCTGCTCGATGCCGCGGGCCGGTGGCCGAAAGCGGCCAGCCTCGGTCCGCTGATCCGGGAGCCGGACGGTTCGGTGTATCCATCGGCGCGCCATCAGCCGAGCCTCATCCGCGGCGGCATGCACGCCGTAGTGGGCCCGCTGTGGCGGTCCAACCCGTGGACGGCCGCCTACCGCCAGGACCGGCTCGAGCCCAGCGAACGCCCGGTCGGCTGGCTGTCGGGTGCGTGCCTGTTGCTGCGCGGCGCGGCATTCGATGAGGTCGGGGGCTTCGATGAGCGCTACTTCATGTACATGGAAGACGTCGACCTTGGGGATCGGTTCGGCAAGGCAGGCTGGCAGAACGTGTACGTGCCTGCGTCTGAGGTGTTGCACGACAAGGGCCACTCCACTGGCCGCGATCCCGCCCGCAACTTGGCCGCCCATCACACCAGCACCTACACTTTTTTGGCCGATCGGCACAATAAGCCGTGGCAGGCGCCGCTGCGGTGGACGATGAGGGGCGCACTGGAGGTTCGCTCGCGGCTCGTGGTCAGGAGCAGCCGGCGCCAGGGGAAAGGACGGCGGCGTGGCGGGGGCTAGTAATCCAGCGCAAGCCAGTGATCCAGCGGAAGTGGATGCCGTCATCCTTGTCGGCGGGCAGGGCACGAGACTGCGGCCGCTCACGCTGTCGGCGCCGAAACCGATGCTGCCGACCGCCGGGCTGCCGTTTCTGACCCATCTGCTGTCGCGGATCGCCGCCGCCGGTATCGAGCACGTGGTGCTGGGGACGTCGTACAAGGCGGGCGTCTTCGAATCCGAATTCGGTGACGGCTCCAAGCTGGGCCTGCAGATCGAATACGTCGTTGAAGAGGAGGCGCTGGGCACCGGCGGGGGTATCGCCAACGTGGCGCACAAGCTGCGACGCGACACAGCAGTGGTATTCAACGGCGACGTGCTGTCGGGGGCCGACCTGGGAGCGCTGCTGGCGACCCACCGCGACCACGACGCCGATGTGACGCTGCATCTGGTCCGCGTCGGTGACCCGCGGGCGTTCGGCTGCGTGCCGACCGACGCCGACGGCACCGTCACCGCGTTCCTCGAGAAAACCGCGGATCCGCCGACCGACCAGATCAACGCCGGCTGCTATGTGTTCAAGCGCGAGATCATCGACCGGCTGCCCAAGGGCAGGGCGCTGTCGGTCGAACGTGAGGTGTTCCCGCAACTGCTGGCCGACGGCTACAAGGTGTGCGGATACGTCGACGCCTCCTATTGGCGCGACATGGGTACGCCGGAGGACTTCGTGCGCGGCTCGTCGGACCTGGTTCGCGGCATCGCGCCATCACCGGCACTGCACGGCCACCGCGGTGAGTCGCTGGTGCACGACGGCGCCGCCGTCGCCCCTGGTGCCCTGCTGATCGGCGGCACGGTCGTTGGCAGGGGAGCCGAAATCGGCCCTGGCGCAAGGCTAGACGGCGCAGTGATCTTCGACGGCGTGCGCGTCGAGGCGGGATCGGTGATCGAGCGGTCGATCATCGGCTTCGGCGCCCGAATCGGTCCGCGCGCGCTGATCCGCGATGGCGTCATCGGCGATGGCGCCGACATCGGTGCACGGTGTGAACTTCTGCGCGGCGCGCGGGTGTGGCCCGGAGTAGCGATCCCCGACGGTGGCATCCGTTACTCAACCGACGTCTGACCCCGATTCTCGTCGCTCACCGCGAGCGCTGTGCGGCGGCCGCCAATTGGGCCAGACCGTAGTCCGTGTCGTGCGGCAACGCGTCGAGCGGCCACCACCGCAAATCCAATGATTCTTCGCTGCAGACGATTTCGGCGTCGGCGGGCGCGTGCACGATGAACTGCAGATCGAGGTGACGAGTGGGCACGCCCAACGAGCATGTCACCGGGTGCACGTGCAGCGCCGCGAGGTCGCGGTCGATCGTCAGCCCCGCGATGCCGGACTCTTCGGTGGCTTCGCGCAGTGCGGCAGCGACGATATCGGCGTCGCCTTGCTCGCAGTGCCCGCCGAGCTGCAGCCAGCGCCCGATCCGCGGATGCAGCGTCAGCAGCGCCTGCGTTCCGGTGGCGTCGAGCACTAGCGCCGACGCCGTCACGTGGCCGGGCACACACTCCCGCAGGCACGCGTCCTCCCGCGCCACCACGAACGACAGCACCGCATGCCGCAGTGTGTCTTGGGCCGGGTCGGGCGCGACCCAGTCGATCAGCGCCGCAATCGTCGACTCGCGCAGGTTGCTCACTTGCGCACCAGAAGTCCTTCGGTCGGTGCGGGGTCGCGCGGACCCGACGGTTCGTCGGGGTAGCCGATCGCGATGGCGCCCAACGGTTCCCAGTCGTCGGGCAGTTCTAGCTCGGAGCGGACAAGGTCGGCGGCGAAAATCGTCGAGCCGACCCAGCAGCTGCCGACACCCCGCACGGCCAGTGCGACGAGGAGCGCTTGGACGGCGGCGCCCACCGCAACGGTGAACATGGTGCGTTCGGCAGCGCTGCGCGCCGCATCGGGGTAGCTGTGTGCGCCGTCGGGTACCAAAAAGGGGATGACGAGTTCGGGTGCGTCGTACAGAATCTGGCCGCGCTCAACGCGGCGTTCGACCGCCTGCGGATCCCTGCCGTCGCCGGCGAGATCGGATCGCCACTTGTCCTTCATACGGTCCAAGAGAGCCACCCTGGTGTCGGAGTCGGCCATCCACACGAAGCGCACCGGCCGGGTGTGGTGCGGGGCGGGCGCTGTCAGCGCCTCGGCGACGGCGGCCTCGATGATGTCCGGCGGCACGGGCTCGGAGCTGAAGCGCCGCACCGACCGACGCATCAGCTGTGCCTGCGTGCGGCCCAGTGCCAGCGCCTCCTCGGTGCCCAGCCAGAACAAATCCTCCTCGCCGGGCCGCAGCAGAGCGCGAGCCGTCGATCCGTCCTCCCGCAGGGTCAGCCCGCGCACCACGGCGACCGGAACGCCGGTCAGCTTGCCCTTGACCAAATCGGCGGCGGCCGCGATCTCGTCGGCGACTGCGACCTCGGTGACGACCAGCTCGTTGCCGTGCACATCGTGCTCGCCCGCATAGCCGTGCAACACGGTCAGGCCGGCAGCGCCGATGGCGGCGTCGATCTGACCGTTGCGCCAGGCTCGGCCCATGGTGTCGGTGACGACGACGCCGACGGTCACGCCGAGCCTCTCGCGCAGACTCGCACGCAATGCGGCGGCGCTGCGGTCAGGATTTACGGGCAGCAGCGCCAATTCGGTTGCGCCGACATTGGACCCGTCCACGCCCGCCGCGGCCTGCACGATGCCGAGATCGTTCTCGGTGATCAAGGTGCGGCCCTTGCGCGCCAACACGCGCACGGCTTGCTGGTCGATCAGTTTGCGCCGCAAAGTATCCCGCTCATCAGGGTCTTCCGGTGCAGACACGATGCGGCCCTCGCACTTGGACAACACCTTGCTGGTGACCACCACGACGTCACCGTCGTGCAGCCACGGAGCAGCGGCGGCCAGCGCTTCACCCAGATCGTCGCCGGGGCGGAACTCCGGCAGGCCGGTCACCGGAAGAATCTCGATGGCGGCCGCCGAGCCGTGCTCGGTCATGGTTTGACCCCCGCGAGATCCATTCCCGCACGGACCATCTCGGCCGTCGCCGCCGGATCGGTCATCAGCAGGGGCAGCGAGCGCACCTCGACACCCGCGATCTCGGCGTGATCGCCCTCGTGCACCAGCCACCCGTCGAGAATTCCAACTCCTGAGCGGGTACCGTAGTACCCGCCGACCGCCTCCGATGTGCTGTCCACACCGATCACCGAAAGGCACTCGTCGGCCATGCCGCGCAACGGTTTTCCCGCGATGATGGGCGAGTAGCCGATCACCCGGGCCGATGTTGATCGCAACGCGCCCCGAATGCCCGGTATCGCGAGGATCGAACCGATGCTCACCACGGGGTTGGACGGCGCCACCAGCACCACGTCCGCGGAGGCAATTGCGTCGGTGACGCCAGGAGCCGCGGTGGCCTTGTCCGCCCCGACGAACGCGAAGCTGTGTGTGGGAACCTGGGCTCGGTGGCGCACCCACCACTCCTGGAAGTGAATCGCCTTGCGGTCACCGGTATCCGGATCGGTGATGACGACATGGGTTTCACTGCGGTCATCACTCGCCGGCAGCAGTCGCGCGCCGGGGGACCAACGCTTGCACAACGCCTCGGTGACATCCGACAGTGGATAGCCGGCTCGCAGCATCTGACTGCGCACCAGATGCGTGGCCAGGTCGCGGTCGCCCAGCCCGAACCAGTCCGGCTGGACCCCGTAGGCGGCGAGTTCCTCTTTGGCATGCCAGGTTTCGTTGCGGTGGCCCCAGCCCCGCTCGGGGTCGATGCCGCCGCCGAGTGTGTACATGCACGTGTCGAGATCGGGACAGATCCGTACACCGAACATCCAGGCGTCATCGCCGATGTTGACGACCGCGGTCAGCGAATGATCCGTGCCGTGATCACCGGCGAACTGGCCGAGGCCGAGCAGGTGTTGCACCCCCAAAAGGAACCGCGCACCGCCGACTCCTCCGACCAGAACCGTGACCTTCACATCAATCGACACTAGGCCCTTGGTCACGAGGCGGTCTCGGCAGCCAGACGGTATGAGGTTGTGACAGACACGCCGGAGCAGCGACGCGCCGATTTGAGATAACGAGATGGTATGAAAATCGGTTCAATCGCTTGACCGCGACAGCTAACGCGTGTGTAATCACACCAGTGTCATTTTTCGGTTGGCCGGCCGGTTCCGGTGTCGCAGACCGAGATTCGATCACTTGTTCGAATTGAGATGGCCGCACAGCGTCATCGTGGGGCTCCATAGCGGATCAGCGATACCAAGGTGAGGAGGGGGAAGATGTCTTTTGAGCAGGCCGATTTCGGCCATCACACTCGGTTCGACAATCGGGTCTTCGGCTCCGTAGGCAACATCCCGCAAGTCAATGCCGGGCCGGCGCCCATGAACTCTCTCGGCCGGCCCCAATTGAGTCTGGTGCCAGATCGTCCGGAGCTCGACGCGATTGCGCCGCTAACTCCGGACGACGAGCTGTGGCAGGAGAAGGCTCTCTGCGCACAGACCGACCCGGAGGCGTTCTTCCCCGAGAAGGGCGGCTCCACCCGCGAGGCCAAGCGCATCTGCCAGGGCTGCGAGGTGCGCGACGCGTGCCTCGAATACGCGCTGGCGCATGACGAGCGCTTCGGCATCTGGGGCGGGCTCTCCGAGCGTGAGCGCCGCCGCCTCAAGCGCGGCATTATCTGAACGCTCGCCTCACTCGTCGTCGATCGAAGGGTCGATGACCGACGGTTCGACGCCCAGATACGTCGCCACCTGGGCCACCAGAACCTCATGCAGCAGCTCGGCGAGATCGTCGGTGTCTTTAGCCCGACGCTCGATCGGCTTGCGGAACAACACAATTCGCGCACGAGTGGAATTGCCCCGGACATCTACGCCGGCAGGAATCAGCCGGGCCAGGGGGACAGGACCGTCGGCCACCACTTCAGGGGGCCACTGCACACTCTCCGGATCCTTAGGCGACATCCGCGGTATCTCGTCGACGGCGACGTCAAGCGCGCTCACCCTGTCGTGCCACCGCCGCTCGATCGGCTCATAGGCCTCCAGAACCGCCATGTCGAACCGCTCGGCGCGGCTGCGCCAGCCGGGCACGGTGGGGGGAAGCAATGGGCCGCGCATCTCGCGGCCTCGGCGTGATCGCCGGAGATTCCGCTGGGCCACTTGAGAACTGTACTGCGGAGGTGAGGAGCGAAATTATCACGGTTGGAAGTCGGCGGCCGGACCGCTGCGTGTCCCACACGGCCGCGGGGGCTCTCCCGCGATAGCCTTCCGATCGTGAATGTTCCCCGTCGCTGCTGCAGGCCCGGGTGTCCTCACTATGCGGTCGCGACGCTGACGTTCGTTTACTCCGATTCGACGGCGGTGGTGGGTCCGCTGGCCACGGTGTCGGAGCCGCACTCCTGGGATCTGTGCGTCGGCCATGCCAGCCGGATAACCGCGCCGCGAGGCTGGGAGCTGGTGCGTCACGCCGGGCCGTTGCCGACCCACCCGGACGAAGACGATCTGATCGCGCTCGCCGAAGCCGTCCGCGAGGGCCGCGAGGCCCCGGTCGGGGGCGGAATCGCCGCCGGTTTCACCGATCCCGTCACCGGTGCTCACGGGGGCGCGCTGATGGCGCCGCCGGCGGTGCGGCCCGAGGCAGGTGGCCGCAGACGCGGCCACCTGCGGGTGTTACCCGACCCTTCCGATTAGCCTGCGGGGGCCGGATAGGCTGGCGCCAGCAGTCCCGTCGTGCGAGGAGTTGTAGAACAGCCATGTCCCGGCCCGCCGCGTCAGTCCAGCGCGTCATCAAGGCGTATGACGTGCGCGGCCTCGTCGGTGAAGAGCTCGACGAGGACTTCGTCACCGACGTCGGGTCGGCGTTCGCGCGTCTGGTCCGCGACGAGGGCGCGAGCCAGACCGTGATAGGCCATGACATGCGGGCCAGCTCGCCGTCGCTGGCCAACGCGTTCGCCGACGGGGTCGTCTCGCAGGGCCTCGACGTCGTGCGGATCGGCCTCGCCTCGACCGACCAGCTTTACTTCGCGTCAGGCCTGCTGGATTGCCCGGGCGCGATGTTCACCGCGAGCCACAATCCGGCGGCTTACAACGGGATCAAGCTGTGCCGCGCCGGCGCCAAACCCGTCGGCAAGGACACCGGGCTCACGACCATCAGCGACGAGGTGATCGCCGGCATCCCGCCGTACCAGGGTGCCGCAGGCACGGTGTCCGACCGCGATGTGTTGGCCGACTACGGCGAGTTCCTGCGGTCGGTTGTCGACCTGGCAGATCTGCGCCCGCTGCGGGTCGCGGTGGATGCGGGCAACGGCATGGCCGGCCACACCGCGCCTGCGGTGCTCGGTGCGATCGACGCGCTGGAGATCCTGCCGCTGTACTTCGAACTCGACGGCACCTTTCCCAACCACGAGGCCAACCCGCTGGATCCGGCCAACCTCGTTGATCTGCAGAGGTACGTCGTTGACACCGGTGCCGACATCGGCCTGGCCTTCGACGGTGACGCCGACCGGTGTTTCGTGGTTGACGAATCGGGGCATCCGGTATCGCCGTCAGCGGTGACCGCCCTGGTCGCCGCGCGCGAATTGAGCAGGGAGATCGGCGCAACGGTGATCCACAACCTGATCACCTCACGGGCAGTACCCGAACTGGTCGTCGAGCGGGGGGGCACGCCGGTGCGGTCTCGTGTCGGCCACTCATACATCAAGGCGTTGATGGCCGAGACCGGCGCGATCTTCGGCGGTGAGCACTCGGCGCACTACTACTTCCGCGACTTCTGGGGTGCGGACTCCGGCATGCTGGCGGCGCTGCACGTCCTCTCCGCGCTCGGTGAGCAGCGCAGGCCGTTGTCCGAACTGATGGCCGACTACCAGCGCTATGAGTCCTCCGGCGAAATCAACTACACCGTCGCGGATTCGCGCAAGTGCGTGGACAGCGTGCTAAAGGCGTTCAGCGATCGCATCCAGGCCATCGACCACCTCGACGGCGTGACCGTGGATCTGGGCGACGGCAACTGGTTCAACCTGCGTACTTCCAACACCGAGCCGCTGCTGCGGCTCAACGTCGAGGGGCGCACCCTCGAGGAAGTCGACGAGGTAGTCGGCCGGGTTTCGGCCGAAATCGCCTCGCACACCGGGGCATCGGCATCGCCATGATCGCGCCGGCCACGATCGATCTCGACGACGCCGAGGGACTACTTGCCGCCGACCGCGGTGGGCTGCTGCGCGGTGCGTCGATGGCCGGGGCACAGGTACGCGCCACCGCCGCGGCGGTCGCCGAAGGTGTCTTGGAATCGGTCGCAGGCGATGCACCGCGCACGCTGATCTGGGTCGCCGGACGGGGCAACGCCGAAACCGCCGGCACAATCCTGGCTGCGGCACGGGGTGGTTCGACCACGTCGCCGATCGTCGTATGCGCTGAAGCGCCGCCCTGGATCGGCGCGTTGGACGTGCTGGTCGTCGCGGGCGATGATCCCGGCGACCCCGCACTGGTCAGTGCCGCGGCCACCGCGGTGCGCCGCGGAGCCAGGGTGGTCGTCGTTGCGCCCTACGAGGGGCCACTGCGCGACGCCACGGCAGGACGTTCGGCCCTGCTGGAACCGCGAGTATGGGTGCCCGACGACTTCACGTTGGCGCGCTATCTCGCTGCGGGGCTTGCGGTCGTGCACGTCGTCGATCCCAGCCTGCGCAACGACCTCGACGCGCTCGCCGACGAGCTCGACGCAGAAGCGTTGCGCAACAGCGCTAACCGCGAACTGTTCACTAATGCAGCCAAGACGATGGCCGACCGGATGGCCGGCCGCTCCGTGGTTTTCGCCGGCGACAACGCCGCGACACTGGCGTTGGCGCGCCACGTTGGGGCTGTCATGCTGCGGATCGCGCACCAGCCGGTGGCCACCGTCGGCCTCGCCGACGCCATCGTGGCGGCACGGACCGGCTTGGGTGTGCAATCGGACGCTCAGCGCGAGGCCGCGCTATTTCATGATGACGAGATCGACGGCCCGGCACCGGATCACGTCCGCACCATCGCACTGACATTGGATGACGAGCGCGCCGTAGTCGCGGCGCGGGTGGCCGGGCTCAGCGATGTCGACATCGTCGGAGCAGAAGATGTGCCCGACGCCGGCGACTCACCCGTGCAGTCAGGACGTGCGGAGCAGCAATTGGCGGTGCTGGCAGTGCGGCTCGAGATGGCGGCCACCTACCTGCGACTGGTTCGAGGTTAGGCGAGTGAACCTGTTAAAGGGAGCGCTGCGGACTTATGCCTGGGGATCGCGCACGGCTATCGCCGAGTTCACCGGGAGACCAAGTCCGACAGCACATCCCGAAGCCGAACTCTGGTTCGGTGCTCACCCAGGCGACCCCGCTTATCTTGAGTCCGACGCTGGGGAGACCTCGCTTCTGCAAGCCGTGCGCGACGACCCCGAGGGACAGCTGGGCCCAGCGGTCCGGAACAGCTTCGGGGATGCACTGCCGTTCCTGATGAAGGTGCTGGCCGCAGACGAGCCGCTGTCCCTGCAGGCACACCCGAGCGCCGAGCAGGCTGCCGAGGGTTTCGCGCGAGAGGACAAACTCGGTATCCCGGTGTCGTCGCCGATCCGCAACTATCGCGACCGGAGCCACAAACCCGAGCTCCTGGTGGCGTTGGAGACGTTCGACGTGCTGGCCGGGTTCCGGCCCGCGCCGGAGTCGGTCGATCTGATGAGGGCCCTTGCGGTTTCCGACCTCGACCCGTATGTCAACCTGCTGGCCGGCCAGCCCGACGCCGACGGCCTGCGCGCGTTGTTCACCACGTGGATCACCGCGCCGCAGCCCGATCTCGATGTGCTGGTGCCGGCCGTGATCGACGGCGCGATCGAATATGTCCGTTCGGGCCGAAAGCAATTCGCAGCCGAAGCCAAGACGGTGCTGGAACTGGGTGAGCGTTACCCCGGAGATGCCGGCGTGCTGGCCGCCCTGCTGCTGAACCGATTTACCCTTCGCCCCGGCGAGGGTATCTATCTGCCCGCGGGAAACCTGCACACCTATCTGCGCGGCGTCGGCATCGAGGTAATGGCCAATTCGGACAACGTGCTCCGTGGCGGCCTGACCCCCAAGCATGTCGACGTGCCGGAGTTGTTGCGGGTGCTGGATTTCACGCCCGCCAGCGAGGCGAGTTTGCGACCGAAGACGTCGACCGACGGGATGGAAACCGTGTATGAGACTGCGGCGCCAGAGTTCTCGGTGTCAGTGCTGGGGCTCGACGGCGACCGGCTCGGCCACGAAGTGGATGCCCCGTCGCGCCACGACGGCCCGCAGATCCTGTTGTGCACGCAGGGTTCGGCGGCCGTGCACGCCAAATCCGGTGTCGTGACGCTGGAACGGGGCGCAGCGGCATGGGTGCCCGCCGACGACGGCCCGATTCGACTGGTCGCGCAGCGCCCGACGAAGCTGTTCCGCGCAACCGTAGGAATCTAAAATGTCATCCGAGGGCAGCACCAGGGCGATCCTGGCGGCTCTGTTGGCCAACGCGGGTATCGCCGTGGCGAAGTTCGTCGGCTTCCTGATCACCGGCAGTTCGTCCATGCTGGCGGAGTCGGTGCACTCGGTCGCCGACACCAGTAACCAAGGCCTGCTGTTGTTGGGGCAGCGGGCATCACGCAAGCGGCCCGACCCGCTGCATCAGTTCGGCTACGGCCGCAGCCGCTTCTTCTACTCGTTTGTCGTGGCGCTGGTCTTGTTTACGCTCGGTTCGGTCTTCGCGATATACGAGGGTTACCACAAGATCTCGCACCCGGAGGAGCTGACCTCACCGACCGTGGCGATCGCAATTCTGATTGTCGCGATTTGCTTGGAGGGCTACAGCTTTCGCACTGCGGTGAAGGAGTCGCGGCCGCTAAAGGGCCGGCGCAGCTGGTGGTGGTTCATCCGGGTATCGCGTAACCCGGAGCTGCCCGTGGTATTGCTGGAGGACTCCGGTGCGCTCGTCGGTCTGCTGTTCGCGCTCATCGGTGTCGGGTTGACGATCCTGACGGGAAATCCGGCATGGGACGGTGTCGGCTCCATCGGTATCGGACTGCTGCTCGGCGTCATCGCGGTGGTGTTGATGATCGAGACGCACAGTCTGCTGATCGGCGAGGGCGCCACCGGTGACGAGGAACGGGCGATCCGGGCGGCGCTGGAGCAGACCGACAACATCGACCGGGTGATCCATTTGCGTACCCAGTATCTGGGTCCCGAACAGATGCTGGTCGGCGCCAAGATCGCGGTGCCACCGTCGACCGGACTGGCCACCGTCGCGGCCACGATTGACGCGGCCGAGGCGGCCATCCGGGAGGCGGTGCCCACCGCCGATCTCATCTACCTCGAACCCGATCTCGATCGGGCGTCGCGGACCTAGCGCGCTTGTCCGCGATGAACAGCCGCAGATTGTGCCGGATCGTGCGGCCGACCAGTCGCGCCGAAGGCACCATATAGAGGCTGTCGAGCAGGCTGAACCGACGCAGAAACCATTCGGCGAGAACGGGATCGGTCTCGGCAGCTCCGAGAAACTGATCGAAGAGGCGGCCGACCGGCGGGTACCACCACGGCGTCGGCCCGGTGGCGCCGTGCAGGACGAGGTCGCCGATGGCATTCATGGTCCACACCGGGAAGGTGGATTTCGCGACGGCGCTGTTGAATTGCGACTCCAGGTCGGTGTTCGGCGAGGCGAGCGCCCGTCGCAGATGGCCGGCGTGCAGCGAGGTCATCGACATGCCCTGTCCGAAGGTCGGGTTGAAGCTCGCGACGGCGTCGCCGAACGGGAGGATCCCCGCTGGAAACCGCGTCAGCCTGTGGTAGCGGCGCCAGCGGCTGGTCGGGTATTTGTGGAACGCGACGTCGCCGATCGGCTCGCCTTGGCGGATGGCGTCGGCGATGTGTCTGGGCACGACGTCGTCGGCCAGATCACACATTCCGGCGAAATCGTGCGGCGGCTCGACTTTGGCCACCCCGAATGTGGTCAGCGTCCACGTGCCGTCCTCGTAGCACAGCATGCCCAGCCCACGCGGCTGACCCCGGAAAGCGCCTGCGACAACGACCTTTTCGGTGAGGAGCCCCTCTGGAATGCGCAGCCGGTGGGTGGCATAGCTGATACCGACCTCCACGCTGGCCTCCGGCGGGCGGTCAAAACCCCACTGCTGCAACCACACCGGCAGTCGCGTTCCGCGTCCCGTCGTGTCGACGACGAGATCCGCGGCTATCTCCTCGCCGGTGTCGAGCTGCACGCCCGTCACCCGATCCCCGTTATAGACGGGCGCGCTCACGGCCGCATGCACGACGTCGACGTTCTCGGTCGCCCATACCCGGCGCCGGAGCTGCCATTCCAGATGCGGCCGACTCGGGATGTAGGCGGTGAACTCGTCGCGCAACCGGTGTCCCGTGCCGAGAACGTGGCCAGCGGCGCCGAAATGGATGCAGTCGGGGCGGTTCTCCAGAATCGGCACGCCCGCGGCGACCATCTCGTCGAGCAGACCAGGGAAGAGCCCGCCGAGCTCATGCGCGCCGCGTGCCATCAGCAGATGCAGATGCCGCCCCTGGGGCACCGCCACCCGGTGGGCGGGCTGCGCGGGTAGGTCGTCGCGCTCATAGACGCTCACCCGGTCGAAGAAGTCGGACAGCACCCGCGCGGCACAGAGCCCACCGATGCTCGCACCGATGACGACAGCGTGGCGCGCATTCCGCCCCATGCGCGCCGATGGTAGTGGGTACTCCTGGTGAGCTGACCCCCATTGGGCGGCATCACGAAAGGGTGAGACGCATGGCAGGCAGTTCACTGGGACGGCGAACGAAGTCGGTCGAGCAGTCGATCGAGGACACCGACGACCCCGAGACCCGGTTGCGCAAGGACCTCACCTGGTGGGACCTGATCGTGTTCGGTGTGTCCGTGGTGATCGGCGCGGGGATCTTCACTGTCACCGCCTCCACCGCAGGCGGCATCACCGGGCCCGCGATATCGGTGTCGTTCGTGATCGCGGCGATCGCCTGCGGGTTGGCGGCGCTGTGCTACGCCGAGTTCGCCTCGACCGTCCCCGTGGCGGGAAGCGCCTACACCTTCTCCTATGCGAGCTTCGGCGAGGTGGTCGCCTGGATCATCGGCTGGGATCTTGTGCTCGAATTCGCCGTGGGAGCTGCGACGGTCGCCAAGAGCTGGTCGACGTATCTGGGTGAGGTCTTCGGGTGGGCCGGTGACGTCCACGTCGGCGGGGTCGACGTCGACTGGGGCGCCGTGCTGATCGTCGCCATCGTCACGACGCTGCTGGCGCTGGGCACCAAGTTGTCGTCGAATGTCAGCGCGGTCATCACGTTGATCAAGGTGACCGTGGTGCTGATCGTGATCGTCGTGGGCGCCTTCTTCATCAAGATGGCCAATTACAGTCCGTTCATTCCGCCGTCGCAGCCGAGCGAAAGTGCGGGCGACCAGTCGCTGCTGTCACTGCTGACCGGCGCGGGCGGTAGCACCTACGGGTGGTACGGCCTGTTGGCCGGCGCTTCGATCGTGTTCTTCGCGTTCATCGGGTTCGACGTCGTCGCGACCACCGCCGAGGAAACCAAGGACCCGCAGCGCGACGTACCGCGCGGGATCTTCGGCACGCTGGCGATCGTCACCGTCCTCTACGTCGCCGTCGCGGTGGTGTTGTCCGGGATGGTGTCCTACACCGATCTGGCCAAGGCGGGCGAAGACGCCAACCTCG
The DNA here is from genome assembly GCF_001668615.1 of Mycobacterium sp. 1274761.0. Classification (GTDB taxonomy): domain Bacteria; phylum Actinomycetota; class Actinomycetes; order Mycobacteriales; family Mycobacteriaceae; genus Mycobacterium. The sequence goes on from NZ_LZMC01000027.1 coordinate 16,347, forward strand.
CAACGGCATTCGATATTCACGGAATCGATTGGGCTGCAACGCTGATCAGCATCGGCGCGCTGGCCGGGTTGACCACGGTGGTGATGGTGCTGGTGCTCGGACAGATCCGCGTGTTGTTCGCGATGTCGCGAGACAGGCTGTTACCGCGTCAGCTGGCGAGGACGGGCGAACGCGGTACGCCGGTGCGGCTGACGATCATCGTCGGCGTCGCGGTGGCGGCCGCGGCGGCGTTCTTCCCGATCGCCAAGCTCGAGGAGATGGTCAACGTCGGCACGCTGTTCGCGTTCGTGTTGGTATCCGCGGGCGTCGTCATTCTCCGGCGCAGCCGACCCGATCTGCATCGCGCATTCCGGGCGCCGCTGGTGCCGTGGCTGCCCGTCGCGGCGATCGTCGCCTGCGTGTGGCTGATGCTGAACCTTTCGACGCTGACCTGGATCCGGTTTGCGGTGTGGATGGTCATCGGCATCGCGGTCTACCTGCTGTACGGCCGCCGTCATTCGGCGCTGGCGCACCGCTCACCGACCGCGGTTTCGGCGTGACCTTCGTTTTTTACAAATTAGCGGTGTTTGTCTAGACAGCAGACAAATCAGCCTCTAGAGTAAAGCCGTCTAGGTGATGGCACTCACAGGAGGTTTGGCCGTGACAGCTCAACTGACGGCGATCGATGTTGACCAGTGGCGCGACAAGAAGCGCTATCTCTGGCTGATGGGGCTCATCGCCCCGACCTCGTTGTTCGTGATGCTGCCGCTGGTGTGGGCGTTCAACCAGGGGGGCTGGCATGCCGCCGCGCAGGTGCCGTTCTGGATCGGGCCGATCCTGCTCTACATCGTGCTGCCCGCGCTGGACCTGCGCTTCGGGCCGGACGGCCAGAACCCACCCGACGAGGTGATGGAGCGGCTGGAGAACGACAGGTACTACCGCTACTGCACCTACGTCTACATCCCGTTCCAGTACGCCAGCCTGATCCTGGGCGCCTACCTGTTCACCGCTGCAGACCTGAGCTGGCTCGGCTTCGACGGGGGACTGGGTTGGCCGGGCAAGATCGGACTTGCGCTGTCGGTGGGGGTGCTCGGAGGGGTGGGCATCAACACCGCCCACGAGATGGGCCATAAGAAGGACTCGCTGGAACGCTGGCTGAGCAAGGTCACGTTGGCCCAGACCTGCTATGGCCACTTCTACATCGAGCACAACCGCGGTCACCATGTGCGCGTTGCCACACCGGAGGATCCAGCGTCGGCCCGCTTCGGCGAGACGTTCTGGGAGTTCTTGCCGCGCAGCGTATTCGGCAGCCTGAAGTCCGCGTGGGAGCTGGAAGCCAAGCGGCTGGAGCGGAGTGGGCGCAGCACATGGGACCCAAGAACGTACTGGTCCAACGACGTGCTCAACGCGTGGGCGATGTCGGTGGTGCTCTACGGCGTGCTGATCGCCGTGTTCGGTCTAGCGCTCATCCCGTATGTCGTGATCTCCGCGGTGTTCGGCTTCACGTTGCTGGAGACCGTCAACTACCTCGAGCATTATGGCCTGCTGCGGCAGAAGACGCCGAACGGCCGCTACGAGCGCTGCGCCCCGGTGCACAGCTGGAATTCCGACCACATCGTCACCAACCTGTTCCTGTATCACCTGCAGCGGCACAGCGATCACCACGCCAACCCGACGCGGCGCTACCAGACGCTGCGCAGCATGGCCGGCGCGCCGAATCTACCCAGCGGCTACGCCTCGATGATCGCGCTGACGTACTTTCCGCCGCTGTGGCGCAAGGTGATGGATCACCGCGTGCTCGAACACTACGACGGCGACATCACGCGGGTGAACATTCATCCGCGGGTGCGCGACCGTGCGTTGTCCCAGCACGGGGCCTCAGTATGAGCGTCTACCGCTGCCCCGGCTGTGACTACGTCTACGACGAGGCCAAGGGTGCCCCGCGCGAGGGCTTCTCGGCTGGAACAGCATGGGATGAGATTCCTGACGACTGGTGCTGCCCGGACTGTGCCGTGCGCGAGAAAGTCGATTTCGAAGCCGTGTGAACCCGTTGACTGTGCGTCCACGGCGGCAAATTTCGAGTAGCCATGACCGTCTCTCCGGCGGCCCCGCGCCGCAGATCGAAACCGAGAAAGGAAACGCAATGACCGATTACAAGCTGTTCGTCTGCGTGCAGTGCGGATTCACCTACGACGAGGCCGAGGGCTGGCCGGAGGACGGCATCGCGCCGGGCACTCGGTGGGATGACATCCCCGACGACTGGAGCTGCCCGGACTGCGGCGCGGCCAAGTCCGATTTCGAGATGGTGGAGGTCGCGCGTTCGTGAGCGTTACCCTCGCGGCTGTGAGCGCACGCGTGGGGCGGATTCCGTATGCGGAGGCGTCGCGTGCGCTTTTGCGTGAGGCGATTCTCGACGGCATGCGGGATCTGCTCGTCGAACGCGACTGGTCCTCGATCACGCTGACCGACGTCGCCAAAGCGGCAGGCATCAGCAGGCAGACGATCTACAACGAGTTCGGCTCGCGGCAGGGCCTGGCGCAGGCGTACGCGATGCGGCTGGCCGACCGTCTCGTCGACGCCGTCGACAAGGCGATCGACGGCAACGTCGGCGACGTCTACGCCGCGTTTCTCGAAGGTTTCAGGGACTTCTTCGCCCAATCCGCCGCCGACCCGCTGGTGATCTCGTTGCTGACGGGCACCACCAAGCCCGACCTGCTGCAACTCATCACCACCGACAGCGGCCCGATCATCACCCATTGCTCGGCGAGGCTGACGTCGACGTTCACCCACAGCTGGATGCGCGCGAGCGACGAGGACTCCGGCGTGCTGGCCCGAGCCATCGTCCGCCTGGCGATGAGTTACGTGTCGATGCCGCCAGAAGCAGACCATGATGTCGCCGATGACCTGGCACGTCTCATGACGCCATTCGCCGAACGGTACGGTGTCATCGAGTCGACTTAGCCGTGGCTTGGAGTGGATAGGCCACGCGGGGCTAATGTGTAAACAAGCTAACTAATTGCGCGCGAGTGAAGGACAACCATGACGACGACTGAGCAGCGACTGACAGCGGACAGCCGCAACGGCATCGACTACAAGGTCGCAGACCTGTCCCTGGCGGACTTCGGCCGCAAGGAGATCCGCCTGGCCGAACACGAGATGCCGGGACTGATGGCCCTGCGCCGCGAATACGCCGACGTGCAGCCGCTCAAGGGCGCGCGCATCTCGGGTTCGCTGCACATGACGGTGCAGACCGCCGTGCTGATCGAGACCCTGGTCTCGCTGGGCGCCGAAGTGCGCTGGGCGTCCTGCAATATCTTCTCCACCCAGGACCACGCCGCCGCCGCGGTCGTCGTCGGCCCGCACGGAACACCCGAAGAGCCCAAGGGCACACCGGTATTCGCGTGGAAGGGCGAGACCCTCGAGGAGTACTGGTGGGCGGCTGAGCAGATGCTCACCTGGCCCGGTGAGCCGGCCAACATGATCCTCGACGACGGCGGCGACGCCACCATGATGGTGCTGCGCGGCGCACAGTACGAGAAGCAGGGCGTCGTGCCGCCCGCCGAGGATGACGATCCGGCCGAGTGGAAGGTGTTTCTCGGCGTGCTACGCGAGCGCTTCGAGACCGACAAGTCGAAGTGGACGAAGATCGCCGAGTCGGTCCAGGGTGTCACCGAGGAGACGACGACCGGTGTGCTGCGGCTCTACCAGTTCGCCGCCGCGGGTGAGCTCGCGTTCCCCGCGATCAACGTCAACGACTCGGTCACCAAGTCCAAGTTCGACAACAAATACGGCACTCGTCACTCGCTGATCGACGGCATCAACCGTGGCACCGACGTGCTGATCGGCGGAAAGAAGGTGCTGATCTGCGGCTACGGCGACGTCGGCAAGGGCTGCGCGGAGTCGCTGGCCGGTCAGGGCGCGCGGGTGCAGGTCACCGAGATCGACCCGATCAACGCGCTGCAAGCGCTGATGGACGGCTTCGACGTGGTCACCGTCGAGGACGCCATCGGCGGGGCCGACATCGTTGTCACCGCGACGGGCAACAAGGACATCATCACGCTCGAGCACATGAAGGCCATGAAGGACCAGGCCATCCTTGGCAACATCGGCCACTTCGACAACGAGATCGACATGGCCGCGCTCGAGCGGTCCGGCGCCAAGAAGCTGAACATCAAGCCGCAGGTCGACCAGTGGACGTTCGACGACGGCAAGTCGATCATCGTGCTGTCCGAGGGCCGGCTGCTGAACCTCGGCAATGCGACGGGCCACCCGTCGTTCGTGATGAGCAACAGCTTCAGCAACCAGGTGATCGCCCAGATCGAGCTGTGGACCAAGAACGACGAGTACGACAACGAGGTTTACCGGCTGGCCAAGCACCTCGATGAGAAGGTGGCGCGTATCCACGTGGAAGCACTGGGTGGCGCTCTCACTCGCCTCACCAAGGAGCAGGCGGAGTACATCGGCGTCGACGTCGAGGGCCCATACAAGGCGGACCACTACCGCTACTGATTCCACCGCGAAACTGCGGACAGATCGCGAACGGTTTCGCTCTGTCCGCAGTTTCGTCGTTATAGGGTCATCGCGTGGGTCGGGGAGTCGTCGGGGTTCTGCTTGCTCTGCTGCTGGTCGGCTCCATCGGGATCGCCCCGCCGGTCTTCGCCGACGATCCCACCAACGACGCGCACGATCCGTACTTCAACGAAGACGAATACCAGGAGTTCTACACACCGCCGGACCCGCTGCCGCCGGGTGCGCCCGGTGACCTGATCCGCACTGAGCCGTCGCGCCTAGTGCTCGAGCCGTCGGGCCAGCTCGGCATGATCATGGCCGACGCCACCCGAATCATGTACCGCAGCACTGATGTTCACGGCAATCCGATGGCGGTGACCGGTACCTACTTCGAGCCCTACAATGACTGGCCGGGCGGCGGTCCGCGCCCGTTGATCGTGTACGGGCCGGGCACCCAGGGCCAGGGCGACCAGTGCGCGCCGTCGCGCCAGTTCAACCAGGGCATCCACTGGCGGCCATTTCTGGATCTCGCGTTCAATTACGAGGAGTTGTTCGTCTCGACCATGGTCGCGCGCGGTTTCGCGATCGTGATGACGGATTACCAGGGCCTCGGTACGCCGGGCCTGCACACCTACGTCGGGCGCGTGCCGCAGGGCAACGCCATGCTGGACGCCGCACGCGCGGCCAAGAAGCTGCCCGGCACGTCGCTAAACCCCGAAGGGCCCATTGCGTTTTGGGGCTACTCGCAGGGCGGGGGAGCGGCGGCGTCAGCGGCTGAACTCGCGCCGTCGTATGCGCCGGAACTGAAGATCGTCGGCACCTACGCCGGGGCTCCGCCCGCCGATCTCAAGGAGCTCTTTCCCTACGCCGACGGCAGCGTACTCGTCGGAGCGGTCGGCTACGCGCTCAACTCGGTCATCACGGCCTACCCCGAGTACGCCGATGCGATCCGCTCGAAGCTCACTCCGCGCGGCGAGGACTTTCTGTTTAAGGTTCAGGACCAATGTGTCGCGGAGACGTTGACGAAGTTCATGTTCCGACACCTGCAGCCCTATTTCAACGACGACATCTACCGACTGGTCAACGAAGAACCGTTCAGCCACCTGTTCGACGAGCAGAAGATCGGCCGCTTCAAACCCAATGCGCCCGTGATGATTTTGAGCAACCGCTTCGACCCGTTGGTGCCGTGGACGGCGGCCAATCAGCTCGGTCGCGACTGGTGCGCCAAAGGCGCCGATGTGCAGTTCTGGACCAACGAGGAGCCGCCGTTCCTCAACAAGGCGATAGTCAACCACGCGCTGCCGATGCTGGTCGACGGGGAACGGGCCATGCAGTGGGTGGCCGACCGCTTCAACGGCGTGCCGACGACACCGAACTGCGGCGAATTCTGACGGCGGTTGGCCGCGATGTCACCCGATAGGCTCGCCGCGTGCTTATCGCAATCGAGGGAGTCGACGGTGCAGGCAAACGCACGCTGACCGGAGGTCTGCGGCGGGCGCTGGAGTCTCACGGCAAGACCGTCACCAGCCTGGCGTTCCCTCGCTACGGCCAGTCGGTGACGGCCGACATCGCCGCCGAAGCGCTGCACGGCGGGCACGGTGACCTCGCGACATCGGTCTACGCGATGGCGGTGCTGTTCGCGTTGGACCGCGCCAATGCACGCGATCAGATCAGCCGGCTGCAGGCCGACTATGACGTGGTGATCCTTGACCGTTACGTCGCATCCAACGCCGCCTACAGCGCCGCCCGTCTGCACCAGGGCGCCGACGGCGACGCGGTGGGCTGGGTCGGCGACCTCGAATACGGGCGGCTGCAGTTGCCCGCACCCGACTGGCAGGTGCTGCTCAACGTGCCCGCCGAACTGGCCGCCGAGCGTGCCGAACATCGCGCCAATACCGAGGCCGACCGCGCGAAGGACGTCTACGAGCGCGACGACGGCCTGCAGCGCCGCACCGGCGAGGTGTACGCCGGGCTGGCCGCCGCGCAGTGGGGCGGCCGCTGGTTCCTGGCGGGGCCCGACACCGACGGGGCGACCCTGGCCGCTGCCCTGCTCGGCGGCTAGCGGCGGGAAAAGCGAAACACCGGGCCGCCTACCGGGGTTTTCTCTCCATTCGGTGCCACCATGGTCTCTATGAGGCAAAGGATTCTGGTTGTCGACGACGACCCTTCGCTCGCGGAGATGCTGACGATCGTGCTGCGAGGTGAAGGGTTCGACACCGCAGTCATCGGTGACGGCACGCAGGCGCTCACCGCCGTGCGTGAGTTGCGGCCGGACCTGGTCCTGTTGGACCTGATGCTGCCCGGCATGAACGGGATCGACGTGTGCCGCGTGCTGCGCGCCGACTCCGGTGTGCCCATCGTCATGCTGACGGCCAAGACCGACACCGTCGACGTGGTGCTCGGCCTCGAGTCGGGTGCCGACGACTACGTGATGAAGCCCTTCAAGCCAAAGGAGCTGGTAGCACGCGTGCGCGCCCGGCTGCGCCGCAACGAAGACGAGCCCGCCGAGATGCTGTCGATTGCCGATGTCGACATCGATGTGCCCGCCCACAAGGTGACCCGGCAGGGTGAGCAGATTTCGCTGACACCACTGGAGTTCGACCTGCTGGTGGCGCTGGCACGCAAACCCCGGCAGGTGTTTACTCGTGATGTGCTTCTCGAACAGGTGTGGGGTTATCGCCACCCCGCGGACACCCGTTTGGTGAACGTGCATGTCCAACGTTTGCGGGCCAAGGTCGAGAAGGATCCTGAGAATCCGCAAGTCGTATTGACTGTTCGAGGAGTGGGATACAAGGCCGGACCGCCGTGAGCCTGCGCGGCTCGGCCGCGGTCGTGAGTTTTCACGGCCCAGCAGAGGGCGCGATCCGGACCGCTCGGCGGTCGCCGTGATCTTCGGCTCGAGGCGGCGCATTCGGGGTCGTTTCGGGCCTTCGGCACCACTGATACGCGGATTGGGTGCGCTGGGTCGAGCGTTGGGCCTGGCGTGGCGTCGCTCCCTGCAACTGCGGGTGGTTTCGCTGACCCTGGGGCTGTCCCTCGCGGTGATCCTGGTGCTGGGCTTCGTGCTGACCAGCCAGATCACCGACCGCATCCTCGAGGTCAAGGTCCGTGCGGCCACCGAGGAGATCGAACGGGCCCGCAACACCGTCAGCGGCATCGTTGGCGGCGAAGAAACCCGATCGCTCGACAGCAGCCTGCAGCTGGCCCGCAACACCCTGATCGACCGCAAGGCCGACGCCGGCGCGGGGCTTGCCGGTGCCTTCGACGCCGTCCTCGTCGTACCGGGCGACGGACCGCGCGCCGCGACCGCGGCAGGGCCCGTCGCGGAGATCCCCGGCTCGCTGCGCGACTTCGTCAAGGCTGGACAGGTCAGCTACCAGTACGCGACGGTGCACACCGACGGCTTCTCCGGACCCGCCCTGATCATCGGCAGCCCGACCTCGTCACCGGTCACCAATCTCGAGCTGTACCTCGTTTTCCCGCTGAACAACGAGGAAAGCACCATCACCCTGGTGCGCGGCACAATGCTGACCGGCGGCGTGGTACTGCTACTCATGCTCGCCGCCATCGCCCTGATCGTCGCGCGCCAGATCGTGCTTCCGGTGCGCTCGGCGTCGCGGATCGCCGAACGCTTCGCCGAGGGGCACCTCGCCGAGCGGATGCCGGTGCGCGGCGAGGATGACATGGCCCGCCTGGCGGTGTCGTTCAACGACATGGCCGAAAGCCTGTCGCGTCAGATCACCCAACTCGAAGAGTTCGGCAACCTGCAGCGCCGCTTCACCTCCGACGTGAGCCACGAGTTGCGCACGCCGCTGACCACCGTGCGCATGGCAGCCGACCTGATCCACGACCACATCCATAATTCCGGGGACGACCTCGACCCCGCGCTGCGACGATCGACCGAACTGCTGGTCGCCGAACTCGACCGGTTCGAAATGCTGCTCAACGATCTGCTCGAAATCTCCCGGCACGACGCCGGTGTCGCCGAGCTGTCGGTGGAAGCAGTCGATCTACGCAACACCGTGCAGAGCGCGCTGGACAACGTCGGACACCTCGCGGGAGACGCCCAGGTTGACCTGATCGTCGACATGCCGAACGAGGAAGTCATCGCCGAGGTGGATCCGCGCCGCGTCGAGCGCATCCTGCGCAACCTCATCGCCAACGCCATCGACCACGCCGAGCGCAAGCCGGTGCGGATCAGGATGGGCGTCGACGAAGACACGGTCGCCGTCACCATCCGCGACTACGGCGTGGGGTTGCGGCCCGGCGAGGAGAAGCTGGTATTCAGCAGATTCTGGCGCTCCGACCCGTCGCGGGTCCGTCGCTCCGGCGGCACGGGGCTCGGGCTCGCGATCAGCATCGAGGACGCCCGGCTGCACCAGGGTCGGCTCGAAGCGTGGGGCGAGCCCGGCAAGGGCGCCTGCTTCCGCCTCACCCTTCCACTGGTGCGCGGCCACAAGGTGACCACCAGTCCGCTGCCGTTGAAACCCGTTGGCCGCGAGCGTAAGCGGCGCTCAGCGAACCACCGCGAGCCGGCGGGAGAAAGCGTGTGAAGGCCCTCATCGCGGGCGCAGCGGCATGCGCGATCGTGTTGGCGGGTTGCGCCGGGGTGCCCAGTTCATCGGCGCCACAGGCCATCGGGACCGTCGACCGCCCGGCGCCGCCGAGCCTGCCCAAGCCCACACCGGGCATGGATCCCGACGTTCTGCTGCGCGAATTCATCAAGGCGACCGCCGATCCGTCCAACCGCCACCTGGCCGCCCGCCAGTTCCTCACCGAGTCGGCGTCCAACGGCTGGGACGACGCCGGCAGTGCATTGCTGATCGACCGCGTCGTTTTCGTCGAAACCCGCGGGCCCGAGCGGGTTTCGGTCGCCATGCACGCAGACATTCTTGGCTCGCTGTCGGATATGGGCGTGTTCGAGACGGGGGAGGGCGCGCTGCCCGACCAGCCGCCGATCGAGTTGGTGAAGACCGCGGACGGGTGGCGCATCGATCGGCTGCCCAACGGTGTGTTCCTCGACTGGCAACAGTTTCAGGAGACCTACAAACGCAACACCCTGTACTTCGCCGATCCGACCGGCAAGACCGTCGTCCCCGATCCGCGCTATGTCGCGGTGTCCGATCCCGACCAGCTGGCCACCGAACTTGTCACCAAGCTGATTGCCGGTCCACGCCCCGAGATGGCGAACACCGTGCGCAACCTGCTTGGCCCGCCGCTGCGCCTGCGTGGACCGGTTACCCGCGCCGACGGCGGCAAGATGGGCGTCGGCCGCGGTTACGGCGGCGCGCGCATCGACCTGGAGAACCTGTCCACCACCGACCCGCACAGCCGGCAACTGCTTGCCGCGCAGATCATTTGGACCCTGTCGCGCGCCGGCGTCAACGGTCCGTACGTCATCAACGCTGACGGCGCAGCCCTCGAGGACCGGTTCGCGGACGGCTGGCAGACGTCCGACGTCGCCGCCACTGATCCAGGCGCCGCCGACGGCGCCGCCGCGGGACTGCACGCGCTGGTCAACGGCTCGCTGGTGGCACTCGACGGGCAAGAGGCGCCGCATGTGCCGGGGCCGTTCGGTGCGACGCCCAACCAGACCGGTGCAGCCGTGTCGCGCAGCGGGCAGGACGCGGCGTCGGTGGTGACGCTGAACGCGGGCGCACCGAACATGGCGGCGTCGCTGTGGGTCGGCCCGATAGGCGGAAATCCCTTGCAGGCCATGGACGGTCGCTCGCTGTCGCGGCCGACGTGGGCGCTCGACGATGCGGTGTGGGTGGTGGTCGACGGCAACAACGTCGTGCGCACTGTCCAGGATGCGTCCGGGCAGCCGGGCCGCATACCGGTGGACACGACGGCGGTGTCGACACGGTTCCCGGGGGCTATCGCCGAGCTGCAGCTCTCCCGCGACGGCACCCGCGCGGCCATGGTGATCGAGGGTCAGGTGGTGCTGGCCAGCGTCGAGCAGACGCCCGGCGGCGGTTACGCGCTGACCTATCCGCGCCGGCTTGGCTTTGGGCTGAAGAACACCGTGGTGTCGCTGGCCTGGCGCACCGGTGACGACATCGTGGTCAGCCGCACCGACCCGCAGCATCCGGTGTCCTATGTCAACCTCGACGGCGTGAACTCCGACGGCCCGAGCCGCAACCTGGCGATGCCGGTCGGGGCCGTCGCGGCGAACCCGTCGACGGTCTATGTGGCCGACGCACGCGGTGTGCTGCAGCTGTCCGGTTCGGCGGCCGAGAACGATCCGCGCTGGCTCGAGGTGCGCCCGCTCATGACACCTGGTGCGATCCCTGTACTTCCGGGTTGAGCTGAGCTGTTTCGTCGGTTGCGCAGACAAATCACCGTTGATGGCATTTGCTATCTGACAGCTCAGCCCGCCGAAAGGATTCGCAATGCTCTTCGATGACGTTCAGGTGCCACGACAGCAGGTGATCCGGGGCGCAGGCCTCGTGCTGACCGCCGGTGCGCTCGCCGCATGCGGCAACGACAAGGGCGAGCAGGCGCCAGCGGCGAGCAGCGAGCCATCGCCGACCTCGGCTTCGGCGCCGGACGGCGCGATCGCCAAGAAATCGGAAGTGCCGGTCGGTTCGGGGGTGATCGTCGACGACGTCGTCGTGACGCAGCCCGCCGCGGGCGAATTCAAGGCGTTCTCGACGACCTGCACCCACAAGGGGTGTGCGGTCAACACGGTCGCCGACGGCACGATCAACTGTCCGTGTCACGGCAGCAAGTTCAACCTCGATGGGACGGTCGCCAACGGGCCCGCGACGTTGCCGCTGAAGGCCAAAAACATCTCGGTCGAGGGCGACTCGATCGTCCTGGTCTGAGCGTCCATCAGGTTTTCTCAGCTGGAGCTGACGCCGGGGATCCTTCCCTCGCGGAAAGCCTCCACGAAGTGCCGGTGGTCATCGCGCACGGTGTTGGCGTAATCGAGGCCGAAGTCCACTATGTCTGAGACGAATTCGTCGTCGTGGTCGCCGATCAACTCGGCGATGGCGTCCTCGGTCTGAAAGCTCACCAACTCCTGATCACTGTCGGCATCGCCGACGCAATGCACCTTGGCCACCGCCCTGCCGAGCTGCTCGATCACCTCGTTGAGTTCGTCAGGCTCGGTCAGCTCGCTCCAGTCGAGGTCGGCTTCGTAGGGCGACAGCTCGGCCACCACGAAACCGGTGCCGTCGATTTCGGTGTACCCCAGCAGTGGGTCGGCGTGGGCCTGCAACGCTCGCTGCGACACCGCCGTGCGGTGGCCGTGATGTTTGAAGTATTTGTGCACCGCGTCGTCGTCGACGACGCGGCTCGGCGCGGCCACGTTGCCCTGCTTCATCGACAACACGATGTCGTTGTCCAGCGCCTGGTTGAAGCCTTCGATCAGCACGTTGTAGCTCGGTAACCCGGCGCTGCCTATCCCGAAACCCGTTCTGCCGACGATGTCTTTGACGTCATAGGCGACCTCGCGGAAGCGCTTCGACTTCGGGATGGAGTTCTGGTAGGCCTCGAACGCCGCGTTGACCTTGTCATACTCGTCTTGATCCAGCCTGCGCACACCGGCGGTCTCGCGGAACCGGCGGTCCGACTCGTCGACGCGCGTCATCCGGTCGAGCATCTCGAAGCGCGTCGACAGTCGAGCCTCCTGCAGCGCGGCGTGCACCGCGCCCCGGCCAGTGCCAAGGTTCAACGAGAACGACGAATCGTCGTCGGTCTGCCGGAACCATCGGACCTGATCCAGATACGATCGCACAAACGTCTCGCCCAACTCGTGAATCACGCTGTCTGACAGGGCTTTCTGCCAGCACAGAAGCGCCACACTGGCGGCGAACCGCTGCAGGTCCCAAGTGAAGTGCCCGACGAAGGCCTCGTCGAAATCGTTGACGTCGAAGATCAGCACGCCGGAGCCGTCCATGTACGTGCCGAAGTTCTCCGCATGCAAATCGCCCTGGATCCAGACTCGACTCGTGCGGTCGTCGGCCCAGCGGTCGTCTCGACCGGCCACGTCGGCGTAGAACACGCATGCGCTGCCGCGGTAGAACGCGAACGGGTCGGCGGCCATCTTGCGGAATTTGGCGCGAAACGCGTCGGGATCGGCCTCCATCAGGTGGGCGAACGCATCCACGAGGCAATCGACGATGAACGACTCGCGATCGGGCATTCACAGGGAGTACCCAGACATTGGTTCGCCGAAAGGTTTCGTCGAGGGCGATCGAACGACCCTGGCGCCGACATCGGCGAGGGGCTGGGGCGAGCGACCCACGATGTCACCGCCCACCGCGACACTGGGCGGCGTGTTAGACCTGGTGCTTCCGCTGGAGTGCGGCGGCTGCGGCGCAGCGTCGATCCGCTGGTGTGACGCCTGCGCCCACCAGCTACGGGTCCGGCCCGACGAACCGCACGTCATCACCCCTCGGGTCGACCCGGGCGCGCCGGTGTTTTCGCTCGGGCGCTATGCGGGCGCGCGCCGTAACACCATCGTCGCCGTCAAAGAGCATGGCCGCGGCGACCTGATAGGGCCGTTGGCCGGCGTGCTACGTGACGGGCTACGGCGCCTGCTCGTCTGGGGCGTGGTGGCCGCGCCGCTGACGGTGGTGCCCGCGCCCACCCGTCGCCGCGCCGCCCGCAGGCGCGGCGGTGATCCGGTTGCCCGGATGGCGCTCGCGGCCACCGCCGGCGCCGCGGGGGTGACGGTCGTCGGGGCGCTGCGGATGACCGCGATGGTGCGCGACTCTGTCGGGTTGTCGAGCGCCGCGCGGCAGCGCAACATCGCCGAGCGAGTGCGGTTGACCGTTGCCCCGGATCGCCTCACGGGCGACGTGGTGATCGTCGACGACATCGTGACCACGGGCGCGACGGCCTGCGAGTCGGTCCGTGTCCTGCAAGCGTCGGGCGCGCGGGTGGTCGCCGTGCTCGCACTCGCGAACGCGTGATGTCTCCCTGACGGGTCGGCCAATTTCCCGTAGATCAAACCCACGTGAAGAACTGAAAACAGGTGCACCAAATTACTGGCACGACCGGGTGAACAGGGACTACGTTGGGGCCAACATCCGTGAACGCCTCACGGCGGCGCTGAGTCACAAGCGCCAACCAATCGCCTAGCGGTAGGGGGTGAGTATTCGACACCTTGCACCGGTGAGCGGCGAAACAAACGTGTGCCCCGTCGGTGCAGCTTTGCCCACGAAGGCACGTGCGCACGCGAGCAAGAAAATCGCAGTGCGCGTGCGACGCGAGACAGAAACGAGTCGCCAAGCATGTCAATCCGTTCCATGGAATCAGACCGCTCGATGATCGTCGACGAGGACAAGCCCGCGCCCGAGCCTTCGGCCGAGGTCGTCGTCAAGGGCCGCAACGTCGAGATCCCCGACCACTTCCGCATCTATGTCTCCGAAAAGCTCGCCCGTCTCGAGCGGTTAGACCGCAGCATCTACCTCTTCGATGTCGAACTCGACCATGAGCGCAACCGGCGCCAGCGCAAGAATTGTCAGCACGTGGAGATCACCGCGCGTGGCCGCGGACCGGTCGTGCGGGGCGAGGCGTGCGCCGACAGCTTCTATGCCGCCTTCGAAGCGGCGGTCAGCAAACTCGAAAATCGGCTACGGCGCAGCAAGGACCGGCGCAAGGTGCATTACGGCGACAAGACCCCGGTGTCGCTGGCCGAGGCCACCAAAATCTCAGCCCCCGAGGCATTCGCGCCGACCGGTGCGACCGAGGACAAGGTGCCCAACGACGGCGTCGAGATCCACGAACCCGGCCAGATCGTCCGCACCAAGGAACACCCCGCCAAGCCGATGACCGTCGACGACGCGCTCTATGAAATGGAGCTGGTGGGCCACGACTTCTTCTTGTTTCACGACAAAGACAGCGACAAGCCGTGCGTCGTCTACCGCAGGCACGCCTACGACTACGGCCTGATTCGGCTCGCCTGAGCCGGGGAGCCTGATTCGGCTCGCCTGACCTGGTCTGATCGCATTTCACCAGCCAGTTCGGCGGGTCACCTAGGATGGACCGGAGTCTCATAGGGGACGGGATCCATCAACCCACAGGGGAAATTAGCGTGCTCGATAAGTTGCTGCGGTTCGGCGAAGGCCGCATGGTCAAGCGCCTCAAGCGGGTGGCCGACTATGTCAACACCTTGTCCGACGACGTCGAGAAGCTCTCCGACGCCGAACTGCGTGCCAAGACCGACGAGTTCAAGAAGCGCTACGCCGACGGGGAAGATCTCGACGACCTGATGCCGGAGGCCTTCGCGGTGGCTCGCGAGGCCGCCTGGCGCGTGCTCGATCAGCGTCCCTACGACGTCCAGGTCATGGGCGCGGCCGCCCTGCACTTCGGCAACGTGGCCGAGATGAAGACCGGTGAGGGCAAGACCCTGACCTGTGTGCTGCCCGCCTACCTCAACGCCCTGTCCGGAAAGGGCGTCCACGTCGTCACCGTCAACGACTACCTGGCCAAACGCGACAGCGAGTGGATGGGACGCGTGCACCGTTTCCTCGGCCTCGAGGTCGGCGTCATCCTGGCCCAGATGACGCCCGATGAGCGTCGCATCTCCTACAACGCCGACATCACCTATGGCACCAACAACGAGTTCGGCTTCGACTACCTGCGCGACAACATGGCCCACTCGGTCGACGACATGGTGCAGCGCGGCCACGCCTACGCCATCGTCGACGAGGTCGACTCGATCCTGATCGACGAGGCCCGCACGCCGCTGATCATCTCGGGCCCCGCCGACGGCTCCTCGCACTGGTACACCGAGTTCGCCAGGCTGGCCCCGCTGATGGAGAAGGACAAGCACTACGAGGTCGACCTCCGCAAGCGCACCATCGGTGTCAGCGAGCTGGGCGTCGAGTTCGTCGAGGACCAGCTCGGCATCGACAACCTCTACGAGGCCGCGAATTCGCCGCTGGTGAGTTACCTCAACAACGCGATCAAGGCCAAAGAGCTGTTCATGCGCGACAAGGACTACATCGTGCGCAACGGCGAGGTCCTGATCGTCGACGAGTTCACCGGCCGAGTGCTTGTGGGCCGGCGCTACAACGAGGGCATGCACCAGGCCATCGAGGCCAAAGAGGGCGTGGAGATCAAGGCCGAGAACCAGACGCTGGCCACCATCACGCTGCAGAACTATTTCCGGCTCTACGACAAGCTCGCCGGCATGACCGGTACCGCTCAGACCGAGGCGGCCGAGCTGCACGAGATCTACAAGCTCGGCGTGGTGCCGATCCCCACCAACAAGCCGATGATCCGCGCCGACCAGTCCGACCTGATCTACAAGACCGAAGAGGCCAAGTACATCGCTGTCGTCGACGACGTCACCGAGCGCTATGAGAAGGGCCAGCCGGTGCTGATCGGCACCACCAGCGTCGAGCGGTCGGAGTACCTGTCGCGGCAGTTCCAGAAGCGCCGCATCCCGCACAACGTGCTCAACGCCAAGTACCACGAGCAGGAGGCCGGCATCATCGCCGAGGCCGGCAGGCGCGGCGCGATCACGGTGGCCACCAACATGGCCGGCCGCGGCACCGACATCGTGCTCGGCGGCAACGTCGACTTCCTCACCGACAAGCGGCTGCGTGAGCAGGGCCTCGACCCCGTCGAAACGCCCGACGAGTACGAGGGCGCCTGGCACGACCTGCGGGCGCAGGTCAAAGAGGAAGCAGCGGCGGAGGCCGAAGAGGTCATCGCCGCGGGCGGTCTGTACGTGCTCGGCACCGAACGCCACGAGTCGCGTCGCATCGACAATCAGCTGCGTGGCCGCTCGGGCCGCCAGGGTGACCCCGGCGAGTCCCGGTTCTACCTCTCGCTGGCCGACGAGCTCATGCGGCGATTCAACGGCGCCGCGCTCGAGTCGCTGCTGACCCGGTTGAGCCTGCCCGACGACGTGCCGATCGAGGCGAAGATGGTCACCAGGGCCATCAAGAGCGCGCAAACGCAGGTCGAGCAGCAGAACTTCGAAATCCGCAAGTACGTGCTGAAGTACGACGAAGTGATGAACGAGCAGCGCAAGGTCATCTACGCCGAGCGCCGCCGCATCCTGGAGGGCGAGAACCTCAAGGAGCAGGCGCACGCCATGCTCGTCGACGTCATCACCGCCTACGTCGATGGCGCTACCGTCGAGGGCTACGCCGAGGACTGGGATCTCGAGACGCTGTGGACCGCGCTGCGGACGCTCTACCCGGTCAGCATCGATCACCACGACCTCATCGACTCCGACGCGATTGGCGAGCCGGGCGAGCTGACGCGCGAGGAACTGCTCGACGCCCTGATCGCCGACGCTGAACGCGCGTATGCGGAGCGGGAGAAGCAGCTCGAGGAGCTCGCCGGTGAAGGCGCGATGCGCCAGCTCGAACGCAACGTGCTGCTCAACGTCATCGACCGCAAATGGCGCGAGCACCTCTATGAGATGGACTACCTCAAGGAAGGCATCAACCTGCGCGCCTTCGCGCAGAAGGATCCCGTCGTGGAGTACCAGCGCGAGGGCTACGACATGTTCCGGGGCATGCTCGACGCGATGAAGGAGGAGGCCGTCGGCTTCCTCTTCAACGTCACCGTCGAGGCCGCGCCGCCACAACCCGCACAGCAGGTAGCGCCCGTCGCCGCACCATCCGGACTTGCCGAGTTCGCCGAGCAGGCCGCCGCGCAGTCGAAGGAAGGCGCCGTCGCGACCAAGGAGCGTCAGCCCGCTCCGGCGTTGCACGCCAAGGGAATTGAGGATCAGGCTCCACCGCTGACCTACACCGGGCCCTCCGAAGACGGCTCAGCACAGGTGCAGCGTCAGAGCGGCAACGGTGGCGGTCACGGGACTGGTCGTCAGTCGGCACCGAGCCGTCGAGAGCGACGCGAAGCCGCTCGGCGTCAGGCCAAGGCCGCCAAGAAGGGCTAGCCACCCGGGGCGCGAGCCTCCCGGGGCTGGTCAACCTTTTTCGACGAGGGCGGCGATGCGCGCCAGCGTCGCACGCATCCCGTTCTCGGCCTGCCGCGCCATCGAGCCCATCTTCAACATCAGCCGCTGGCGGTCCTGCGACACATCCCATGTCTCGCGAACCAGCGTCCCGCCCTCGGTGGGGATGAGCTCGTAGCGCCAGATGCGGCCGCCGATGAGACCGCCCAATGCAGTGGGTTGCCAGGCGATGCGGCGATCGGGCTCGAACTCGATCACCTTGTTGTTCATCGTGTACGGCAGATACAGCGTCTCGGGCCGGCCCCGCATCCGCATCGAGAACGTGGTGCCCAGTTCCAGCGGGATGGACTCGGACGTGGTGTGATCCACCGTCCCCGACCCGTCGAAGCTGGCATGGCAACCGGCGTCTGCCAGCAACGCGAAGATCTCGCGCGCGGGCGCGTTGATGACACGCTCCACGCTGACGCTGTCTGACTGCACCGGCTCATTATCCGTTATCCGACGTGCAGGGCCACCATGCGCCATCGGCCCTCGCAGGCTTCGATGCGGCCCGCGATGGCCCGCACGCGGCAGCCACGGCTATAAGTCGCAAACACCTCGGCGGCGATCGGTTCCCGCTCGTCGACCGCAGCGGTGCGCAGCCGCACCCGCCGCAACATGGCTGCCTTGTCATCGCCACCGGTTCTGGTCAGCGTGAAGACGATGTCCAGGACCGCCGGCGTCAGCAGCGGTCGCAGCTGCGCGATGGGTCTGCGCCGGTCGATCACCTCGAGCACGCGACGGAGGGCGGCGTCGGCGAACTTCGCCGCGGCTGGAGGCGGCGCAGCCGGGGCGGCAACGTGTGGCGCCGCACGCTCGACGGGCCGTGGCGGCCTCGGCGCCCGGTGCAGCACCGCAGGGGAGGGACACGGCGGCTGACCGACGAGGTCGAACGGCGGCGGTTCGTAGTCGACGACGGGCGCGGTGAGCGCGCCAGGCTCGAAGCGGTCATGCGATGCGGTCACGACACTCTCCAGCGATCGTCACGGGCAGCGGAAGCGTCTGCTGGAGAGGAACAGACGATTCCATGATCCCACGGTTCGCGCGCCCGACATGCACCCGTGATGCGGACATACAGAATCGCCGGTTACCGTGGCGGGGTTCGGCGAGGGTTGACACAGATTTCAGGGGAGGGGTCGCCCGCACATGGTGAGCAGGTTGTCGGCGTCTGACGCGGCGTTTTTCGGCCTGGAGGACTCATCGACGCCGATGTATGTCTCGTCGCTGTCCATCCTCCGCAAGCCCCGCAACGGTCTGAGCTACGAGACGCTGCTGGAGACCGTGGAACAGCGGTTGCCGCAGATTCCGCGCTACCGGCAGAAGGTGCGGGAGGTGACGCTGGGCCTGGCGCGGCCGGTGTGGATCGACGACCGCGACTTCGACATCACCTACCACGTCCGCAGATCGGCGCTGCCGTCTCCGGGCAGCGACGCGCAACTGCACGAGCTGGTGGCGCGGCTGGGCTCGCGAGCCCTGGACAAAACGCGGCCGCTGTGGGAGATGTACCTCGTCGAGGGGCTGGCCCGCAACCGGCTGGCTATCTACACCAAGTCGCATCAGGCGCTGGTCAACGGCATGACCGCGGTCGAGATCGGCCATGTCATCGCCGACCGGACACCGAAGCCGCCACCGTTCGGCGAGGATATCTGGATCCCAGCCCGCGAGCCCAGCGATGCCGCGCTGGTGGCCGGCGCCATCGGGGAGTGGATCGCGCGTCCCGGTACACAGCTGGCCACCGTCCGGTCCGCGGTTACGGAGCTGGCCACCAACTCGGGGCAGCTGCTGGAGGTCGGTCGCCGCGTTACCGCTGCGGCCAGGACGCTGGTCCGGGGTACGGCGCCGTCGAGCCCGTTGAACAGAAAGATCTCGCGCAACCGGCGGTTCACGGTGGCCAGCGCGAAGCTGGAGGACTACCGCAACCTGCGCGCCAGATACGACTGCGATGTCAACGACGTGGTGCTCGCCGTCATCACCGGTGCACTTCGCAATTGGCTGCTCTCGCGCGGCGAGCCCGTCTCGTCGACGACGACCGTGCGGGCGATGGCGCCGATGTCGGTCTACCCCGAAGAGGAACTGGAATCCTCGGGTCCGGGCCAGGCCATCAGCGAGGTGTCGCCGTTTCTGGTCGACCTTCCTGTGGGCGAGGGAAACGCGGTGGTGCGCCTGTCCCAGATCGCCCACATGACGGAGACACACCCGACTGCGGCCAGCCTGGTCGACGCCAGGACCATCGTCACCCTGTCGGGCTTCGCGCCACCGACGTTGCACGCCATGGGAATTCGCGTGGCGACTACGTTCCCGGCGCGCCAGTTCAATCTGTTGATCACAAACGTGCCCGGCGCCCAGAAGCAGATGTACATCGCCGGCACCAAGCTGCTCGAGACCTACGCGGTGCCGCCGCTGCTGCACAACCAGGTGCTGGCCATCGGCGTCACGTCCTACAACGGCATGCTGTATTTCGGCATCAATGCCGACCGCGAGGCGATGAGCGATGTCGACGTGCTGCCGTCCCTGCTGCAGGAGTCGCTCGACGAACTGCTGGAAGCGGCGCAGTAACGCTAACCTCGCGGGGTGCGTGTCTATGTGCCTGCGACCCTGGCGATGCTGCAGCGGCTTGTCGCCGACCGGTCGATGAGCGCCGTCAACGGCACGGCCTTCGCGGTGACACCCGCGCTGCGGGAGTCCTATTCAGAAGGCGATGAGGACGAATTGGCCGACGTCGCCCTCCGTGAGGCCGCGTTGGCCTCGTTGCGGCTGCTGGCCGGCGCGGCCGACGAGGGTGACGGCGGGCTTCCGCCGCGGCGCGCGGTGCTGGTCGCCGAGGTCAACGACGCGACGCCGCGACCGGATCTGGACGACGCCGTGGTGCGGCTGGCGGGGCCGGTGGCGTTCGACAACCTGGTCGCCGCATACATCGACAACCAATCCGCGGAGCAAGCAGTGCTCTCTGCCATCGACGTCATCGACGAGGCTGATCTGGGCGACGAGGATGCCGAACTGACTGTCGGCGACGCGCAGGACCACGACCTCGCCTGGTACGCCACGCAGGAGCTGCCGTTCCTGCTGGAACTGCTGTGATCCGCACAACTGGGGTGGATACGGGACCGTAGGTTACGGTACCGTAGGTCGCGTGGCCAAGAACTCCATCAAAGTCTCGGCCAATGTCGCCGACACGGTGCGACCCAAAGTGGCCGGCGCCAGCGCGCACCCCGGCTGGAATGCCCTGCGTGCCATCGCAGGTCGCATCACCACGCCGCTGCTGCCCGACGACTACCTGAAACTGGCCAACCCGCTGTGGTCGGCGCGCGAACTGCGGGGCCGGGTGGTCGAGGTACGTCGCGAGACCGTCGATTCCGCCACGCTGGTGATCAAGCCCGGCTGGGGCTTCTCGTTCGACTATGAGCCCGGCCAGTACATCGGCATCGGACTGCTGGTGGACGGTCGTTGGCGGTGGCGGTCGTACTCCCTGACATCCACCCCGGCGAAATCGGGCCGACCCCGCACCATCACGATCACGGTGAAGGCAATGCCTGAGGGTTTCCTGTCGACGCACCTGGTGGGAGGCGTCGCGCCAGGCACGGTCGTGCGCCTGGCAGCGCCCCAGGGCAACTTCGTCATGCCCGATCCGGCGCCCGCGTCGGTCTTGTTCATCACCGGAGGCTCCGGGATCACCCCTGTGATGTCGATGCTGCGTACGCTGTCGCGGCGCGACCAGATCACCGACATCGTGCACCTGCATTCCGCACCAACGGAATCGGATGTATTGTTCGCCGCCGAGCTGGCCGCCCTTCAGCGCAGTCATCCCGGTTACCGATTGCGGGTGCGCGCAACGCGCCAGCAGGGGCGGCTCGATGTGCAACGCATCGGCGACGAGGTGCCCGACTGGCGCGAGCGGCAGACGTGGGCGTGCGGGCCGGAGGGCATGCTCACCGCAGCGGAGCACACCTGGTCGGCGGCTGGGATCGACGAGCGGTTGCATCTGGAGCGCTTCGCTGCTTCGCGGGCGCCCCTACGTGGGCGTGGAGGCACGGTTGAATTCGCTCGCAGCGGGAAGACCGTGGCGGTGGATGCCGCCACTCCGTTGATGGACGCCGGCGAACGAGTCGGAATCAGGATGCCTTTCGGGTGCCGGATGGGCATCTGTCAGTCCTGCGTCGTCGGCCTCCTGGACGGCCATGTACGCGATCTTCGGTCGGGCGTAGAGCACGAGCCTGGCAGCCGGGTCCAGACCTGCATTTCCGCAGCGTCCGGCGATTGTGTGCTCGACGTCTGAGCTTTGGAAATTTTTCACCTACGAGCCAGTAAGTTACGGTAGCGTAGGTAGGGTAGGGGGAAGGAGATAACGATGGCTATTACCGACGTTCCGGAATTCGCGCATCTGACCGGCGCCGACATCGAGCATCTCGCCGTCGAGCTGGATGCGATTCGCCAGGAGATAGAAGACTCCCTCGGTGAGCGCGACGCGCGCTACATCCGCCGCACCATCGCCGCTCAGCGCGCCCTCGAGGTTGCCGGCCGGCTGATGCTTGCCGCCAGCTCAAAGCGCTCGGCGTGGTGGGCAGGCACTCTGACGCTGGCCGCATCCAAGATCATCGAGAACATGGAGATCGGCCACAACGTCATGCACGGCCAGTGGGACTGGATGAACGATCCGGAGATCCACTCGTCGACGTGGGAGTGGGACATGAGCGGCGCCGCCAAGCACTGGCGGTTCACGCACAACTTCATGCATCACAAGTACACGAACATCCTCGGCATGGACGACGACGTGGGCTATGGCCTGCTGCGGGTGACGCGTGACCAGAAGTGGAAGCCGCACAACGTTTTCAACCTGGTCTTCAACACGATGTTGGCGAGCCTCTTCGAGTGGGGAGTCGGCCTGCAGCATCTCGAGATCGGCAAGATCTTCAAGGGTCGCGACGACCGCAAAGCCACGCTGGTGCGGCTGCGCGAGTTCAGCACGAAGGCCGGCCAGCAGGTCGCCAAGGACTACGTCGCCTACCCGGCACTGACGTCGTTGTCACCCGCTGCCACCTTCAAGTCGACGGTGAAGGCCAACGCGCTGGCCAACGTCATCCGCAACGTGTGGGCCAACGCGGTCATCTTCTGCGGCCACTTCCCCGACGGCGCAGAGAAATTCACCAAGACCGACATGGCCGGCGAGACCCAGGGCGAGTGGTACCTACGGCAGATGCTCGGCAGTGCCAACTTCGAGAACGGCCCGGTGCTGCGGTTCATGAGCGGCAACCTGTGCCACCAGATCGAGCACCACCTGTACCCCGACCTGCCGAGCAACCGGCTATACGAGATTTCTTTCCGGGTGCGCGAGCTGTGCGACAAGTACGACCTGCCGTACACCACGGGCTCGTTCCTGCTGCAGTACGGCAAGGCGTGGCGCACCATCGCCAAGCTGTCGCTGCCCGATAAGTACCTGCATGACACGGCCGACAACGCGCCAGAGACGCGCAGCGAGCGCATGTTCGACGAGCTCGGCCCGGCACCCCGGCGCGGGCTGAAGTCGGCCATCGCAG
This sequence comes from Mycobacterium sp. 1274761.0, assembly GCF_001668615.1. Taxonomy (GTDB): domain Bacteria; phylum Actinomycetota; class Actinomycetes; order Mycobacteriales; family Mycobacteriaceae; genus Mycobacterium. Next base: position 39,294 of record NZ_LZMC01000027.1, read on the forward strand.
CGGTGCGTCAGCGCCGGAGCGAGAAGCGCGCGCAGAAGGTGGCGGCCAAGCTCGCTGCCTGATCCGGCTAGCTCGGGATGTAGTCGAACGTGTCAGGATTCGGACCCCGGCGGCCCTTCTCGCCATTGTCGAGTTCGGTGATGGCGTCGAAGTCGTCCTGGCTCAGCTCGAAGTCGAAGATGTCGAAGTTCTCCTTGATGCGCGCCGGGGTTACCGATTTCGGGAAGACGACGTCGCCGCGTTGAATGTGCCAGCGCAGCACCACTTGTGCCGGTGATTTACCCGTCGCCTTCGCGATGCCCTCGACGACCTGGTCGTCAAGCACGTCGCCTTGGGCAATCGGCGACCACGCCTCGGTGACGATGCCATGCTCCCGCCCATAGGCGCGGAGCTCGTCGTTGGTGAAGTACGGGTGTACCTCGATCTGGTTCACCGCAGGCACGGTGTCGGTCTCCTTGGCCAGCCGCTCGAGGTGGGCGATCTGGAAGTTCGACACCCCGATGCTGCGGGCGCGGCCGTCGCGTTTGAATTCCTCGAGAGTGCGCCACGTCGAGACGAAGTCGCCGTCGTATAGCGTCGGCAACGGCCAGTGGATCAAGAACAGGTCGACGTAGGAATCGTCACCGTCGAGGCCCAACTCGGACAGCGTCGTGTCGAAGGCGCGCCGGGCGTCGTCGGGCTTGTGAAAGCCGTTGTTGAGCTTGCTGGTGATGTACACGTCGCCGCGGTCGATCCCCGCCTCGCGGATGCCCTGCCCGACGCCGGCCTCGTTCTGATACATCTCGGCGGTGTCGATGTGGCGATAGCCAATTTCCAGCGCGGTGCGTACCGCCTCAGCGGTCTCGCCGGGCTCGATCTGGAAGACGCCGAAGCCCAGCTGGGGGATGGTCGTTCCGTCGTTGAGTTCGATGCTAGGTACGTGACTCACAGTTGATCCTCTCCGTCGTCAGGCAGCCTGCCCGGTACTCGAAACCGTCAAACACCGTGAGCCGCCGATTTATGTCCACCGATCGGGGGACACCAGGTTCATCCGATTCGGCCGCCGATCGCCCGACAGACTGCGCCGCCGTCCTCCGGCAATCTTGAGTCATCACCGGGACACACCGGTAGGCAAATGAAAAGCGCACTCTCACAAGAGGATTGGAAATGATCAAGAACGTCTTCGCCCGTTACCTCGTCTTCCTGACGGTCGGGGGAAGCCTGCTCGGCGGCGCGGCCGTCGGCCTTGCGGGCATGGCCAGCGCCGCTACCGCGACCGGGCCGAGCGGCCCCGGCTACTCCTACGCCCCGACGGTCAAGGCCACGCCGGCCCCGGAGGCCAAGCCGGGCTGGCGCGCCCACCACGGCATCTGGCACATCAATCACCTCAACGGCGTCTCATAGTCACCACCGCCCAGGCCCTCCCCGAAATGGGGAGGGCCTGATTCCTTCTCGACGAAGGTTGCGCAGGCCATATCGGGGTATATGAGCACACCTACACCCGGCTCGAACCGACAGGAGGGCGCTGATGGGGTTTCCCGAACAGCAACAGGAGCCGCCCGGAATCCAGAAGACCATGGAGCCGGTGCCGGACTGCGGTGAGAAGAGCTATCGCGGTTCGGGCCGACTCAAGGGCAAGCGCGCCATCATCACCGGCGGCGACAGCGGAATCGGCCGCGCGGTGGCCATCGCCTATGCGCGCGAGGGTGCCGATGTGCTGATCGCCTACCTCAACGAGCATGATGATGCCGAAGAGGTCGAAAAGCTGGTGCAGGATGCGGGCCAGCGCTGCGTGTTGGTGGCCGGTGACCTGTCGGACCCCGCGCACTGCCGCTCCGTCGTCGAGCGCGCCGCCGAAGAGTTCGGCGGGATCGACGTGCTCGTCAGCAATGCGGCCTACCAGATGACCCACGAGAGCCTCGACGAAATCAGCGACGAGGAGTGGGATTACACGTTCCGCTTGAACGTCGGCGCCTACTTCTACTTGGTGAAGGCAGCGGTGCCCCATATGGCTCCCGGCTCGTCGGTCATCGGCAGCTCGTCGGTCAACTCCGACATGCCGTCGCCGACGCTGGCGCCCTACGCCGCGACGAAGGCGGCCATCGCGAACTTTTCGGCCAGCCTGGCGCAGCTACTGGGGGAGAAGGGCATTCGCGTGAACAGCGTTGCGCCAGGCCCGATCTGGACACCGCTGATACCGGCGACGATGCCGGAGAAGAAGGTGGCGAACTTCGGCGACGACACGCCGCTGGGCCGTGCGGGACAGCCGGCCGAGCTCGCGCCGGTGTATGTGCTGTTGGCGTCTGACGACGGCAGCTACATCTCGGGCGCGCGGGTCGCCGTCACCGGCGGCCGCCCGATCCTCTGACGACTGCTGTCGAGCTGAAGCGGGTCAGCCCTCGCGCAATGCGGTCAGTAGTCGGCGCGCCGCCGCCACCCGCCCCGCCGCGGGCCCGGTCAGGGTGTCGAGCGCGCACTCCGGGTCGGCGGGCGGCCCGAGATGACCGCAGCCCCGCGGGCAGTCCTTGATGGCCTCAGCCAGGTCGGAAAAGGCCAGCAGCACATCGTCGGGCTCGATGTGGGCCAGCCCGAAAGAGCGGATACCCGGCGTGTCGATCACCCAGCCGCTGCCCTGCAGCGGCAACGCGATCGACTGGGTCGACGTATGCCGCCCCTTACCGACGCCGGACACCTCACCGATCGCCCGGTCCGCCTCGGGCACAAGGCGATTCACCAACGTCGACTTGCCGACGCCGGAATGGCCCAGCAGCACGGTCACCTTTTCGGCCAGCAGCCCGGCCACCGAGTCGAGCGGGTCGTCACGGCCCGCCGTCGCGATCGTCAGGTCCAGGTCGACGAACTGAGCGGCGAAGGGCTCGGCGGGTGCCAGGTCGGTCTTGGTGAGGCACAAAATGGGGGTGAGCCCGCCCGCATAGGCGGCGATCAGCGCCCTCTCGACGAAACCGGTCCGCGGCGGCGGATCGGCCAGCGCGACGACGACCAACAGCTGATCGGCGTTGGCGACGACGACGCGCTCCGTCGGATCGGTGTCGTCGGCGGTGCGCCGCAACACCGTCCGCCGCTCTCCGCGTCGCACGATGCGCGCCAGTGTGTCGGGCCGTCCGGACAGATCACCCACCACGCCGACGTCGTCACCGACGACGATCGGGGTGCGACCGAGTTCGCGCGCCCGCATCGCGGTCACTCGTCGATCGGGATCCCGGCCGAGCACGCAGCCCCACCGCCCGCGATCGACCGTCACGACCATGGCTTCCTGGGCGTCGGCGTGGTCGGGGCGGGTCTTCGTGCGTGGCCTGGATCCCCGACCCGGCCGGATGCGGACGTCGGACTCGTCGTAGTCCCTGGTGCTCACGCCCTGTGTGCCCTCATGACTGTCCGGCGAGCATGTCGGCCCACAACTGCGGAAAGTCGGGCAGCGTCTTGGCCGTGGTGCCGATGTCTTCTACCTCGACGCCGGCCACCCGCAGCCCGACGATCGCACCTGCCGTCGCCATCCGGTGGTCGGCGTAGGACCGCCATCGGCCGCCATGCAGTGGCTGGGCGGTGATGACCAGACCGTCGTCGATCTCCTCGCACTGGCCGCCGAGCCCGTTGATCTCGGCGCTCAACGCCGCAAGCCGGTCGGTTTCGTGGCCGCGCAGATGCGCGATACCCGTCAGCTGCGACACCGAGCCCGGAGTGGCCAGCGCCGCCAGCGCCGCAACCGATGGCGCCAGCTCACCGACGTCGTGCAGGTCGACGTGGAAGCCGCCATACGCCTGCGAGCCCTGCACCTCGAGGTAGGAACTGCTGCGCCGCACGATAGTGCCCAGCTTCTCCAGGATGGCGAGAATCGCGTCGGCCGGTTGCGTGCTGACCGCCGGCCAACCCGCGATCCGCACGATGCCACCGCTGGCCACGGCGGCGGCCAGGAACGGCACCGAGTTGGAGAGGTCCGGTTCAATTGCCCAGTGCCGGGGGTTAATTGGGCCGGGGGAGACGCGCCAGCGGTTGGGCTTGGTGTCGTCTACGTCGACGCCGGCGTCGCGCAACATCGACACGGTCATCGCCACGTGCGGGGCAGACGGCACCGCGTCCCCGGTGTGCATGACGGTCAGCCCCTCGGTGAACGACGCGCCCGACAGCAGCAGCCCGGAGACGAACTGTGACGACGCCGACGCGTCGATCTCCACCGTGCCGCCTGCTACCGATCCGTCGCCGCGCACCGTGAACGGCAGGCCGTCGCCGTCGATGGCCACGCCCAGCCCGCGCAGCGCGGTCAACAGCGGCGCGATCGGCCTTGCGCGCGCCTGCTCGTCACCGTCGAACACCACGGCGCGCGTGGACAGCGCCGCCACCGGCGGCAGGAAGCGCAACACCGTGCCCGCCAGCCCGCAGTCGATCGTGGCGTCGCCGGGCGGGTCGATCCGACCGCCGACCGTCAGCTCGCTGACCTCGCCGCCGACGGTGACGCCGAGGGTACGCAGCGCCCCGATCATCAGGTCGGTGTCGCGGCTACGCAGCGCGCCGCCGATCGTCGACGTGCCGTGCGGAGTGCCCAGCGCGGCCAGCACCAGCGCCCGGTTCGTCTGTGATTTGGAGCCGGGCACCGTCACCGTGGCATGCACGGGCGACGACATCGTCGGTGCCTGCCACAGTTTCATGTGCTCCTCCACGCTGCCATCCTGCCCTGTCGGACTTTTCTGCCACCATGGGAGATATGTGTGGGCGATTCGCGGTAACCACCGATCCGGCGCTGTTGGCCCAGAAGATCCAGGCCATCGACGAGACCACGGCGGCGCTCAAAGGCAAAGACGCCGCAAGCCCGAACTACAACGTCGCGCCGACCACCACGATCAGCACGGTGGTCAAACGCCACACCGAACCCGATGACGAGTCGACGCGGCGGTTGCGCTCGATGCGGTGGGGCTTGGTGCCGCCGTGGGCCAAGGAAACCAAGGACGGCAGCCCCGACACGAAGGGCCCGTTGCTGATCAATGCGCGCGCCGAGAAGGTCACCAGCTCGCCCGCGTTTCGCAACTCGGCGAAGAACAAGCGCTGCCTGGTGCCGATGGACGGCTGGTACGAATGGCGCGGTGAGAAGGGCGCCAAAACCCCCTTCTACATGTACGGCTCCGACGGCGAACCGCTGTTCATGGCGGGACTCTGGTCGACGTGGCGGCCCAAGAGCGCACCGAAGGACAGCCCGCCGTTGTTGAGCTGCACCATCATCACCACCGACGCGGCCGGTCCGCTGGCCAAGATCCACGATCGGATGCCGTTGACCATCAGCCCGGCCGACTGGGACCGCTGGCTGGACCCCGACGCGCTGATCGACGAGGGGTTGCTGCGCGGGCATGGTGACCTCGACCGCATCGAGATCCGGGAGGTCTCGCGGCTGGTGAATAGCATCCGCAACAACGGGCCCGAGCTGATCGAACCGGCCGAGCCGCAGGCCGAGCAGGCGACGTTGCTCTAGGACCTCACCGCCGCAGCGCGGTCACCACCGCGTAGGGCGCGTCGTAGGCGACGATGCCGTCGCGGCCGACATGAGCATCGAACGTCTCGGTGAAGGCGGCGATCAACCGGTCACGTCGTGAGCCGTCGACCGATGAGAACACCGACACGTGCATCGGGGACTCCTGTGTCACAAATCGAACCGCCTCGTCGAGCGTGCCCAACCGCCACGGGTGGCTGCCCCGCGCGATTTCCACGTCGACGAAATCGGCCGCGAGCCTGTCGCGGACCGTTTCGGGCTCACCCCACTGGTCGGGCGCGAACCCCGAAGTCGGTGGCGGCCCGACCACCTCGACGATCGGACCGAAGAACGGATTGTTCGCATCGCGCACCCATGACGAAAAAGCGAGCGCCCCACCAGGTTTGAGCAGCCGAGCGACTTCGGCGACCTGGGTGGTTGGTTCGACGAAGACGATCCCCATGTTCGACACGACGGTGTCAAACGACCCGCCTGGTAGACCGGTGTCGGCCGCATCGGCGGTCACCCACGCCACGGCGCGGCCGATCCGCTGGGCCTTCTGCCGGCCGATCGCGATCAACTCGGGCGTCACGTCGACGGCCGTTACGTGAGCGCCCACGGCAGCCGCCGCGAGCGCGGCGTTACCGGTGCCGCAGGCTAAGTCAGCGACCTCGTGGAACGGCCCGCGCCGCCGTGCGGCCGCGACCACCTCCGCGGCGATCGGAGCGATGCGTTCACCGACGGCGTCGTAGCGGCCGGCCGACCAGATCGTCGGGGCTGACTTCGGAGTCGACACACCCGTCAGCGTGTCACGATGTGGACGTGGATCCACTGGCCGGGTTCCCGATCACCGCGCCGGCTGTTCCGCGCCCGGCGACATTCGACCAGCAGTGGGCCGATCTGACGTTCGTGCATTGGCCGGTGCGCTCCGACGCCGTCGCTGGGCTGTTCCCGGCGGGAACCCGTCCCGATGTCGTCGACGGCCTGACGTATGCCGGGCTGGTGGCGTTCACCATGTGCCGCACGTCGATCGGCAGCGCGGTACCCCTGCCGTACTTCGGCACTTTCCACGAGACCAACGTCCGGCTGTATTCGGTCGACGACGCCGGCCGGCACGGTGTGATCTTCCGCTCGCTGGAGACGGCCCGCCTGGCGGTGGTACCCGTCGTGCGCGCGGCGCTCGGCGTGCCCTACACCTGGGCGCGGATGCGCCTCACGCGATCGGGCGACCGTGTCTCCTACGACAGCCGGCGGCGATGGCCGCAGCGCGGTCTGCGCAGCCGCCTGGAGGTGCGGATCGGCGATCCGGTCGAACCGACACCGCTGGAGACGTGGCTGACCGCGCGATGGGGCGCGCACACCCGCCGAGCCGGTCGGACCTGGTGGGTGCCCAACGAGCACGGGCAGTGGCCGCTGCGGTCGGCAGAGGTGCTCGAGCTCGACGACGACCTGATGGCCGCTGCCGGGGTGCCGGTGGCGGGTGCTGTGCTACGGGCGCTGTACTCGCCGGGTGTGCACGCGCGGTTCGGCAGACCGCTGCGGGTGAAGTAGCCAACGTTCATCGAATTCGACTAGGAGCCACGGCGTAACCGCGTCCGCACCTTCTGCGGCAGAATTCGCACCGCATCGGGCGGTGCCCACGCGAGATACAGCACGAACATCGCGTAGCTGAAGATGCCGATCTGGATCGTCAGATCGATCACCAAGTGCATGACGATGCCAGCGGCCAGCACCCACGGCCGAAACCGGGGAAACCACACCAGGATTCCCACCGCCAGCTCGATCGCGAGTACGCCCCACGTCATCGCATTCATCACAGGTGCATTCATCGCCAGCCATTGCGGCACCGGAATGCGCTTCATGTCCTCGATGCGTAACACATAGGACACCGCGGTTCCGTCGAGCCACGGCTGACCCGCCAATTTCGTTTGCACCGCAGCGAGATACACGATCGACAGCTGCACTTGCAGCAGCCTGATGGGCCAGTTCGGTCGTGTCTGGGCCGCCCAGAACGATCCCGAATGACGCCGCTCGTCGAGCGACCACGCCGCCCCAGAGGGCGCTATCGCGAGCAGAAGGGCCTCGATCCTGATCAAGGCATCACCGGAATTGAAAACCCACGGGCTACGGCGCTCGAAGGACAGCACGAGGACGAAGACAATGACGGCCGCGATCCTGCTGTGCCAGCCGACGAGCATCGCGACAGCGGCGACCAACAGCACCGCGATCCCGATAACGATCGCCTCGTCGCTGTTCCACAGCGCGAAAAGGCCCCATGTGTCCGGGATGGACGGCTGCGCAGCACTGATGCCGCTCGGACCGAGGAGCGATTTGCGGACGGGCAGCAGCCACAATGTCCACACGATGACAAGCGCGCCGAATGCGATGCGCACCAACCCCAGCGTGTACATCTGCTGCGGCTGAAACCAGAACGCCCGCCACGTTTCCCAACCCGTCGACAGCCCCCTAGCGAGCGCGCCGGCGGGCCGGGTCATCTCAGTCATCGAGGACCCGCCAAATCCTCGGTGTAGAGCGTCTCGAACCCGGTCTCAACTGTCGCTTTGCTGCCCGGCGGCGGCATGCCGACGGTCCGCAGGACCATTTCGACGTACACCGGGCGGTCACCAGCAGGAGTGAGGCTGCGGACCGCCCAATGCACGAAGTCCGGGCGCAGATTAGGCGTCGTGACAAGCGTTTCTTTGAGCTTGCGCCAGCGGTGGGCCGCCGGCACGCCGAACACCGGGTCCGCCTTCGGCAACGTCCACGTTCGGGTGGCGCCACTAGCCATCCAGACGTGCACCTCGACGTTGTCCTGGCGGGTCGGTGGCCTCGGGGCAAACAATGCCCAGTTCTGGTCAAGGCCGAGGGGCAGCGCGATCGAGTTGACCACAGGCGCCATGGCTCGCGTGATGGCGCTTGCGGGCAGGTTGAACAGCACCACGACGGCGAGGATCACGACGATCATCGCGCTGGTCGCGATCTCACGGACGCGTGACGGTATATCCGGCATCCCGCCTGCCTGCACGAAGGTTTGCTTGACAGCACGTGAATGATAAGTCGGCTCCGGCCAGATTCGGCTCACGACCTGACCGGCAAGCCGAAACATAGGGAAACGCCTCATATCTCGACGGGCCGTAGTTTGATTAGCTCACATCGTCGGGGCCCACCCCCGCTGCGTGGCATGCCTACCGCACGGCGTTTTCGGGCCACACGCGACCCAGGACTCAGCAAGGACAGACCGATGACAGGACCCAGGCCCCCCTACGGCGGCAACCCGAACGATCCCACCCAGCGATATGCCCAGGACGCGGATGCGACCAGGCGAGCGGATATGGGAGAGATGGCTACGGGAAGGGCTGACGCGCTGGCGTGGTCACATGAAGGCCCACAGTACGAGCAGCCACCCCAGAACTACGGCCCCGATCCCTATCAGCAATATCCGCCCCAGCCCTCCTACGCGCAGCCGCAGTACGCGCCGCAACCGCAGTACCTGCAAGAACCCGCGCCCGCTCCCGGCGGGGCGAAGCTGCCCATGGGCACCATTGCGATCGCAGGTGCAGTGGTTATCGCCGCCCTGGTCGGCGGCGGCCTCGCTTATACGTTGACCGGCAGCAGTGAGCAGGAGCAGCTTCCGCAGCAGGTGCAGCAGACCGTGGTGCCCCAGCAAGCGCCAGCGGGGGTGCCGCCGTCCGTGGCTCCGCCTGCTGTGTCGCCTCCGCCCGCTCTGGCGCCCAAGAGCGGCGGAAATACCGGAGGCCGCACCACGAACGGACCGTACACCGGCAGCACGACCGGCTCGACGACCGGCCGTACCGGTACGACGACGGGCGTGAACCCGGGCACGACCACGGGCGCCACGACCGGCGCTTCAACGGGGACGACAGGCACGACGACAGGGACCACGCCAGGTACCGAGGGCACGACGACCGGGACCACGACCGGGACAACGACGGGGACAACGACCGGGACAACGACGGGGACAACGACCGGGACGACGGCACGACCACCGGGACCACGACGGGCC
>NZ_LZMC01000028.1 GCF_001668615.1 Mycobacterium sp. 1274761.0
CGACGGCGGCCGACTCGTTGGCCACGATGGCGCCGAGCTTGGCGGCCAGATCCTCGACCGGCGGCGGGTCATCCTGGGGCAGATATGAAATACCAAGCCCCCCACCGAGGTCGACGGTCGCGATCTGCGCGGTCTTATCGACGCCGAACTCGGCGACGACGTCGCGCAGCAGGCCGATCACGCGATGGGCGGCGATCTCGAACCCCGCGACGTCGAAGATCTGCGAGCCGATGTGGCTGTGCAGACCGACCAGCCGCAGATGGTCGGTCTCGAAGACGCGGCGCACAGCGGTCATCGCGGCGCCACTGGCCAGTGACAGCCCGAACTTCTGGTCTTCGTGCGCGGTGGAGATGAACTCGTGGGTGTGCGCCTCGACGCCGACGGTGACGCGTACCAGCACGTCCTGCACGACACCCGCGGCGCCGGCGACCTCATCGAGGCGGTCGATCTCGATCATCGAGTCGACCACGATATGACCAACGCCAGCCTTGACGGCCGCGGTCAACTCGTCGATCGATTTGTTGTTGCCGTGCAGAGCGATTCGCTCGGCGGGGAAGCCGGCGTGCAGGGCAACGGCGAGCTCGCCACCGCTGGCGACATCCAGCGACAGACCTTCCTCGTCGACCCAGCGCGCGATCTCTGTGCACAGAAACGCCTTGGCCGCATAGCGGACGTTCTGCCCGCCGCCGAACGCCGCGGCGATCTCGCGGCAGCGCGATCGGAAGTCGTCCTCGTCGACGATGAAAACCGGCGTGCCGAACTCATGGGCGATGTCGGTGACCTTCACACCGGCGATCGACACCATGCCATCGCTGTCACGAACAGCATTGCGCGGCCACACATTCGGCGCCAACGCCAGCACTTGATCCGGCGATTGCGGCCGCGGGGGCGCGCCGCCGTGATGGATCTCTTCGGCGTGCCGAGGGCCGGCGGGGTGCGCGTTCACATGCGCTCCGGTGCGGTTACGCCGAGGATGCGGAGGCCGTTCGCGATGACCTGGCGGGTGGCCTGGCAGAGCGCCAGGCGTGCGGTGTGCAGATCGGTCGGCTGCTCGTCGCCTTGCGGCAGTACGCGGCAGGAGTCGTAGAACCGGTGGTAGTCACCGGCCAGGTCCTCCAGGTAGCGCGAAACCCGGTGCGGTTCCCGAAGTGCGGCCGCGGTTTTCAGCACGCGCGGGAACTCGCCGATGTTGCGGATCAGCGTGCCTTCCTTGTCGTGCGTGAGCAGCTCGAGGTGATCGGTGCTGAGGACCAGACCGAGCTCGGCGGCGTTGCGCGCCAGCGCGGAGAGCCGGGCGTGGGCGTATTGCACGTAATAGACCGGGTTTTCGTTGGACGCCGACGACCACAACGCCAGATCAATGTCGATTGGGGTGTCCACCGACGAGCGGATCAGCGAGTAGCGGGCGGCATCGACGCCGATCGCTTCGACAAGGTCGTCGAGCGTGATGACTGTGCCCGCGCGCTTGCTCATCCGCACCGGCTGGCCGTCGCGGATCAGGTTGACCATCTGCCCGATCAGCACCTCGACGGTGGCCGGATCCTCGCCGAGGGACGCCGCGACCGCCTTGAGCCGGGCGATATAGCCGTGGTGGTCGGCACCGAGCATGTAGATGCATAGGTCTGCGCCGCGTTCGCGCTTGTCGAGGTAGTAGGCGATATCGGCGGCGACATAGGCCGGCGCGCCGTCGCTCTTGATGACGACGCGGTCCTTGTCGTCACCAAAGTCGGTGGTGCGCAACCAGACTGCGCCGTCCTTCTCGTAGATGCTGCCCGCCTCGCGCAACCTCGCGATGGCGTGGTCGACGCGACCGCTGGTGTGCATCGAGTCTTCGTGGGTGTAGACGTCGAAGTCGGTGCCGAAGTCGTGCAGGGATTGCTTGATGTGAGTGAACATGAGGTCGACACCGATGGCGCGGAACGTTTCTCGCATCTCGGCATACGACAGGCTCAGCGCGTCGGGCTCCTTGGCGAGCACCTGGGCGGCGATGTCCTTGATGTATTCGCCCGCATACCCGTCGTCGGGGGTCGGTTCGCCTTTGGCGGCGGCGATCAACGAGTTGGTGAACCGGTCGATCTGCGCGCCGTGGTCATTGAAGTAGTACTCCCGGATGACCTGTGCGCCCTGCGTCGAGAGCAGCCGTCCGAGCGCGTCGCCGACCGCGGCCCAGCGGGTGCCGCCGATGTGGATCGGGCCTGTCGGGTTGGCGGAGACGAACTCGAGGTTGATGTTCTGGCCGCTGAGCACGGCGGAGTGGCCGTAGTTCTCGCCGGCATTGATGACATTGTTGACGATGACGCCCTGGGCGCTGGCATTGAGCCGCAGGTTGACGAACCCGGGCCCAGCGACCTCGGCCGAGGCGATGCCGTCAGCGTTCCCGAGCGCTGTGGCCAGCCATCCGGCCAGCTCACGCGGGTTCGCGCCGACCTTCTTGCCCAGCTGCAGGGCCAGGTTGGTGGCGTAATCACCGTGGTCGGGATTGCGCGGACGCTCGACGGTGACCGTTGCTGGCAGCGCCGAAGCGTCCAGGTCATGCTCGGCCAGCACCGCGGCGGCGGTGTTCTTGAGCAGCTCGGCCAGGTCGGCGGGGGTCACGAGGGTCCATCCTATGGTCTGAGGTGGTCAGGCCCCGAATCGATAAACCCGGCACTGGATGCGCTAGTCTGACCACGCCCATCGGCGCACTTAGTTATCTACGCGCCCCCGTAGCTCAGGGGATAGAGCGTCTGCCTCCGGAGCAGAAGGCCGCAGGTTCGAATCCTGCCGGGGGCACCCTTTCTAGCAGCGCAAACACGTCTTAGTATGGAATCTGTGTCCTATCTGGACCCTTGAGAGTCTGAACAAGCGACCAGTTGATCCCCAGTTATGCTTTTCGCGTTCGCACTGTGCGCGACCGACCGCAACCGCTGGTCAAAGGCGGGGACATGTGCCATCGCAGTGCTTTTGGCGTCAGAAATCCGTTAGCTGGACCTAGCATTGGGTGCCACGCATAACCGGAATAACCGGAAGCGGCAGCCCACTTAGAGCGCTCCCCTTACGCATATCGGGGGGATACTGTCGCGGTGACCGACCTGATGTATTTGCCTCTGCAGCCAGCTCCGACTCCGCCCGTGCCAGTCCCAACGCCTCCCGCTCCGACCTCTGTCACTGTCGAGTTGCCGCCCGAGTTATACGAGAAACTCGACCAGCTCGCACCCAAATGCAACGGACCGCTCTCGTGTTTTCTTGCCTCGCCGCCCTCAGTGGTGGCGTCGATATCGGTGGTCGTGGCGTTGTGTGCCATGGGCTTAACGGCGCGCCTCGCCTTCCTCCAGATGAAAGAGGCGCGGAAGAAGGACTTCGAAAACGATAAGCGGAAGGCCGCGCTCGAGGCGGGTGATGCTTTGCAGACGTTGTATGACGCACTCCTGGATATCAGCGATGGCCGCAAAGATAAGAAGGACATTGATCTGGGGGCATACCGTGCGGCCCATGCCGCAACCCGGCATGCAATGCTCAAGCTGAAGAGATTCGGCTTTGAACAGAACAAGTTCATAAAGCCGTTTGACTCCCTTCGCGACACCGCGTCGACATACGTGTATGAGGGTGACCGGGATCGCAGTCACCCAGACCTTTCGGAGTTCAACACCAAACGGCGGGCTTTTGACCTAACGCTCAGTAACTTTGTGGTTCAGTTAGCGAGCGAAGAGGCCAAGAAGAAGCAGTCCGGCGACAGTTCGCAGACGGCTCAAACCGAACCTCCGGCGTCGCCTACTTCTGCACTTCAAAGCTCGTCTGCGGATAGGTCGGACGCCGACGTTAGCTCTGCTTGAACAGCCCGGCCCTGCGACCGTTGGCCTTGTAGAGCGCCCGGTCCACCGTTCGCAGGCTTCGATCGCAACGTCTACTGATCGCCCTGCACGCATTCAGGTAGTCCATATAAGGCGGGTAAGGATGCGGGGCAGGGTCGGCAATCTCACCGTGGGCGACCAGCGAATTGACGGCGCGCACGTCGATGACGGTATGCAATTCCGGTTGCCAAACCATCAGTAGAGAGGACGCCACCGGCACCAGAACGCCATTCAGCAGGGTCAAGACGAGGTGCTGGATTGGTTCTGGTGCGGTCATGGCCGTGAGGGTGATGTCGCGGATCATTGCGTCACTATTGGAGTCCAACCTAGATAGCACGCGTGCGGTCTTCCACCTGCCCACTGTTAGCAGGTCGCTGCGGTCATAGCAGCCGCGCTTACGCACTCGGGGGCCGACCTCGTTCAGTACCTGATGGTCGGAGTCATGGTCATAGAGCGCGGCCCAGTAGTCAATCCAGTCTGCGTCGAGTGTCGTCACATCACTGCTCAAACGATGAAGCCGCTTCGTATGTACGACAGCACCTTTCGTTGCTTGCTGGTCCCGTCGATGACCCGCTCGCCCATGCGTTCGTTGACCCACGCCTTACGGATGCTGCCGTTGGCTTTGTAGTCGACCGTGAGGAGAGCGCCGTCGCGGTCGAACTGGTCGCGCGACTCGTCGCTGAAGACCAGCGGCAAACCGCGGTCGCTGCACGCCTGTCGTACGAGGTCGCGCGCACTCATCGCAGGTTCCCTCCTGTTTTAGGCTCTCGTCCAGGCTTGACGTTAGCGCGGCCGGGCTTGCCGTTGAGTGTCTATGCCTCGGCCACGCCTGGACGCCGGTCGAGCGGGCTGCCCAGATGATGGCCCGAGTTTGCCAAGTAATTTCTCGTGTCGGACCGCCTCGCTACCGTAGCCCGTCATGGCGACACAGGCGGCGATCGAGCGCTGGGACAAAATTCTCCACGAGGTCGAGAAGGCGCGGGAAGGCTGGCTCTACCCGGAAGCCATGACGCCGGCGTACAGGGACTTCGTGCGGGGGCTTCCGATGGTGATCGAGACGATCTTTTCGCCGTTCCTTCACGCATGGGATACCGATCGACCAGACGAGGGATCGGACCTGTTTCGCACCCTGGAGCCAGTAGCCCGCGCGGTCCTCGCACCGCTTGACTTCGCGCGACCGGCGCTGCCACAGGTCGACCCGATGATGGCAACAGTCACAGAGGCGCGGTCCAAGCTGGGACAGCTGGAAGGACCGACCACTGCCGCGGAAGTGGTAGCCGAAATCGAGCATCTACTGAAGGTCACGGTGCTCGTCGCTCGGGTCAGTCACCAAGGATCAATGAAGATCGTCGACGACGAGCTGAAAGCTCGATTCGAGGCCATCAACAAGAACACGACCCGTGGCGCGAAATACCTTGACTTGCACACGTTTCAGGCAGTGGAACAGCCGTCGAAGACCACGATCAGCATGCAGGTGGTCATGTCGATGGTCGATCCGGGAATCGCCACCCTACAGGAGCGGATGCGCCCGATCCCCGAGGAGAGCTACCCGCCGATCATGAAGCAATTCGCCGCTCAATGGGTGGTGAACGTCTACACGGACTGGGAAGAACACTTCCGCGGCCAGCTGGCAGCGGCCCTTGGATGCGACAAAGCCGCCGTCCGCTCCGACTATTTCGCCGACCTCGGCAAGATGCGGCATGACTACGTTCACAACCGAGGGATCTGCAAGACCTCCGCCCGCAATAAGGTGCTGAAGTGGTTCGGCAAAGGGGACACGATGATTCCTCTCCACGCGAACTATAGGCATCTACTGACCGCCTTCCCTGGCGAGGAACTGCTAACGGCGAAGCCAACGCCCGTGACGGTGCAGCCTCAGCCGGTCAAGGCCAAGGCCAACCCCGAGCTGGCACGCCAATTCGAGGACGTCGCCGACCGCCTTGAAATGAGCAAGGACGCCGCGCTCGATCAGGCGCTTTCAGAATGGATCGCAGCGCGCCTTCCTAGCGGCTGACAGACAAAACCCTGGTAGGACTTTGCATCTGGACAATAGGGAGGATGAGCCGGAACGCCACGCCCACCAACCCGAGGGAGACCGTCATGGCCAAGACCTACTTCAGCCACGTAATCTGCTACGACCGGGGGATCCACCCGAAGTGCAAGCAGGGCCGCGCCTGGTGCCGCAAGCACGGCCCCGCGTCGAAAATCAGATAGTTCTCGCATGACTTCGACGACGTCCAAGCGTTCCTACGCCCCATTGACCCGCGCGCACCTCGGGCGGCTCGGTGACTTGGCCAACCAAGATCATCGAAAGTTCACTCGATCCAAGGGACGACCCGAGTATCGGCATAGAAGGGTCGCCGTCGTACTCGCCCAAGGCGCAGCGCTGCACTTCGTAAACAAGAAAAACGGTGTCAAGGACCTTGACGTCTGGACGTTCTACGCCGCCATCCCCGGAAAGCTGTTTCGCTTCGGCCAGCGCAAGGTGCATGTCGACTTCGGCGTCTCTGAGCACGGCCGCAACAAGTACCCACCCGGGTTCAAGCACCCGCAGCTGAAGCGCTGGCTTCAATTCCGTGGGCGTCGCGTCGATTTCATGATCCGCAGTCTGCCGGTGGCCGTCGATGCTCCCAGCGACGAAGTGGTGGCTGCGTTGCGATCGTGGCTCAGCAATGGTGCCCGCCTGAGACGGCGTGAAGACGAAAAAATGCCGTCGAACTGGTGGCTTGCGCAGAAAGCTGTCGTCATGATCGAACCCCTGCGCGGGCAGGTCATCTGGCCGGTCTAGCGCAGCGCTGGTTGAGCGAAAAGCTCCCCTGAGCCGGAAATAACCTCTGTCCTGTCGGGAGCCGCCCTTATCCTGAAATCGCTCAAGAGCGGACGGCTGTTTGGGTACCTGGCCCGCCGTCCCGGCAACCGCGCGGCCACCGCACGGTGCCCCAGGGGAAGAGCCGGCACGCACGCGTGCAAGAGGTGGACGCCCGAGGGCGGCGTTGCCAGGAATGGCGGAAATGACCAATCGAAAGCTAAGCGCTACCGACGCCGCGCTGCGAGAGCGCATTACCGAGTTGTCCGTGCATATCCCATGCGGCGGGTTGCGGGGTCCGTTACAGCGAAGGAGCGTGGCATACCCGCACTTGCCTGTCAGGTGGCAGTCGTGCCGGGATGAGGACACCCCCGAGCAGTGGGAGGGCTGCGACGTCTCGCGAGAGTACGACCTGTGCATCATCTGCTTCCGAGCCACTGGCGGCGGCAGTTCTCGCTGGGCGTGGCTGGCATGCGATGACTGCCGTGCCGTCAACACGGCGATCGAGTCGAAGTGGGGCTTCCGCCCGTTCGCCCTCGGCCGGCACAGTCTGATGAACGGAATCGGCGTCCGCGGTGGCGTTCCGCCGGAAGTCCAGCGAGAGCAAATCGCACGGCTCGCGGCTTTTGCGAGAGGCGATGACCGGCTGCGGAGGTGGCGAAGGGACGAGTACTCGCGGTTGGCGAGCAGGTTCGACCCGCTCGCCGACATCCCGCTGAGGGTTTGGCAACAAGTGTGGGTCCCCGGCAGTAGGGCGTCGTGGGACGCCTTCTCGCGAATGATCGGGCTCGAACTTCCCGGAGGGTCGACTGACTAACGGGCACCCGGCAATCGAGCTCGTGTCTACACCTCAGAGACGGAGAGCTGCTAGGTCTGCGTCTGCTATACGGGAACACTAGAACCGAAGCGAACGCTATCCTCGCGGCGTGGTAGATAGTCATGCAGGCCGCACGGGACACAGTTCGTCGCCGTGACAGAAGACTCCGCGCTGGAAGTAGCGCAAGCCCAGAACGCAGCCCTCGAAGCAAGCATTGTCAGGCGTGCCGCCCAAGCCGATGCCGTACTTACCAATTGCATCGAAAGCTACATCAACTGGCTCAATCAAAATCCTGACAAGCATCCGCTATGGAACCTCACGCACCACCTTGTGTCCACTTCGGTCGAAACTGCGGCCGCCATACGGGAGCGGATGGCTATCAAGTGGGCGGGAGATCCCGACGAGCAGGCAAAGGTAGAGCGTTCCGTCACGAACTCACTTCGTAGGTCGGCGGGAACTAACTATCAAGCCCTCGTCTCCTATGCTCTAGCGCGGTTCCTGCTGCAACGACAGAGCCATTGGTACGTCATGCATCCTGTGCCGCCAACGTTCGCTCATTCCCTCGCGATCCGGTTCGGAGCAGCGATCCCTTCCGGTGGCGCCACAGGTGAGGGCGACGGAGAGAACGAGATCGAGACCCCTGATGACGCGGAAGCCCCTGAAGCAGCAGCCGTAACTATTAAGCCGGATCTCGACATTCTGCTCCGGAATGCCTCCTGGTCTGGGAGCGCAGCCGATTCCGAGCCGGTGCTGGTACTTTCCGTCAAGACTTCACTGGCTGATCGGGCTGGCGCGGCGGCCCGCTGGAAGATGTATTTCGACTTGGTCACCCAGCCCTGCGTCCATGCTTCCGAAGATGAATGTGCATACCGAAGACTGAGCATTGAATTGGCACACGATCCACATGTCCGGATCACTCACGGCATCGTCACCGCGAATATCTACAAGATCAATTCTGATCCGTATTATGCCCAATTTGGTGAACTTCGAAGTAATCAGGCTCGGTCGAACACTTTTATGTTCGACCTCCGGTACACGACTCGAGAAGAGAGCGCCGATGTGATGGCAGAAGGATGGGAGAGCTTAACCCGTATCGAGCAATGGCTGGACGATACTGCGCGGACGAATGGGATGCTCCCCTAGTGATCGGTGTCGCCTCTTGGTTGCGATTGCCATGACGGAACCTCTGCGGCGACGACCCCTGGCGCCCATTGCCCTCTTCGCGGATTAGCATCGGACGTCCAGTCCCGTAAGGGTTTCTGCTCGAGAACCGGTATTGCCTCCTCGGATATGGGAAGAGGCAGAAGTGATCCGCCTACGGCCGTTAGTTCGATTTCATTCACAGCGTCAGGTGTGAGCTCATATCCAGCGAAACCTGACGTGCCGCAGAC
This sequence comes from Mycobacterium sp. 1274761.0, assembly GCF_001668615.1. Lineage (GTDB taxonomy): Bacteria > Actinomycetota > Actinomycetes > Mycobacteriales > Mycobacteriaceae > Mycobacterium. The sequence continues at coordinate 8,845 of NZ_LZMC01000028.1, forward strand.
AAGCTTGTGTCTGTCTCGACGCAATTCTAGATTCCTCAGATCTCCTGGCACAGAGCCGAGGCTCTTTACGAGCGCCCTACCTAAAGCCTCAGCGAAGAGTGGCGGAACTGCGTTGCCAACCTGTGTGTATTGCGGAACGTCGACCCGTCGCTCAACGAAGCCAGAGGTCCGTTTCCCTAGGAATACGAAGTCATCGTCGAAACTCTGTAACCTCGCCATTTCACGAACAGTCAAAATCCGTGCTTGACTGTAATGAAGTATGTCATCCGGAAGCGCTACAACAGTATTTGAGATCGCATCTGGGTCGAGCTTACGCATTGTGAGTTTCTTGGTGCCGCGCTCTGCCACGGGAATGTCTCTGATGCTGCCCCCCACCGCGATTCGACGAATGATATCGGCACTTTTCCGTCTATGACGAGTCGCGAGATGATTAAAGAGTGTCGTATTGCTACCTCGCCGGTCTAGCGCGAACTTGCTAATAGAAGCGTCGACGTACCCTGTCGCCTCGTACCCCGGGTCAAGAAAAGACAAGTCATCCAATGCGTCGCCAGCTGTAACGAGGGGCTCCACGAGATCGTCAAATAGACCTGCCGTCCCCCCTACTTCAGCATGAGTTATAGGCGGCCATTCGTAGGGGTCTGCCGCGCCCGGTAACCAGCCGACCATCACAAAGCGCCTGCGGCGCTGCGGCACACCTAGGTCCTTAACATGAATAATCCTGTCGACAGTCGTATAACCTAGATTGTGCATCGCTTCCAGGGCCTCGGCGTACACCGCTCCGCCGTACATCGACTTGAATCCGGGCACATTTTCGAGAAGGAACATTCGGGGTTTCAGATGCTCCACAACCCTTACGTAGTGTCGGAATAGAGAGTTGCGGGGATCAGTGACCGACTTCTTTCCGGCGGATGAAAAGCCTTGACATGGGGGACCGCCAACTACGACGTCTACCGGTGCGCGGCCAGCGCGTGAACGTATTGCAGCATCTAGTTTCGCGGCTTCCAAGTTACGAATATCGCCCGCTAGAACCCGTGTCTCCGGGTGGTTAAACGCATGACTCAGCGCTGGCTGTGGATGAAGCTCGATTGACGCTGCGACCTGTACCCCCGCCTTCAACAGCCCCTCGGCGAGGCCGCCAGCCCCAGAGAAAAGATCAACGGCAACCGGTCCTGTCGGCTCCATGCTCGTTGCACCCCGCACTCGACGTTCGATCGTTCGTTCGCACACCGTATGTGTGTGGACTGACATTAGCCGGAATCCGCGCCTGACCTGCGAAGACACGCAGGGACATCGAGAATGAGAGTGCAAGGAGCCTCGACCGGCAGCACTAAGTCCGTCGCCCGGCGCGGCCGGGCCAGCCGTTTTCGCGGAGGGCCGTCAGTATCCTCTCGACGCACCACTCGGGTTTCGCCGCTAGCTCAACATCCCACACGCGGATCACTGCCCAACCTGAGGCCGTCAAGATGTCATCGGCGGCGCGGTCGCGCTGCTGCGTCCTGGCTATTTTTTCGCGCCAGTATGGAGTTGCCCTGGTGGGATTGAAATGATCAGGGTGCCCGTGCCAGAACACGCCATCCACGAACACGGCGACTCGCCAACGTGTAAAAGCCAGGTCCGGCTTTCCAGGGAGCTGCCGTACGTTCACCCGGTACCCGGTGACCCCGGCCTTCCGGAGCATCGCACGAAGGTTCAGCTCCGGTTTGGTGTTCGTCGAGCGGATCGATGCCATGACACGTGACCTAGCCTCCGCCGACAGGTGGTCTGCCACGATCCTTATATTGCCGCTCGATTAGATATGAAAGGTAGTGAGGCCGCTTTATAGTCGGAGCGACCGCGATACTCGCTCGGGCTTGCCGCTGCTCGAACAAGACGTCAACTGCGCGTTGCCCCGTGGCGCGACTTACGGCAAGCGGGCAATCCCACTACGGGCTCGTAGGGCGCCGCGGTGAACAGTTCCCGGCCTATGCCCCGGGGCTGTAAGCAGACGCAGGCAGGAAGCAGAATGAGGTCGTGCGAATAGTCGATGGTCAACTGAGGATCGCAGCTAGCGACGCGGCGAATTTCATCGCTTGTCGACATCTGACCCGGCTGGATCTGGCTGTTGCGCATGAGTTGGTGAGAGCGCCCTCGGTCGACGACCTCGGAGCCAAGGCTCTTGAAGAGCGAGGGCTCGAGCACGAGAGGCAGATCCTCGAAGGTTTTCACGCGCAAGGGTGGGCGATCCATGACCCACGAACGGGTGAGCGAGATCGGATGCGCGAAGCCGATGCGACGGCGGCGGCGATGCGCCGCGGAGAAGACGTCATCTACCAGGGGACCTTGCTGGTCGATGACCGACTCGGGTTACCCGACTTCTTGATCCGCGCGGATCTCCTCGGCTCATCGATGGGGTCCGACCCTGCATACGAGGTCGTCGACGCCAAGCTAGCGCGTTCGGCAAAGGCCCGGGCAGTTCTGCAGACGACGTTCTATTCGGAACTGGCGGGCGAGGTGCAAGGGCAGATGCCCGAACACATGCACCTGGCGTTGGGCAGTCAGGATCTGCTGCGTTTGCGCGTGGCTGACTATGCCGCGTACACGCGCCAAGTCCGTCGACTTTTTGGCACGTTCGCGGCGGGCGATGCGCAGTTCCCGCCAACGGACACCTATCCGGAGCCCGTCGAGCATTGTGCAGTCTGCCGATGGCACAGCACGTGTCAACGGCAACGCCGAGATGATGACGACCTCTCTTTGATCGCCGGCATCACCGCACGGCAACGCAAGGCGTTGAAGCTGGCCGGAATCGCAACCCGACGTGCCTTCGCCGCACTCGAGGAAGTTCCGAGCCTTGAACGCGTTAGTCGACAGAGCATGATCCGGGTGCATGCTCAGGCGTTGCTGCAGGTCGAGGGGGAGGACGCGAAGCGCCTGCTATGGGAATTTGTTGAGCCCGAACGCGGAGTAGATGGGGCGCTGGCGCCCAACAGAGGATTGACGGCTTTGCCTCCACCGTCGGCAGGCGATCTTTTCTTTGACATCGAGGGAGCTCGTTACTACTCAGAGGACGGCAAGGAGTTCGGCCTGCAGTATCTCTTCGGGATCGTGGACACGGCCGAGCGAGATGAGTACGACACACCTCGTTATCACGCATTTTGGTCTTTCGACCGGTCCGATGAGAAGAGAGCGTTCGAGGAGATCGTTGACTTCATCGTCGAACGTCGGGAGCGACACCCCGATCTGCACGTCTACCACTACAACCACTATGAGCCCACGGCCCTCGATCACCTCGCCGAGCTGCACGAGACCCGCGAGAACATCATCGGGCGCCTGATGGGGCGATTCGCGACTCGGGAAGACGACGTCGATCACCTCTTGCGAAGTCGCGTCTTCATCGACCTCTACCGTGTCATCCGTCAGGGAATTAGGGCGTCAGTCGAGAGCTATTCGCTCAAGCGCATGGAAGCCCTTTTCGGCTTCGAGCGACAGATCGAACTTCAGGACGTGAACGAGCGGATGCTTGAATTCGAGATTGCACTCGATGATCATGCCGCAGCGGCCGATCGCGACGGGCAAGCGCTGATCCAGGGTTACAACGAAGACGACTGCCGCGCGACTCTCGGCCTGCGAGACTGGTTGGAGGAACGCCGCATAGACCTCGCGACGGCTCTTGACGAAGAGATTCCACGCCCAGAAGTAAGCGAAGAGGAGGAACTTCGCCGCGACCCAGAGATGGAAGCCCTGCGCGACGCGCTCCTCGCCGACATTCCAGAGCAGGATCGGACGGCCCAACAGGAAGCCCGAGCGTTGATGGCCGACCTCCTTGAGTGGCATAAGCGGGACGCTAAGCCTGCGTGGTGGCGGTTCTTTCACCTACAGGACCTGACCGATGAGGAGCTCCTCGCTGAACCCGATGCAATGGCGGGGTTGATGCTCGAAGGGATAATCGGTGAAGTCAAGCGCTCGGACATAGTGCGGTATCGATTTCCATCCCAGGAGCACCCGTTTCGCCAAAGCGATCGAGCCCTGGACCCGCGGGCTGACAACGAATGGCCCATCCACGAAGTCGATGATGCTGCGGGCACCGTGGATCTCCGGCGAGGTAAAGGCAATACCAGCCCACATCCGACGGTTTTAGTCGAGCCAGCGCCAATAGGCACGAACAGCCACCGGGCGCGGCTTCGCGATCTCGCGACAGAAATCGTCGTGCTTGGCCAAGGTGATTGGCCGACTGGTCCGGATTTCGACCTGCTCTTGAGAAGACCGCCTCGAGTTCGGAATGCCAGGGGCGGCAACTTGCGACTCCCCGGTGAGGAAGCTGTCGATGCAGGCCGCCGCCTTGCGGTCGCAATCGACAACAGCCACCTCCCTATCCAGGGACCACCTGGAAGTGGGAAAACTTACACGGCTGCAAAGCAGGTGTGCGATCTCATTGCTGCAGGCCGAAAAGTGGGCGTGACAGCGAACTCACACGCGGTGATCCGCAACCTTCTCAACGAAATCGCTGAACAGAATGAGTTGGGTCGGCCGCTTCTCATCGCGCAGAAGCCGGATTCGGGGGGAACGTTCGTCAGTCCTTACGCCACGACGTATAAGAATGCGTCGCAGATGCTCGTTGCGGTTCAGTCAGGCGAAGCAGAGGTAATCGGCGGAACGACATGGCTATGGACTCGAGAAGATTTCCGCGACAGCGTTGACGTGCTTGTGGTCGACGAAGCGGGACAGATGTCGCTAGCCAATGTCCTTGCCGCAGCGCACGCGGCGCCGAACTTAATCCTCCTCGGGGATCCCCAGCAGCTCGGCCAACCGAGTGGAGGATCTCATCCTCCAGATGCGGGGGTGTCCGCGCTCGAGCGGATTCTCGGCGACACCGTGACCATGCCTGAAAATCGAGGACTGTTTATCGAGCACACACGGCGTATGCATCCGGCTGTATGTGAGTTCATATCCGAGGTGTTCTACGACAACCGCCTCGAATCGCTCGATGATTTACGGAACCAGACAATTGTGGGTGAAGACCGATTGAGCGGGACGGGTCTTCGAGTTGTAGACGCCTTCCACGAGGGCAACGACAACTCGTCGCCGGAGGAGGCGCAAGTAGTGGCCGAACTCGTTTCTGAGCTACGTACTCGACAGTGGCGCAACGCGGCGGGCGTCCCGACGGTGATCGGGCTAGACGGAATTCTGATCGTCACGCCCTTCAATGCGCAGGTCCGTGAGATCGAGGCGGCACTCGAAGGCCGATCCATCACCGGAGCGCGGGTAGGCACAGTCGACAAGTTTCAAGGACAACAGGCTCCGGTGGTTATCTACTCGATGGCATCGTCGACTGCAGAGGACGCACCGAGGGGAATGGAATTCCTGTACGACTTACGGCGGCTGAACGTGGCGACGTCGCGGGCTCGCTGCATGGCGATCCTCGTTTCTAGCCCCGAACTAGTGCGAGTGTTCTGCCGAACCCCACGTCAGATCGTTCTGGCCAATGCCTTGTGCCGCTTTCGCGAAATGGCGGGTCAATAAGAGCGCATGTCATAGCTCGTCTACGACCCGGCCGTCGGGGTGAACGCTCAAACTCACATTTCGGACCTTGTCTCCGCGTGCCCACCGCGGCACCTGCCAGTCCGACACCGTTACAGTTGTGCGGGCGCGCAGCGCCGAGAGTAGTGAGTCGGGGTCTGGCACCGTAATCACCTCGCGTTCACCAAAATTGCGTGGATGCACCAGCACGCGCGCGCCGCAGTGGCGTGCAAACTTCTCCTCCGCACACTCGAGCAGGTGTTCGTAGATACGGCGCTGCGCGATGTCGTCATCTTCTGCGAGCCGGGCCATCAGGCGTTCGCCTCACGGCGACGGTGCCACCGTGCGTTAACTGCGCGTTGGTGTCGCTCCGACTTGGCGATACCAGGGCCGATCCGCACGCCCCCGAGGTGATCTGCGACCGCCTTGTCGAGCATTCGCATCTCGGCGCTGAGCTTGACCAACATGGCGGGCCGACCATCGCCAGCCAGCTCGCCGCTATACACCTGCTGCAGCTCGTCGCGCCGATCGGCGGCCCTAGCGGCTGCGGTCAGCGCCTCGACCTCATGTTCGTCCCACGCCATCCGCTTGCCGAGTTGTTGAGAGGCCCGGTCGAGGGCCTGATCGAACATCTCGCGTATCCGTTGACCTGATGTGTCAGCGTTCACGGGCTTCTCCTAGAAATTCTCGTCGTAATACGGGAAATCTCGGCGTCCCGGTCCACCGTGGTGCGCGTAGGCGCCCCGGGGTCCCACCGCCCTGGGGCGGCCGCGCGGCGCTGGGCGTCATCGGACTCTCGTGCCGTTGAGATCGGGCTGAAGCTCGTAACCTATGCCGAACACAAGATCCGCGGCGTCGCTGCTGCCCGACGTCAGATCCCACAGCTCGTTTGCGGCATCCTTCTTCTCTGAGCGCCCGGCGATGAAGGCGTCAACGACGTCCTCGAGGCGCCAGTCGAATGCGACTCTCAGCAATGCCTTTTGGAGCGGAATGTCGCCGTTCTGTAAGGCCCATCCCATTAGCTCGAGGGACTTCTTTGGAGCGTCCTCGCCAGCGGCGATTTCGGCTGCGCGCTGGGCGGCGTCGCGGTAAGAGATGGTCAGAGCGGCATCGTTGTTTTCATTCGGGCCCCTGTCGAGAAGTTTCCGCTTCAGTTGGGCGATCCGCTTCTCGATCGACGCGTGGTGACCGGCTTCGGCTTCCTTGATGACTCCGCGTGTTCGTTCGCGGAGTTCGTCTAGCGCAGCCTGTTTCCCGATTCCGGTTAGGCGCGGGTTTTCTCTGATCGCTGCGGCTTTGATGCGGAACTGCTCTTTCGCGTCCGATGCGGCCTGCTGGAACGGACCGAGGGTCAGTTCCCGACCGAACGGCGGGAGGATATCGGTGGATGTCACTGTGGATACTCCTTTGTGCTAGCCAAATGAATTGGCGGCCAGGGCGAGAGCGTTTCGGTCGATGAGCCACCGCCCGCCGTGACGGGTGGCGGGGAGGCGGCCCTCAGCAATCCATTTGCGGACGCACCTGTCGGTGATGTTCACTTGCTTGGCCGCTTCGCTTGTCGTCAACCATGTCTCCGATCTTGTTGTATTCAGTTGTGTCGTGCCAACTTTCGTTCCGAAATCGGAACTGCTGTGGCGCAGCGCGGCCAAACGTAGAGCTGCCAGCACCTCATACGCTTCTGGGTCGACACCCCGAAGGCGGATGCGCAGATCAGCGGTGATCCCTGCGTGCCGTTCGAGCCAGGATGCAATCCGCGGCGGCACGACGACTGCACCGTCCTCTGTGATGCGTCGGTAGATGCGCGCCTGATCACGTTGGGCCGCCATGGTTCTCACCTTGGACGGCCCTGCGGTGAGGCCGCCGCGGGTACGCCGGTGGCAGGGGCGTTCCATGCGCGCCTTCGGGTCAGTCATGCCGACCACCCCTTAGAGGGTTGATGCCTGGGTCTCCGCTGCGGTGATGCGTGCGGTGACTGCCGGTCACTGTGTGGTGGTGCGAGTGCGGTAGCGCGCCGTGCTTATACGGCGCTACCGCACCGCGCCGTGATGTGCGGTAACGGAAGTGCGGTAGGAGTGCGGTAGGGCTACCGCACTGGGCAATAGGCGGCATCATTCTGGGCCTCCGATCCAGGTCAGCGGCTTCGACTTGTTCGGGCCGTCGGCCTGTTCGACGGTGCCCTCCTGGATGGCGCACCAGATCGCGGACTGCGCTCTCTTGTAAGGGACATGGGCGACCGCCTTCAGCCGCCCGATGGTCTTGTTGACGCCGAGGCCAGGCTCAGCGATCAGGATCTCCTTGAGCCATCGCGTGTCGGCGGCCAGGTTGGCGGCGCCGAGGTCGCGGTACGTGTAGCGGCGGGTGGCGGGGTCGAAGTCGAGCGCGCCCCTGGGAATGTCGACGTCGCGCCCGTTGGCGGTGAATACGCGGACTCCGCCGTAGTCGTCAGCCGGTAGGTCGAACGGGTCAGCGCTCTTGGGCTGCCCGGCCTGGTTCGCCTTGAGCAGCCGCCAGTTCACGTCGGGCCAGTCGAGCAGCCTGCTGTCGCCTCGGGCGCGCTCGTTCTGGTGCCCCATGTGGTGGATCACTATCGACTCGCTGACCCCGGCCTCCGACATCAACTCGTCCCAGGCCTCGAGGAACCGGCCGCAGTCCTTGTCCTCGGACAGGCCGTGCGCGTCGAGCACCGGGCGCACGCAGTCGAGGACGGCGACCTCGGCGCCGCAGTCGTTCATGAACTTCGCGAACTCGCGTCGGACGGCCGGGACGTGGATGCCGAACGTCGA
>NZ_LZMC01000029.1 GCF_001668615.1 Mycobacterium sp. 1274761.0
ACGACACGCCGCGAGTTTTCGGCAGCTTGCGCACGCTCACGCAAGTATGGGTGACGTGTCAGTAGCGGTGTACCGAGCGCCGATGCGGTCGCGGCGCGACGACGTCGATTGGGGCGCGGCTGTCGAGCGCGCACTCACCACGGGCGTATGCGGATTCGGCGGGCCGAAGAAGCCGTCGGACGAACGCCTGGCTCGCCGCATCGAACGGTTCCGCGATGTCGACAACGGCTCGTTCGTCTGGACCCGCGACACCGACGGCCTGTACTGGCTCGGCCGCATCCACGGCCCGTACTTTTACGACAACGACGACGCGGCGGCAGCCGTTGACCTGGTGCATGTTCGCGAATGCCATTGGCTCGCAACGCCATTGCCCGAACAGAAGGTACCCGCGGCCGTCATTGCCACGTTTCGACGCGGCGGCCGCAACTTCCAACAGACCCACGACCGTAGTGTCGTTGCCGAGAGCCAACACATTTGGGACGAGCTCAGCTAGCCGCGAGCGTGCGTCG
>NZ_LZMC01000030.1 GCF_001668615.1 Mycobacterium sp. 1274761.0
CGGCTACCCCCCGCCCGCAGCCCAGCCGAGCTACGGCGGCGACTACGGGCGCGGTGACTACGGCCAACCGCCCGCCCCACGCCAAGACGACTACGCCCGTCCGCCCGCCGGCGGCTATCCGGAGCAGGGCGGCTACCCCGACCAGGGCGGCGGCTATCAGGATCCGGGCTACGGCGGCCAGCAGTACGGCGCGCGCCAGGACTATGCCCAGCCCGATTACGGTCGCCAGGACTACGGCCAGCCGGCCGGCGGTTACGGCGAGCCGGGCTACGGCGAGCCCGCGGGCGGCGGCTATGACTACGGCCCACCGGCGGGTGCCGCAGCTGGCTACGGAGCCGGATACGGCCAGCCCGACTATCCGGCCGGCGGCGCCACGGTCACACTGCAACTCGATGACGGCAGCGGCCGGACTTATCAGCTTCGCGAGGGCTCCAATGTGATCGGCCGCGGCCAGGACGCGCAGTTCCGCCTGCCCGATACCGGCGTCTCACGTCGGCATCTCGAGATCCGGTGGGACGGTCAGGTTGCGCTGCTCACCGACCTCAACTCCACCAACGGCACTACCGTGAACAACGCGCCGGTGCAGGAGTGGCAGCTGGCCGACGGCGACGTGATCCGGTTGGGGCATTCCGAGATCATCGTCCGCGTCCACTGAGGGCTGTAAGGACCCAACGGCCGAGTCACAGCACGGGTACAAGCCGCGTGCTTCCCGCTCATGCTGTCGGTCGTCCAAGTATCGTGACGTTGCCGAGGGTCGTCGCGCACGTGAGGAGCGAGGCTGGACCAGACGGAGAGGACGTCAGATGCAGGGACTAGTGCTGCAGCTGACGCGTGTCGGGTTCCTGCTGCTGCTGTGGCTGTTTATCTGGTCGGTGCTGCGCATTTTGCGCACCGACATCTACGCGCCGACCGGGGCGGTGATGGTGCGCCGAGGCCTGGCGCTGCGCGGCTCGCTGTTGCCGTCGCGGCAGAAGCGCCACACCGCCCGCACGCTGGTGGTGACCGAGGGCGCGTTGGCCGGCACCCGCATCACCTTGGGCAGCCAGCCAGTGCTCATCGGCCGCGCTGACGACTCCACGCTGGTGCTCACCGACGACTACGCCTCCACTCGGCACGCCCGGCTGTCGCAGCGGGGTTCGGAATGGTACGTCGAAGACCTAGGATCGACCAACGGCACATACCTCGACAGGGCGAAGGTGACTACCGCGGTACGGGTTCCATTAGGCACGCCGGTTCGAATCGGCAAGACGGTAATCGAGCTGCGCCCGTGACACTTGTTCTTCGATACGCGGCCCGCAGCGACCGCGGCTTGGTCCGGGCCAACAACGAGGACTCCGTCTATGCGGGCGCGCGCCTGCTGGCCCTCGCCGACGGCATGGGTGGCCATGCGGCCGGCGAGGTGGCCTCCCAGCTCGTCATCGCCGCGCTGGCCCATCTCGACGACGACGAGCCCGGCGGTGATCTGCTATCCAAGCTGGAGTCCGCGGTGCGCGAGGGCAACTCCGCGATCGCCGCCCACGTCGAAGCAGACCCCGAACTCGAGGGCATGGGCACGACGCTCACCGCAATCCTGTTCGACGGCAACAGACTTGGGCTGGTCCACATCGGGGACTCGCGCGGCTACCTGCTTCGCGAAGGCGAGCTCACCCAGATCACCAAGGACGACACCTTCGTCCAGACCCTGGTCGACGAAGGCCGCATCACCGCGGAAGAGGCGCACAGCCACCCGCAGCGGTCGCTGATCATGCGGGCACTCACCGGCCACGAGGTCGAGCCGACGCTGATCATGCGCGAGGCCAAGGCCGGCGATCGCTACCTGTTGTGCTCTGACGGGCTGTCGGATCCGGTCAGCCACGAGACCATCCTCGACGCGTTGCAGATCCCGGATGTCGCCGAAAGTGCCGACCGGCTCATCGAACTCGCGTTGCGCGGCGGCGGCCCGGACAACGTCACAGTCGTCGTCGCCGACGTCATCGATTACGACTACGGCCAGACCCAGCCGATCCTCGCCGGTGCGGTATCCGGTGACGACGACCACGCGGCCCCGCCGGACACCGCGGCCGGGCGGGCCTCGGCGTTCAACCCGCGACGCAACGAGGCCAAACGCGTTGTGCCGCAACCAGAAGAGGTTGCCCGGCCACCACGGTCCCGGCGCAAGATGTTCATCGCCGCCGCGGTGCTGGTCCTGCTCGTGCTGGCCGGCCTGGCCGTCGGCAGGGAGATCGTCCGCAGCAACTACTACGTCACCGAGCACGACGGCACGGTGTCGATCATGCGCGGCGTACAAGGCTCGTTTCTCGGATACCAACTGCAGGAGCCCTATCTGCTGGGCTGCCTCAACGACCGAAATGACCTGTCGCTCATCAGCGCCGGGCAGGCCCCCGAGAACCTCAACTGCCGCATGCTCAACGTCAACGACATGCGCCCGTCTGAACGGGCCCAGGTCATCGCCGGTTTGCCATCGGGCAGCCTGGACAACGCCATCGGACAGATGGAAGAGCTCGCCCGCAGCTCCGTGCTGCCTATCTGCCCGCCGCGGACGCCTGCGCCGCCTCCACCGCCGCCACCGACGGCCGCGCCCGCCCCGCCGACCGGTCCGCCGGAGGCGCCCAACAGTCCGACGGCGGCCCCGCCGCGTGGGCCGCTTCCCGGTCCGGCGCCCGAGACGCCCACCACCGTGACCGCTCCCCCGACCCCGCCGCCGACAGTCACCGCGCTGCCGCCGCCCCCCTCCGAACCGGGCAAGACCTGCCGGACCGTGTCATGACGACACAACCCCAGCCGCCCGTCACCGTATTGCCGCCGCTTCCCAACCGGCGCAATGCGGAGTTGCTTCTGCTGGGGTTCGCCACCGTCATCACCACCGTCGCTCTGCTGATCGTCGAGGCGAACCAGGAGCAGGGCCTCAGCTGGGACCTGGCCTCCTACACCCTGGCCTTCTTGGGGCTGTTCGGTGCGGCCCATTTGATGATCCGTCGGTTCGCGCCGTACGCCGACCCACTGCTACTGCCGGTGGTCGCGCTGCTGAATGGCTTGGGGCTGGTGATGATTCACCGCCTGGACCTCGCGGCCAGTGACGACATCTCGACCGGGCTTCGCGGACCGAGCGCCAATCAGCAGATGCTGTGGACGTTGCTCGGCGTGATCGCGTTCTCATTGGTCGTGGCGTTCCTGCATGACCATCGGATGCTGGCCCGCTACGGCTACGTCTGCGGTGCCACAGGTTTGATACTGCTGGCGATTCCCGCCGTGCTGCCCTCGTCGATGTCAGAGCAGAACGGTGCCAAAATCTGGATTGAGTTGCCGGGCTTCTCAATTCAGCCCGCCGAGTTTTCCAAGATCCTGTTGCTGATCTTCTTTGCGGCGGTGCTGGTGTCCAAGCGCAGCGTGTTCACCAGCGCCGGGAAGCACGTGCTCGGAATGGATCTTCCGCGGCCACGCGACCTCGCACCTCTGCTGGCGGCGTGGATCCTCTCGGTCGGCGTGATGATCTTCGAGAAGGATTTGGGCACATCGCTTCTGCTGTACGCGTCGTTCCTGGTGCTGGTGTACGTGGCCACCGACCGGTTCAGCTGGGTGGTGATCGGGTTGGCACTGTTCGCGGCGGGAAGCGTTGCCGCGTATTACATTTTCGGCCACGTCCGCACCCGCGTGCAGAACTGGCTGGACCCGTTCGCCGACCCCGACGGCGCCGGCTACCAGATGGTCCAGTCACTGTTCAGCTTCGCCACCGGCGGCATCTTCGGCACCGGCCTCGGCAACGGTCAGCCCGGCGTGGTGCCCGCGGCGTCGACGGACTTCATCGTCGCCGCCGTCGGTGAAGAACTCGGTCTGGTCGGCCTGGCCGGCGTGCTGATGCTCTACACGATCGTCATCATCCGCGGTCTGCGCACCGCGATCGCCGTGCGCGACAGCTTCGGCAAGCTGCTGGCCGCGGGGCTGGCCTCGACCCTGGCGATTCAGTTGTTCATCGTCGTCGGCGGCGTCACCAAGCTGATCCCTCTGACGGGGTTGACGACGCCGTGGTTGTCCTACGGCGGCTCGTCGCTGCTGGCCAATTACGTTCTGCTGGCGATCCTGCTGCGAATTTCGCACGCCGCGCGCCGCCCGATCGTGACCCGGCCGACGAACAAGTCACCCATCGCGTCCGCGAGTACCGAGGTGATCGAGCGCGTATGAACACCTCGCTGCGCCGAATCTCGGTCATGATCATGGTGTTGATCGTGCTGCTGCTCGCTAATGCCACCCTCACGCAGGTCTTCACTGCCGACGGCCTGCGCGCGGACCCGCGCAACCAGCGCGTGCTGCTCGACGAGTACTCCCGGCAGCGCGGCCAGATCTCCGCGGGCGGTCAGCTGCTGGCGTATTCGGTGTCGACCGACGGCCGCTTCCGATTCCTGCGGGTATACCCGAACCCGATGACGTATGCCCCCGTCACCGGCTTCTACTCGTTGAGGTTTTCCAGCACGGGACTGGAACGCGCCGAGGACACCGTGCTCAACGGGTCCGACGAGCGGTTGTTCGGCCGCCGGCTGGCCGACTTCTTCACCGGCCGCGACCCCCGCGGCGGCAACGTGGCGACCACCATCAACCCGCGGGTACAGCAGGCGGCCTGGGACGCGATGGAGGACGGTTGCAGCGGCCCGTGCACCGGCGCCGTCGTCGCGCTGGAACCGTCCACCGGAAAGATTCTGGCGATGGTGTCGGCGCCGTCGTACGACCCGAACCTGTTGGCCAGCCACGACCTCAACGAACAGTCCCAAGCGTGGCAGCAGCTCCGGGACAGCCCCGGCAACCCGCTGCTGAACCGCGCGATATCGGAGACCTACCCGCCGGGCTCGACGTTCAAGGTCATCACGACGGCCGCCGCGCTGGGCAGCGGCGCGACTCCCGATATCCAGCTGCCGTCTGCGGCCCGAATTTCGTTGCCGGACAGCACCGCAACACTGGAGAACTTCGGCGGTGCAACGTGCGGAAGCGGCCCGTCGGCGTCGCTGCACGACGCGTTCGCCAAGTCATGCAACACCGCGTTCGTCCAGCTGGGCATCGACACCGGCGCCGACGCCCTCAAAGACACCGCGCAGGCCTTCGGCCTCGACACCACTCCGGAACCGATTCCGCTGCAGGTCGCCGAGTCCACCGTCGGCCCCATCAGCGACGCCGCGGCGCTGGGAATGTCCAGCATCGGCCAGAAGGACGTCGCCCTCACACCTCTGCAGAACGCGCTGGTGGCCGCCACCATCGCGAACAAAGGGAAAACGATGCAGCCGTACCTGGTCGACAGCCTCAAGGGGCCCGACCTGTCGAATATCGCGACGACCATGCCGCACGAACAGCGCCGTGCGGTGTCCGAGCAGGTCGCCGATACAATTACAAACTTGATGGTCGACGCCGAGCAGGTGACGCAGCAGAAGGGAGCCATCGCCGGCGTGCAGATCGCATCGAAGACAGGTACCGCGGAGCACGGGACCGACCCGCGCAATACCCCGCCGCACGCGTGGTACATCGCGTTCGCGCCCGCGCGAGCACCCAAGGTCGCGGTTGCGGTGCTGGTGGAAAACGGCGGTAACCGGCTCTCGGCGACGGGCGGCGCGCTGGCTGCGCCGATCGGCCGGGCGACCATCGCGGCGGCGTTGCGGGAGGCGGCATGAGCCCCCGCGTAGGTGTCACTCTGTCGGGCCGGTATCGGCTGCAGCGGCTCATCGCCACCGGCGGCATGGGCCAGGTGTGGGAGGCCGTCGACTCCCGGCTGGGCCGGCGCGTCGCGGTCAAGGTGCTCAAGGCCGAGTTCTCATCTGACCCCGAGTTCGTCGAGCGGTTCCGCGCCGAAGCGCGCACGGTCGCCATGCTCAACCATCCCGGCATCGCCAGCGTCTACGACTACGGCGAAACCGATATGGACGGCGAGGGCCGCACCGCATATCTGGTGATGGAGCTCATCAACGGCGAACCGCTGAACTCTGTGCTCAAGCGCACCGGGCGGCTGTCGCTGCGGCACTCGCTGGACATGCTCGAGCAGACCGGCAGGGCGCTGCAGGTCGCACACTCCGCCGGCCTGGTGCATCGCGACGTCAAGCCGGGCAACATCCTCATCACCCCGACCGGACAGGTGAAGCTCACCGACTTCGGTATCGCCAAGGCCGTCGACGCCGCGCCTGTCACGCAGACCGGCATGGTCATGGGCACCGCCCAGTACATTGCCCCGGAGCAGGCGCTCGGTCATGACGCGACGGCCGCCAGCGACGTCTACTCGCTGGGAGTCGTTGGCTACGAAGCGGTTTCGGGTAAGCGCCCGTTCACCGGTGACGGCGCGCTGACCGTGGCGATGAAGCACATCAAGGAGACACCCGCGCCGCTGCCGGCCGATTTGCCGCCGAACGTGCGCGAGCTGATCGAGATCACGCTCGTGAAGAACCCGAGCATGCGCTACCGCTCCGGCGGTCCGTTCGCCGACGCGGTGGCCGCCGTGCGCGCCGGACGCCGGCCTCCCCGCCCCAACGCCGCGCCGACCATCGGCCGCGCCGCACCGACCGCCGTCGGCACCGCTCCGGCCAGCGCGGCCATGACGGCGCGCGGTCCCGCCACCGCCGCCCGATCGCGGCCCATGACGGCCGCGCACCGCCCTCCACCGCCGCGTCGGACGTTCTCGTCGGGTCAGCGGGCGCTGCTGTGGGCAGCCGGCGTGCTGGGCGCGCTGGCGATCGCGATCGCGATCCTGATCGTGCTCAACGCCCAAGACAAGAAGGATCGGGAATCGCCGCCGCCGACGATCACAGACACCGTCACCCAGACCACCCCACAAGGGGCTCCGCCGCTGGTCACAGTGCCGGGCTGGACCGATGAGTGGTCCATCGGTCATCGTGGAGAGCAAATCGGGGTATACCGACTCAACGTGATCGCGCCGTCCGCACCGCTGCGGGCGGCGCCCTTGGATCCAGAACAGACATAGCAATGACGACCCCGCAGCACCTGTCCGACCGCTACGAACTGGG
Source organism: Mycobacterium sp. 1274761.0 (assembly GCF_001668615.1). Taxonomy (GTDB): domain Bacteria; phylum Actinomycetota; class Actinomycetes; order Mycobacteriales; family Mycobacteriaceae; genus Mycobacterium. The sequence goes on from NZ_LZMC01000030.1 coordinate 6,993, forward strand.
CGAGATTCTCGGCTTCGGAGGCATGTCCGAAGTCCATCTCGCGCGCGATGTGCGCCTGCACCGGGACGTGGCGGTCAAGGTGCTGCGCGCAGACCTGGCCCGCGACCCGAGCTTCTATCTCCGCTTCCGGCGCGAGGCCCAGAACGCGGCCGCGCTGAACCACCCCGCGATCGTCGCGGTGTATGACACCGGCGAGGCCGAGACGACCAACGGCCCGCTGCCCTACATCGTGATGGAGTACGTCGACGGGGTGACGCTGCGTGACATCGTGCACAACGACGGCCCGATGGAGCCGCAACGGGCCATCGAGGTCATCGCCGACGCGTGCCAGGCCCTGAACTTCAGTCATCAGCACGGCATCATCCACCGCGACGTCAAGCCGGCCAACATCATGATCAGCAAGAGCGGCGCGGTGAAGGTGATGGACTTCGGCATCGCCCGGGCGCTGGCCGACGCCAACAGCGTCACGCAGACGGCCGCGGTCATCGGCACGGCACAGTACCTCTCGCCCGAACAGGCCCGCGGCGAGAAGGTCGACGCGCGCTCCGACGTCTACTCGTTGGGCTGTGTGCTCTACGAAATCCTCACTGGCGAACCGCCTTTCATCGGCGACTCGCCCGTCGCCGTGGCCTACCAGCATGTCCGCGAAGATCCGATCCCGCCGTCGCAGCGCCATGACGGCATCTCACCGGAGCTCGACGCGGTGGTCCTCAAGTCGCTGGCCAAGAATCCCGACAACCGGTATCAGACCGCCGCGGAGATGCGCGCCGACCTGATCCGCGTGCATAGCGGTGAGACACCCGATGCGCCGAAGGTGCTCACCGCTGCCGAACGTACATCGCTGATGGCGTCGACGGGCCCGATGCACCAGACGCCGATGACCGAGGAGCTGACGCCACACCGGCGCGCCTACCGCGAGAGCGACCGCGGCCAGTCCGTCGGCCGGTGGCTGATCGCGGTCGCGGCGCTTGCGGTGCTCACCGTGGTGGTGACGATCGCGATCAACATGATCGGCGGCAACACCCGCGACGTGCAGGTGCCCGACGTGAGCAATCAGGCGTCGGCCGACGCCGTGGTGGCGCTGCAGAACGCCGGCTTCAAGACGCGTACGCAGCAAAAGCCCGATTCGAAAGTGCAGCCCGACCACGTCATCAACACCGAGCCTGCCGCCGGTTCGGAGGTGGACGCCGGCGACGAGATCACCATCAACGTCTCGACCGGCCCCGAGCAGCGCGAGATCCCCGACGTGTCGTCGCTGACCTATGCCGAAGCCGTAAAGAAGCTCTCCGACGCCGGCTTCGGGCGGTTCAAGCAGAGCCCATCACCATCGACGCCGGAGCTCAAGGACCGCGTGGTGGCCACGCTGCCACCGGCAAACCAGACCTCGGCGATCACGAACGAGATCACGATCGTCGTCGGTACGGGTCCCGAGAACCGGCCCATACCGGACGTGAAGTCCCAGACGATCGAGTCGGCCCAGCAGGTCCTCAACGCCAGCGGCTTCACCAAGTCCGTGCCCGTCGAAGTGGACAGCCCCGAGCCGGCCGGTCAGGTGCTGGGCACCACTCCCCCGGCCGGGCAGAACACCACGCTGGACACCGTCGTGCAGATCCGGGTCTCCAAGGGCAACCAGTTCACGATGCCCGACCTGCGCGGCCAATTCTGGACCGACGCCGAGCCGCGATTGCGCGCGCTGGGCTGGACGGGGTTCCTCGACAAGGGCGCCGACGCCCGCGACAGCGGTCAACGCACCAACGCCGTGGTGACGCAGAGCCCGCCGCCGGGCACGACGGTGAACTTCGACGCGACGATTACGCTGAACTTCGCTGCGTAGCCGCGCGTACGGTGTCGGCGACCTCGTCCTCGAGGGCGCGCACCAGCGATTCAGCCGGGGCGGCCCCGCTGTATCCCAGCCAGTTGGCCAGCATCCGGTGTCCGCCTTCGGTGAGGATCGACTCGGGGTGGAACTGCACGCCGTGGATGGGCAGCTCGATGTGCCGCACGCCCATGATGACGCCGCCGTCGGTGCGGGCGGTCACCTCGAGTTCGGCGGGCAAGGTGTCGGGCAGGATGGTCAGGGAGTGATACCGCGTGGCGGTAAACGGGTCCGGAAGCCCTTGCAGCACACCGACATTAGCGTGATGCACGGTGCTCGTCTTGCCGTGCAGGAGCTCCGGTGCCCGGTCGACGGTACCGCCGAACGCCACCCCGATCGCCTGATGGCCGAGGCACACTCCAAGCAGCGGCGTCTTTGCGGCCGCGCAGGCCTTGACCAACTGGATCGACGCGCCGGCGCGCTCGGGGGTGCCGGGTCCCGGGCTCAGCAGCACACCGTCGAAGTCGGCGGCGGCCTTGGCGATGTCGTCGGCGGTGGCGAGGCGGTCGTCGTCGTTGCGCCACACCTGCGCGTGCACACCGAGCTGGCCCAGGTACTGGACCAGGTTGAACACGAAGCTGTCGTAGTTGTCGACGACCAGAACCTGCATCCGCCCAGGTTACCGTGTGTGCTTGGCGGCTTCCTGGGCGAGTTGCACCCGGGATGAAAGCCCGAGCTTGGCGTAGACGTGGGTCAGATGGGTCTCCACCGTGCGCGGCGACATGAACAGCCGGGTCGCGATGTCCTTGTTCGCCAGCCCATCGCTGACCAGCCGGACGACGTCCTGCTCGGTGGGGGTCAGCGACGCCCACCCCGACGTGGGCCGCTTACGCTCACCGCGGCCACGCTGCGCATAGGCGATCGCCTCATCGGTCGACAACGCCGCTCCTTCGGTCCAGGCAGCGTCGAAGTCATCGGGGGCCATGGCGGCGCGGAGATCGTTGACGGCGGCGACGTAGTCGGCGTCGAAGTTCGGGAAGCGCACTTCGCCCGTGCGCTGGCGCATGGCCTCCCCCGCCCCGAAGAGGCGCGCCGCCTCGCGGTGGCTTCCCGCGAGCGCCGCCAGGGTGGCCAGGCACTCGAGCGTCGACTGCATCCGTAGTTGCGTACCTGCCTCGACCGCGGCCGACAAGGCGTCCTGGGCATCCTGCTCGGCGCCATCGAGTTCGCCTTGGACGAGTCGCACCTGTGCCCGCGCCATCAGCGCCACCGACAGAAAGCAGCCGTACGACATACCGACGGCCTCGTCTGCCCACTGCCGGGCGGTGTCGACATCACCAGATGACAACGCGGACAACGCCGCCCACGGGAATACGCCTACCACCATCATGCGATTGACGCCCGTCTGCCGACGCGCCTTGGCGTAGGCTGCTGTGGCCGCTTCACCGTCACCGGCAGCCTGATATGCCATGGCCAGCGTGGCGTAGCCCGGAGCGACGTAGAACTCCATCAAGTCTGAGGCGGCGTCGAGTGCCACTTCGGCTGATGCGCGTGCTCCAGCAACATCGCCCAGGTGAGATCGCGCAAACCCCTGCACCAGAAGCGCATACAGCTGAAGCATGGTGTCGTGCGCGGCGGCTGCTTCGTCGATGGCCCGGTCCACCTTGGCCAGCGCCCCGGTTATATCGCCGAGCCAGGCCCGAGCCCATCCCACGGCCCACAGGCAAGTCCGGGTGGTGGTGCGGTCGCCTATTTCGGCGGCGATTTCGTACGCCTTCGCCGCCGCCTCCTGGCAAGCCGCCGGATTGCCTGCGCCCATCGCCGAGCGGGCACGCTCGAGATGGAGCTGGCTCCAAATCCACGGATCATCCAGGCCTTCGGCGAGTTCCGTCGCTTCGGTGAAATACGTCCGCGTTGCTTCGGCGTCGTAGGCGGTGGCGACGCCGCGCCCGATGAGCGCCCGGATCAACAGTTTCGGGTCACCGACCGTACGTGCCAGCGTCACTGCCTGGTCCGCGTCCACCACGTTCTCCGCCAGCAGGGTCCACGCGCCCAGCATGACCTTGTCCACCAAGGCACGCGAGCGCACCGCGGTGTCCACCGATGACGCGTCGGCATGTGCAAACGCCGCATTCATCCACGCAATGCCCTCGCCGTTGCGGCCGCCGTCCTGCCAGACCGGGAACATCGACGATGCGAGCCGCAGCGCTGTTTCCACATCATCGGCCTCCAGGCTCCACGCAAACGCCGCCCGTAAGTTGTCGATGTCACCGTTGATTCGTTCGAGATGCTCCAGATAGTCCGGCCGCTCCGGGTGGTTGAGCGCATCGGCCTCCGATACGTAGTGGTCACGATGACGGAGGCGGACGTCGTTCGCCTCGCCTGACTCCCCCAGCTTCTCCAACGCGTACTGACGCACGGTCTCCAACAGCCGGTATCGCGTTCTGCCGCTGGTGTTTTCGGCGACCACCAGCGACTTGTCCACCAGGAGTGTCAACTGATCGAGCACCTGGTACCGCTCGACCTCGGAGGTGCCCGCGACGGCCTGCGCCGCGTCCAGGTCGAAACCGCCTAGGAACACGGCCAACCGGCGGAACAGCACCCGCTCCGGATCGGTCAACAAAGCGTGGGACCAATCGACCGACGCGCGCAATGTTTGTTGTCGACGCACCGCGGTGCGGGCGCCGCCGGTCAACAGCCGGAAGCGGTCATGCAGGCTGCCGAGGATGTCGTCCAGCGACAGCGCGCGCACCCGGGCCGCGGCCAGTTCGATCGCCAACGGCATTCCGTCCAGGCGCCTACAGATCTCCTCCAACGTCGCCTGATTATGTTCGGCGACAGTGAAATCGGGCCGCACGCGGCGGGCGCGGTCGACGAACAACTCGATCGCCTCGTCATCGATCGACAACGACGGCACCAGGAACGTCACCTCCCCCGGCACCCCCAGCGGCTCGCGGCTGGTGGCCAGCAGGCACAGTGCGGGACACGCGCCCAGAAGGTCATTGACCAATGCCGCCGAGGGCTCGAGCAGATGCTCGCAGTTGTCCACCAGCATCAGCACCCGCTTGTGACCGAGGGCGCGCACGACGTTGTCGATCGTCGACCGGCCGGGCTGGTCCGGCAGGCCGACGGCACGCGCGACCGCCACCGGCACCACGTCAGGATGCGTCACCGGAGCAAGGTCGACGTAGATCACACCGTCGGGGAAATCGCCGCCAGCACGCGCGGCCACCTCGACCGCCAAGCGGGTTTTCCCCGCTCCTCCGGCGCCGGTCAGGTTCACCAGACGGTTGTCGCGCAGCAACCCGCGCACTTCGTCCATCTGCGCGCCGCGGCCGACGAAGCTTGTGAGCTGCGTCGGAAGTGCCGGTGCGCCAGCATCTTTCGAGGTCCTCAGCGGTGGAAAGTCGTTGCACGTGTCGGGATGACACAGCTGAACCACCCGCTCCGGCCTCGGCAAGTCTCGCAGCGGATGCGTGCCCAGATCGGTCAGCCAGGCGCCACCGGGCAGCCAGTCGACTACCAGCGGCTCTGTCGCGCCCGACAACAGGGTCTGGCCGCCGTGGCCCAGATCGCGCAGCCGTGCCGCCCGGTTGATCGTCGGCCCCGCGTAGTTGCCCTCGTCGCGCAGCTGGATCTGACCGGTGTGAATGCCGATCCGCAGCCGGAGCGGCGCCAACGACGCCCGCTGCAACTCGAGCGCACACGCGACCGCGTCGCTGGCCCGCGCGAACGCGATCACGAAGCTGTCGCCCTCGCCTTGCTCGACGGGCCGCACACCACCATGCGCGGCAACGAGGCTGTCGACCGTGTGGTTCAGCCTCGGGAGTGCGGCAGTCATATCGTCGGGCTGGGAATCCCACAACCGCGTCGACCCCTCGACGTCAGCCAGCAGCAACGTCACGGTTCCGGTCGGCAGGTCAGCCACGCCCAGAGCTCCTACTTCGGGTGCGCTCATGCTAGCCAGCATGCGAAACCGGATCGGGGAAAACATCCGCGAAACCCCGTATATGGGGTGTGCTCAGTAGCCGATGGGTCCGAGCGGCTTGGCGAACCGCATCCGCACCGACTCGGGATGCCCGACGATGTCGACCGACTCGCGGGGCTCCTCCGAGTAGCCGAGCCCGAATCGCACCACGTACTGCTTATAGATCGTTACCAACGGTGACGCCGCGAGCGCGGCCTGCATCGCGACGGGGTCGCCGATGGCGGTGATGACATACGGCGGGCTGTAGGTCCGGCCGTTGAGGAGAAGCGTGTTTCCGACGCAGCGCGGCGCCGACGTGGCGATGATGCGTTGATCCTGCATCTGGACGCCCTCGGCGCCGCCAGCCCACAGGGCGTTGAGCACTCCCTGGATGTCCTGCTGGTGCACCACCAGATCGTCAGGGGAGGCGTCGCGGGGGAACCGGCCGTTGGCGTCGCGTTGAGCATCGTTGAGGGTGACGACCAGGCCGCGGCCACGGATCGGGTCGAGGCCGGCGTCGCCGGTCAACGCGGCGTTGCGCTTCTGGATCGCGGCCAGCGCGGCGTCGGCGCCGGGGGAGCCGCCGTGATGGCTGTCGATGTCGTCGACCAGCTTGTCGCGCTGCGCGCTGAGCCGGTCGACCGACTGCTGGGCGTCCCGCACCAAATCGACCAGGCGGGGCGAATCGCTGCGCCTGATCTCGTCGCCGCCGGAGACTCCGTGAGTGGCCGCGAGAAGGAGTCCGGCCAGCAGGCAGACCAGCGGCACCCCGAAACGCCAGACGGACTGCTGTGGAGCTGCCATCGTGTACTTCCCGTCGCGATTCTCGGCCCGCAGGGCTCCTACGTTAACCTCGTAGGTGAATCCTGCTTCATCGTCGCACCCGTGGCGCCGAGTGTTTGTGAAGGTACCAATGCCCAAGTCCAAGGTTCGTAAGAAAAACGACTTCACCATCAACCCGGTGAGCCGCACACCGGTCAAGGTGAAGGGCGGACCGTCGAGCGTCTGGTTCGTGGTGCTGTTCCTCGGGCTGATGCTGATCGGCCTCGCGTGGTTGCTGGTTTTCCAGTTGGCGTCGACGTCGATTCCGTTCCTAGCGGACCTCGGACCATGGAATTACGCAATTGCGTTTGCTTTCATGATCACCGGGTTATTGCTAACGATGCGCTGGCGATGACGGGCGCATCGGTCCTGATGAATTCAACTTGGACTTGATGCGTTACCCGTCCTGCAACCTCGTGGCAACCCAATCACATCGGTGTGATTCATCCCCATTGGGGATAGCACTTGTGGATAACCCCATAAACCGGGGTAAAAGGGTGTGGATTTCGCATGCAGCAAACTAGTTGGGGGCCTCCGGCCGCCGGAGTCGCTGCTTGCGGCGTCGGCGGCCTTATGGTGGCTATTGCCGCTGTGACCCTAATCACAGACCCCCCCGGCCGCATTCTCGCGATCATTGCCGCCGCCGGACTTCTCTTGTTTGCAACCGTTTCGTGGCGCGCACGGCCGAAGCTGGCAATCAGCGACGGCGGCCTTTTGATACGCGGACCGCTGCGCACACATGGCGTTGCTAAGAACAGCATCGAGCTCATTCGGATCACCGAATTCCGCCGTATTGCGCGCACCGTTCGGCTGCTCGAAATCGATACCACAGACGACCGGTTGTTCGTCTTCACCCGATGGGACTTGGGCACCGATCCGCTGGACGTCCTCGACGCCCTGACCGCCGCCGGCTTCGCCGGGGGCTGAGGTCCGTCAGGAAATGGTGATCGAGTCGATAACCACCGGCTCGGTCGGCCGGTCGCTGCGGTCGGTCTCCGTCGACGCGATCGCCTCGACGACCTTCTGCGACTCCTCGTCGACGACCTCGCCGAAGATGGTGTGCCTGCGGTTCAGGTGCGGCGTCTTGCCCACGGTGATGAAGAACTGCGAACCGTTGGTACCCGGGCCCGCGTTGGCCATCGCCAGCAGGTACGGCTTGTCGAACTGCAGCTCGGGATGGAACTCGTCATCGAACTGGTAGCCGGGGCCGCCGCGGCCGGTGCCGGTCGGGTCGCCGCCCTGGATCATGAAGCCGTCGATCACCCGGTGGAAAACCGCTCCGTCGTAGAACGGGCCGGCGGTGCCACCCGAGGCGTTCTCGGTGCCGTAGTCCTTGGTGCCCTGGGCCAGGCCGACGAAGTTGGCGACCGTCTTGGGGGCGTGGTTGCCGAACAGGGCGATCTTGATGTCACCGCGGTTGGTGTGCAGGGTCGCCGTCGCTGTCTGAATGGGGCTCGTCACGGGAAGCCAGTCTGCCACGCGCCGTTCACGCCGAACCGGGCACCGCCGTGTCGCCGTCAATGGCAGGCTGGTAGGGATTTCACATCGGCCGCGAGAGAGGTAACAGATGAGCTCTAAGACGCAGGCCCGGCTGACCCCGGGACAGCGATTGTCACGCGGCCTGAAATACAGCGCGGTGGGTCCCGTCGACGTCACGCTGGGGACGGCAGGGTTGAGCTGGCAGGGGGCGGCGTCTGCGGCGAGCAGCCTCCGTCAGCGTCTCGAGAAGAGCCGGCTGGCCAAGGAGTTCGAGGATGCCCAGGACACCATCGCCCAAGAGCTCGCCGCGGCGCAGGAGGTGCTGGCCAACCTGCCGCAGGCGATCGCGGATGCGCGACGGCCCAAGCGTCGGCCCCGCCCGCTTGTGCTTGCCGTCGCCGGCGTGACACTGATAGGCGTTGGGGCAGTGACGTTTTCGATCGTGCGGCGGTCGATGCAACCCGAGCCCTCGCCGCGGCCGCCGAGCGTAGACGTGACGCCGAAGCCGTAACGTCTCGGACGCCGTTTCCGCCGTGAGAAATCTGTGGAGCCTAGGGGATTCGAACCCCTGACTTCTGCCTTGCAAAGGCAGCGCTCTACCAACTGAGCTAAGGCCCCGGATCAAGCCGGTTGGTCGGCAGCTGCGTGCCACACCTCCACGCCATGTCGCGACCGCACCAACCCCAGAAGGATCACCGCCAGCGCCACCGCCGCGACCAGTAACACCAGCCTCATGGTGACCCTTTCCGTGGGCCTAGGAGGACTCGAACCTCCGACCTCTTCGTTATCAGCGAAGCGCTCTAACCGCCTGAGCTATAGGCCCGTAACGCACATGGCCGAGCGACGAGATTACCGTAATCGCGACCCCCGGCCCAAACCGGATCAGTCGCGGTCGGCCAGCGTCACCTCGATACCGCCGACCAGATCTGTCGTCAGGTTGTAGATGAACACGCCGACCGTGGCCATCGCCGTCAACAACACGATGTTCACCAAGCCGATCAACGCGGCGCCGCCGAAGATCGTCCCGCTGGACACCAGCTCGCCGCCGGCCTGGCCGTTGGCGCTGGTGAGCAGGTCGCCGACGTTGCTGTTGAGCTTGCTCCACACGCCCATGCCGCCCAGCACCAGGTACAGGAACGCCACGGCGATCATCCACACGAAGAACAACGCGACCGACAACACCAGCGACACCTTCAGCGCGCTCCACGGGTCGATCCGGCGAATCTGCATGCTCGCCCGCACCGGACCCGCCTGCGGGCGGCTGGCCACCTGAACCCGGCCCGCCGGCCGCACCGACGGCTCGGGCCGCTCGGGCGCCGACTTGCGGGGTTGGGCCGTCCGGGGCGCCGCTGCGGAGAGGTCCGGCAGCTCGCTGGCGTAGGCCTCACTGGTCGCCGGGGTGCTCACCGGCTCGCTGCGATGCGGCGGCGGCTCGGCCGGCTCCGCGGCGGGGGCAGAGCTGCCGGAGATGAACCGGTTGAGGCGGGCATCGGCGCCGGGGGAGGAGCTCGCCGGGCCCGCGCCGCGGGCGGGCTCCGGCCGCGGTTCGCGGGGCGAACGCGGTTGTTGCTTCTGCGCCGCCCTGGCCGCGGGCCCGCGCTGCCACGGCGGCACATCGCCGCCGCGTCCGACGGCGTTGCCCTGGGCGGCCGTTTCGGGATTCTCGGGAATGGATCCGTTGCCACTACCGTCGCCCGAGCGCGGATAGCCCGCCTCGTTCGGTGAAGTCACTCCGGCTCCTTACCGTCGGTCACGCCGGGCTGGCCTACTCGGCGCCCTCGGCCTCGGCGTCGCTTTCCTCTGCGTTGCGAGCGATCGCAATCAGTGTCGCCCCCTCACCCAGGTTCATCAAGCGAACACCCTTGGTCTGGCGTCCAGCCTTGCGGACCTGGCGCGCCGCGGTGCGGATGACGCCTCCGCCCGACGTGATTGCGTAGAGCTCGGTTTCGTCATCGACCACCAGCGCTCCAACCAGACTGCCACGTCGCTTGTCGAACTGGATGGTCAGCACCCCTTTACCGCCACGGCCCTGCACCGGGTACTCGTCGATCGCGGTGCGCTTGGCATACCCGCCGGACGTTGCGACCAGCAAATACGTGTCCGGACGCACCACGTTCAGCGACAACAGCGCGTCGTCGGCGTTGAACCGCATGCCCTGCACGCCCGAGGTGGCCCGGCCCATGGGACGCAGCGCCTCATCGGTGGCCGAGAAGCGGATCGACTGGCCCTTGGCCGACACCAACAGCAGATCGTCGTCGGCCGAGCACAGCACCGCGCCGACGAGCTCGTCGCCGTCGCGCAGGTTCACCGCCACGATGCCGCCCGAGCGGTTGGAGTCGAAGTCGGTCAGCTTCGTCTTCTTCACCAACCCGTTGCGGGTGGCCAGCACGAGGTACGGGGCATCCTCGTAGCCGCGGATCTGGATGACCTGGGCGATGCGCTCCTCCGGCTGGAACGCCAGCAGGTTGGCCACATGCTGGCCGCGCGCGGTCCGCGACGCCTCCGGCAAGTCGTAGGCCTTGGCGCGATACACCCGGCCCTGCGTGGTGAAGAACAGGATCCAGTCGTGCGTCGAGCAGACGAAGAAGTGGTTGACGATGTCGTCCTGCTTGAGCCCTGCGCCCTGGACACCCTTGCCGCCGCGCTTCTGGCTGCGGTACAGGTCGGTCTTGGTGCGCTTGGCGTAGCCGGTTTCGGTGATCGTGACGACGACGTCCTCGCGGGCGATCAGGTCCTCGTCGCTGACCTCGCCATCGGCGGCGACGATCTTTGTGCGACGGTCGTCGCCGTGCTTGTCAACGATCTCCTTGAGCTCGTCGCGCACGATCGCGCGCTGGCGTTCGGGCTTGGCCAGGATGTCTTCGAGGTCGGCGATCTCCGCCTCGATCTTCGCCAGGTCGTCGATGATCTTCTGGCGTTCCAGAGCGGCGAGCCGGCGCAGCTGCATGTCCAGGATCGCCTGGGCCTGGATTTCGTCGACGTCGAGCAGGTCGATCAAGCCCTGACGGGCGACATCGACGGTCTCCGACGCACGAATCAATGCGATGACTTCGTCGAGGGCGTCGAGCGCCTTGACCAGACCGCGCAGGATGTGGGCCCGCTCATTGGCCTTGCGCAACCGATAGGTGGTGCGCCGCACGATGACGTCGAGCTGGTGGTCGACGTAGTGACGGATCAGCTGATCGAGCCGCAGCGTGCGCGGCACGCCGTCGACGATCGCCAGCATGTTGGCGCCGAAGCTGGTCTGCAGCTGGGTGTGCTTGTAGAGGTTGTTCAGCACCACCTTGGCGACGGCATCGCGCTTGAGCTCCACCACAATTCGCAGTCCGACGCGGTCGCTGGACTGGTCCTCGATGTTGGAGATGCCGGTCAGCTTGCCGTCGCGGACCTGCTCTGCGATCGAGGTGATGAAGTTGTCGTGGTTGACCTGATAGGGCAACTCGGTGATGACGATTCCGGTGCGGCCGCGCGAATCCTCTTCGATCTCAACGACTCCGCGCATCCGAATGGATCCACGGCCGGTGGTGTAGGTGTCGTGGATACCCTGCGAGCCGACGATCAAGCCGGACGTGGGGAAGTCAGGGCCCTTGACCGCCTTCGTGACGGCCGCCAGCGTGGCCTCCTCGTCGGCGTCATGATTCTCCAGGCACCAGTACACCGCTTCGGCGAGCTCGCGCAGGTTGTGCGGCGGGATGTTGGTGGCCATGCCGACCGCGATGCCGCCCGAACCGTTGGCCAGCAGATTGGGGAATCGGCTCGGCAGAACCGTCGGCTCCTGCACACGCCCGTCGTAGTTTGGGATGAAATCGACTGTCTCCTCGTCGATTTCACGCAGCATCTCCATCGCCAGGGGAGTGAGCCGCGCCTCGGTGTACCTCATGGCGGCTGGCGGGTCGTTGCCCGGCGAGCCGAAGTTGCCTTGCCCGTCGACGAGCGGATAACGCAGCGACCACGGCTGCGCCATCCGCACCAGGGTGTCGTAGATCGACGCGTCGCCGTGCGGGTGGTAATTGCCCATGGTTTCGGCAACGGAGCGTGCTGATTTCGCGTGGCTGCGGTCGGGCCGGAAGCCCGAGTCGAACATCGCGTAGAGCACGCGGCGGTGCACCGGCTTGAGACCGTCGCGCACTTCCGGCAGGGCGCGGCCGACGATCACGCTCATCGCGTAGTCGATATAGCTTCGCTGCATCTCCTGCTGAATGTCGACCGGTTCGACGCGGTCTCCTGCTTCGTCGCCGGGCGGCAACGTGGTATCAGTCATCTGGTTTCAGTCCTAGCTGGTTGCGAAATCTTCGCTAAACGTCAAGGAAGCGAACGTCTTTGGCATTACGGGTGATGAAGCTGCGGCGCGCTTCCACGTCCTCGCCCATCAGGATCGAGAACAGTTCGTCTGCGGCGGCGGCGTCGTCCAGGGTGACCTGTCGAAGCACGCGCACCGACGGGTCCATCGTGGTTTCCCACAGCTCCTTGGCGTCCATCTCGCCCAGACCCTTGTAGCGCTGGATCCCATCATCCTTGTTGATTTTCTTGCCCGCCTTCAGGCCGGCCTCGAGCAGGCCGTCGCGCTCACGGTCGGAGTAGGCGAATTCCGGATCGCTGCGCTGCCACTTCAGCTTGTACAGCGGCGGCTGCGCCAGGAAGATGTGGCCGTTTTCCACCAGTGGCTTCATGAACCGGAACAACAGCGTCAGCAGCAGTGTCGAGATGTGCTGGCCGTCGACGTCGGCGTCGGCCATCAACACGATCTTGTGATACCGCAGCTTGCTGATGTCGAACTCGTCGTGGATGCCGGTGCCCAGCGCGGTGATGATCGACTGCACCTCGGTGTTTTTCAGCACACGGTCGATGCGCGCCTTCTCGACATTGATGATCTTGCCGCGCAACGGCAGGATCGCCTGGAACATCGAATCCCGGCCGCTCTTCGCCGAGCCGCCCGCCGAATCACCCTCCACCACATACAGTTCCGACTTACGCGGATCCGTGGAGCGGCAGTCGGCCAGCTTGCCGGGCAGGCCGCCGATGTCGGTTGCGCTCTTGCGGCGCACCAGCTCGCGCGCCTTGCGTGCGGCGATGCGGGCCTGTGCCGACGACACCGCCTTGTTCACAACGGTTTTCGCCTCGGCTGGGTTGGCGTCGAACCAGTGCTGCAATTCCTCATTGCAGATCTTCTGGACGAATGACTTCACCTCGGTGTTGCCGAGCTTGGTCTTGGTCTGGCCCTCGAACTGCGGCTCGGATACCTTCACGGAGATGACGGCGGCCAGGCCTTCGCGGATGTCGTCGCCAGTCAGGTTCGGGTCCTTGTCCTTGAGCAGCTTCTTGTCCTTGGCGTACTTGTTGACCACGCTGGTCAACGCCGCCCGGAAGCCCTCTTCGTGGGTGCCGCCCTCGTGGGTGTTGATCGTGTTGGCGAACGTGTGCACCGATTCGGAGTAGCCCGCGTTCCACTGCATCGCGACCTCGACCTCGTGGCCGGGGCCCTTGCCGTCGAAGTCGATGATGCTCTGCTGGATGGGGGTCTTGGTCCGGTTGATGTGCTTGACGTAGTCGACCAGCCCGCCGGGGTAATGGAACGTGCGGTTCTTGGTCTTGTGCGGCGCCGCCGCCTCGGCGGCTTTCTCGTCGGCCGACTTCGGCGCCTCGGCGGTATCGCTGACCACTTCGTCGACCACTTCTTCTGCCGACACGCGCTCGTCGGCCAGCGTGATGGTCAGGCCCTTGTTCAGGAACGCCATCTCTTGCAGGCGCCGCGCCACGGTCTCGAAGTCGTAATTGGTGGTCTCGAAGACCTCGGGATCGGCCCAGAACCGGACCGTGGTTCCGGTCTTTTTGGTGGGATCGCCCTGCTTGAGCGTGCCGGGCATGGCGCGGTCATAGGACTGAAACCACTCGTAGCCGTCGCGGCAGATGTCCACTTCGAGGCGGGTGGACAGCGCGTTCACCACCGAGACACCGACCCCGTGCAGGCCGCCACTGACCGCATAACCGCTGTTCTCGCCGCCGAATTTGCCGCCGGCGTGCAGCTGGGTCATGACGACGTCGACGGTGGGCGCGCCGCTGGCGTGCATTTCGACGGGGATGCCGCGGCCGTCGTCGCGCACCTCTACGCCGCCGTCTTCGAGAATCCGTACGTCGACCCTGCTGGCGTAGCCGGCCATCGCCTCGTCGACGGCGTTGTCCACGACCTCCCAGACGAGGTGGTGCAGACCACGTTCACCGGTGGAGCCGATGTACATGCCGGGGCGTTTGCGGACCGCCTCCAAGCCTTCCAGCACGGTGATGGCTTCAGCGCCGTACGACTTCTTCTTGCTGCTCTTTGCAGCGGGCGTTGTTTTCTTAGCGGCAGCCACTGTCGCCGGCATCCTTACTCTCTAGACGGGGGTGGGGCTCTGGCGGTGTCGATACCGCCGGAAGGTCACTTGCCCAGTCTACCGGGAACTAGCGACAGGACCGATTCTGAGGCCGCGTTTCTGCACACCTATTTGAGCCGCCTGTGGAATTTCTCGCTCCGGGGTGCGTGGCGACGCTTGAGGACACGACTTATGGCGTTCTGGCGGCTCTCAGCCAACTGCGAGGACGCCGGTCAGCCGTACGTGTCGCGCGGGCCGCGGCCGGCTACGTGGTAGCGCCCCCTACGCCAGGACGGGGCCACCGGACCGACGATCTTCAGCGATGTGACGACACCGTCGCCGACCGCCGCAGCGATCTTAGCCAGAAGTTGCCCCTGGACCATCCGTAATTGAGTAGCCCACGCAGTGGATTCGGCCGACACACTCAGCACGCCCTCCCGCAACGCGGTCGGCGTCGCATGCGCAGCGATCTGTTCCCCGACGACGGTCTGCCATTGGCCGAACACCGCGCCTTCGGCCACCCGCGGCGACCATCCGCGGGTCTTGGCGAGATCTCGGGTGGCCGCACCGAGCGTCTGAGGATCCCGGCTGTCCGGGCCGGGGCCCGACCAACTCCGACGCCGCCCCGCGATCCGGCGGGGAGCGGCGGGGGAGTTGCGGCCGCGGCCGACGTCCTTGCCCTGGCTGCGCGCCGCACCCCTGGCCTCTTCAAGCGTTCGGCGCACCAGATCCATCCCCGCCAAACCCGATAGGTGCGCCGGCGGCATCCCGATGTCGTCCTGACCAGAGGCGTCTTGCGGATGTTCTGTCACTGTTCCACCATCGATACTCGGCCGCTGTCATCGTCACGCATGGTGATCTCGATCCGGCGGGCGTCCCAGTCTGCCGGAATATCATCGCCGACCGCGGCCGTCACCAACACCTGTTCGGCGGAGGCCGCGACGCCGGCCAATGCCCGCCGACGCGCGGAATCAAGTTCTGCGAACACATCGTCGAGCAGAAGCACCGGATCGCCACCCTCTGACCGCAGCAGTTCATAGGCGGCCAGCCGCAGCGCAAGCGCCATCGACCACGACTCCCCGTGGCTGGCAAAGCCTTTCGCGACCTGGCCGCCCAGCCGCAGCTCCAGATCGTCACGGTGCGGGCCGACCAGGCATACCCCGCGCTCGATCTCGGCGTCACGCCGACGGGCCAACGCGTCGAGCAGCGCCGCTTCGAAAAACTCGACGGATTCGTTCTGCCCGTCGATCTGCTCGACCTTGCTGCGGTACTGGATCGCCGCGGGCCGCGATGCGGGTGCCAGCAGTTGATATGCCTTCTCGACCTCCGGGGATAGCTCGTTGACCAACTCCACCCGCGCCGCGATCAGCTGCGCGCCGTGGGCAGCGAGGTGGCCGTCCCACACGTCAAGGCTGTCGACGACGCTGCGGTCGCCGCGGTAGCGCGCCCCCGCTGCGGTTTTCAGCAGGGCCGTCCGCTGCCGCACCACCTTGTCATAATCGGCGCGCACGCCGGCGATGCGCGGACGCCGAGTCGTGGCGAGCTCGTCGAGGTAGCGGCGGCGTTCGGCCGGATCGCCGCGTACCAGCGCCAGGTCCTCCGGAGCGAACATCACCGCGCGCAGCACACCGAGCACTTCGCGTGCCGAGCGGACGGGGGAGCGGTTCAGCCGCGCCTTGTTGGCCCGCCCGGCCATCACCTCGAGATCGACAGCCAGCTCGCGGCCGTCGCTGACGACGATGGTCGAGATGATTGCCCGCTCGGCGCCCGTCCGCAGCAGCGGCGCGTCGGACGCCACCCGGTGCGACCCGAGCGTCGCCGAATACCATAGTGCCTCAACGAGATTCGTCTTGCCAAAGCCGTTGGGTCCGACGAACACGGTGCGGCCGGGCTCGAGATCCAACTCGACCCGCGCCCATGACCGGAAATCCTGCAGCCCCAGGTGGCGGACGTACAACCGACTACCCGGACTCGCTGACCCGTTTCACCGCGTGCCCGCCGAACTGGTTACGCAACGCCGCGACGGCCTTCATCGTCGGCGAATCGTCCTGCCGCGACAGGAAGCGTGCGAACAGCGACGCCGCGATGCTGGGCACCGGCACCCGCAGCCGGATGGCCTCTTCCACGGTCCACCGGCCTTCGCCGGAGTCTTCGGTGTAGCCCGAAATCCCTTCCAGGCCAGGGTCTTCCTTGAGCGCTTTGGCCAGTAGTTGCTGCAGCCACGACCGGACCACCGTGCCGTTGGTCCACGCCTGGTACACGGCTTGCGGATCCTTGATGAGCTCCTCGGCGGCCAGCACTTCATAACCTTCGGCGTAAGCCGTCATCAGCGCGTACTCGATGCCGTTGTGCACCATCTTTGCGAAATGACCCGCGCCGACCGGGCCGGCATGCACGAAGCCGTCCTCGCGCGGGCCCGGCGGCCGCAGCGTATCGAAAATCGGCATCGCGCGCTCCACGTCGGCGTCGCTGCCACCGACCATCAGGCCGTAGCCTTCTTTCAGGCCCCAGATTCCGCCCGACACACCCGCATCGATGAAGGCGATTCCCTTCTCGGCCAACATTTTTGCGTGCGGGGCGTCATCGGTGTAGCGCGAGTTGCCGCCGTCGATGATTAGGTCGCCTTCCGACAGTTCCTCGGCGAGCTCGGTGATGGTGTCATCGGTGATCGGCCCGGACGGAACCATCACCCACACCACCCGAGGTGGGGTGAGGGCCTCAGCGAGCGCGGCCAGCGTGGGCACGTCGGTGACCTCGGGCCGTGGGTCGTAACCGACGACCTCGTGGCCGCCCTGGCGAAGGCGTTCCCGCATGTTGAAGCCCATCTTGCCCAGGCCGACCAGACCGAGTTGCATGTAACGCCTTTCTCGTCGCGGGGGGCGCTCAGCCGGGAAGTCGCACCGGCATCAACAGGTAGACGTAGTCGGTGTCGGCCGCGGGGAACGGCCCGGCACCGGCCGCGCCGTCCTCATCGTCGCCTGCCGGACGCAACACAGCAGGTCGGCTGGGTGTCGTGAAGCCGAACGTCACGCGTTCGGAATGCAACGAGCTCAACCCGTCGGTCAGATAGGTCGGGTTGAACGCGATGGTCAACGGCTCGCCGGCGAACGACACCTCGAGGTCTTCCTCGGCGCGGCCGACGTCGTCGGCGCCGGCCGACAGCTTGAGCACGTCGTCGGCGAACTCCATGCGCACCTGCGCGCCGCGGTCGGCCACCAACGCGACACGTTTGATGGCTTCGGTGAGTTCGGCGACGCCGATGGTGGCGATGGCCGTGTGCTCGGTGGGCAGCAGCTGGCGGAACTTCGGGAATTCGGCATCGAGCAGTCGGGTGGTGCTGCGCTTGCCGTCGCTGCGGATACCGAGCAAGCCCTCCTTGCCGACGGCCGCACCCGCGCCGAGCGACAGGTGCACATCCCCGGCGCCGGTGCCTGCCTTCGCGGCTTCGGCCAACGTCTTGGCGGGCACAAGCACTGCGGCTTCGATGTCTGCCGATGTCGTCGACCAAGTCAGTTCGCGGACGGCGAGGCGGAACCGGTCGGTGGCAGCCAAAACCACGGATTCCCCGGAGATCTCGACCCGGATGCCCGTCAGCATCGGCAGGGTGTCGTCACGACCGGCGGCCACCGCGACCTGGCCGATGGCTTCGGCGAACAGGTCGGCGGAGATCACCCCGGTGTCGTCGGGCAGGGTCGGTAGCGCGGGATAGTCCTCGACGGCCATGGTCGGCAGCGAGAACTTCGCGCTACCGCAGCTCAGCAGTACCCTGGTGCCCTCGACGCTGACATCGACCGGCTTGGCCGGGAGCGCCCTGGTGATGTCTGACAACAGCCGGCCGGACACGAGAACGCTACCAGGAGAAGCGATTTCAGCAGCGACCCGTACCTCTGCCGACACCTCGTAGTCGAACCCGGAGATCGTCAGCCCGTCCTCCGAGCCAGTCAGCAGCACACCGGCGAGCACCGGAACCGTCGGCCTCGTGGGCAGATTGCGGGCGACCCAGGCAACCGCATCGGCGAAGTCCTCGCGGACCAACCGGAATTTCAAATCGGAGAGACCAACCGTCGTCGTCGCCACGTCCATAGTGTCCCTTCGATCAACTCACAACACGCGCTAACCAGCAGTTTCGGGACGCTTACGCTTCGATCCCCCAATGTCGCTGCGACGACCCTAACGGCTGTCGAAGAACCACCGTAGATCTTTCGGCCCCATCTTGAAAGCTAATCGATCGGGCTGACAACGGAGTTCAGCGACGTGCCATGAGCGCATCGTGAGCGGGTGCTCCCCAAGGTGCTTCTTCTGAGAGAAATCCTGGGAGATAACTAAGCAACAGTATTAGGTCCTGTGGAAGTTGTGGAACAACTGTGGTCGTCGCAGGACGACGACGCGCGCAGGTGTGAGTTACCTGTGGACGCCTACCCGAATTCGTCGCGCCGGGTGGGGAGAGCTCGCACGTTGGGGACGAATCGGGCGCACGCCCCTTACTTATCAGCGGTTTGTCCACAGGTGAATCCACAGGGTCGGAGTGTGACGACTGTTGCGACGAGTGACAGAAGTTTTTCGCAGAATTTTTGTGATCGGTTCAGCGCTTGGCGCGCTGACGGATGCGAGTGGTGAGTTCCTTCACCTGATCGAACACCTCGCGCCGCTCGGCCATCTCGCCGCGGATCTTCTTTTCGGCGTACATCACCGTGGTGTGATCGCGACCGAAGGCCTGGCCGATCTTGGGCAATGACAGGTCGGTCAGCTCGCGGCACAGATACATGGCGATCTGACGTGACTGCGCCAGAGCTCTGGTCTTACCGGGCCCGCGAAGCTCCTCGACGGTGGTTTCGAAGTACTCCGCGGTGGCAGCCATGATGCCCGCCGTGCCGATCTGGATGTTGTTCACGTCGGCGATCAGGTCCCGCAGGACGATCTCGGCCAGTGACTTGTCGATCGGTGTCTTGTTCAGCGATGCAAACGCGGTGACGCGGATCAGCGCACCCTCGAGCTCGCGGATGTTGCGCTCAATGCTGCTCGCGATGAGTTCCAGCACCTCGTCAGGAACGTCGAGCCGATCCATCTGCGCCTTCTTGCGGAGGATCGCGATGCGCGTCTCCAGTTCGGGCGGCTGCACATCGGTGATCAGGCCCCACTCGAACCGCGTCCGAAGCCGGTCTTCCAGCGTGGCCAGCTGCTTGGGCGGCCGGTCGGAGGAGATGACGATCTGCTTGTTCGCGTTATGCAACGTGTTGAAGGTATGGAAGAACTCCTCCTGGATGCCTTCCTTGCCTTCGATGAACTGGATGTCGTCGACCAGAAGCACATCGATGTCGCGGTAGCTGCGCTTGAACGATGCCTTGCGGTCGTCGCGCAGCGAGTTGATGAAGTCGTTGGTGAATTCTTCGGTCGAGACGTACTTGACCCGCATACCGGGAAACAGCCGCTGGGCGTAGTTGCCCGCGGCGTGCAACAGGTGGGTCTTGCCCAGCCCGGACTCGCCCCAGATGAAGAGCGGGTTGTAGGCCCGCGCCGGCGCCTCAGCAATTGCGAGCGTTGCGGCGTGAGCGAATCGATTCGACGCGCCGATGACGAACGTGTCGAAGGTGTAGCGCCGGTTCAGGCTGATCGAGTTGGGGTCGTTGGTGGCGGCGTCGCGGGGTCCGCTGGAGAAGTAGGTCGGCCAGCTCTCCTCGGCGCTGGCCAGCGCCTCGCTCACCTCGTCGATCTCGTCGGCGTCGGAGTCACCGTAGGGGTCGGGGCCCGCGGGGACGCCTTCGTCCGGGTCGTCGGGGGAGGGGCTGGCGATACGCACACCCAGTTCGACGCGGTGACCGAGCTGACGGCTCAATGCCGAAATGATGGGCTCGCGCAGATGTCGTTCGATCTCGTTCTGCACAAAGCCGGTCGGCACCGACAACAACGCAAAGCCCTCGGTGATGACGAGTGGCTTGACCAATTTCAACCAGGCACGTTGCTGGGGCGTGAGGGTTGGTGGCGCAGGCTCGCCGTTGATGTGTTCGCCAGCGGGGGTGTCGCCGTTGAGTTCGGCAACCACCGTGTTCCAGACGGCGACGAAAGGTGGGTCGGGGTCAGCTGTCAAATGACGCGTACCCCCTCAGGCTGATCTATGAGACCACCAAAAGAACAAAAGCGAACTGTCCACATAGTTATCCACAGCCTGTGGACAGGGACAGTCGCCGTCGCTCTATTGTCTGCCAGCAAGGATCCGGCGGGCCTGGGCTCGTCACAGTGGTACTGCACGCTGTGGGCTCGCGACCTGTCGGGCACCCTCGCTTCGTTGTCTAGTCGCCTTCCGGTGCCGGAATGGCTCAGGCAGAAGCTAACAGTTTTCGGCGACACTGCCAACCGTTCTGCAACATTGCTTAGAGGTTAGTTCTGCGTGACGCGGAGACGGTGACTCGTGTTACTGAAGTCAACGGTCTTGAGGTCTTGTTCGGGCCCGGTTCGGCGCCTGGGCGCAGGTTTGACCCAGGTAAATCTCGTCAGTACCCTCGAACAGTCGCCCGGAAGTGGTGACACGGCTGCGATCCGACGCATGACGGAGCCCGCGCCGGTTAGCGAGCGAGACGAAGAGCTTACCAACGGCAATCGCGTCAACACCTGTGTCGGACGCGGTTGCCATACGCAACGAGGAGTGACAGCCGTGGCCAAGGGCAAGCGGACCTTTCAACCCAACAATCGGCGACGCGCGCGGGTTCACGGGTTCCGGCTACGGATGCGGACCCGGGCCGGCCGGGCGATCGTCGCCAACAGGCGCGGTAAAGGTCGTCGCAAGCTGACCGCGTAGTCGACGCGGGAGTCAGCGCGGTGCTTCCGGCGCGGAACCGGATGACGCGGTCGACGGAGTTCGGTACCACAGTCCATCACGGGGTGCGTGCGGCGCAGCCCGACATCGTGGTGCACGCATATCGCGGCGGCGGTTCTGACGCCGACGGGCCCCGGATTGGCCTGGTGGTCGCGAAGACCGTCGGCAACTCGGTGCAACGGCATGCGGTCGCGCGAAGGCTGCGCCACGTCGCGCGTACCGTCATCGACGAGCTGAACCCCACCGACCGGGTGGTGATCCGGGCGCTGCCCAGCAGCACGCACGCGATCTCGGCCCGGCTCGAGCAGCAGCTGCGGCACGCGCTGAAGCGCGCGCGGCTACTCAACGGGACGCGGTGACATGGCCCGCGCCCTGATCTTCGTCATCCAGCTGTACCGAAACACCGTCTCGCCGTTGCGGTTGCCCACGTGCCGGTTCACCCCGACATGCAGTCAGTACGCCGTCGATGCGCTGTCGGAGTACGGCCTTATCCGCGGCGGATGGCTGGCGACGGTACGGCTGGCGAAATGCGGTCCGTGGCATCGGGGAGGATGGGACCCAATCCCCGAGCGCTGCGGGTCTGTCCTGCACGGCGCGGTCATCGACGACTCTAGGAGCAAATCGGTTGTTTAACTGGTTCAGCCTCGACATCATCTACTACCCGGTGTCGGGGATCATGTGGCTCTGGTACAAGCTGTTTGCGCTGCTCCTGGGCCCGTCGAACTTCTTCGCGTGGGGCTTGTCGGTGATGTTCCTCGTGTTCACGCTGCGCGCAATCCTCTACAAGCCGTTCGTGCGGCAGATCCGCACCACACGCCAGATGCAGGAGCTCCAGCCCCAGATCAAGGCGCTGCAGAAGAAGTACGGCAAAGACCGCCAGCGGATGGCGTTGGAGATGCAGAAGCTGCAGCGCGAGCACGGCTTCAACCCGATCCTCGGCTGCCTGCCGATGCTGGCCCAGATCCCGGTGTTCCTCGGCCTGTATCACGTGCTGCGCTCGTTCAACCGGACCCAGGGCGGATTCGGTCAGCCGCAGCTGTCGCCGGAGCTGAACCGGTCGCTGGGCAACTACGTGTTCAGCCCCACCGACGTCGGACACTTCCTGGACGCCAACCTTTTCGGGGCGCCTCTGGGCGCCACCATGATTCAGAAGACCGGCCTTGGTGCCTTCACCGAATTCCACCGGCCGTCGGTGATCGCGGTCGGCGTGCCTCTGATGATCGCCGCGGGCATCGCGACTTACTTCAACAGCCGGGCGTCGGTGGCGCGGCAGAGTCCCGAGGCGGCGGCCAACCCGCAGACCGCGATGATGAACAAGCTGGCGCTGTATGTGTTTCCGCTCGGCGTCGTGGTCGGTGGGCCGTTCCTGCCGCTGGCGATCATCCTGTACTGGTTCGCCAACAACATCTGGACTTTCGGCCAGCAGCATTACGTGTTCGGCAAGATCGAGAAGGAAGAAGAAGCCAAGAAGCTCGCCGCTATCGAACGCCGCGCCGCCAACGCGCCGGCGCCGGGCGCCAAACCGAAGCGCAAAGGCAAGGGCGAGCCGGCTGCCGGGGAAGACGGTGCCGCGGCCACGGATGGCGCCGGCGTCAAGGATGGCGCCACCCCGGAGATCGCCGAGAGCGCAGGCAGCGAGCTGACCGACGATGAGCGCAAACCGCGGCCGGGCGCGACACCGCGTCCCGGTGCGCGGCCGAAGAAACGTAAGCGATAACCGGAGACCGTCCGGCGAACGAGGAGAGACGAACACATGACTGATTTCGACGAACCGACCACCGACGAGCGTGCCGAGCAGACCGACGTCGCAGAGACGGACGCGTCACAGAACGGCGACGAATCGGTGACGACGTCCGGCGACGATCTGGAGGAGCGCCTCGTTGCGGAGGGTGAGATCGCCGGCGACTACCTCGAGGAGCTGTTGGACATCCTCGACTTCGACGGGGACATCGACCTCGACGTGGAAGGTGACCGCGCCGTTGTCAGCATCGACGGCGGCGAGGATCTGTCGAAGTTGGTCGGCCGCAAGGGCGAGGTGCTCGACGCGCTGCAGGAGCTGACACGGCTCGCGGTGCACCAGAAGACGGGGGAACGCAGCCGGCTCATGCTCGACATCGCGCGGTGGCGTCGCAAGCGGCGCGACGAGCTCGCGGCGCTGGGCGACAAGGTGGCGCGGCGGGTGCTGGAGACCGGCGAGCGCGAACAGCTGTCCCCGATGACGCCGTTCGAGCGCAAGATCGTCCACGACGCGGTCGCCGCGGTGGCGGGAGTGCGCAGCGAGAGCGAGGGCGTGGAGCCATCGCGCCGCGTCGTCGTGCTCGTCGACTGAACAACGTCGCGCTCAGAGTTACACGCTTGTAGTTCGGGCCGCTTTTTGTCGGCGAAATCCGGAGGATGTTTCACGTGAAACATGGGGAAGCACCGAAACCCCCTCCGGTAGCCGCGGACGTGTTCGGTGATCGCCTGGCGTTGGCGGTCCGCTACGTCCAGATCTTGGCGGACGCAGGTGTCGAGCGGGGTCTGATCGGGCCGCGCGAGACGCAGCGGTTGTGGGACCGCCACGTGCTCAACAGCGCGGCGCTGGCCGAGCTTCTCGATCCGAGCGAGCAGATCGCCGACATCGGTAGTGGAGCCGGCCTTCCGGGGATACCGTTGGCGTTGGCCCGGCCGGATGTGCGGGTGATCCTCATCGAGCCGCTCCTGCGGCGCAGCGATTTCCTCCGCGAGGTCGTCGACGACCTCGCCGTGGATGTCGTCGTGGTTCGCGGCCGGGCCGAAGAAGATGCTGTGCGACAGCGAGTGGGGGAGATGGACGCCGTTGTGTCCAGAGCGGTGGCGTCATTGGAAAAGCTCGCGCGATGGAGCGTGCCGCTGTTGCGGATGGGGGGCCGGATGTTGGCGCTGAAGGGGCAGCGCGCCGCGGACGAGATCGCTGAGCATCGGCGTGTGATGGAGTCGTTGGGGGCGGTGGATGCCAGGGTGGTCACATGTGGAGGGGCCTACTTGGATCCACCCGCCACCGTGGTGGTCGCGCGGCGAGGAGAGACGACGCCGGCGCGCGGCCGGTCGACACGAGCGGGCAGGAGAAGGGTATGAATCCGGTTGCGGGCAGCGGCAGGCCGACGCCATCCGACGGGCCGGCAGCCAGTGATGTTTCACGTGAAACATGGACCGAGAACCGGCCCGGGGCCGCGGTGTCCGCCGAGATCGTCGACACCCCGATAGGCGCGGAGGCCGAACGCGCCGTCCGCTTGTTGCACGCCCGTAGCCGGTTGCCGCGGCCTGAGCGGCAACGGGTCTTCACCATCGCCAACCAGAAGGGCGGCGTGGGCAAGACGACGACGGCGGTGAACGTCGCCGCCGCGCTGGCATTGCAGGGGTTGAAGGTTCTGGTGATCGATCTCGACCCGCAGGGCAACGCGAGCACCGCGCTCGGCATCGACCACCGGCCCGGGACCCCGTCGTCCTACGAGGTCCTCATCGGTGAGATTCCGTTGCACGAGACGCTGCAGCGCAGCCCGCACAGCGAGCGGCTGTACTGCGTCCCGGCCACCATCGAGCTGGCGGGCGCCGAGATCGAGTTGGTCAGCATGGTCGCGCGCGAAGGCCGGTTACGCACCGCGCTCACCAGCCTGCAGGAGCACGACTTCGACTATGTCTTCATCGACTGTCCGCCGTCGCTGGGCCTGTTGACCATTAACGCGCTCGTGGCCGCGCCCGAGGTGCTGATCCCCATCCAGTGCGAGTACTACGCGTTGGAGGGCGTGGGCCAGCTGCTACGCACGATCGAGATGGTCAAGGCACATCTCAACCCGCAACTGAACGTCTCCACCGTGATTCTCACCATGTACGACGGACGCACCCGGCTGGCGGATCAGGTCGCGGCCGACGTCCGGTCGCATTTCGGAGACAAGGTGTTGAACACGGTTATCCCGCGCAGCGTGAAGGTATCCGAGGCGCCGGGCTACGGGATGACGATCCTGCACTATGACCCAGGCTCGCGCGGGGCGTTGAGCTATATGGATGCCAGCCGGGAAATCGCCGAACGCGGCGCCGCCCAGAGAGGACAAACCCGATGACTCAGCCGACCCGCAAGAGGAGCGGCCTTGGCCGCGGCCTGGCTTCGCTGATTCCGACCGGCCCCGCCGATGGAGAAACGGACACGCTCGGGCCACGAATGGGTGACGCCGCCGCGGACGTGGTGCTCGGGGGCGGCGCCGCCGCGAAGGACGCCAACCCGGTCGGTGCCGTCTACCGCGAAATCGACCCGGCGGCCATCGAACGCAACCCCAAACAGCCGAGGCAGGTCTTCGACGAGGAGGCGCTCGCCGAACTAGTGCATTCGATCCGCGAGTTCGGCCTCATGCAGCCGATCGTGGTGCGTGCGATCCCGCCCCAATCGGGGTCTGACGCTGCCGGCCGAGCGGCGAAGGGCGGCGCGCAGTACCAACTCGTCATGGGGGAGCGCCGCTGGCGCGCTGCCCAGGAAGCGGGGCTGACCTCCATCCCGGCGATCGTGCGCGAGACCGCGGACGACAGCATGCTGCGCGACGCGTTGTTGGAGAACATCCACCGCGCCCAACTGAACCCGCTGGAGGAGGCGGCGGCCTACCAGCAGCTGCTCGACGAGTTCGGCGTGACCCACGATGAACTGGCCGCGCGCATCGGCCGGTCCCGGCCGCTGATCAGCAACATGATCCGGCTGCTGCGGCTGCCCATTGCCGTTCAGCGCCGCGTCGCGGCGGGGGTACTGTCCGCCGGCCATGCCCGCGCCCTGCTGTCGCTCGAAGGAGGGCCGGAAGCCCAGGAAGAGCTAGCCGCCCGCATCGTCGCCGAGGGTCTGTCGGTCCGCGCGACCGAGGAGACGGTCACGCTGGCGAACCGCAACGAGGGGCCCACTCCATCCGCTCAGCGCCGCAAG
This sequence comes from Mycobacterium sp. 1274761.0, assembly GCF_001668615.1. Taxonomy (GTDB): domain Bacteria; phylum Actinomycetota; class Actinomycetes; order Mycobacteriales; family Mycobacteriaceae; genus Mycobacterium. The sequence goes on from NZ_LZMC01000030.1 coordinate 33,159, forward strand.
CCAATTCACATGCCGGGCCTGCAGGACGTTGCTGAACGGCTGTCGACGGCGTTCGACACGCGCGTCACGGTGAGCCTCGGCAAACGCAAGGGCAAGATCGTGGTCGAGTTCGGCTCGGTGGACGATCTGCAGCGCATCGTGGATCTCATGAACGCTGCGAAGGCCTGACCCAGGACACGAGGAAATTACGTCACTGTGACACCTCGATCACGGCGGTCGCCGCTGTCTGCAGACTTCGGAGGAAAGCCGATGCAGCGCAACATCTTTGGCCGATCGGGCCGCAGCACATGACCGGAAGCGGCGAAACCGGACCGCTGAGCGCGCAGGCTCCTATTCTGGAATGGCGGCCGCCCCTGCCGGCGGCGCCAGGAATGCGGGAAGTTTAGTGTCAGCGCGAATCACGCCTCTCCGGCTCGAAGCGTTCGAGCATCTGCCCAAGCACGCGCGGCGGTGCGTGTTCTGGGAGGTTGATCCGTGCAGCCTGCGCCGCGACGACCACTTGAGCGACCCGGAATTCGAGAAGGAAGCCTGGTTGTCGATGGTGATGCTGGAGTGGGGATCCTGCGGCCAGATCGCGTCGAGTGCGCCGGTGGCCGCGGACGAGGGCGACGGCGACGACGCGCCGTGCGTCGGCTACGCGTTCTACGCGCCGCCCGGAGTGGTGCCGCGGGCGCGACTGTTTCCCAGCGGCCCGGTCAGCGCCGACGCGGTCCTGCTGACCACGCTCGGCGCGGAGCCCCATGTCGACGGTGTGCCGCAGAGCCTGATCGCCGGGGTTGTCGAGGACCTGGTTCGTCGTGGAGTGCGGGCATTGGAGGCCTTCGGCCGGACAGAAGCCTGCCACGAGCTCGCCGATCCCCGACTGGTGCCCGCCGACCTGACGCCGGTCCTGGAGGTGCTCGGCGACTGCTCGGTGGAGCAGTGCATGCTCGACGCCGCGTTTCTGGAAGGCGTGGGGTTCGTCGAGGTCGCCAAGCACCGCCATTTCCCGCGGCTGCGCCTCGAGCTGGAAAGCGGCCTTGGCTGGAAGGCAGGGGTGGAGGCCGCGTTGGAGCGGCTATTGGAATCGGAGAAGCTCGTCCAGCCCGTCGGCGCGGGCGCAGGCGTTGGCTAGCTGCGACCCGCTTCGACCGACAGCTCGTGGGCGAGCAGCTCGGCGAACGTGAAGGTTCCGGTGGGGCGGTCGTTCTTGCCGAGCAGGTACAGCCGCTTGACCGCGGCGAGGATGCCTTCGGCGACCGAGTCGCGGGTCTGGCTGGACACCAGCATCGACCGGTCGCGCGGATTGGTGATGTAGCCGACGTCCACCTGGACGGTCGGCATCCGCGTCAGACGCAGCAGATCCCACGTTCGCCCGTGGGTGCGGCAATCACGTAATCCAGTGCGCGCCACTACTTCTCGTTGAATAAAGTCGGCGAGGTTGCGGCCGATGGTGGACACCGAGCCGTGGGAGTTGCCGAAATGGAATGACGCGACGCCGTTGGCCGACGGGCTGGGCTGCGCGGCGCAGCGCAGGCTGATCATCAGATCGGCGCCAACGGTGTTGGCGGTCATTGCGCGCTCGGCGTCGGACGGGCTGCGGTTGGGCGGGCGGGACAAGAAGGTCTCCATGCCGATCGCCGTCATCCGTCCCTCGAGCCGGCTGGCCAGGTCCCACAGGATGTCGGCCTCGCTGATCGGACCGTTGGGGCCCTGGGTGATCTGGCCGTGGTCGTCGCCACCGCGGCCCGGATCGATGATGATCCGCTTGCCCGACAGCCGGGGACCCGAGCGACGCACCAACTCCTCCTCGCGGATGGCGTGGATGGAACCGCCGGTGACGCGCGAACCCAGAAAGTACAAGGAGCGCAACGTTTCTGGGCCGCAGATACCGTCGGGCGCCAGGCCGTACTCACGCTGATAGGACATCAGCGCGTTGTGGGTCTGCAGTCCGAAGTGGCCGTCGACCAGGCCGGTGTAGAAGCCGAGGTCCTGCAGCCGGGCCTGCAGCGTGGCGACGTCGTCGCCGTACATCGGCGCACCGAACTGATGGCTCAGGATTCGCGCGCCGAGCCGGTAGGACGCCTCCTTGAGCGCGCGGTAGGTCGCCTCACCCACGATCCCGTCGACGAGCAGGCCACGGTGCTGCTGAAAAGCGCGGACCGCCTCGTCGAGCTCGAGGTCGAAAAAGTCGACGGCGACGTGCTTGCCCGTGTTCAGGTCCGCGTCCGGGCTGTCCACCAGCCCCAGCGCCGCAAGTGCGGTCCGGATCTCGGTGACCGCACCCCCGCGGTCGCCTCGACGCAGACTCGACATATGACTGGGCCCTTTCGATACGCATATCTCTGGTGGTCCGGCGCTGGCGACTGCAGGACAGGCTAAGCGGAATTATCTCAGAAGCAGCCCCGATTCAAGAAAACGCCAGGCGGGTTCTGTGCGGGTTCAACGGCGCGTTATACGACGTCGGAGAGCTCACGCAGCAGCGCAGCCTTGCCTTTGGCGCCGACGATCCGCTTCACCGGCGCGCCGTCCTTGAACAGGATCATGGTGGGGATGGACACCACCTGAAAATCGCGGGCGGTGGTCGGGTTGGCGTCGACGTCGAGCTTGGCGACGGTCAACGATCCGGCCTTCTCGCCCGCAATCTCCTCCAGCACCGGCGCGACCATCTTGCATGGGCCGCACCAGGTGGCCCAGAAGTCGACCAGCACCGGGGTGGCGCTGGACAGTACCTCGTTGGAGAAGGTGTCATCGGTGACATTCACCGTCTTGCTCGTCTTCTCTGCTCCGGTCATGGTTGGGCTCCAATCAAGTCAGGATCTGTGGTTTGTGTTGTCCCCGTTGCGGTTTCGGCGAGCCAGCGTTCGGCATCTATCGACGCCGAACAGCCGCTGCCTGCAGCGGTGATCGCCTGGCGGTAGGTGCGGTCGACCAAGTCACCCGCCGCGAAGACGCCCTCGAGTGAGGTGCTCGTGGTGCGGTCACGCACAAGCACGTACCCGTCGGGGTCAAGGTCAATCTGGCCGTGCACCAGTTCCGAGCGCGGGTCGTGACCGATGGCGACGAACACGCCGGTGACGGCGAGGCTGCTTTCCTCGCCGGTCACGCTGTTGAGCAGCCGCACGCCGGTCACCTTGTCCTCGCCCTCGATCTCGAGGACTTGCGTGTTGGTCAGGAACCGGATCTTCTCGTTGTTCTTGGCGCGGTCCAGCATGATCCGCGATGCGCGGAACTCGTCGCGCCGGTGGATCAGGGTGACGCTGCGGGCGAACCGGGTCAGGAAGGTGGCCTCCTCCATGGCGGAGTCGCCGCCGCCGACCACGGCAATGTCCTGGTCGCGGAAGAAGAACCCGTCACAGGTGGCGCAGGTGCTCACACCCATGCCCAGCAGTCGATCCTCACCCGCAACGCCCAGGTGGCGGGCCGCTGCGCCCATCGCGAGGATGATCGCGCGGGCGTGATGGGTCTGGCCGTCGACGGTCACGGACTTGACCGGTCCGGCCAGCGACATCTCCTCGACGTCTTCCATGCGCAGATCGGCGCCGAAGCGCAGCGCCTGCTCGCGCATCTCGTCCATCAGCTCCGGGCCGGTGATGCCGTCGCGAAAGCCCGGATAGTTCTCCACTTCGGTCGTGGTCATCAGCGCGCCGCCGAACTGCGTGCCCTCGAACACCAGCGGTGTCAGTTGGGCGCGGGCCGCGTAGATCGCGGCGGTATAGCCGGCAGGCCCCGAGCCGACGATGATCAGATCGTGGACGGTGGACGGTTGATCAGTCATGTAAACCTCTCTGCCTACGCGGTACGGCGCACCGATACCGCGGCGGCACGAATACAAACATCAGGGTAAGCCGGGCTGTTCCCACCACGCAGATCGGCCGCATCACCGCGACTTCACCGAGGTCGACACCGTGATCTTCTCCGCCGTCGGGCCCGAGGGAAAGCGCGGCGCGGCGTCAGAATGCACCAACATGGCGACGCCTACTGCGGCGGCAACCACCGCAGCGCCGATCCCGACGGCCAGCGCGACGATCCGTAACCCGCTCAACCGGGCTGGGCCGACGGTGTGGGCAGGCGCGGCAGGCGCCGCCCGCAGCGCTGCGCCGATCCTGGCCGTCACCGAGGCAGGCACATCCGGCGCCGAGGCCGCGTCAGTGCCCAACTCGGCCAGTGCCTGCCGGACCCGCTCCTCGGGAACTCCGGATTCGCCCCGCATCCGTCAATAGTGACGCACGCCGCTCACGGCGCGGGGTTGCGGCACGGTTGCACCGGTGTCGAAATAGCCGAGCGCCTCGGCGAGCTTGGCGCGGGCGCGCGAGCACCGGCTCTTCACCGTGCCTGCCGGGACACCGAGCATCCGCGCGGTCTCCGCAACTGAGTAGCCCTGCATGTCGACCGCGACGACCGCGGCACGCTGTTCGACCGGCAATCGCATCAGCGCCCGTTCCACCACAATCGCGGTATCCACGTGCGTGGTGAGGTCACCGACGGTGGCGCTGTCTTCGGTCAACTCGGTGGTGGGCCGATTCTTCTTGTGGCGCAACCGATCCAGGCAGGCGTTCACCACGATGCGGTATAGCCAGCTGCTAACCGCGGCGTCGCGGCGGAACGAGGCCGCGCCGCGGTGCGCGTACAGCATCGCGTCCTGCAGCGCATCGGCGGCGTCGTCGGGGTTGCGGCTGGTCATCATCGCGAGGCGGTACAGCTGGCGGTGGTGGCGGTAGAACAATTCCTCGAACGCATACCGGTCGCCTGCGACGTGCGCGGCGAGCAGTTCACCGTCGCTGCGCTGGCGCTCGACGCTGCCCCCGAAGCTGTCCACACAGCGAACTGTAAGCAACCGTGGACCCCTGCTCGCGCACCAGTTTTCGGGCACACCGGTTGACTTGCCTATTCGCGTGCCGGCAGCCCTTGGGATAAGGCGTCAGGACGCGGCTTTAACGCCGACCTCAGCGATGTCGGAACGGCTCTTGCCGTCGACCTGGCCCAGTGTCGAGATCCACACAAGCAGGTTGGAGGTCTGCGTCGGGTTGTCCACCTTGATGGTGTTGGCGCCGGGCTTGAGCTGGGTGGCCGGGGTGAGCACCGTGGTGTCGGACAGCGACGACGGCGTCGGCGTCTGCGCCGACCGGATCTCGACGGAGGTGCCGGTGCTGTTCAGGTCGATGGTGACCTCGCCGATCGCGGTGGGCTGCGGCAGCTGCAGCATCAGACCGACACCGTTCTTGAAGTTCGGGAACGGGACCGGGTCGCTGTAGGTGTCGATGGGCCACGCCGTGGAGGTGTTGCCGTCGATCGCCAGGGGTGCTTGACCGGGCGCATCCGCTTCGCCCTCTGGCGAAAACACCGTCACCTTAACGGGTTTCACGGTCCCACCGCTGCTACTGCTGCCGCCGTTGTTGTCATCGGAGGAGCTGCTCGGCGCATTGAGGCCCAGCTCGTCGCCCGAGAAGCCGCCGACATCGCCGAAGATGCCCTTGAGCACCGAAGCCAGCACCAGCAGCGCGACAACGATGACCGCCGCGCCCACGCTGAGGCCGATGATCAGCCCCTTGCGGCGGCGCGCGGCCACCTCGGGATCATCGACGGGGGTTGCGCGTACCCGGGCGGCTCTCGGTGCCTGTTGCTCTTCGACGGGGTTGATCAGCTCGGTCCGGTCGGCGATGGCGGTCGCCTGCTGCAACAGGTTGAGCAGTGTCGGCGCGCTGCGGATGCCGCCACCGGCCTGCACCGATCGCGCGGCGGCAGCCGAGATCTGGAACGGGATGTCGCGGTTGACCGCGCGGGGCTCGACGGGTTCACCGGCGGCGTCGACCTCGGCGGGCGCCAGCCCGCTGCGCACCCCGGCTTCTGGCAGCGGCCAGCGGTTGGTCAGCAGTGCATACAGCGCGGCGCCGATGCCGCGGATGTCGTCTTCGGGGGTCGCGTCGGGCAGGGTCGCGGGGAAGGCCAGCGACACATCGCCCTCGATGCTGACCCGAACCCGGCTGGGGTGATCGATCGACAGCGCCACACCCGCCCGGTGGGCCTGCTCGGCGGCGGCGGCCAGCGTCTGCATCGCGCGCGCGCCACCGATCGGGGAGGGCGACGTCTCTGCGACTTCCGGCAAGGATCCGCCGCGGATCCACTCGCTGACGATCAACCCGCCCGAGCCGGTGTTCGCGACGTCGAGGATCCGGGCGATGCCTGGGCTTTCGATGCGGCTCAAGCGCAGGGTGCGGTCGAGGATCTGCTGCAGTTCCGCGTCGGGTAGCGCGGCGTCGGGGTCGACGAACGTCAGGGCCACCTGCCGGTCCAGCGCGGTGTCCAGCGCCTGCCAGAACTGCAGGTGGGGCGGGCCGCCGTGAAAGACGAGCAGCCGGTAGCGGCCGCCGCCGATCGTGGCGCCGGGGATGAGGTGGACGTCTTCGTCGGAGGTTGCGGCCTCGATGGCCGGTTCGCGGGGGATGTCGAACGGCAGGCCTTCGCGGGTCGGGTCGCCGCCGTAGTCGGCGGGAGGCCGACCCGACGTGGGCGGCGGCACGGTGCTGACGGGCTTGGTGCCGGGGTCGCCCCGCTCGGCGTCGCTGCTGCCAGCGGGGCCGGCGACACCGGCGACGGGCACGTCGGGTTGGAATTCGTCGGCTGCCGGGCGGGGAATGCGCGTCGTCGCGCCGTTGTCAGGCACCGGTACGGAGTCGCCTGCGGATTCGTCGGTCACCGCTGGTCCTTTCCGCATCCCTACTCCGGCAACCGGGGCCGGAGGCCCGTGCCGGGTGGTCGTCGTGCTGTGGCGACCCCTCGGCCCGAGCGAATTCCTCTGATCAGAGTACGTGAGGGGCGCCGTCGGGCGTGGTCGGACGGCGGGGGCGGGCGCTTGTCCGGCTACCTCCGGGCTCCTGCCGAGACGACGTCCCCTGCCCTCCTGGCGTCGGCCCAGCACCGCGGCGAGCGCGGCCTGCGCATCGGGCACCTGGGCGGCCAGCATCACCGCGGCGATGATCGGCAGCATGATGACGCCGAGCACAATCAGCCTCAGCATCGACCCGGCGCCGCCGTGCTCGGTCAGCGATTCGAGGCCCACCAGTTGATCAATGATGTGGGCGACGAGGCCTGCGATCATCGAAGCGGCGGTCGCGACGAGGACGGTGCGGACCACCTCGAGGTTGATCAGCCGTCCGTTCGGCGGGTTCAGGTTGGCGCGCAGAAGGATGTAGCCGACGATGGCGCCCGCCAGGAAGCCGACGCCGTTGGCCAGGCCCAGGTATCCCGCGACCAGCTCGCGATCGTCGGTCAGGTGCGGCGCGGCCAGCGATGCCGCGATCTTCACGCTGGTGATGACGATGATGACGATGATCGGCGTCCACGGTTGTTCGCGGGCATAGAACACGCGAAGCTGCAGCAGTACCAACGCATATGGAATCAATGTGAACGCCGACAGCGTGATCGCCATGCCGAGATATCCGGCGTCGACGTCGCCGAAATTTCCGTATGCGAACAGCGCGCTGCCGATCGCCGGGCCCGCGACTGTCATGAACGACACGATCGGGATCAGCGTCACCATGGTCAGCCGCGTTGCCAGCGACAGGTCGGCCAGCACGGCGGGGATGTCGTCGGCGGCAGCATTGCGACTCAGCCGCGGCATCACCACGGTCAGTACCGTCACGCCGATCATGCCGAACGGCAGCATCAGCACCAGCCAGGTGTAGTTGTAGATCGCCGGCCCGGGAGCCGCTGCGGCGCTTGCGATCTGGTTGCCGACGATAAGGCCGATCTGGCTGATCAACACGTACAGCACCATCGCGGCGGCCATCCCGCCGAACCGTCGCAGCCGGTCGTCAAGCCCCCACAGCGGGCGCAGGCTGATACGTTCCTTGCGGATCGCGACGAGCAGCACGGCGGTCTGGGCGCAGACGCCGAGCGTTGTGCCGATGCCCAGCACCAGTAGCTTGGCGTTGCCCATCTCGACGGGATCGACCGAAAGCTCGCCCGGCACAATGAGGTACAGCACCAGGGTCGCGATCGCCACAATGTTGTTGACGACCGGAGCCCAGGCCGGCGGGCCGAACACGTTGCGGGTGTTGAGGATTGCCATGAACACCGATGACAGCCCGTAGAAGATCACCTGGGGCAGAAGCAGATACGCAAACGCGGTGGTCAGCGGACGGTTGACCTGGGGGTCGCTGCCGAGCATCAGCCGCACCAGCAGCGGTGCAGCAGCGACCGACACCACGGTCGCGATCAGCAGCAGCGCGGTCGCCAAAGTGACCAGGCGGCGCACGAAGGCGGTGCCGCCGTCGGGATCGTCGCGTTCGGCGCGGGCCAGCACGGGCACGAAGATCGCGGTGAATGTCGCTTCGAGCACCAGCGCTGCGACGAGGTTGGGCAGCTGGTTGGCCACCGAGAAGGCGCTCGACAGCGCGGCGCCGAGGATCGCTGCCAGCAGCACGATGCGAATGAAGCCGGTGATCCGGCTGACCAGGGTGGCAAGGGCCATGCCCCAGGACCGGGACACCACCGCGGCGTCGCTGAGCTCGGGGCGGCCCGCACGCCGTCGGGGCGCAGGCCCGCGCGGGATGCGTTGCCGGGGAGGAGGCGGCGGCATTCGGCGCGGTGGGGGTGGCGGGGGATAGGGCCGGATACCGGACGGTGGCGCGGTGTGCCGCGACGGCCGCTGCGGACCCGGTGGGCCACCGCTGCGGTCAAACGGTGGCTGCGCCGGGCCGAAGTGCCGGCCTGTGGTGCTCATGGGTCGTCGCCGTGTGCGAGGGCGGTGTCGAGCGGGTCCGGGCGGGCGGCCAGACGATCGAGGTCGGCGCGGTCGGGCTGGCCGCGGAACCGGTGCCAGAGCCGGCGACCGGCCAGTGCCACCAACACCGCGCCGACGGACAGCGTGATGAAGAACAGCACTTTGCCGTAGGCGTTGGAGTGCACCGACAGCCGCACCGGCTCGCCCAGCGGCAGCCCGTTGGCGGTGCGCAGCGCGACGTCGACGGCGACGCGTTGGGTGAAATGCACCTCGACGGGCACCTGCAGCGGCAGGTATCCCGGCGGCAGTTCGATCTCGCCCATGTCGGTGACCGTCATGCCGGGCGGAGCGTCGACCTGCAGCCGCACCCGGATCGGCACGGGCAGGTCGTTGCGCAGCGCCAACGGTAGCGGGCTGTGCTCGGTAGCCAGCGTGTAGGAGCCGCCGGGGTTGACGATCGTCACCGCGTTGAATAGGTCGGCGACCGTATTGCCGGTGATGCCGAGCCGTTGCTGGGCCTGCCCGTTACGGACGTCGGGCGGCACCGACTGGGTCAGCGCGCGCAGCATGTCCTCGCGCAGCGGCGCGGTGTACTGCGGGCCCGTGAGCCCGGTGCGGTTGTCGGTGGTGAGCGCCGCGGTGAGACCCGCGACCCTGCCGGTGGTCGCGGCGACGCTGTCGATGACCGAGTTGTCGAAGCGCGCCCGCGGGTTGGCGGAAACGTTGTCGGGCAGCGGGCGGGCGTCTTGCGGCGGCACCCGTTCACTGTCGGCGATGACGGCGGTCAGCGGCCGCGGCGCCGCCAGACCCGCCCGGATGGCGGTGGCCACCGCGGACAGGATCGCTCCGGCATCGTCGGCCTGTAAACCCCACGTCATCGGCGGCATCAGGATTTGGCTGCGCGGCTCGGCTTCGGGCGCGATCGTGCGCCACAGCACGGCGGCCAAGGCGTCCTGCCGACGCGCGACCGCTGAGTCGTGTTTGACGGGAACATCAAGCGCGGCATCGAGATACGACGGCGATTCCGGGTCCGACCCGGCACCGGCGAGCGCCGCGGAGACGGTGGGATCGAACGGCGCGGTGACCACCTCGGGTGTGTAGCGGACCGGTGTCACGTCGGCGGTGGTGTCACCGCTGGACTCCTCCGCGGTGAGGTTGGCGGCTGCGACCGCGACGGTCGGGCCTTGCGCCGAAAGCAGCTGGACCGCGCGCGCGGTCAGCGGCCCGTCGCCGAGCAGGGTGGCGCCGCGCACTGAGGCGGTGCCGAGGATCTGGTCGACGATGTCACCGGCGCCGGTGGTGGCGACGGTCTTGAGGCCGGGGTCGCCCACCCGCTGCAGCGCGTCGAGGTCGGCCTGCGCGTAGGTCGCCGACGCCACGCACATCCGCTGGGCCACCGCCTTGAGCCGGTTGAGCCAGTTCACGGCCGCCTCCTGGCCGGTGCCGGGACGCGTCGGCGTCGCCGGTCCGGTGTCGGGTCCGACGTTGACGACATAACCGGCGGTCATCGCGTTCACGGTGACCAGCAGGTCGGGGTCGACGGCCAGGCACAGCGCGCTGGTCACCTGGCCGCCGGGGTCGACGGTCGGGCCGGTCGCGAAATCGACCGCGGACAACAACGCGTCGAGGCGTCCGCCGGGGGCAAGCTCGGCGGCGAGGTCGTCGTCGATCAACCGCACGGGGGTCGTTCCGCCGGGGGCGCCCGCCGCCAGCCGCGGCCGGTCGCCGAGTGGCCACAGCACCGTCATCCGAACCGGTTTCGACGTATCCGGAGCCACCACGTCGGCCAGGCCGTCGGCCGCCGAGTTGACGGCGCGTTCAGGCGGCACCCCGATCACCGGGAGCAGGAAACGGGCATCGTCGAGGCGGGCCGGGGCGCCGTAATCGGGGGTTCCGTTGGCGTTGACCAACATCGGGTATACCCCAGGCTGGTCGATGCCCAGCGATGCTGCCTGCGCCGAACGCAACGGCACGGTCAGGTTGAACGGAACGTGTTGTCCCCGTGGCAATTCGGCGGATACGGTGATGAAGTCGGCCACGCCCTCGAATTGGTCGTTCTTGCCGCCGAGGTTGGTGCGCAGGCCCACCGAGGAATTGACCGCGGCCGCGTGCTCGAGGCGGACCATCACGTCACGCACCGGTCGGTCGCCGACGTTGAGGACGGTCCCGGAGACGGTGACGACGGGCTCGCTGGTGGTGGTGACGACCTCGGGGGTGACGTGGTCGATGCGCACCTGAAGGAAGGGCAAAGAGCCGGGCTCTCCGGCTGCGGCGTGCGGGGATACCGCGGGGGCGGCGACGAGGATCAGCAGCGCCAGCACGGCGAGCAGACTGCGCAGCACCATGCCGCACCCACGGCGGGCGGTCACGGCCCTTGTCCGCAGCCGTTCGTCCGCCGGCCCGGTTTGGGTTGGCCTGCTTCGTCGGGTCGCCGGTTGCGGGTGTGGGAGTGTGTCTGGGGGCGCCGGCGCGGAGTGCTGCGGGGCAGCGGCGGCAGCGCGGACGGTCCGTCGGTGTGGAGTTTGTCGATCAGCTCGTCGGCGACCTCGGCGAGCTTGCGCTCGTCGGCGTAGGCCAGCCGCGACGGCAGCTCCTTGAGCGGCACCCAGGCCACCTCGCTGACCTCGACGTCCTCGTCGGACAGCTCGCCGCCGAGAAACCGCATCAAGTAGTGGTGCACGGTCTTGTGCACCCGTCTGCCCTCGGTGACGAACCAGTAGTCGATGCTGCCGAGCGAGGCCAGCACGTCGCCTTTGATGCCGGTTTCCTCGGCGACCTCGCGGATCGCGGTCTGCTCAGCGGTTTCGCCGAGTTCGATGTGGCCCTTGGGCAGCGACCACAGCATCCGCCCGCGCCGGTCGACCCGGCCGATGAGCGCGGCGACCTGGCTTTCCTTCGGTCCGTCGATCCCGTCGATGACCAGCCCGCCCGCGGAGGTTTCGTGCACGGTGCGCAGCCGGTCCGTGCCGCGGCGGGGACTGCGCGGTTTGTGCGGCTTGGGCCTGCCGTCGGGTACGGGGGTGGTGATGTTCTCGGGCACGGCGGAGTTGTTGTGCTTAGCGGAGCTGGTGTCGGGTGGACCTGCCGCGCGCCGACCACGACGTCGCCCGCGGCGCCGTCGTGGTTTGGCCTGTTCGCCGTCCGACACCCAAGCGATAGTAGCTGGCAGGAATATTCGCTCCCCCTGCACTCGCCGCTCGCTGCAGGACCGTTACCTCTACGCTCAGTGAACGTGTCCGACAACGCTGATCTGCTCATCGCCGCCCAGGTGGCGTTGCACCGACACATCGAGCTGCTGAAAGACCTCGGCCGGTTGTTCGCTGAGGCGGGCCACGAGCTGTATCTCGTCGGCGGAAGCGTGCGCGATGCGTTGCTCGGCCGGCTCGGCACCGACTTGGACTTCACCACCAACGCCAGGCCCGACGAGATGGTGAGGATTCTGCGGCCGTGGGCCGACGCATTGTGGGACACCGGCATCGAGTACGGCACGATCGGCGTCGGCAAGCACGATCAGCGGGTGGAGATCACCACGTTCCGTGCCGACACATACGACCAGGTGTCGCGCAATCCGGAAGTGCGCTTCGGCGACCGCCTCGACGACGACCTGATCCGGCGGGACTTCACCGTCAACGCGATGGCGGTGCGCGTCACGGCCGACGGCCCGGGCGAATTCCTCGATCCCCTAAACGGTTTGACCGCGCTGCAGGCCCGGGTGCTGGACACCCCGTCGGCGCCGGAGGTGTCGTTCGGTGATGATCCGCTGCGGATGCTGCGGGCGGCGCGGTTCGTGTCGCAGCTGGGTTTCACGGTGGCGCCGCGGGTCAGCGAGGCGATGGCGGCGATGGCCGGTCAGCTCGAACGCATCACCGCCGAACGGGTCGCCGCCGAACTCGACAAGTTGATCCTCGGTGACGATCCGGTGGCGGGCATCGATTTGATGGTGGCCAGCGGTCTGGGTGATGTGGTGTTGCCGGAAGTCGGTGCGATGCGGATGGCGATCGACGAACACCATCAGCACAAGGACGTCTATCAGCATTCGCTGACGGTGCTGCGGCAGGCTATCGCGTTGGAAGACGAGCCGGATCTGGTGCTGCGCTGGGCGGCGCTGCTGCACGACATCGGCAAGCCGTCGACGCGGCGCCACGAGCCCGGCGGCGGGGTGAGCTTTCATCATCACGAGGTGGTCGGCGCCAAGATGACCCGAAAGCGGATGCGGGCGCTGAAGTACTCCAAACAGATGGTCGACGACGTGTCGCAGTTGGTGTATCTGCATCTGCGGTTCCACGGATACGGCGACGGTACGTGGACCGATTCGGCGGTCCGGCGCTATGTCACCGACGCTGGCCCGCTGCTGCCGCGGCTGCACAAGCTGGTGCGGGCCGACTGCACGACGCGCAACAAGCGGCGCGCGGCGCGGCTGCAGGCCAACTACGACGATCTGGAGAAGCGGATCGCCGAGCTGGCCGCCAAGGAGGACCTGCAACGCGTCCGGCCGGACCTCGACGGCAACGAGATCATGAAGATCCTCGACATCCCCGCGGGCCCTCAGGTCGGCGAGGCGTGGCGCTATCTGAAGGAGCTGCGACTGGACCGCGGACCGCTGGACCATGACGAGGCCGTCGCCGAACTGCTGAAGTGGTGGAACCCCCGCAGCTAGCGCATCTAGCACCGCGACCGTGCGCGTCTGCTGTGCGACACGCCGCCTCCCGCGGCCAGTAGTGCATAGCCGCTTGTGGAACTCAATCGAGGGAGCCGGCGTCTGAACGGGCATGGATTACTGCCTCTCTGACGGCGACGGCTCGGCGACGATGTGGACCGCGCCGCTGGACACCGACGTCGACGGAAACGGCACGTTGGACGCGGTCGGCCTCGACGTCGACGGTGACGGTGGGCTGGACGACGCGCTGGCCGATCTCGACGGCGACGGGACCGCCGATCACGCCGTCCTCAACGGCGAGGCCTATTTCACTGATGACGGGTCAGGTACCTGGACGGTGAGCGCCGACCGCGGCGGAGTGGGCCCACAGCTTGCTAGGGGATTGCGATGGTTCGGCCTCGACGGTGCCGAGAACGTCGGCGGCCCGACCGTGGACCTGGACGGCGACGGGAAGGCAGCCGATCGGTTGATCGACACCGACGGCAACGGGCTGGCTGACCGCGCGCTCGGTGACGGCGTCGGCTACGTCGACACCGACGGCGACGGCACGTGGGACATCAAGCTGACCGATAAGGACGGCGACGGCCGGGCCGACGCCGCCAATGCGCTCTAGCCGCGGCCGGGACCGGGCGGCCCTGCGAACGCCTGCGCGATCGTCAGCCATCGCTGCGCGTCCTCACCGACGGCTACGACGTCGAGCTCCGCCCGCGGCCGTCGCTGCGTGACCAGGAAGCAGAAGTCCTCGGCCGAACCCGTCACCCGCTGCGCCGCATTCTCGGGTCCCCACGCCCACGTCGACCCGTCGGGTGCGCTCAGCTCGACCCGGAACAAATCCGTCGGCGCGGCAAGGCCGTTGATCGCAAACGCGAAATCACGGGTGCGCACACCGATGTGCGCAATCGAGCGCAGCCGTGCCGTGGCGGGCCGTTGCACGCCCAACGCGTCGGCGACGTCGAGGCCGTGCGCCCACGTCTCCATCAGCCGCGCGGTCGCCATCGACGCCGCGCTCATCGGCGGCCCGAACCACGGCAGCTTGCGCCCGTCGGGCACGGTCAGCAGCGCATCGTGCAACCGCGTGCGGGTGCTGCGCCAGTCGGCCAGCAGGTCGGCCGGCGGTACCGCGGCGATCTGTTCGGCGCCCCTGTCGACGAAACCGGCGGGGTCCTCGGCCGCCGAGCCGAGCACTTCGTTGAAGCCCGCTTCATCGTCGACCGACAGCAGCGCGACGCGGTCGGTCCACAGTAAGTGGGCGATCTGATGGGCAACGGTCCAGCCCGGCGCGGGCGTCGGCGTCGCCCAGCCCTCGGCGGCCAGGTCGGCGACCAGTGCGTCGAGGGAATCGCTTTCGGCGCGAAGGTCGTCGATGATGGGGCCCGCGGTCGCCATGCGGGCCACCTTAACGCGGCGCCTGTCGCAGCCGGGCGATGCTGGCGTGGGCGGTCAGCCCGGCCAGATAGACCACCGATCCCGCAACCACCAGCCACGGGGAACGGCCGTCGGCCGGAATCACCGCCGCAGCGGCCGTGAGCGCCACACACGTCGAGATCCAGAACACCGCATCCTGTACCGCGAACACGTGACCGCGCAGCGCGTCGTCGACGTCGATCTGCATAGCGGAGTCAACGCACAGCTTGACCACCTGACCGAGCACGCCGAGCACGAACCCGCACACCATCATCAGCGGCACCTGGAGGCCAATGCCGCCCAGCTGAATGAAAGCGGCCAGCAGCAGCGTCGCGTTGGCGGTGCGGTAGCGGCCCCACCGGCCGATGGCGCTGGGCGTGATGAGGTTCGCCAGGAACGCGCCGATGCCGACGGTGAACAGGAACAGCGCTGAGGTGCCGAAACCGGCGACGCTGTGGGTGTCGCTGTGCCGCACCATCACCAGCACCAGCATGGTGTTGATGCCGAGCACCATCCGGTGTGCGGCCAGCCCGGCCAGCGTGGCCGCCACGGTGCGCACCGCCGACACCGTGCGCGCGCCGTGCAGCCAACCGGTCGCCACCGCGTAGAGCACCGACCCGTGAATGCTGCGCCGGCTCTCGTGCGGGCCCAGCACACGCGGGGGAAACCGCACCGACAGCAGCAGCGCCACCGCGACCGGGACCACGACAATCAGCATGATCGTCGCCGCGCCCGTATCGCCGGCACCGAACAGCCAACGCAGCAGCAGCATGAAACCCGCACCGAGAAACGCCGCCGCTCCGCCGGTAGCCGTCGCCACCGAGTTCATCGTCACCACCTGATCGCGCGGCACCACGTCAGGAAGCGCCGCCGACAGACCGGAGGAGACGAAGCGGGTGAACCCGTTGACGACCAACGCGCCCAACAGAATCGCCCAATCGCGGGCGCTCGCCGCGAGCAGGCCCGCGATGGCGAGGACCACCACCACCCGGCCGACGTTCGCGCCGATCAGGACGAGCCGCCGGTCCCACCGGTCCAGCAGCGCGCCGGCGAACGGGCCGAGCACGGAGTAGGGCAGGTACAAGACGGCGAAGGCGGCGACGAGTTCCCACGGGCCCGCTGCGCGTTCGGGGTTGAAGATCAGCCCACCGGCGAGCCCGGCCTGAAACAGGCCGTCGCCGAATTGGCTTGCCGTGCGCAGCTCGAGCAGGCGCCAGAACTGGGGGAGGCTGCGCACCGACCGCCACAGGGCAACCGGTGCGTGCGCGTCCACGAGAATTCACAGTACAAATATCTCGGCGGCCCGCGCCTGTTCGTCACGTTGCTCGTTCGCTGGTGCCATGATGGTGGGGTGGCACAGTCAGAGGATCCGGAGGACTTCAGAGAGGGGGTCGCTCCGACGGCGAACCGGGTGCGCGCCGGAACCCTGCTGCTGGCCAACACCGATCTGCTCGAGCCCACCTTCCGCCGCAGCGTGATCTACATCGTCGAGCACAACGACGGCGGCACGCTCGGGGTGGTGCTGAACCGGCCCAGCGAAACCGCGGTGTACAACGTGCTGCCGCAATGGGCGAAGCTGGCCACCAAGCCGAAGACGATGTTCATCGGCGGCCCCGTGAAGCGCGATGCCGCGCTGTGCCTGGCGACCCTGCGGGTGGGCACCAATCCCAGCGGTGTGCCGGGGCTGCGCCACGTGCAGGGCCGGATGGCGATGGTCGACCTAGACGCCGAACCCGAGGCGATCGCGCCCATGGTTGAAGGCGTGCGGATCTTTGCCGGGTATTCGGGGTGGACCATCGGGCAGCTGGACGGCGAGATCGAACGCGACGACTGGATCGTGTTGTCGGCGTTGCCCTCCGACGTCCTGGTCGAGGCCCGGGTGGATCTGTGGGGGAGGGTGCTGCGGCGTCAGCCGTTGCCGTTGTCGCTGCTGGCGACCCATCCGATCGACATCAGCCGCAACTAGCCGCGCGACAGCGCGCAGGTGGCGCACGCGCCGGTGCCACAGCCGCTCGCTGCGCTACCACACGCCGCTCCCTCACGCGCTGCGACGAATTTAGCGCTCTGCCAACAGCCCGCCGCTACGGTGGTGACCGCCCCGATCACGCAGACGATCAGCACCACCACGCCGGTGTCGGGCTGTGTCGACAAAGCGACCACACCCGCGACGGCCAGCATCGCCGCGGCGGCCAGTTGGGTCGGCGCAACGGCGCGCAGAACCTGGGCCACCATGTCGGCGGAGCAGGGACGCGACAACGTCCACCCGCCGAGAGCGGCGGTCGCCAGCGCGGCGCACAGACAACCAACCGCCGCGAAAAACATGCGGCTTACCTTAAGGGTCGCCGCACCGACCGCGCTACCGGGGCGGGCCGACCGGGCTGATCCTGAACCCGTTGGTGATGGCGTCGGTGGCGTCGGCGGCCGCGACGGCCTCGCCGACGGTCGTCGTCACCGACAGCGTCACCAGGTACTTGTCGGGTCCGGCAGTGGCGATGGTGTGCCGCCGGGATGTGTTGAGCGACATGTTGTTCTCGCGGTAGGTGCCCTCGATCGCCGCCGACGGCATGCCGCCGAAATCGCCGAGCGTCGCCTTGGTGGTGCGCCACGCCGGCAGCTGCTGGGAATCGATGAAGCCGTGGGTGATGGCTTCCTTGGGATCGAAGTCGCCGCCGACGAGCTTGTAGACCACGAGAGCGGCGTTCGAGGTGTAGATGCCGTCGCCGCCGACACGGTCGGCGATCACGGCGAACGCGTCGGGCACGTTCGGGTCGGGCACCTGCGACCATCCGCGCGGTACCGGTAGCACGATGTTGAGCGCCTTGAAGTCGCGGGCCGACTGAGGTTGCAGCGTGGCCCCTTTCGATTTGAGGAAGTCGGCCAGCGTCCCCGCGGTCGCGGGCACCAGCGCTTGCGGCACGGCGGCCGTCGCGGCCAGGGATTGGACGCCGGGTGCCGTTGGGCTGGCGGCCAGCGGGGCGGCGGCCTGAGCGACGGGTGCGGTGGGCACTGCGGGCACCATGGGTGGGATGCCGAGCGGGGTCGCGGCTGGCGCGACGGCGGCGCCGGGCACCTGCTGGATGACGGGTGCCGGTTGGGGAGGTACGGGATAGAGCGGATCGGCCGCGGCGGTGGGACCCGCCAGGCCCAGCACGCCAGCCATGCTCGCGACGATGCTCGCGGAGAGGCCGCCTCCCAAGATTCGCCAGCGGCGAGCAGTGTTGTTCATCGCCCGAATCCTTTCCCAGTTCCTTTCCGGCTATGGGGCCATCGGCCCCTGGTCAGGGGGCGACCGTAACCCCGCCGTCGACAGGGCCACCAGGGCTGGAACCGACCTGGAATGAAGCTCTGATCGCTCCGCAATGCAACCGATACCTGCCCGTGGCCGATGAGCGGTCACCGGCGGCCCTTTACCCTGTCCACGTGAGTAGTGAGTCGGTCACCAGCGCTTCCGAGGCGTCAGCCGACACCCCGCAGTACCGCTATACCGCGAAGCTGGCCGGGGAGATCGAGCGCGCCTGGCAGCAGCGCTGGCAGGAGCTGGGGACGTTTGAAGTGCCCAACCCGGTGGGTTCCCTGGCACCGACCGACGGGTCGCCGGTGCCCGCCGACAAGATGTTCGTCCAGGACATGTTCCCGTACCCCTCGGGCGAGGGTCTGCACGTCGGCCATCCGCTGGGATACATCGCGACCGACGTCTATGCCAGGTACTTCCGGATGGCCGGCCGTAATGTATTGCACGCGTTGGGGTTCGATGCATTCGGACTGCCTGCCGAGCAGTACGCAGTGCAAACCGGAACCCATCCGCGCGTCCGGACCGAAGCCAACATCGTCAACTTCCGCCGCCAGCTGGGCCGTCTGGGCCTGGGTCACGACGCGCGACGCAGCTTCTCCACCACCGACGTCGACTTCTATAAGTGGACGCAGTGGATCTTCCTGCAGATCTACAACGCGTGGTTCGACAAGGACGCCAATCGGGCCCGCCGCATCGACGAGCTGATCGCCGAGTTCGACTCCGGCAAGCGCAGCCTCGACGACGGCAGGCGGTGGTCGGCGTTGACGGCCGACGAACGCGCTGACGTGATCGACTCTTGCCGGCTGGTGTATCACGCCGACTCGATGGTCAACTGGTGCCCCGGCCTTGGCACGGTGCTGGCCAACGAAGAGGTCACCTCCGACGGCCGCAGCGACCGCGGCAACTTCCCTGTGTTCCGAAAGCGGCTGCGGCAGTGGATGATGCGCATCACCGCCTACTCCGACCGGCTACTCGACGACCTCGACGTGCTGGAGTGGCCCGAGAAGGTCAAGACCATGCAGCGCAACTGGATCGGCCGATCCACCGGCGCCGCAGTGCTTTTCGGCACCGACGCAGGCGACGTCGAGGTGTTCACCACGCGGCCGGACACCTTGTTCGGCGCGACGTATCTGGTGCTGGCGCCCGAGCATCCGTTGGTCGAGCAGCTCACCGCCGCGCAGTGGCCCGACGGCGACGTCGATCCGCGCTGGACCTACGGTGCGGCGAGCCCCGGCGAGGCCGTCGCGGCTTACCGTAAGGCGATCGCGGCCAAGTCGGACCTCGAGCGTCAGGAAGCCAAGACGAAAACCGGCGTCTTCCTCGGCAACTACGCCACCAATCCCGCCAACGGCCAACAGGTTCCGATCTTCATCGCCGACTACGTCCTGATCGGCTACGGCACCGGCGCGATCATGTCGGTGCCCGGCCACGACCACCGCGACTGGGAGTTCGCCCGCGAATTCGGGTTGCCGATCGTGGAAGTGATTGCCGGCGGCGACGTTTCGCAGGCGGCATTCACCGGTGACGGTGTGCTCGTCAACTCCGACTATCTCAACGGGTTGAGCGTGGAGTCCGCCAAGGAGGCCATCACCGCGCGACTGGTTGCCGACGGCGTCGGGCAGGCGCGCGTGGAATACAAACTGCGCGACTGGTTGTTCGCCCGTCAGCGCTACTGGGGCGAGCCCTTCCCGATCGTCTACGACGAGAACGGCCGAGCCCACCCGCTGCCCGAGTCCGAGCTGCCCGTCGAGCTGCCCGACATCGACGACTATTCGCCGGTGCTGTTCGATCCCGACGACGCCGACAGCGAGCCGAACCCGCCGCTGAACAAGGCGACCGAATGGGTGCACGTCGAGCTGGACCTCGGTGACGGCCTCAAGACCTACACCCGCGACGCCAACGTGATGCCTCAGTGGGCGGCGAGCTCGTGGTACGAGTTGCGCTACACCGACCCGCACAACTCGGAAGCCATGTGCGACAAGAAGAACGAGGCGTACTGGATGGGGCCGCGGCCGGCCGAACATGGTCCGGACGACCCGGGCGGTGTTGACCTCTACGTCGGCGGCGTCGAGCACGCGGTGCTGCATCTGTTGTATTGCCGGTTCTGGCACAAGGTGCTCTACGACCTCGGCCATGTGTCGTCGCGCGAGCCGTATCGGCGCTTGGTGAATCAGGGCTACATCCAGGCGCACGCCTACACCGATGCCCGGGGGACGTACGTGCCCGCCGCGGAAGTCGTTGCGCGCGAAGGAAAGTTCTACTGGACCGGTTCCGATGGCGAGATCGAGGTCAACCAGGAGTTTGGCAAGATCGGCAAGAGCCTGAAGAACTCGGTGTCACCCGACGAGATCTGCGACAACTACGGCGCGGACACGCTGCGGGTGTACGAGATGTCGATGGGCCCGCTGGAGGCCTCGCGGCCGTGGGCCACCAAGGACGTCGTCGGCGCTTACCGGTTCCTGCAGCGGGTGTGGCGGCTGGTCGTCGACGAGCAGACCGGCCAGTTGCGGGTCAGCGATGACGATCCTGATGAGGAGACGCTGCGGGCGTTGCACCGGACGATCGCCGGGGTCCGTGACGATTACGCGGCGCTGCGTAACAACACCGCGGGCGCCAAGCTGATCGAGTACACCAATCACCTGACCAAGCAGCACAGCGGCGCAGTGCCCCGCGCCGCGGTCGAACCGCTGGTGTTGATGGTCGCGCCCCTGGCGCCGCACCTCGCGGAGGAACTGTGGCAGCGGCTCGGACACGAGACCTCACTGGCGCACGGTCCGTTCCCGGTGGCCGACGAGACTTACCTGACCGTGGACACGGTCGAGTTTCCGGTGCAGGTAAACGGCAAGGTCCGCGGCCACGTCACGGTGCCCGCCGGCGCCGATGCCGACACGCTCGAGGCGGCAGCGCTGGCCGACGAGAAAGTGCAAGCCTTCCTCAACGGCGCGACACCGAAAAAGGTGATCGTCGTCGCAGGCCGCCTGGTGAACCTCGTCGTCTAGCAGCGATTTGGGCGTGATTTCCCGCGCTGAGCGCGGGTTAACACGCCGAAATCACGCACGGGGGCGGACGACCACCTCGCGGATGTCCGCATCGGGCGGGGCATTAACCGTGTCGGCGACGACTTTCGCGACGGTTTGCGGGCTGAGGAACCGCGACGGGTCGTAATCGCCGCCCTCGTAGGCGACGAGCCCCTCCTGCATCGCCGTCGCGATCCGGCCGGGATGAATCGACGACACCCGAAGGTCGTTCTCGTCGTTGCGCAGCGAATCGGCGAACCCGCGCAGCGCGAACTTGCTTGCAGTGTAGGACGCCAGGCCGGGCGAGGCGTTGATGCCCGCACCGGAATTGATGAACACGACGTGGCCGCGGGCGCTCCGCAGCGCGGGCAGCAGTGCGAGCGTAAGCGCAACCGCCCCAACGACATTGACCTCCATGGTGACGCGCCACTCGTCCACCGTCGACTCCGCGACCCGGCCCGGGAAGGCCGCGCCGGCGTTGTGGATCAGCACATCCAGCGAGTCAATCGGCTCGACGACGGCGGGGATGGCGTCGCTGTCCTGCAGATCCAGCGGCCACGTGGTGGCGCCCATCCGCTCGGCCAGCGCGTCCAGCCGGTCGGACGGCCGGCCGCCGAGAAACAGAGTGTGGGTGGGCGCGAGCGCTTCGGCGATGGCCGTGCCGAGCCCGCCCGTTGCACCGGTGATGAACGCGGTCGGCATGCCGGACACCCTACCGACTGCGATCATGGATCCGATGGCCCCGGATCCGACGTTCGCTCCCACGCAGCTCGCGGCGCGCGCCGCCTATCTGCTGCGTGGTAACGACCTGGGCTCGATGACGACGGCGGCGCCGCTGCTCTACCCACACATGTGGAGCTGGGACGCCGCTTTCGTGGCGATCGGACTGGCTCCGCTGAGCGTCGAGCGGGCCGTCGTCGAACTCGACACGTTGCTCTCGGCGCAATGGACCAACGGGATGATCCCGCACATCGTCTTCGCCAACGGAGTCGACGGCTACTTCCCGGGGCCGGCGCGATGGGCGACGTCGGCGCTGGCCGCCAACGCGCCGCGCACGCGGCACACGTCGGGCATCACCCAGCCGCCGGTGCACGCGATTGCGGTGCAGCGCATTCTCGACCATGCGCGCTCTCGGGGCCGCTCCACCCGCGCGGTGGCCGAGGCGTTCCTCGACCGCCGATGGGACGATCTGGTGCGCTGGCACCGCTGGCTTGCCGAAGCCCGCGACCCGAACGAGCGCGGCCGGGTGACGCTGTATCACGGCTGGGAGTCCGGGATGGACAACTCGCCGCGCTGGGATGCGGCCTACGCCAACGTGGTTCCGGGCAACGTGCCGGAGTACCAACGGGAGGACAACACGATCGTCACCGACGCCACCCAGCGGCCGTCGGACATGGAGTACGACCGCTATCTGTGGCTGGTCGAGGAGATGAAGTCGGCGCATTACGACGACGAGCTGCTGCCCAAGGTGATGAGCTTCGCCGTCGAGGATGTCTTCGTATCGGCGATCCTTTCGGTGGCCTGCACCGTCCTCGCCGAAATCGGCGAGGACTACAAGCGACCGCTGGCCGACGTTCGGGACCTCTATGTGTGGGCCGAGCGGTTCCGCGCAGGCGTCATCGAGACGACCGATGAAAGAACCGGCGCGGCACGCGATTACGACGTGCGGGCAGAAAAGCTGATCGCCACCGAGACCGTCGCGCAATTTGCACCGCTGCTGTGCGGCGGGCTGCCCCACGACAAGGAGCGCACGCTGCTTCGGCTGCTGGAAGGCCCCCGGTTCTGCGGGCATCCCGACCTGAAATACGCGTTGATCCCCTCGACGTCGCCTGTGTCGCGGGACTTCCGGCCGCGTGAATACTGGCGCGGACCGGTCTGGCCGGTGATGACGTGGCTGTTCTCGTGGGCGTTCGCCCGCCGCGGCTGGGCCGAACGGTCGCTGATCCTGCGCCGCGAAGGCCTGCGCCAAGCCAGCGACGGCACGTTCGCCGAATACTACGAGCCGTTCACCGGCGAACCGCTGGGCAGCATGCAGCAGTCGTGGACAGCGGCGGCGGTGCTGGATTGGCTGGGCTGATACGGCTGATACGGCTATTCAGGCGCGATTTCGGTGTCGGCGAGGCGCTCCATCGGACCCAGCGCCCTGGTCAGCGTCTCGACGTCGTCGTCGGTGAGATGGCCGAGCATCGCAGCCAGGTGGGCGCGCCGGGCGGCCAACGCCTCACGATGCTGCACGAGCCCGCGCGGCGTGACCTCCACCAGCACGGCCCGCAGATCCGAGGGGTCCCGCGACCGCTTCACCAGCCCGAGCTTCTCCAGCCGGCGGATCGCCACCGTGGTGGTCGGGGTGCGGACGCGCTCGTGGGCCGCCAGATCGGTCATTCGGATGGGGCCCTTTTCCAGCAGCGTCAGCAGGATTGACAGCTGCGCAAGGGTCAGCTCGCTGCCCGCGGTGCTGCGATTGACGTCGCCGCGCCGCAGGACGGAGAACAGCTTGGAGAGGACGCGCTGCAGCTCGGCGGCCAGCTCGTCGACCTGCGCTTCGGTCTCCACCATAGTTCGCCAGTCTAACCTGTCAGGGTCTGTCGCGACGGGCAGAATCAATTCAGAGGACTTGCGACAGAAACCGCTGCAGCCTCTCGGTTTCCGCCGCGTCGAATATCCGCTCCGGCGGCCCCGATTCGACGACCTGCCCGTGGTCCATGAACACCACGGTGTCCGACGTCGACCGCGCAAAACCCATCTCGTGCGTCACGACCACCATCGTCATGCCGTCTGAACCGAGGTCGGCGATCAGCTCGAGGATGCCTTTCACCAGCTCCGGATCCAACGCCGAAGTCGCCTCGTCGAAGAACATCACCTGCGGGCTCATCGCGAGCGCACGGGCGATCGCCACCCGCTGCTGCTGCCCGCCTGACAGCGTCGCAGGTCGCACGTCGGCCTTGTGCCGCAAGCCAACCCGGTCCAGCTGAGCCAGCCCCAGCTCGCGGGTCTCTTCGGCACCCAGCTTCTTGAGTTTTCGGGGCGCAAGGGTCACGTTGTCCAGCACCGAACGATGCGGAAACAGGTTGAACTGCTGGAACACCATGCCGATCCGTTGCCGCAGCGCGTCGGGGTTGTCGTGCAGCACCGACCTGCCGTCGAGAAGGATGTCGCCCCGGTCGGGTTCGTAGAGCCGGTTGAGCGTGCGCAGCAACGTCGACTTCCCCGATCCCGACGGCCCGATCACCGCGGCCGTCGTGCCCGCAGGCACGTCGATGTCGACGCCGCGCAGCACGGCATTTGGCCCGAACGAAAGATGGATATCGTTGGCGGACAACGATACTGGCGAAGCGGCAGTCGGCATCAGATCATCTCCCGCGACGCCGCGGGGTGCACAGGGGCCAGCGGATCCTCGGCTGCGGCGGGTTTACCGCTGCGCAGCCGCGCATCGATGTAGTTCACCAGGTGAGTCAGCGGGATCGTCAGCACGAGGTAGAACAGGCCGGCCGCCACCAACGGCGACAGGTTGCCGGTTTGGGCGTTGAGGTCGCGACCCACCTGGAACAGCTCGCGCTGATCAGCGATCAGGCCCAGGAAGTACACCAGCGAGCTGGCCTTCAGCAGCGCGATGAACTGGTTCACCAACGCGGGCAGCACGCGCCGAATCCCTTGCGGCACCACCACCAGCCGCATCGATGCCGTGTAGCTGAAGCCCAGCGCGCGCGACGCTTCCAGCTGGCCGGGTTCCACGCTCTGGATGCCGGAGCGGAAGATTTCGCCGACGTAGGCGGCGGCCATCAAGCCCAGCGCCGCGATGCCGAGCGGATACGGGTTGTTGCCGGTCAGCCCGCCGACGACCGGACCGACGCCGAGTCCGATCAACAGGATGATGACGACTTCGGGCAGGCCACGGAAGATGTCGGTGTAAACGCGTGCGGGCCAACGCAACCAGCGCGCACGCGAGATACCCGCGACCGCCAGCGCCATACCGAGCACCAGGCCGATCACGCTGGCGCTGATCGTCAGGATCAGCGTGTTCGGCAGCCCGGTCTTGAACAGGTCGGGGATGGCCTGCTTGTACAAGTCCCAGTCGAGGAACGAAGCTGCCAACTGTGACAGCGTCGACTTAGGCTGTCCCGCAGCCGTTTCCGACGGGCCGCGCCTGTGGGTGGCGGCAATCGCCGCGAAGGCGGGCAGCTGCGGCACGGGCGCGGCCTTCGATCCCGGCTTCCAGCCGGGCGGCAGTTCGCGCGGCACCCAGTCGGCGTACAGCCGCGACCAGGTGCCGTCGGCGATGACGGCGTCCAGCCCGGAGTTGAGCGCGTCGATCAGCGGCCTGTTCCCCTTGGCAACGGCGTAGGCGACGAAATTGTCCAAGCTGAAGGTGTTTTCGATGATCTCGGCCGGATCACCCGGCTGGACGGTGCCCTGCGCCTGCTGCGACGGTGCAACCCACGCATCGATCTGGCGGGTCTTCAGGCTGGCGTAGACGGTGTTGTAGTCGGGGAACTTCACGGGGTCCAGGTGCAACGAGTCGACGACGTAGGCTTCCTGTACGGTGCCCTGCACGACGCCGATGCGCTGGCCTGCGGCCAGCTTGTCGAAACCGGTGATCGCCGACCCCGTCGGCACTACCAGCGAGAAGTAGCCGAAATCGTAGCCGTTGGTGAAACCGACTGTGCGCCTGCGGGCGTCGGTGGTGGTGATCGACGATGATCCGACGTCGAAGCGTCGCGATGCCACCTGGGCGAGCAGCCCGCTGAACTCCGTGCCGACGAAATTGATTCGCAGGCCAAGCTTCTCGGCGATCGCCCGCAGCAACTCGTTGTCGAAGCCGGTGAACTGGCCCGCTGAGTTGATGCAAATGCTGGGCGGCGCGTCGGACAGGGTGCCGACGGTCAGAACACCCGGCGTGCCCAGGCCGAGCGCGTTGACGTTGACGGTATCGAGCGGCACGACCGACGGTGTCGTGTACTTGTCTTCACCGGGACCCTTCGCGGCTGACGCAAGGTTGGTCGGCACGGCGCTGGCACTATCGACGCCCGGCGGCGCGCACTGGTCGACGTTGGCGGCGGCCGGCGGCGCGCCCAACACCATCAGCGCGACCAATGCGATAACCAACACCTTGCCTGTGCGGCGAAGAGATGGGGTCATTCAAGCCAACGTAGCGGCAGCAGCAGTGAGGAGATCGGCTTCAGCTCAATCAGAGCGCAACCGAGGGCTGCCTCGCCAGTATCGAGGGCGCCAACACGCCGCGGCGCACCAGCTCGTTTACCATGATCCGCCCCATGGCCTGTGACCGGCCGGCGCAGGCAGCACGCGCCCCGTCGGCGTCATGGCAGTGGATGGCCTCGGTTTCGGATTCGTAGAACGGCAGCATCTCGTCGTGGTTGTTCATGTAGGTGATCCAGAACGACCGCGGGATGAAACTCTGTGAGGCACGGATCTCGGCGAGCAGGCGTGGACCGGCGTACTCCTCGTTGATGGTCTGCCGGTACTGCCACGCCGCTTCCTGGAACGAGCGCGATTCGCGGTTGATGCGCATGAACTCGGTGAGCGAATCGAGCTGGGCCAGCACGTGCGGCCGCGGATCACTGGCGGCGCGCGCCGAAGCGATGCCGAGCAGCATGCCGTGCAGTTCGTGATGTTCCAGCACGACGGATTCGTCGAAGCGTTCGACGAACGCGCCGCGGTGATACCGCGTGGAGATGATGCCGTCGTGTTCCAGCTGAACGACGGCCTCCTGGATGGGCACGCGGCTCAGGCCGAGATCGTGGGCGATCTCGTTTCGGTCCACCCGGTCACCGGAGCGCAGCTTTCCAGTAAGCACCAGGTTGATGATGTGAGAAACAACCTGGTCCTTTTCCTTGACTCCGTACCGTTTGGGCATTGGCCGGACCGCTCCTCGCGTGCGCGTGCGGCGATAGTTAATCACGCAAAAGGGTCGTGAGTCGGCGTTTGACCGAATGAGACTTTCTGTGTCGCACAGCTTCGCGCAGCCTAAGCTCAGCTACGCCTGCGCGACTTCGACGCTACGGCGATGCGCGCCGATCCCGCCACCGGCACAACGCTTCTGCGGCACTGAGGTCGTAATCGGGTCCGTTGACGCCGACGGTCAAAAGCGTGACGCCAAGCCCGGCGAGCGCATCGGCTTCGGCGAGCAGCGCATCGGTGCCCTTGCCGGAAACGCCCGCGGACCGTTCGATGCTGTCAGGGTCGCGGTCGACGTCCGCGCAATGCCGGGCCAGCACAGCGGATTTCTGTGGGTATTCTGCGCTGTCGCTGAACGAATGCCAGATGTCGCCGTATTGGGCGACCAAGCGCAGCGTCTTCTTTTCGCCGCCGCCACCGATGAGCACCGGGATGTCACGCGTAGGCGCAGGGTTGAGCTTGCCCAGCCGCGATTTGATGCGCGGGAACGCCGCGGCAAGATCGTCGAGGCGGCTGCCGGCCGTGCCGAACTCGTATCCGTACTCGTCGTAATCCTTGCGCTTCCAGCCCGAGCCGATACCCAGGATCAGCCGGCCGTCAGAGATGTGGTCAACGGTGCGCGCCATGTCGGCCAGCAACTCCGGATTGCGGTACGAATTGCAGGTGACAAGCGCGCCGATTTCAATGCGCGAGGTTTGTTCGGCCCACGCGCCGAGCATCGTCCAGCATTCGTAATGTGGACCGTCGGGGTCGCCGTAAAGCGGAAAGAAATGATCCCAGTTGAAGGCGACGTCGACGCCGATGTCCTCACACCGGCGGACCGCGTCGCGGATGTGGCTGTATTGGGGGGAATGCTGCGGCTGCAGTTGGACACCGATGCGGATGGGGTGGGCCATCGCTACATCATTCCCGATCCGATCAAAGGCCAATCTGGCCGTCGGTTTTCCACACCGCCACCACCGACGGGCGAGCGGTGCCGTTTCCGCCTTCCGGCCACCGCGACAACGGCGCATCGATGGTGTTGTCGTCGTGCTCACCGGGATGCTGCACGCAGACGGTCACCAGGTCGTCGGTGACGACCGGCCCGCAGGTTTCCGCGCCCAGCGGCACGGTGAGGAACTGCTTGGTCTCGCCGCGGTTCGGGCCTTCGAGCGCCACGGCGAACAGGCCGTCGTTGGAGTCCAACGCGTTGCCGTCGGTGGAGATCCACAGGTTGCCATGGCTGTCGAACGCCAGATTATCCGGACACGAGATGGGGCTGACCTTCGTCTTGTCGAAGCCCGCGAAGTAGGTGTCGGCGGCGGCCGGGTCGCCGCATACCAGCAGCAGATCCCAGGTGAAATCGGTGCCCGCATGGTTGTCGGTGATCTCGAGGATCTGCCCGCTTTTGTTGTCGTTGCGCGGATTGGCCGCGTCCGGCGGCGCCTGGCCCGGGGCGCCGCGTTTGTCGTTGTTGGTCAGCGCGACGTAGAGCTTACCGGTCTGCGGGTTCGCCTCGAAGTCCTCAGGGCGGTCCATCTTGGTGGCACCGGCCTTGTCAGCGGCGAACCGGGTGAACACCGCCGCCTCCTGCGCGGTCACGCCGGGCACCAGCGACTCGGCCTGCCCGTCGGGGCCCGAGCGCAGCAGCGGCAGCCACGTTCCCGTGCCGCCGAACGACCCCTTGGCGGGCAGTTTGCCCGAGCCGTCGATCTGCGCGGCGGGGATGTCGCTGGACAGCTTCGCGACATACAGCGTGCCCCCGTCGAGCAGAGACATGTTGTGCGCCAATGCTTCCAACGACCTTCCCGGCAGCATCTTCTTGCTCGACACGAACTTGTACATGTAGTCGAAGCGCTCGTCGTCGCCGCTGTAGGCGACCACGGTGCCGTCGTCGGTGACGTAGATGTTGGCGGCTTCGTGCCGGAACCGGCCGAGTGCGCTGTGCTTGACCGGCGTCGACTTCGGATCCCACGGGTTGAGCTCGACGATGTAGCCGAACCGGTTCGGCTCGTGGGGTGTCTTGGCGACGTCGAAGCGGGGATCGAACGTCTCCCACAGCAGCGCAGTCGGTTTCACGGTGATGCCGTAGCGGGCGTAGCGGTCGGCGTTCACTGGGTTCGGCGTGGCCGCTCCCTCGGCGGCGCCGAAGTATTCCTGGAAGTTCTCTTCACCCGACAGCACGGTTCCCCACGGGGTTATGCCGCCCGAACAGTTGGCGAAGGTGCCCGCCACGGTGCGGCCAGCCGGATCGGCGGCGGTCTTGACGAAGTCAGATCCCGCGGCCGGCCCGACCAACGTCATCGGGGTGTCGGCGGTGATGCGCCGGTTGTATTGGCCGATAACGGGTTTCAACCCGCCGCCGGGTAAGCGCTCCACCTCGACGACGCCCATGCCCATCGCGGCGATCTCGACGTCGAACTGCTCGCGGGTCGGCGCGTCCTCCTTGTAGCCGGGGAACATGAACCGCGGCGTCACGTATTCGTGGTTGGTGACCAACAGGAACCGGTTGGGTTGCCCATCGATGGGCAGCAGGCCGGCGAAGTCGTTGTTGAAGCCGAACTGGCCGCGCTGCGCGGCGCCGGTCTGGCGGGCGACGTCGAACTTGGGTGCGCCGTCGAGAACCGGGTCACCCCAACTGATTACCACACCCTGCTGGTAGCCGTCGGCGACAACGACGGCGTCCTCGCTGTTGGGTGGGACGGACTCAAATCGCATGCCGGGCGGTGTCTGCGGGACCGGCTGCGGCGACGATGTCGGTGCAGCAGTCGGCTCCGAGCTGCGTCCGCAGGCCGCCAGCGCGGATCCAGCGCCGACGGCCAGCACCGCGATACCGCCGGCCTGCAGCACCGAGCGCCGCGACACCGTCTTGGCGATGTCGCCGAAGTAGGTGTTGTCGCTGATATTCGGGACGGGCTGGGAGCAGGCATCGCCGCAGCGGTACTTGCAGGTGACGTGCTGGCGCTTTGATTTTCCGTCGTGGGTGACGAGGAGGTGCAACGGCACGAGCGGCATGGCCGAAACTTACGTGAACTCGGCAACCAGTTCGAAAGCTTTGGGTGAACAGCCGAAAACTCAGCCGCCCAGCACGCCGCGCAGGATGTCGACGAGCGCGCGGGGTTGGTCGCCCTGCACCGAGTGGCCGGAGTCGGCGACCACGTGCGTGCGCTGGAACCCCGGCGCGCCGTTGGCGAACGCCTCGGCGTCCTCGTCGTTGACGAAGAACGAGTTGGCCCCGCGCACCAGCGTGGTCGGCATGGTGATGCGCGGCACGTCGTCCCACAAGCCGGTGAACGACTCGGGCATCTTCTTGTTCTCGCCGCGGAAGGAGTCGTAGCGCCAGGTCCAGGTGCCGTCTTCATTGCGTTTGGAGTTGTGAAACACACCGCGTCGCAAGGACTTGCGGTCGCGATGCGGGGAAGCCTCGATGGTCGCGTCGAGCATCGACTGGAAATCGGGGAAGGTCCGCTCGCCTTGTACCAGCGCGACGGCGCCAAGCTGGGCCTTGGTCATCTGCTCGTGACGCTCGGGCGCAGACGGGGTGACGTCGACGAGAACCAGCTCGGGCACCAGCGACGGCTCGGTGGCAGCGATGCGCAGGGCGGTCAGCCCGCCGAGTGACATGCCGACGACCAGCCGGGGGTTGGGCGCCCACTGCCGCAGCAGCGGCCGCAGCGTTTCGGCGTTGAGCCTGGGCCCGTAGTCGCCATCGTCGCGCCACGCCGAGCGCCCGTGGCCCGGCAAGTCGATCGCCAGCGCAGGCACCCCCAACCCGAGGATGACGGTGTCCCACGTGTGCGCGTTCTGACCGCCGCCGTGCAGGAACACCACCTGCGGGGGCTCTTCGCTCCATTTCAACGCGCTGATGCCGTCGGCCTCGA
>NZ_LZMC01000031.1 GCF_001668615.1 Mycobacterium sp. 1274761.0
GTCGGTGATTACGTCGGCGATGCGTTGGGGCGCTTCGTACATCGGCACATGCCCGACGCCGTCGAGCTTGGTCACCTTCGTGTTCGACGGCAGATGATCGGTGAACTGGCGGGTGAACCGCGGCGTCGGTAGCACCCGGTCCTTTTCACAGGTGACCAGATGGGTCGGCGTGCGGGTCTTGGCCAACTCCAGCAGACCGGGCAGCGTCAACGACTTCACCAGCATCTGGTAGTACGCCGAGCAGTGCGCGGCGTCGTCGATGAGCTCGAGGATGTCCTCGTCGGTGAGGGCGTCGGGCGTCGCACTGACAGCCGGATAGGCGAGCTGGCGCGCGAAGGGGAACTTGGCCGCGCGCTTCCCGAGCAGTCTGCACACGGCGAAGACCGGCGCCGCGGCGAGGAACTTCGCGACGATTTCGAACTTCGCCGGGGTGAAGTGATTCCATCCGCCGCCAGGGGCGATGCCGGTCAGCGTGCGGGCGCGGCCGCGGCGCTCCAATTCGAAGGACACCCAGCCGCCGAGCGAGTTGCCGACGAGGTGCGCCGTGGTCCAGCCCAGCGCATCCAGCCGCCGCTCGACGTCGTCGGCCAATGTGGCGATATCGAGCAGAAAGGTTCCGCGGCCTCCACCGTTGTGCCCGAGCATCGTTGGCGCAAAGACCTCGTAGCGGCCGGTGTCAGCTACCAGCGGCGCGACACGTTTCCACACGTTCTGCGACAAGATGAACGGATGCAGCAACAGCATCGGCTCGCCGGAGCCGAGATGGATTGGGTCGCGAGGGGCCATGCTGCCGACAGTAAAGGTGATACCGCCGGTATCGCAAGCGCGGGCGGTGACCGTCGAATACTGGCCATCGTCCACGGCGTGAAAAGATTGGCCCATCATGAGCAAGCCAGCCGAGCGCGTCGTCTTCTCCGGCGTGCAACCCACCTCTGACTCCCTGCACCTCGGCAACGCGCTGGGGGCGGTGGCCCAGTGGGCGGCGCTACAGAACGAGTTCGACGCCTATTTCTGCGTCGTCGACCTGCACTCGATCACACTGCCGCAGGACCCGGCCACCCTGCGCCGACGCACGCTGGCCACCGCCGCCCAGTACCTCGCGATGGGCGTCGACCCGTTCCGGGCCACCATCTTCGTGCAGAGCCATGTGCCCGCCCACACCGAACTCGCTTGGGTGCTCGGCTGTTTCACCGGCTTCGGTCAGGCGTCGCGGATGACGCAATTCAAGGACAAGTCGCAGAAGGAGGGCAGCG
>NZ_LZMC01000032.1 GCF_001668615.1 Mycobacterium sp. 1274761.0
CCGCACCTCATACCCGATCGTGAAGTCGACGGCGCGCACCCGCTTCGACCACATGGTCACCTGCAGTGGCGAATCCCTCAACCGCAGCTGGCCCTTGTAGAGGATCTTGACCTCGTGGATGAGCAGCCCGGTCTCATCGATGACGTCTTCGAAAGGCTCACGCAGGAACGGGATTCGCCACTGCAGGTGACCATGTGGTCGAAGCGGGTGCGCGCCGTCGACTTCACGATCGGGTATGAGGTGCGGTCGGTGAACAGCCGCGCCGATTCGAAGCCGGCCGTAATCGCCGAGACGCAGCTGGCCACCGTCCACATCCAAGAGCAACGGTTGCAACGGCTCAGCCCGGACCAGCAGGAATATCTGCAACGCTGGATTCGATGAGCAGTCCCGAGCGGGGCATCTGGCTGCAGGACACCACGCAACGCCAAGACCTCGCCACGTTCGTCGAGCGCGCGATCCGGCTCGACGCCGCCGCGGTGATCCGGCTGCGCGAGCGTGCCGGTGGTGCGCTGGTGGCATGGGTGGCAACGGGATTCGATGTGCTGGCGAGCCGGGTGGTGGCGGGCCGGATGCGACCGGCCGACCTGAGCGCGGGTGCGGACACGCTCGCCGACGGCCTTCGCGCCATGGGCCGCGACGGCTACGTCGACCCAGGCTTCCCGACCGATTCGGCATGGCGCAGCGCCCTGCCGCCGGAGACCGGCTTTGCCCACATCGACGACGTGCCTGCGCGGGTGGTCCTCGACCTGGCGCAGCGGGGCGTGGCGCTGGCGAAGGAGCACGGCAGCGCGCATGGTCCGCCGGCGTCGCTGCTCGATCAGGAGGTGCTGTCGGTCAGCTCGCGCGACCATGCCGCCGCCATCCCGATGCGCTGTGTATTCGCCTTGACCGCAATGGGTTTCCTGCCGCAGGACGGCGATCCGCAGTCAGTGGCCGCCGACGAGATCGTGCGGGTGCGGGCCCAGCCCGCCTGGCTGCGGATCGACGCCCGCTTCGGGTCGGTGTACCGCCGCCGCGGTGACCCCGCCGTGGTCCTACGCTGACGCTCCCTCGGCGAGCAGACGCAAGTGCACGCGACACGCCGACGAAATGCCTGCATTTGCGTCTGCTCGCGCTGAAGGGGTGACCGAGCGAAATCAGATGACCCAGGCGGCGGCGTTCGGCGGGAGCTGGCCGTCGACCGGGTCAGCGCTGGCCAGCAACACCTCGCCGGCGGGCAGTGCGACGGGCTTCCTGCTGGCGTTCAACATGCATACCAGCCCGCCGGCGACCACGCGATACACCAGCGTGTCGGCCGGTGATTTCAGCCATTCCACCGCCGAGCCTTCGAATTCTGTTCTGCTGCCCCGCAATCGAAAAGCCTCGCGGTAGAACGTCAGCGTCGACCCGGGATCAGTCAGCTGTTTCTCGACCGTCAGCGCCGACCACTCCTGCGGCAGGGGCAGCCATGTATCGGGGTTGGTCGAGAACCCGAACGGGGGAGCGTCGCCCTGCCACGGAATCGGCACCCGCGACCCGTCGCGGCCGCGGCGGGTGCGCCCGGAGCGCTCCCACACCGGGTCGCGCAGTGCCTCATCAGGCAGCTCCACGTTGGCCAGGCCGAGTTCCTCACCGTTGTAGATGAACACCGCGCCGGGCAGCGCCAGCATCACCAGCGCCATCGCCCAGGCGCGGGCCAGCCCGACCTCGCCGCCGCCGTAGCGGGTGACGTCGCGTTCGACATCGTGGTTGGACAGCGTCCACGTCGGCGTCGCGTTCTCGATCGCCGCGGCTGCCAACGAATTCTCGATCGCGCCCCGGATCTCCGAAGCCTCGAACTCGGACCGCACCAAGCGAAAGTTGAAGCCAAGGTGCAGTTCGTCGGCGCGCAGATACCGGGCGAACTGCTCGTTGTCGTAGACCCATACCTCGCCGATGGCGACCGCGTGCGGATAGTCGTTGAGCACCGTGCGGATGTGGCGGTGGATGTCGTGGACGCCGTCGTGGTTGAAGCGGGGGTCGTTGTCCATCTCGGCCAGCAGCAGTTCGCCCTCGACGACCTCCATATCGGGCAACCCGGGCGGCTTGGCCATACCGTGTGCGACGTCGATGCGGAAACCGTCGACGCCGCGGTCGAGCCAGAACCGCAGCGTCTTCTCGAGATCGTCATAGACCTCGCGGTTCTCCCAGTTGAGGTCGGGCTGCTCGGCGTCGAACAAATGCAGATACCACTGGCCCAGATTGCCGTCCGGCTCGGTGACGCGGGTCCACGCGGGGCCGCCGAAAACCGACACCCAGTTGTTGGGCGGATAGATGCCGCCGGGGCCGGTGCCGTCGCGAAAGATGTAGCGCTCGCGCGCCTCGGCTCCCGGACCCGCCGCCAGCGCCGCCTGGAACCACGGATGCGCGGAGCTGGTGTGGTTGGGCACCAGATCCATCGTCACCCTGATGTTGCGCGCGTGCGCGGCGGCGATCAGCCGGTCCAGCG
The DNA here is from genome assembly GCF_001668615.1 of Mycobacterium sp. 1274761.0. Taxonomy (GTDB): domain Bacteria; phylum Actinomycetota; class Actinomycetes; order Mycobacteriales; family Mycobacteriaceae; genus Mycobacterium. The sequence continues at coordinate 2,468 of NZ_LZMC01000032.1, forward strand.
CCGCCATCCCGCCGAACAGCGGGTCGACGTCGCGGGGATCGGACACGTCGTAGCCGTGGTCGGCCATCGGCGACACCATCACGGGGTTCAGCCAGATCGCGTCGACGCCGAGCGTCTCCAGATAGTCCAGCCGCCTCGCCACGCCGTCGAGGTCGCCGACGCCGTCGCCGTTGGCATCGCAAAAGGACCGCGGATAGACCTGGTAGAACACCGCATGCGACCACCAGGGCACGTCGCGTGAATCAGTCACGCCGCAACCCTAGAACGGCGAATTGACCATCGAATGGGCCGCCATCTCGAGGTAGTCGAGCAGCGCTTTGCGATGCTCGTCATCGAGGGTGTCTGAGTCGATCGACGCGACCGCGGTGTGCATGCAGCGCAGCCATGCGTCGCGCTCGAGGAAGCCAATCTTGAACGGGCTGTGCCGCATCCGCAGCCGCGGGTGGCCGCGTTGGTCGGAGTAGGTGCGCGGGCCGCCCCAGTACTGCTCGAGGAACATCCGCAGGCGCACCTCGGCGGCGTCGAGCTCGTCCTCGGGATACAGCGGGCGCAGGATCTCGTCCTCGCGAACCAGTTCGTAGAACCGCGACACGATGGCATTGAAGGTGTCGTGGCCACCGACTTCGTCGTAGAACGATCGCTGCGGTCCAGTCACGTCGTCCATTGTTCCAAGTCGTCCGAACCCGCAAGTCAGCCGGTGATGTCATGCGAAGTTCACCCGGCTGACCAGGAGACACAAATGAATTTGTTATGCGATAGACCCCAATCCGTGGTGGACTGTCTCCTCGGAGGACAGATGGCGCATCGAAAGAAGAGCCGGTCTCGGACGGCTGGCCATGTCGCCGCGAGCCTGACCGGAGCGGCGCCCACACCCACGCTGCTGCATAGTGTCGACGCTCCTCCCGCCAACCGAGAAGGGTCGCTCTGGGGCCGTCGCCGGGTGTTGCTGCTCAATTCGACCTACGAGCCGCTGACGGCGCTGCCGATGCGCCGGGCGGTGGTCATGCTGATGTGCGGTAAGGCCGACGTCGTGCACGCCGACCCGTCGGGTCCGGTGATCCACTCGGCCACCCGCTCGGTGACGGTGCCTTCGGTGATCCGGCTGCGGTCGTATGTGCGGGTGCCCTACCGCGCCCGCATCCCGATGACCCGCGCCGCGCTGATGCACCGTGACCGGTTTCGATGCGCCTACTGCGGCAGCAAGGCCGACACCGTTGACCACGTCGTGCCGCGCAGCCGCGGCGGCGCCCACACCTGGGAGAACTGCGTAGCCGCATGCTCGACGTGCAACCACCGCAAGGCCGACCGGCTGCTGACCGAGCTGGGCTGGACGCTGCGCTCGACGCCGGCGCGGCCCAAGGGGCAGCACTGGCGGCTGCTGTCGACGGTGAAGGAACTCGACCCGGCGTGGATGCGATACCTGGGTGAGGGCGCAGCCTGACAGGTGCCCGCGATAGGGTTTGCGCGTGAGCACCGCACTTACACATTCGCTACTCGGCGGGGTGCCGCTGCTGGTCACGCTGATCCTGATCGCGTTGATCTGGGGCATCGGCAAGAACCGCAAGGGACCGCACGCTGCGACGTACAAGATGTCCGATGAAGAGTGGACGCACGGGCCGATTCTGTGGGCTGCCGACGAGCCCGAATCGCATGGGCACGAGCACCCGTTGACGATTGGAGGCGGCGCCAGTGGCAAGTGGTGACGTTATCGAACGCAAGTCGGCGCAGCTTCCCCGCGGATGGGTCGTCACCTCCAGCGGCCGGCTGTCCGGGGTCACCGAGCCCGGCGAGTTGTCGGTCAACTACCCCTTCCCTGTGAAGGATCTGGTGCGGCTCGACGACGCGCTGAAGTTCGGCTCGCGCAAGGCGAAGGCCCGGTTCGCGGTGTACATCGGCGATCTCGGCGCCGACACCGCCGCGGCGGCCCGAGATGTGTTGGCCAATGTGCCGACGCCCAACAACGCGGTGCTGCTCGCCGTGTCACCGAACCAGAAGGCGATCGAGGTCGTCTACGGCTCGGAGTTGCGCGGACGTGGCATCGAGGAGTCGGCACCGCTGGGTGTGAAGGCCGCAGCGGCGTCGTTCAACTACGGCAACCTGATGGCCGGGCTGATCAGCGCCATCAAGGTGATCAGCGCCGGCGTTCGCCCGGCCTAGCTGACGTCGAAGGCGCGGGCACGCAGCGAGCGTTCGACGCCCGCGCGGCCCTCGACCACCAGCCTCCGCAGCGACGGCTGCATGTCGCCTTCCAGGAAACGGTCGGCGGCCTTGAGCGCGTCGTCGCTGATGTCCCACGTCGGGTACAGCCCGATGACGACAGTCTGCGCGACCTCGCTGGAGCGGCGCTGCCAGACGCCAGGGATGGCCTCGAAGTACTTCGCGGTGAACGGCTGCAGCAGCGCCTGCTGACCGGGCTGCACGAAGCCGTCGATGATCGCCCGCCCGACGATGTTGGGCAGCGTGTCGTCCTCGATCACGAGCTGCCATGCGGCGCTCTTCACCGCTACCTGCGGACGGGCTGCCGCGGCGCGGGCGGCGTTGCGCTTGCCCGCCGCCGTCGGATCGCGCTCGACCTCGGCATCGATGAAAGGCGTTGCCTCACCGTCGCTGTCGATATCGCCCGCGGCGGCCAATGCGGTGACGATGCGCCACCGCAGATCGGTGTCGATGATCAATCCGGGCAGGCCGTGTTCGGCCGGGTCGGTGTCGAGCAGCGCGGCCAGCACCGCGACGTGGCGCAGCGCGAGCACCGATGTGCACAGTGCGTTGATGAAGGCCAGCTGGTGGTCGGACCCGGGCTCGGCGGCGCGGGCCAGTTCCAGCAACCGGTCGGCGAACGACGGCCAGCCGTTTGAGCAGGCCCACTCGGGATCGGCGTAGGAGCGCAGCGCGGTCTGCGCCTGGAGCAGCAGCCGCTGGGCCACGCCGACCTCGGTTTCGGCGTGCACACCGTTGACGACGAGCGCGACGAAGTCGCGGGCCTTCAGCTCGGCTTCGCGCGTCATCTCCCACGCCGCCGACCAGGCGAGCGTGCGGGGGAGCGGTTCGGCGATGTCGGCGATACGGGTCAGCACCGTCCGCAGCGACTCGGGATCGAGCCGCAGCGAGCAGTAGGTCAGGTCGTCATCGTTGACCAGGATCAGCTTGCCGCGGGGAACGCCGTGCAGCGCAGGCACTTCGGTGGAATCACCCTCGATGTCGAGCTCCTCGCGGTGCGCCCGCATCAGCTTGCCGGAGCCGTCGTCATCATAGATACCCACGGCGAGCCGGTGGACGCGGGTTTCGCCTGCGCCGGGCGCCGCGCCGCTCTGGCTGATCGCGAAGCGGCTGAACGTCCCGTCGGCGTCGACGTCGAAGTCGGCGCGCAGCGTGTTGAGTCCGGTCGTCTTGAGCCACTGTTGGCCCCAATGCGACAGATCGCGGCCAGACGACTTCTCCAGTGCGCCAAGCAGATCGCCGAAGGTGGCGTTGTCGAAGGCGTGGTCGCGGAAGTAATCACGCAGGCCGGCGAGGAACGCTTCCAGCCCGACGTAAGCCACCAACTGCTTGAGCACACTGGCGCCCTTGGCGTAGGTGATGCCGTCGAAATTGACCTCGACGGCCGCGAGGTCGGGGATGTCGGCGGCGACGGGATGGGTGGACGGCAGCTGATCCTGGCGGTACGCCCACGACTTCTCGGCGTTGGCGAACGTCGTCCACGCCTCGGTGTACTCGGTGGCTTCGGCCTGGCACAGCACCGATGCGAATGTCGCGAAGGATTCGTTGAGCCACAGGTCATCCCACCACCGCATGGTCACCAGGTCGCCGAACCACATGTGCGCCATCTCGTGCAGCACCGTCTCGGCGCGACGCTCATACGATGCGCGGGTGACCTTGCTGCGAAAGACATAGTCCTCTAAAAACGTTACGGCTCCGGCATTTTCCATTGCGCCGGCGTTGAACTCGGGCACGAAAAGCTGGTCGTACTTGCCAAAGGCATAGGGTTCGCCGAAATTGCGGTGGTAGAAGTCGAAGCCCTGCTTGGTCTCGGTGAACAGCCGGTCGGCGTCCATGAACTCTTGCAGAGACTTTCGACAGAACAGTCCCAACGGGATCTCGCCGTGTTCGTCGGTGTACGAGTCGCGCCACACCGCATAGGGTCCGGCGATCAGTGCGACTAGATAGGTGCTCATCTTCGGCGTTGTCGCAAACGTCACGATCTTGCTGTTGCCGGACACCTGCGCCTCGGTGGGCGCACCGTTGGAAACCACTTCCCAGTGTGCGGGCGCAGTGACGGTGATGTCGAAGGTCGCCTTCAGGTCGGGTTGATCGAAACAGGCGAACATCCGCTTGGCGTCAGCGGTTTCGAACTGCGAGTAGAGGTAGACCTCGTTGTCGACGGGGTCGACGAAGCGGTGCAGACCCTCGCCGGTGTTGGAGTAGTAGCAGTGCGCGTCGACGACCAGGGTGTTGTGCTGCTGCAGGCCGGCCAGCGCGATGCCGGTTTCTTCGTCGTAGGCAGACACGTCGAGGTCGATGCCGTTGAGGGTGGCTTTGTGGATGGTCTCGGCGGCGATGTCGATGTAGGTGTCGGCGCCGGGGAGCGCGCTGAACTCCACGGTGGTGACGGACCGGAACGTCTTCTCGCCGGGCGCACCTGTGCCGTCGGTCAGGTCGAGGTCAATGCCGTAGCGGTCGACTGTGACGAGCGCTGCTCGTTCGATTGCCTGGTCGCGAGTCAGATTCGGAAGAGCCACACGTCCAACTTAGTGGTCGGACTCGGCGGCGTCTTACCGCCCGACGATGCCCGGCAACCCCGGAATGCCCGGCAGGCTGTTGTTGTCCTGCACCATCTGAAGGAAGGTGCCGTTGCCGATCGACCCCATCATCTGCGGGCAGTACATCTGGATGGCAATGCCGGTGAAGAACGACGCCAGGCCCGGGTTGATGCCGTTGTCGGCGACCGTGGTGGCGACTTGGGCGAAGTCCTTGCCGGGCTCAACCAGCATTGGGCAGACGCGTTCGCCCAGTTGGGCGGTGAGGTCGGGATTATTGTCGGCGTAGCCGATGCCCGCCCGGTTCAGTGCGTCGAGGAAGGCGGTGTCGTCGTCCGCCTGGGCGGGAGCGGCAAGTGCTAGGCCGGCCGCGACCAGGGCGGCCGTGCTGACCGTAAATAATCGTTTCACTTGTGTAACAGTGGTCGACTTTGGTCACATCGACAACACGCTTCGGTAAAGGTTTGGAACAGCTTCGCGTGGCGCATGGTTGAAGGTGGCTGAGTTCATAGATCCCGCGATTGAGAGGACACATCATGCCCGAGAAGTCCGTCGCCGATTTCTGGTTCGATCCGCTGTGCCCGTGGTGCTGGATCACGTCCCGGTGGATTCTCGAGGTGGAAAAGGTCCGCGACATCGAGGTCAACTTCCACGTGATGAGCCTCGCGGTGCTCAACGAGGGCCGTGACCTGCCCGAGGAATACCGCGAGGGCTTGAAGCAGGCGTGGAAGCCGGTACGGGTGGCTATCGCCGCCGAGCAGGCCAAGGGGTCGGAAGTGCTGGCGCCGCTGTACACCGCGATGGGAACCCGTATCCACAACCAGGGCAATAAGGACTTCGATGTGGTGATTCGGGAGTCGCTGGAAGAGGTCGGGCTGCCGGCCGACCTGGCGGAGGCCGCCAACACCGACTCCTACGACGAGGCGCTGCGCAAGAGCCACCACGAGGGCATGGACCCCGTCGGTGAGGATGTCGGCACGCCGACCATTCATGTCAACGGTGTGGCGTTCTTCGGGCCTGTGTTGTCGAAGATTCCGCGGGGCGAAGAGGCGGGCAAGCTGTGGGACGCGTCGGTGACGTTCGCGTCGTACCCGCACTTCTGGGAACTCAAGCGGACACGCACCGAAGCGCCGACGTTCGACTGAACGTCAGTTGTTGCCTCTACCAAGAAGAGAATCCTCGGGCTGCCAGCTATCGGATGAGACATGCCAGAATGGCCGCCATGCGCGTCTACCTGGGCTCTGACCACGCGGGCTTCGAACTCAAGAACGAGATCATCGAGCACCTGAAGAAGAACGGGCACGAGCCCACCGACTGCGGCGCCTTCACCTACGACGCAGAGGACGACTACCCGGCGTTCTGTATCGCCGCGGCGCTGAAGACCGTCGGCGACAACGAAAGCCTCGGCATCGTCATCGGCGGCTCCGGCAACGGCGAGCAGATCGCCGCGAACAAGGTGCCCGGCGCGCGCTGCGCGCTGGCCTGGAGCACCGAGACGGCGTCGCTGGCCCGCGAGCACAATAAGGCGCAGATCATCGGTATCGGCGCCCGGATGCACACGGTGCCCGAGGCGCTGGAGATCGTCGACGCGTTTCTGTCGACTCCTTGGTCGGGAGCGGAGCGGCATCAGCGTCGCATCGACATCCTCGCCAAGTACGAAGAGACGCACATCCCGCCCAGCGTGCCTGGCGCGCCCGCCTGACGAATGCCCGAAGGCCATACGCTTCACCGGCTGGCACGGCTTCACCAGCGCAAGTTCGGCCGAGCGCCCGTCATCGTGTCCAGCCCGCAGGGCCGCTTCGCTGACGGCGCGGCGGCCGTCAACGGCCGGGTCCTGAAGAAGGCCAGCGCGTGGGGCAAGCACCTGTTCCACCACTACGAAGGCGGTCGCGTCGTGCATGTGCACCTCGGCCTTTACGGCACTTTCAGCGAGTCTTCGGTGCCGATGCCGCCGCCGGTGGGCCAGGTGCGCATGCGGATGGTCGGCGCTGAGTTCGGCAGCGATCTACGCGGGCCGACGGTGTGCGAGGTGATCGACGAGGCCGAGATCGACGACGTCATCTCGCGGCTCGGCCCCGACCCGTTGCGGCGAGACGCCGACGGATCGCTGGCGTGGGCGCGAATCTCGAAGTCCCGCAGGCCAATTGGCGCGCTGCTGATGGACCAGACGGTGATCGCAGGCGTTGGCAACGTGTATCGCAATGAGCTGCTTTTCCGTCATCGCATCGATCCGTACCGGTTGGGCACGCAGATCAGCGAAGACGAGTTCACCGCGATGTGGACCGATCTGGTCGAGCTGATGAAGGTCGGTTTGCGACGCGGCAAGATTGTCACGGTCGAGCGAGAGGATGACCACGGCCTGCCGTCGTATCGGCCGGGGCGTCCGCGCACCTATGTGTATCGCCGAGCCGGCGAACCGTGCCGGATCTGCGGCACCGAACTGCGGACCGCCGTGCTCGAAGGCCGCAACCTGTTCTGGTGTCCCAATGATCAGTCGTAGGGACAGCGCGTCGCGTTGAGTCTGCGCTTAGTGCGACAACGTGCGAGAAGCATTACGCGGCGATGCTCAGAAGCCGCCGAAGTCTCCACCGAAGTCGCCGCCGCCCCAGTCGCCGCCGCCCCAGTCGCCTCCACTGTCGCCGCCCCAGCTGTCGCCACCCCAGCCGCCGTCGCCGCCCATATCGCCGCCGCCGTCATAGCCGTCGTAACCGCCGTCCTGTCCGGCCGCCAAGCCGTCGGAATAGCCGTCGCCGTAACCGTTTTCGAAGCCCTGGGCGCCGTAGTCGACGCCGTGCATGCCGGAGAACAACGCATCAAACAGCAGCACCGAGCCCAGGCCCCATGCTCCTGCGATCAGCGCCGGCTTCCACCATGGCTCGGAGTACCAACCGGCGGGCACGGGCCGACCCGCGACGCGCCCGCCCGGGTAGTAGTTCGGGGTGCGCTCGGTCGGATTGGGGGAGGCCTCGATCTCGCGGCCCTCGAAGTTGATCCGCCGGTCCTCGGTGACCACGCCGGCCGATTTCTGCCCGCTGATGGTTTCCAGCTCGGGCCCGGGGTCCATCCCCATCGCGGTGCGGGCGGCGCGGACGTAGTAGAGGCCCTCCAGCGCACTTTCCTTGGCGAGCAGTGCCTGCTTGGCGGTGGCGGCCTGTTCGATCTGCGCGCCGGCGGCCGTGAAGCGCTCCGACGCGTCGGCCAGGGCCTGCTTGGACGCGTCGTCGGTGCCGGTGAGGTTGAGGACCTGGCCGCCGAGGCGGTCGATGGTCCTGCGGGCGTCGGCCTTGGCGTCGGCGAGCGATGCGGCGTTACGGCTGGCGGAATTGCGCGACGCGCTCCACACGGCCAGGCCGATCGCCGCCACGACCACGAGGATGAGCACCAGCAAGACGCTGTTCATGGCGACCAGCGTACCCACAGGAAATCGCCGCTCCGGGGCTGTGGACTAGTCGCGGATTACGCCCAGAGCGGAGTAAACCTGATCGGAAAGGGCGACGCTGCGGGGATCGGCGTTGCACTTGGTGGCATCGAAATTGTTCATGACGTACGCATAGCCGATCCCGTATTCGAGGTCGACGAATCCGAAGCTGCCGCCTGAGCCGCCGTGGCCGAAGGTGCGCTTGTTCGGGCCGTTCACGCCGCGCTGGTTGAGCATGTAGCCCAGGCCCCAGCCGTGGTCGGCGACGCGCGGGCCGAGGACGAGGTCGTTGTCGAAACCCCCTTGCGAGACACGGCATTTCTCCATGTGCTCGTAGCTCAGCAGCTTGCCCTGGGCGAGCGCGTTGTAGAACGTCGCCAGCCCGAGCGCGGTGACGTGAGCGTTGGTTGCGGGGAATTCGGCTGTGCGCCAAGCCGTGATGTCGTTGGAGCCGAGCTCGTCGTCGGGGATGAAGCCCATTGCGATGGAGAACGCGGCCATGGGGTGTTCGGTGAGGGTGGTCGGGTAGCCAGGCGCGTTACCGTTGGCCAGCACGGCGCGGATGTGGGGCTTGTTGACCATGTCGGCGCAGCGGTGATGTTCGGATTTCGGCAGCCCGATATGGACGTCGATTCCGAGCGGCTCGGCAATTTCGGTGCGCAGGTAGTGGCCGAGGGTGCGGCCGGTGACGCGGCGGACGATTTCGCCGAGGATGAAGCCGAAGCTGACCATGTGGTAGCCCTGCGCTGTGCCGGGCATCCACCACGGTTCGGCCTTGGCGATATGGGCGCACACGTCATCCCAGTCGAGGGTCGCCTCGGGTGTCAGCCTGGTGCGGGGTCCGATGACGCCTGAGCGGTGACCCATGACCGTCGCGATGGTGATGTCTTGCTTTCCGGCTTGGGCGAATTCGGGCCAGTAGTGCGCGACCGGCTCGTCGAGATGTAGTTCGCCGCGGTCGGCGAGCAGGTGAATGCAGCTGCTGGTCAACGCTTTCGAGCCGGAGAAGATGCTGGCGAGGGTGTCGTGACGCCAGGGTTTGGTTTTTGTGGCGCTGCCGCCGCAGAGGTCGACGACGAGTTCACCGTCGACCCAGACGGCAACGGCGGCGCCGACTTCGCCGCGGTCGGTGAAGTTGGCTTCGAAGGCGTCGCGGACGCCGGTGAAGTCAGGGGAACACGATCCGGTGACTCGCGGTGGCTGGTTCACGAGCCTCCTGACGACGACGGCCGCGGTGGCCTCGGGCGCCGATCGTATGGGCGCAGGCTGTCAATGCTGCCTGTCTGGAGCTGAGAACCTATTGCGGTTGCATTGCGATTCGGTCGAGGTGTCGTTCTGGCCCGCGAGGGGCGTTTCCGGGGTACTCCTGACGGAGAGAGCTACTGGGCCCGGATTGGAGTGACAGTGGTGTGGACTCGCTTGGCACCTGTCGCGCTACTGCTGGTAGCGGCGACCGTAACGCCGGCAACGTCCGCCGCGGACCCCGTTTGGCCGGTCGCAGGTGCCGAGTCGGCTGCCGACACCATCAGCGACCTCCAAGATCAGGGCTACACGACCGCAATCAACTGGGTGGCGGGTGACAAGACCGTCCCGCTCTCGCGATGCTCTGTCACCGCTATTCACAATCCTGACCACTCCGCCGACGCTGTGGCGGTCTCGTCCACGACCGTCTACGTGGACGTATCGTGCCCGTCGGACAACCACGACTGGGGATGGGATTGGCCCTTCGGCGTCGGTTTCGGCTTCTGAGATAGTCCGGCTGGACCCCAGTTGATATTGGGGCCCAGCCGGATTCAGCCGTAGGTGCGGTTTACGTCGACGCTGCCTTGCCGGGTCGCGGCGCTTGGACGTCTCCAGGCTTGGGCTGCTGCGTCTGGAATGTTGCCGGAGGCGCGACGCAACCGCCTTGTGAGGCGCTCCATTCGCCGCCGGATGACGTGCAGCAGAACACCTTCTCATCTTCGAACTGCCCGACATCGGTCTTACCGGAGGCATATCTCTGCCCGGCCTGTTTCATGCAGCTGTCGTACACCCCGATATCCCACACCTTTTCCGCGTGCGAGACGGCGGGCTGTATCAGCCCGGCGGCGACGACGGCAGCCGCGATTCCGAAGATGGTTACTGACATGTGTGCGCGCCACGGGGGCGCCGGTTTCGTTTTCATGCCCGAATGTTGGCCGGAGGCTTGCACTCTTGGCATGAGGCATTCGCCCCAATGTGGTCGAAAGCTCGTAGGCGGAGACGCGGCGATCTGTTAGGCGACCGAATACGTGTTCGCCCTGCGGTAGGCCCCGAATTGGGGCTTCATACAAGCCGACGACAACGCTCGCCATCTATGGCCATCTGTTCGAGGAGAGCTACGACGACGGCATGGCCGCGCTGGGCGTGATGGCAGCTCGCCCGGCAGCAGGAATGGACAACGTGATCCCGCTGCACGGTTAAGGCTTCTCCGCCCACACCGCGAGGCTCGGACTGGCGATCATCATTACTGGATCCGGCCCCATTTCGGCCCTTACGCGTTCAGCGAAGCTATCGGCGTCGACCTCTTCCTCGGTAGCGATGCCGTTGCTTGTCAGCACTGGCGCAATGCCGGCCAGCATTGCCAGCATGAACTCCAGTACCGCGGCGTCGCCGGTAACTACACCTCCGGCTACCTCGTATGGAAGCTGCGGTTCCAAGCCAGCTGACCGCAACAACGACGGCAGGCGAACCCCCATACGCGTCTGATTCCCGAGGACCTCCCACGCAGCGTCTACCCAGCGGACTAGCTGCTCTGATAGCGGGCTAACGGGCCACATGAACACCGGTTGGGGCAGGTTCACATTCATTTCCAAAAACGCCGCGACGCCTCCGGGCGTAAGTCGGTCAGCCAGAATGCGCAATGCTGCCTGCACGTCCGGTTGATACATCAGCACGAACCGTCCGACGATTGCGTCGAAAGGCCCGTCAGGCGGTGAGGAGAGGTCAGCCGTATCAAATCGGACATTGGTCAAGCCGAGATCATTAACGCGGCGGGTGGCGGCCTCGACCTGAGTCGCGTCGCGGTCAATGCCGATAACCCGGCCTGATGGCGTAACTAGTTCCGCGACGATGACAGAAACGTCGCCTCCCCCTGAGCCACAATCAAGCACTCGGGCACCTGGACCGATGCCGGCAGCCCGAAAAAGTCGTTCCGTTGCCGGACGCAGAAGGTTACCTTGGCTTGCGAGCCGCTGGCGTTCTTGGTCGGAGCTACCCCAGGCATATTCGTTCGCCACGTGCGGATAGTGACATGCCCGAACGGCATCGGGATGGTTTCAATTAAAGGATTGCACCGCGACGCGTAGGCGCACCAGGCCGGAGCCGCGATTCGCCGGGTACAAAGCGGGTACGGATTCCGCACCGGAACCGGTGACTAGCTGGGAAAACGCCCTCAACGGGTGCTCAGTTGGAGCGGGCGACGGGAATCGAACCCGCGTAGCTAGTTTGGAAGACTAGGGCTCTACCATTGAGCTACGCCCGCGTGTACAGCGGACAACACTGTACCGGCGGCAATCCAATCAAATCCAATTAAAGGTTCGGCGTGCCTGGGCCGTAGTATCTGCGGTGGTCCGCGGGGTGTAGCGCAGCTTGGTAGCGCATCCGCTTTGGGAGCGGAAGGCCGCAGGTTCAAATCCTGTCACCCCGACCAGAAGCAAGCCGTCGCCTAGACAACTAAGAGGAGCACCACACGTGAAGAGCACCGTCGAACAGTTGAGCCCCACCCGGGTTCGCATCAATGTGGAGGTGCCCTTCACCGAGCTGGAACCCGACTTCGACCGGGCCTTCGCCCAGCTCGCCCAGCAGGTCCGCCTGCCCGGCTTCCGCCCCGGCAAGGCTCCCCGCAAGCTCCTCGAAGCCCGCATCGGTCGCGGCGCCGTCCTCCAGCAGGTCGTCAACGACGCCCTGCCCAGCCGCTACAGCCAGGCCGTCACCACGAGCGAAGTGAAGCCGCTCGGCCAGCCCGACATCGAGATCACCAAGCTCGAGGACAACGAGGAACTCGTCTTCACCGCCGAAGTCGACGTCCGGCCCGAGATCACGCTGCCCGACCTCGACGCGCTCACGATCGAGGTCGACCCCATCGAGGTCACCGACGAGGACGTCGACGCCGAGCTGCAGAACCTCCGCGCCCGCTTCGGCACCCTGACCGGCGTCGAGCGCGCCGCCCAGAACGGCGACTTCGTCTCCATCGACCTGTCGGCCTCCGTCGACGGCAAGGACGTGCCCGAGGCCAAGACCGAAGGCCTGTCCCACGAGGTCGGCTCCGGCCAGCTCATCGAGGGCCTCGACGATGCGATCGTCGGCCTCAAGGCAGGGGAGACCAAGGTCTTCACCACCAAGCTGGTCGCCGGTGAGCACGCCGGCGAAGAGGCTCAGGTGACCGTCACCGTCAACTCCGTCAAGGAACGCGAGCTGCCCGAGGCCGACGACGAATTCGCGCAATTGGCAAGCGAATTCGATACCATCGACGAGTTGAAAGCCAGCCTCAAGGAGCAGGTCGAGCGCACAAAGCGCGTCCAGCAGGCCGAGCAGATCCGCGACAAGGCCCTCGAGACACTCCTCGACCAGATCGAGGTTCCGCTGCCCGAGAAGATCGTGCAGGCCCAGATCGACGACACCGTGCACAACGCCATCCACAGCCTCGACCATGACGAGGACGCCTTCGGCAAGGCGCTGGAGGCCCAGGGCAGCAGCCGCGAAGAGTTCGACAAAGACAACAAGGAAAACGCCGAGCGCGCCGTCAAGACCCAGCTCGTCATGGACGCCATCGCCGATCAACTCAACATCCAGGTCGGCCAGAACGACCTCACCGAGCGGCTCGTGCTGATGTCGCGTCAGTACGGCCTGGAACCGCAGCAGTTGCTGCAGTACCTGCAACAGAACAACCAGCTGCCGGTCATGTTCGCCGACGTCCGCCGCGGCCTGGCCGTCGCCGCCGTCGTGCACGGCGCCACCGTCACCGACACCAACGGCAACGTGATCGACACCACCGAGTTCTTCGGCCCGTCGACCAGTCCGGACCCCGCCGACGTGGCTGCCCAGATCGCCGCGCAGGTAGAAGCCGCGAACGCCCAGACCGACGACGAGACCGACGACGAGGCGTCCGACGACGCGCAGTGACGCTCTGAGCGAACGCGCGCCTGTCAAGGAGTGCGTCGCCGCGCCCGTTGGTTAATGTCGCAGGAGAGCTATCAAGAAAGCAGGTATCCAGTCGTGACTGACATGCGTTCGAACGGGGCAGGGCTGAACCTCGTCGACTCCGTCTATGAGCGCTTGCTCGCCGAGCGCATCATCTTCCTGGGGTCACAGGTCGACGACGACATCGCGAACAAGCTGTGCGCGCAGATCCTTCTGCTGTCCGCCGAGGACCCCACCAAGGACATCCACCTCTACATCAATTCGCCCGGTGGTTCGATCAGCGCTGGCATGGCCGTCTACGACACCATGGTGCTCGCGCCGTGCGACGTTGCAACCTATGCCATGGGCATGGCCGCCTCGATGGGTGAGTTCCTGCTCGCCGCGGGCACCAAGGGCAAGCGCTACGCCCTGCCGCACGCCCGCATCCTGATGCACCAGCCGCTCGGCGGCATCACCGGCGGCGCGGCCGACATCGCCATCCAGGCCGAGCAGTTCGCGGTCATCAAGAAGGAGATGTTCCGCCTCAACGCCGAATTCACCGGACAGACCATCGAGCGCATCGAAGCCGACTCCGACCGCGACCGCTGGTTCACCGCGCAGGAAGCCCTCGAGTACGGCTTCGTCGACCACATCATCACCAGCGCGAGCCTCAACGGCTCGGGACCGACGGCAGGACTGGACAAATGACCGACCACACCGACGCGCGCCTGCAGCCCCAGGCGCGCTACATCCTCCCGTCGTTCATCGAGCACTCGAGCTTCGGCGTCAAGGAGTCCAACCCGTACAACAAGCTGTTCGAGGAGCGCATCATCTTCCTCGGCGTGCAGGTGGACGACGCGTCAGCCAACGACATCATGGCGCAGCTGCTGGTGCTGGAATCGCTTGATCCCGACCGCGACATCACCATGTACATCAACTCGCCGGGCGGCTCGTTCACGAGCTTGATGGCGATCTACGACACCATGCAGTACGTGCGCGCCGACATTCAGACGGTGTGCCTCGGCCAGGCCGCATCGGCCGCCGCGGTGCTGCTCGCCGCCGGCACGCCCGGCAAGCGTCTCGCGCTGCCCAACGCCCGCGTGCTGATTCACCAGCCCGCGCTCGCCGGCGTCATCCAGGGCCAGTTCTCCGATCTGGAGATCCAGGCCAAGGAAATCGAGCGCATGCGCACGCTGATGGAAGTCACCCTGGCCCGGCACACCGGCAAGGATCCCGAGACCATCCGCAAGGACACCGATCGCGACAAGATCCTCACGGCCGAGGAGGCCAAGGAGTACGGCGTCATCGACACGGTGCTCGAATACCGCAAGCTCTCCGCGCAGACGGCCTGATCCGTTCTCATCGAGACTGCCTACAGATCGCGGCTGGACCGAATCCCGCGATCTGCGCGCAGTTTCGGCGTTTGCGGGGCGACTTCGCTGGCCAGCTCCCCGGCGCTTCTCACACGGTATGGTTGAAGGCTGCGAACGCCACATCGCAACTCCACGCTCTTCTCGGCGCCTCTCGGTGCGATAACGGCAGCGACACGCCAGAGACACGGCGGTGCGTCACGGGGGTCGTGGGACGCGTGAGGCGATATGTTGACGCAAACACAGCTGAATACCACCGACGCGATTCGGCTTTATCGGTCGCACCGCGCCGGAAACTACGGGTAGCGTCGGGTAAACGCCCCGACAGCCCCCAAGGCTTGACAGAGAACGACTTCGACAGGAAGTAGGGACTTCACCACCATGGCGCGTATTGGAGACGGCGGTGACCTGCTGAAGTGCTCGTTCTGCGGGAAGAGTCAGAAGCAGGTTAAAAAGCTGATCGCCGGCCCCGGCGTATATATCTGCGACGAGTGCATCGATCTCTGCAACGAGATCATCGAAGAGGAGCTGGCCGATGCCGACGACGTCAAACTCGACGAGCTGCCCAAGCCGGCGGAGATCCGCGAGTTCCTCGAGGGCTATGTCATCGGACAGGACACCGCCAAGCGGACCCTGGCCGTGGCCGTCTACAACCACTACAAGCGAATCCAGGCCGGCGAGAAGACGCGCGACTCCCGCTCGGAGACCGTCGAGCTGGCCAAGTCCAACATCCTGATGCTCGGCCCCACCGGCTGCGGCAAAACCTACCTCGCGCAGACGCTGGCCAAGATGCTCAACGTCCCGTTCGCCATCGCCGACGCCACCGCGCTGACCGAGGCCGGCTACGTCGGTGAGGACGTCGAGAACATACTGCTCAAGCTCATTCAGGCCGCCGACTACGACGTCAAGCGCGCCGAGACCGGCATCATCTATATCGACGAGGTCGACAAGATCGCCCGCAAGAGCGAGAACCCATCGATCACCCGCGACGTGTCCGGCGAGGGTGTGCAGCAAGCGCTGCTGAAGATCCTCGAGGGCACGCAGGCGTCGGTGCCTCCGCAGGGCGGCCGCAAGCACCCGCACCAGGAATTCATCCAGATCGACACCACCAATGTGTTGTTCATCGTGGCGGGCGCCTTCGCGGGGCTGGAGAAGATCGTCTCCGATCGCGTCGGCAAGCGCGGGCTGGGCTTCGGCGCCGAGGTGCATTCCAAGGCCGAGATCGACACCCAGGATCACTTCGCCGAGGTCATGCCCGAAGACCTGATCAAGTTCGGGCTGATCCCCGAGTTCATCGGCCGCCTGCCCGTCGTGGCATCGGTGACGAACCTCGACAAGGAATCGCTGGTCAAGATCCTCTCCGAGCCCAAGAACGCGTTGGTGAAGCAGTACACGCGGCTGTTCGAGATGGACGGCGTGGAGCTGGAGTTCACCGACGAGGCGCTCGAGGCCATCGCCGATCAGGCCATCCACCGCGGCACCGGTGCCCGCGGCCTGCGCGCGATCATGGAGGAAGTCCTGCTGCCCGTGATGTATGACATCCCCAGCCGTGACGACGTCGCCAAGGTCGTGGTGACCAAGGAGACCGTCGACGACAACGTGCTGCCGACGATCGTGCCGCGCAAGCCTGCTCGGCCGGAGCGCCGCGACAAGTCCGCCTGAGCACACGGCCGGGGACGTCGACCCCCTCGAACGACGCCCACCGACCGCGTTGCTAGTTGGTCAGCGACGCGAACAAGCACCACAGCAGGTAGGCCGCGACGGCGGCGAACTGCAGGTTGCTGACCATGCATCCACCTTTTCCTCGCGGTGTTGCGCGGGCACGCGTAGTCGACTACTCGAATCGGGCGGTCGGTTGAACGGGTCGGCGCACGTCATGACGCCACCAGTTCGCCGGTGACCTCGTCGACCAATGCCGCGATCTCGGCGACGCCGTCGCGCTGCGCATCGGCCGCCTCCAGTTCACGGGCGCGACGCACATATCCGGACAGCAGGGTGACCCTGTCTCCACGGTCGACGAGGCCGCGCGCGATGTTCAGCATCGGCGCGAAGTGCCCGGCGGGCGACAGCGCGGGGATCAATATCTCAGCCATCAGTGGTCGGGGCACGAGAGGTCAATGAACACAACGGTGTTCTGCTTCTCGGCCGGCGAAAGCCTGGCCAGTCCGGATGTCAACGGGTGCAGGCCCTGAACCGAGCAGCGCGACAGCGGCTGGTTGTTGGTGCTTCCGTTGAGGGCCACCTGGAACCCATCGGCTTTCAGGCCGGTGACGGTGTCCTCGGCGCTGCCGCTGCCCGGGAAGGCTGCGGCGGTTCCGGCCAGCCCCAGGGTCGCAGCGGTCAACGCGCCGGCGGTGAGGCCCGTGATCGCGATCTTGAACATGTCGAACCTTTCGTTGGGCGCAAGCACTTCGCCTGCTTGCGATGACGAAAGGCTGTCGCAGATCAGGAACCCAAGCTTGGAGGCTGTATGGAGATCAGCTGGAGATTGCAGGTAGGCGGACTGCGGGCTATCTCTGAATGCGGTCGGGGCGGGTGTAGACGTTCATCGAATCGCCGCGCAGAAACGCCACCAGGGTCACCCCGGACTGGCTCGCGAGATCCACGGCCAGCGACGACGGTGCGGATACCGCGGCCATCACCGGAATGCCGGCCATCACGGCTTTCTGGGTGAGCTCGAACGAGGCGCGGCCGCTGACCAATAGCACGGTCTCGGTGAGCGGGACCTTGTTCTGTTCGACGGCCCAGCCGATCACCTTGTCGACGGCGTTGTGCCTGCCGATGTCCTCCCGCACAGCCAGCAGACCGCCGGTGGCGTCGAACAGCGCGGCGCCGTGCAGGCCGCCGGTGCTGGCGAACACCTTTTGCTCAGTGCGCAACAACTCGGGCATGGCTGACAGGGCGTCCGCCGCGACCTGGGTTGCGTCGTCACCGGGGGAATAGCGGCTGATGGTACGCACTGCTTCCAGCGACGCTTTGCCGCATACCCCACACGACGACGTTGTGTAGAAGTTGCGGGTGATGTCGACCTGCGGCATCGCGACGCCGGGGGACAGGGTCGCGTCGAGAACGTTGTAGGTGTTCAGGTCGTCGGGTCCGGTGCCCTTGCAGTAGCGCACGGTGGCCAGGTCGTCACGGTGGCCGATGACGCCCTCGGTCAGAAGGAAGCCTTGAGCCAGTTCGACGTCGGCACCCGGCGTGCGCATGGTGACGGTGACCGGCTTGCCGTTGACGCGGATCTCCAAAGGTTCCTCGACCACGAGCGTCTCGGGTCGCGTCACCTCCTCACCAGCGGCGAGGTGGCTGGCCTTGCGCCGCGCGGTGACCCGTCCCATGATGCCCAATCTACGGACGCCCATCTCACCGCACGCCACTGATCCGCACCGGGCGGCAGCGAGTGCTAGCAGACAGCTACCGACCGGTAACAATTTCCTTAAAAAGGTTGTGTCCCACTAAGTGACGAACGACACAGTTTTGTCTCATCTGGGTGCGGCACACGCCAGTGACCAGTACGAACGGTCCACAATGACCGGCGACTCGACCGCGCGTCGGCGGACTTACAGCCTAAGAGAAGTGGTTTAATCGGTACTGAGAGTGACATCAAATCTTGGGAACATCTGCACCGATGGCGCGACCAGCCCGCGACTGAGGCGCGCACCGGTAACGCAGAGCGAAAGGCAGGGGTCGTGAGTCCGAACGGCAACGGAGCCAGCACGCAGACTCGTCAGAAGCTGGAAAAGGTTGTCATTCGGTTCGCCGGCGACTCGGGCGACGGCATGCAGCTCACCGGTGACCGCTTCACCTCCGAGGCGGCGCTGTTCGGCAATGACCTTGCCACGCAACCGAATTACCCCGCCGAGATCCGCGCACCAGCAGGCACGCTGCCCGGTGTTTCGTCGTTCCAGATTCAGATCGCCGACTACGACATCCTCACCGCGGGCGATCGTCCCGACGTCCTCGTCGCGATGAACCCCGCGGCGCTCAAGGCCAACATCTCCGACCTGCCGCGCGGCGGCCTGGTGATCGCCAACTCCGACGAGTTCACCAAACGCAACCTCGCCAAGGTGGGCTATGACGCCAACCCGCTGGAGACCGACGAGCTGTCCGACTACGTCGTGCAGGCCGTCCCGATGACGACCCTCACGCTGGGCGCCGTCGAGTCGATCGGCGCGTCCAAGAAAGACGGCCAGCGCGCCAAGAACATGTTCGCGCTGGGCCTCCTGTCATGGATGTACGGCCGCGAGCTCGAGCACAGTGAAGCGTTCATCCGCGAGAAGTTCGCCCGCAAACCCGACATCGCCGAGGCCAACGTGCTGGCGTTGAAGGCGGGCTGGAACTACGGCGAGACCACCGAGGCGTTCGCCAGCACCTACGAGGTGGCGCCCGCGAAGCTGAAATCCGGTGAGTACCGCCAGATTTCGGGCAACACCGCACTGGCGTACGGGCTTATCGCTGCCGGCCAGCTGGCCGACATTCAGCTGGTGCTCGGCACCTACCCGATCACCCCCGCGTCGGACATCCTCCACGAGTTGTCCAAGCACAAGAACTTCAACATCCTGACGTTTCAGGCCGAAGACGAGATCGCGGGCATCGGTGCGGCCATCGGCGCATCGTACGGCGGGGCGCTCGGCGTCACCAGCACCTCCGGTCCCGGCATTTCGTTGAAGTCGGAAGCCATCGGCCTGGCCGTGATGACCGAGCTTCCGCTGATTGTCATCGATGTGCAGCGTGGCGGTCCCTCGACGGGTCTGCCGACCAAGACCGAGCAGGCCGACCTGCTGCAGGCGATGTTCGGCCGCAACGGGGAGTCGCCCGTCGCGATCCTCGCGCCGCGCTCACCGTCGGACTGCTTCGACGTGGCGGTAGAGGCCGCGCGCATCGCGGTGACTTACCACACGCCGGTGATGATCCTGTCCGACGGCGCCATCGCGAACGGTTCTGAGCCGTGGCAGATTCCGGACGTCAGCATGTACCCGCGGATCATGCACACCTTCGCAAGGCCCGGCGAGCCGTTCCAGCCCTACGCCCGGGATCCGGAGACCCTGTCACGCCAGTTCGCGGTGCCGGGGACACCGGGTCTCGAGCACCGCATCGGCGGGCTGGAGGCCGCGAACGGCTCGGGAAACATCTCCTACGAGCCCAAGAACCACGACCTGATGGTGCGGCTGCGCCAGGCCAAGATCGACGGCATCTCCGTGCCCGATCTCGAGGTCGACGACCCGACCGGCGACGCCGAGCTGCTGATGCTGGGTTGGGGTAGCTCGTACGGCCCGATCGGCGAGGCGTGCCGGCGTGCGCGGCGCAAGGGCATCAAGGTCGCCCACGCTCAGCTGCGTAACCTCAACCCCTTCCCGGCGAACCTGGGCGAGGTGCTGCGCCGCTACCCGAAGGTGGTGCTGCCGGAGATGAACCTCGGTCAGCTCGCGTTGCTGCTCCGTGGCAAGTTCCTGGTTGACGTGCAATCGGTGACGAAGGTGGAAGGCATGGCGTTCCTGGCCGACGAGGTCGAAGGCATCATCGATGCCGCCCTGGACGGAACGCTTGGTGAAAAGGAAAGCGACAAGGCCAAGTTCGCGCGGTTGGCGGCGGCCACTGTGGAAACTGGCGTGGGAGCTAGCGCATGACTGACCTAGTAGGAACCGACCTCGGTCTGACCCCCGGCATCGCCGGGGTGCCGACGACCGACGAACCGCAGAAGGCAAAGGACTTCACTAGCGACCAGGAGGTCCGCTGGTGCCCCGGCTGCGGTGACTACGTCATCCTCAACACGATTCGCAATTTCCTACCCGAACTCGGGCTGCGCCGCGAGAACATCGCGTTCGTCAGCGGCATCGGCTGCTCCAGCCGGTTCCCGTACTACCTGGAGACCTACGGTTTCCACTCGATCCATGGCCGCGCCCCGACCATCGCCACGGGCTTGGCGCTGGCCCGTCCGGATCTGTCGGTGTGGGTGGTCACCGGTGACGGCGACTCGTTGTCGATCGGCGGCAATCACCTGATCCACGCGCTGCGCCGCAACGTCAACATTACGATCCTGCTGTTCAACAACCGGATCTACGGGCTGACCAAGGGTCAGTACTCGCCGACCTCTGAGACCGGCAAGATCACCAAGTCCACCCCGATGGGGTCGCTGGACTATCCGTTCAACCCGGTGTCGCTGGCGCTGGGCGCCGACGCTACGTTCGTCGGCCGAGCGCTGGACTCCGACCGCAAAGGCCTGTCGGAGGTGCTGCGCGCCGCCGCCGCACACCGCGGCGCTGCGCTCGTCGAGATCCTGCAGGATTGCCCGATCTTCAACGACGGTTCGTTCGACGCGCTGCGCAAGGAAGGCGCCGAGGAGCGGCTCATCAACCTCCACCATGGCGAACCGATCACCTTCGGCGCCGACGGCGAGTACTGCGTGGTCCAGTCCGGCTACGGCCTCGAGGTGGCCAAGACGGCCGACGTCTCGGCCGACGAGATCGTCGTGCACAACGCGCAGGTGCACGACCCGGCGTATGCGTTCGCGTTGTCCCGGTTGTCCGAGCAGAACCTCGAGCACATGGTGATGGGTATCTTCCGCCAGGTCAGCAAGCCGACGTACGACGATGCGGCGCGTCAACAGGTGGCTTCGGCCCGCGACGCCAAGCCGCACGACACGGCGGCGCTGCAGGCCCTGCTGCGTGGCAAAGATACTTGGACCGTCGACTAATCTTTTCGACGTGACATCGCCTGTAGCGCTAGCTGCTGTCGTTTTGGCGGGCGGTGCGTCCCGCCGGATGGGCCGTGACAAGGCCACCATGCTGTTCGACGGCACCCCGATGGTGGAGCTCGTCGTTTCGGCCCTGAGCGCCCGCTGCACGCCGGTATTCGTCGTCGCCGCACCCGGACAACCGTTACCGGAGCTGCAGGCTGAGATCCTGCGTGACGAGGTCCGCGGAGTGGGCCCGCTGCTGGCGACCGGGCGGGGCCTGCGGGCCGCCGCGGACGCGGGCTGCGAGCTGGCCTTCGTGTGCGCAGTCGACATGCCGCACATGACCACGGAGCTCGTCGACGAACTCGCAGAGCACGCGGGCCGGCTCGGCGTCGACGTGGTGCTGCCGTGGGACGGGCGCGACCACTACCTGGCGGGTGTCTATCGCACCTCGTTGGCTGACCGGGTCGACGCGCTGGTCGCGGCAGGGGAGCGAAGCATGCGCGCCTTGGTCGAGACCGTCGACACGCAGCGAATCGTGATGCCCACGCAACGGGCGCTGACGAACGTGAACACCGCCGCCGACGTGGCCTGAATCGGCGGTTATTACCTCCGGTAATGGTGGCAGCAAATTCGCGGTGCGGTATTTCCGAATTTGTCTCTGGAATTCGGATCGACCGCGTCGTTAATCCACCGAAATTATTTCGTGGTCTTTGCGCAATACGACAACCACAGGCGGCGGCCGGTTGATCTCTGCGGATCGCCTGCGCCACAACTGATTTGACGTCACTGGTCTCGTAATTTCCCCTGCTACAGCGTGAAACGGCGGATGACATTTGGGCCAAGGCCTTGCACAAGTTTGGTCGTGATCCCCTCAAAAACGCTGCGCCTGCTGCCTGACGGATCGGCAGGGGCGGCTGAGCTGTAGCACATGTCTACTGAAAGTTTTACGGCCTCAGTATCTTTCGTGGAATCCGGACATTTCGCTCTGTTGTGCGGTCACTCGCCGCGAGAACGCTGAGCTGGTGATAAAGCGTTGCGACACAAGAGGTTAAGTAGGTTTTCGGCGAAACAGCTTAACAGCGAACCGCTTCGGCGTTTAAAATAACGAAAAGTGGCTTGCGGAGCGGCTTCTGAGGACATTCAGCACAGATTCGGCCCTGCTGTCAGCAGGTTTCAGCGTGTCCCAGGACACAATTAACCCGTGATTTGAGTCACGCACGCAGCTGCTGACGGTATGTGCGTAACCGGGCCCGACACGCCACGGTGACCTGCGCTAACGACGCAAGATACGGGCCGTGATCAAACCGTGATCCTGTCGAGACTTTCGAGATACCCGATATGACTTTGTCTCAAACGATTTGTAGGTTCCTCACCGGCTCCAAAACGAGCAAATAATTCAAAACCACGAACCTGCGTGTGAGCGGGGCCGCGGACGGCGGGGATTGCCGTCTGTGGGCGCTGGGTGTGAATCCCGGCGGAGTGATGTGTCGCTCCCCCTGTCGTGCCTGACCGAGACGGCACGGCCCAAACCTTTGCCTGAAACGGCACACGCGCCCGCGGATGCGGGCGTTATTGGCGCGCGCTTGGCGAAAGGAAAGCAGTGAAGAACATCCGCACTACGTTCGGGCTGGCCACCATCGCGGGGGCACTGGCCCTGGCACCGATGGCGTTGGCGACCGGTACCGCGAATGCGGACAGCGGTGTGAACTGGGACGCCGTCGCGTCTTGCGAGTCGGGCGGCAACTGGTCCACCAACACAGGTAATGGCTTCTACGGCGGCCTGCAGTTCACCATGAGCACCTGGCGTGCCAATGGCGGCAACGGCTCGCCCCACAACGCCAGCCGCGAGGAGCAGATCCGGGTGGCTAACAACGTGCTGCGGTCGCAGGGCATCGGCGCTTGGCCGGTCTGCGGCAGGCGGGGCTAAACCCAAGAAGATTCACTGAACGTGAATTAGGTGCCGGGTCCTACGGGGCCCGGCACCTTTCATCACATTTGTCACACCAATCACTTCAGTCACTTTAAGATCAGATAGCTCTATTAGCTCATTTGGCGTTCTTTACTCATTTGTCCCATCGCTAGCTGCGGTCTATCCCGTCTCGATAACGCGCACATACCTCCCTTGTAACGCCTGACACTTCCAACTCGAAAGACCCACTAGTTGCAAGGTCGGGGAAGGACCACAGTGATGAAGGAGCGCAACGCGTTCATCCGGACGGCGAAGAAGGCTGGTTGGCTCGTCGCAATTGCCGGGGCACTTTCGTTTGCCTCATTGGGGCTCTCAGCGGCTGCGAATGCCGACAGCGTGGACTGGGATGCGATTGCTCAGTGCGAATCCGGCGGGAATTGGTCGACGAATACCGGAAACGGGGCATACGGCGGGTTGCAGTTCAAGCCGTCGACTTGGTCGGCCAATGGCGGTGTCGGCTCGCCGGCCGCAGCCTCCCGTGAGGACCAGATCAGGGTCGCAGAGAACGTCCTGCGCACCCAGGGGTTGAAAGCATGGCCGAAGTGCGGCTCGGCCGCGGGTGGCCCCGGCCTGTGGACCGCGGCGGCGGGTCCAGCAGGCCCGTCGGGGACCGGCTGCAAGGCCGTGCGCGGCGGGGCCATCCTGGGCATCGTCGACGTCCATGCGCTGTGCTCGACGTTCCTGGGCCCGCTGGGCCTAGGCTGACGCCGTCGTCGGAGCCCTGAAAGCTGTCCGTGCGGCGATTGTGGCGAGGTGCCTTGCCAGCATCGCCTCCGGCACCACTGCGCTGGCTCGGCTGGCCGCGGCGCTGAGAATCGCCGGCCGCAGGTTGACGATCCTGCCGATGGTCGCCGACTCCCGCACCAGCGCCAGGACCCGCTGCTTACGAAACGCGGCGAACCGCGCGAACGCCGTCGCCGGATCTCCGCATTCGTCGACGAAGTCGGCCAGGATCGCAGCGTCCTCCAACCCCTGACAGCCACCCTGGCCCAGATGCGGGCGCATCGGGTGGGCGGCGTCGCCGACCACGAGCACCGGACCTCGCGACCAGACGCGGGCCTGGTCGCGGTCGTACAGGTCATTGCGCAGCACGGTGTCCGGATCGGTCGCGGCCAGAAGGGCGGGCAGCGGCTCGGCCCACGACCCGAACCGGCCCTTGAGATACGCGAGCTCGCCGTGCGGTGCCGTGGCGCCCTCAGGTGCACGCTCCGTCGCGAACCAGTAGGTGTGGTGGGCGCCCAGTGGCACGTGCCCGCATTCGAGTCCCGGCCCCATGGTCTCGCCGGCGAGATCGGGATCGATCTGCGCGGCGGCGATTCCTCGCCATGCCGTGTAGCCGACGTACCGGTTGTACAGCGGCCCGTTGAGGTGACGGGCCACCACCGAATGCGTCCCGTCGGCACCCACCAGCGCGGTCGCCTCCAGGGTCGTCGAATCCGACAGCGCAACGCGGACGCCGCCGGTCGTCGCCGTCACGTCGGTCACCGTGACGCCGGTCTGCACGGTCCCGCTCGCCAGAGCGCCGGCCAGCACCGTGTTGAGATCCGAACGGCGCACCACGACGAGCGGCTCGCCGAGGGCCTTGACCATCCGCTCGGGTGACGGCCGGCGCAACCATGTGCCGTCTCGCCAGCGCATGGCGCCCGCGGTGACGCGACCTCCGGCCGCTCGGACCGCGTCGCCGAGACCGATGTGATCAAGGGCTGCGAGCGCATTGGGCCAGATGCTGATGCCGGCGCCGGCCGTGGTGTCGGCTCGGCTCTCGAGGACGGCGACGTCGTGGCCGTGGCGCTGTAGTGCGACGGCGGTCGCCAGGCCCGCGATTCCCGCTCCAACGACAAGGAAATACTGCTGGGCCACCAACCGAACCTAACGCCTTTTATGGCTGACGGTGTCGCGGCCTGTGCTACGAACGTCGCATGAGCGAAACGCCGTTCGGCGATCTCGACGACTACTTCGCCCTGCCGCGCGTAGCCGGGCTGGCGGTCTCGCCGGACGGCTCGCGGGTGGTGACGACCATCAGCGAACTCAACGAGAAGCGCACCGAATACATCACCGCGATCTGGGAACTCGACCCGGCCGGCCGCGCACCGGCGCGGCGGTTGACCCGCGGGGCCAAAGGTGAATCGTCACCTGCGTTCACGTCCGACGGTGACCTGTTGTTCGTCTCAGCTCGCCCGAGAGACGACGACGACGATCCGCCCGCAGCACTGTGGCGGCTACCAGCGGCCGGTGGCGAGGCGGTCGACGTCTTCACGCCGCCGGGCGGAGTCGAGCTAGCCAAGGCCGCGCGTGGCAGCGCGACCGCGGTGGTGCGCACCCCGTTGTTACCGTCGGCCCGCGACGTCGACGACGACCGCAGACTCCGACAGCTGCGCAAGGACAACAAGGTCACCGCGATCGTGCACACCAGTTATCCAATCCGGCACTGGGACAGGGATATCGGGCCCGCCGCAGCGCATCTCTTCGCGGTGAACCTCGCCGGTGTGGGCGAGTCGTCGGACCTCACGCCGCAGCCCGGCGGGGCGCTGCGCGACGCCAATGTCGACATCAGCTCCGACGGGGGCTTCGCGGTCACGTCATGGCAGCAGCCTGCGCGTGGCGCATCTGTGCACTCGGTGCTGGTGCGTATCGACCTCGCCTCCGGCGAACAGACCGTCATCGCCGACGACCCCGACGCCGATTTGTGGAGCCCGGTCATCTCGCCGGACGGATCAGCGGTCGCCTTCGTTCGCGAGTCATACTCGACACCTGACGTGGCTCCGCGAATCAGTTTGAGGCATCTAAAGTTCGGCGAAGAGCGCGACACAGTCGCCGCGCACTGGGACCGCTGGCCGATTTCGGTCACCTGGTCGCACGACGGGCAGACGATGATCGTCACCGCCGACGACGGCGGCCGGTGTCCAGTCTTCCGGGTCGGGCTGGGCGACGGCACCGTCGAGCAGTTGACCGCCGATGACTATGCCTATACCGACGTGGCGGCCGCGCCAGGCGGCGTCGTCTACGCGTTGCGGAGCTCCTACGCCGCTCCGCCGCATCCCGTCCGCATCGACGACGGCACCGTCACCGCGTTGCCGTGTGTCGAATTGCCTCCGCTGCCGGGAACACTGACCGAGCTCACGGCGAAGGTTTCCGACGGTGCCGCTGTGCGTTCGTGGTTGGTGCTGCCCGAGACGCAGACGCCGGCTCCGCTGCTGCTGTGGATTCACGGTGGACCGCTGGCGAGTTGGAACTCGTGGCAGTGGCGATGGAACCCGTGGGTGCTCGCGGCCCGCGGCTACGCCGTATTGCTGCCCGATCCCGCTCTGTCGACCGGTTACGGCCAAGACTTCGTCCAGCGGGGGTGGGGCAACTGGGGAGACGCGCCGTTCGACGACCTGATGGCGGCGACGGATGCGGCGTGCGCACATCCCCGGATCGATCCCACCCGCACCGCGGCGATGGGCGGTTCGTTCGGCGGTTACATGGCCAACTGGATCGCCGGACACACCGACCGGTTCCGCGCGATCGTCACACACGCGAGCCTGTGGGCGCTCGAGGCATTCAACGCCACCACCGACGCCGCCTATTACTGGCGGCGCGAGATGACGCCGGAGATGGCCGAAGCCAATTCGCCGCACCGATTCGTCAGCGATATCACAACGCCGATGCTTGTCATCCACGGTGACAAGGATTATCGCGTGCCCATCGGCGAGGCGCTGCGGCTGTGGTACGAGCTGCTCTCCGAATCCGGTCTGCCCGCCGCCGACGACGGCACGAGCCCGCACCGCTTCCTCTACTACCCGTCGGAGAACCACTGGATCCTGTCACCGCAGAACGCCAAGATCTGGTACCAGGTCATGATTGCGTTTCTGGCCGAGCATGTCCTCGGCGAGAAAGGCGAGCTGGCTGAGACGCTGGGGTAGCGTCGCTAGCGATGAGCACCGAGCGTGAATTCGACATCGTCGTGTACGGAGCTACCGGATTCGTCGGCAAGCTCACCGCCGAGTACCTAGCGGCAGCGGGTGGGGACGCCCGGATCGCCCTTGCTGGGCGTTCTACGGAGAAACTGCAGGCGGTGCGCGAGTCGTTGGGCCAGAGCGCGCAAGACTGGCCGCTGATCACCGCCGATGCGTCACAGCCGACGACTCTCACGGCGATGGCCGAGCGCACGCAGGTGGTGGTGACGACGGTCGGTCCATATGCCAAATACGGGTTGCCGCTCGTTGCCGCGTGCGCGGCCGCGGGCACCGACTATGCGGACCTGACCGGCGAGACGAATTTCATCCGCCAGAGCATCGACCTGTATCACAAGCAGGCCGCTGACACCGGTGCCCGCATCGTCCACTCGTGCGGATTCGATTCGATCCCTTCAGATCTCACCGTTTTCGCGCTGTACCGCCGCGCTGAGCAGGACGGCGCTGGTGAGCTCGGCGACACGAATCTGGTGGTGCGCTCGATGGCCGGCGGGGTATCGGGTGGTACCGCGGCGTCGATGACCGAGGTGATGCGGGTCGCCTCCGCCGACGCCGAAGTCCGCCGGTTGATCGAAGATCCCTACACGTTGACGCCGGACCGCAGCGCGGAACCGGAGTTCGGCGCACAGCCCGATCTGCGCTGGCGAAGGGGTCGCGACATCGCTCCGGAACTGACCGGCTACTGGGTCGGCCCGTTCGTGATGGCGATCGTGAACACCCGAATCGTGCGGCGCAGCAACGCTTTACTCGACTACGCCTACGGTCGGCGGCTCGAATACGCAGAGCAGATGAGCGTCGGCCGCTCGCTGGCGGCGCCGGTCGTCGCGGCACTGTCGGCGGGCGGCAACGCCGCCACAACCAGTCTGGCCAGCCGCTTTCTCGACAAAGTGCCGGAAAGCCTCATCGACCGCGTCCTGCCCAAGCCCGGCACCGGCCCGAGCGAACGTACGCGCGAGCGTGGGCACTACACCGTCGAGACGTACACCACTACGACCACCGGGGCCCGCTATCGCGCCACGATGTCACAGAAGGGTGACCCCGGTTACAAGGCCACCTCGGTGCTGCTCGGCGAGAGTGGTTTGGCGCTGGCCAAGGACCGTGACCGGCTCTCGGATCTGCGTGGCGTACTGACACCCGCCTCTGCGATGGGCGATGCACTGATGGCACGGTTACCTGCTGCCGGAGTCACATTGGAGACTTCGCGGTTGAACCTGGGCCGGGGGTGACGCACCGCACTCCATAGAATGGCGCGGTGACCCCCAGCTCCAAACCCTCAACGGACTCCCTGCCGAAGTCGTGGGATCCGGCGACGGTGGAGAGCGAGCTGTACCGGGGCTGGGTCGACGCCGGCTACTTCACGGCCGATCCGGCGAGCGACAAGCCGTCGTATTCGATTGTGCTGCCACCGCCCAATGTCACCGGCAGCCTCCACATGGGCCATGCGCTCGACCACACGTTGATGGACGCGCTGACCCGGCGCAAGCGGATGCAGGGCTACGCGGTGTTGTGGCTGCCGGGCATGGACCATGCAGGCATTGCCACGCAGTCGGTGGTGGAAAAGCAGCTGGCGGTTGACGGTAAGACGAAGGAAGACTTCGGCCGGGAGCTGTTCATCGAGAAGGTCTGGGACTGGAAGCACGACTCCGGCGGGACGATCGGCGCCCAGATGCGTCGGCTCGGCGATGGCGTCGACTGGAGCCGCGACCGGTTCACGATGGACGACGGCCTGTCCCGTGCGGTGCGCACCATCTTCAAGCGGCTCTACGACGCCGGGCTGATCTATCAGGCCGAGCGGCTGGTGAACTGGTCGCCGGTGCTGGAGACGGCCATCTCCGACCTCGAGGTCTCCTATTCCGAGGTCGAGGGCGAGCTGGTGTCGTTCCGTTACGGATCCCTCGACGACGCCGAACCCCATATCGTGGTGGCAACGACGCGGTTGGAGACGATGCTCGGGGACACCGCGATCGCGGTGCATCCCGACGACGACCGCTACCGGCACCTGGTCGGCACGACGCTGCCCCACCCGTTCGTCGACCGGAACATGATCATCGTCGCCGACGAGCATGTCGATCCCGAATTCGGCACGGGCGCAGTTAAAGTCACACCCGCGCACGACCCGAACGACTTCGAGATCGGGTTGCGGCACCAGCTGCCGATGCCGTCCATCATGGACATCAAGGGCCGGATAGCCGACACCGGAACACAATTCGACGGCATGGATCGTTTCGACGCACGTGTCGCGGTCCGTGAAGCGCTGGCCGCCCAGGGCAGGATAGTCGAGGAGAAGCGGCCGTATCTGCACAGCGTCGGGCATTCCGAGCGCAGCGGTGAACCGATCGAACCGCGGCTGTCGCTGCAGTGGTGGGTCAAGGTCGAGTCGCTGGCCAAAGCCGCAGGGGATGCGGTTCGCAACGGGCACACCGTGATTCACCCGCCGAGCCTGGAGCCGCGCTGGTTCGGCTGGGTCGACAACATGCACGACTGGTGCATCTCGCGCCAGCTGTGGTGGGGCCACCGGATCCCGATCTGGCACGGACCCAACGGCGAGACCGTCTGCGTCGGCCCGGACGAGACTCCGCCGGAGGGCTGGGAGCAGGACCCCGACGTGCTGGACACCTGGTTCTCCTCGGCGCTGTGGCCGTTCTCCACGATGGGTTGGCCCGACCACACCCCGGAACTGGCCAAGTTCTATCCGACCACCGTGCTGGTCACCGGCTACGACATCCTGTTTTTCTGGGTCGCGCGGATGATGATGTTCGGTCAGTTCGTCTCCGACGACCCGGCGATCACCCAGGACGGCGCGCGCGAGCCGCAGGTGCCGTTCGAAAACATCTTCCTGCACGGCCTCATCCGCGATGAGTTCGGTCGCAAGATGAGCAAGTCGCGGGGCAACGGCATCGATCCGCTGGACTGGGTCGAGAAGTTCGGCGCCGACGCGCTGCGGTTCACCCTCGCCCGCGGCGCCAGCCCCGGCGGGGACCTGTCGATCGGCGAGGACCATGCGCGCGCATCGCGCAACTTTGCCACCAAGCTGTTCAACGCCACCCGCTTCGCGTTGATGAACGGGGCCGCCCCGGCGCCGCTCCCCGACGTCGTCGACCTCACCGACGCCGACAAGTGGATCCTGGGACGCGCGGAAGAGGTTCGCGCAGAAGTGGATTCGGCGTTCGACGGCTACGAGTTCAGCCGGGCCTGCGAATCCCTGTATCACTTCGCCTGGGACGAGTTCTGCGACTGGTACGTCGAGTTGGCCAAGGTGCAGCTTGCAGAAGGCATCACCCATACCACCGCAGTGCTGGCAGCCGTGCTCGACACGTTGTTGAAGCTGCTGCATCCGGTGATGCCGTTCGTCACCGAAACCTTGTGGAAAGAGTTGACCGGTGGCGAGTCCCTCGTCATCGCCGAATGGCCCCGCCCGTCCGGGTTCGCGGTGGATCAGGTTGCCGTGCAACGCATCGCCGATATGCAGAAGCTGGTCACCGAGGTGCGACGGTTCCGCAGCGACCAAGGATTGGCCGATCGGCAGAAGGTGCCTGCGCGGCTGAGCGACGTCGCCGCCGCCGATTTGGACTCCCAGATCCCCGCGGTCACTTCGCTGGCATGGCTGACGCCCGCAACGGATGATTTCTCGCCGACCGCCTCCGTCGAAGTGCGGCTGACGCGGGGCACTGTCGTCGTTGAGCTGGATACCTCCGGCACAGTCGACATCGCCGCCGAACGCCGCCGGTTGGAGAAGGATCTGGCCGCCGCGGAGAAGGAGCTCAAGGGCACCACCGCCAAGCTCGACAACGAGGCCTTCGTGGCCAAGGCCCCCGCCGAGGTCGTCGACAAGATCCGCAGCCGCCAATCATTGGCCCGCGACGAAGTCGAGCGCATCACCGCAAGGCTGGCCTCACTGACATGACATGGGAGCCGGTTGACCGGCGACCCGGCGCGGAGCAGGCCCCGACGCCGGACGAGATCGCGTCGTTGCTGCAGGTCGAGCATCTTCTCGACCAGCGCTGGCCCGAGACGAAGCTCGATCCCAGCACGGCCCGCATCTCGGCCCTGCTGGAGCTGCTCGGCTCGCCGCAGCGGGGCTACCCGTCGATCCACATTGCGGGCACCAACGGCAAGACCTCGGTGGCGCGCATCATCGACGCCTTGTTGACCGCCCTGCATCGGCGCACGGGCCGCACGACCAGTCCTCATCTGCAGTCGGCGGTCGAGCGCATCGCGATCGACAACAAGCCGATCTCGCCGGCGCGCTACGTGGCGACCTACGAGGAGATCGAGCCGTTCGTCGCCCTGGTGGACAAGCAGTCCGAAGTGGCAGGCGGGCCGGCGATGAGCAAGTTCGAGGTGGTCACCGCGATGGCGTTCGCCGCGTTCGCCGACGCCCCGATCGACGTCGCCATCGTCGAGGTCGGGATGGGCGGTCGCTGGGACGCCACCAACGTCGTCGACGCGCCGGTCGCCGTCATCACCCCGATCGGCATCGACCACACCGAGTATCTAGGCACCGAGATCGCCGATATCGCGGCCGAGAAGGCGGGCATCATCGTCAGGCAGCAGCACGAGTTGGTGCCCGCGGGCACGGATCTGAGCACCGTCGCGGTGATCGGCAGGCAGGTGCCCGAGGCCATGGAGGTGGTGCTGGCCGAAGCGGTGCGGGCAGATGCGGCGGTCGCCCGCGAGGATTCCGAGTTCGCGGTCCTGGGCCGCCAGATCGCGATCGGCGGCCAACTGCTGGAATTGCAGGGCCTCGGCGGGGTGTACTCCGATATCTTTCTGCCGCTGCACGGCGAACATCAGGCCCACAACGCCGTCATCGCGCTGGCCGCGGTGGAAGCGTTCTTCGGGGCGGGCGCCGATCGGCAGCTGGACGTCGACGCGGTGCGCGCCGGTTTCGCGGCCGCCGTCAGCCCCGGCCGGCTGGAGCGAATGCGGAGCGCGCCAACGGTTTTCATCGATGCCGCGCATAATCCGGCGGGCGCCGCGGCGCTGGCGCACACGCTGAACGAGGAGTTCGACTTCCGCTTGCTGATCGGAATCGTGTCGGTGATGGC
This sequence comes from Mycobacterium sp. 1274761.0, assembly GCF_001668615.1. Classification (GTDB taxonomy): domain Bacteria; phylum Actinomycetota; class Actinomycetes; order Mycobacteriales; family Mycobacteriaceae; genus Mycobacterium. Next base: position 34,798 of record NZ_LZMC01000032.1, read on the forward strand.
CGACAAGGACGTCGACGGCATCCTGGCGGCACTGGAGCCGGCATTCGACCAGATCGTGGTCACCCACAACGGATCGCCGCGCGCCCTGGACATCGAAAGCCTGGCGCTGCGTGCCGAGGAGCGGTTCGGTCCCGAACGGGTCATCGCCGCGGCCACGCTGCCCGACGCCATCGAGACGGCGACCGCCCTCGTCGAGGATGCGGGCAGCGACGGCGAAGGCCTCTCCGGCAGCGGCATCGTGATCACGGGTTCCGTCGTCACCGCCGGTGCAGCGCGCACGCTGTTCGGAAGGGACCCGGCATGAGCGAACAGCCAAAGGGGCCCCCGGCACCTGATCCGTGGAAGAGCTTCCGCGCAGTCATGGCGGGCACCCTGATCCTCGAAGCCATCGTGGTGCTGCTGGCGCTGCCCGTCGTATCGATGGCCGACAACGGGCTGACGGTGTTCACGGGCTCGTATCTGATCGGCCTGGCGGTGGTGCTGATCTTGCTGGCCGGGATACAGGGCCGGTCCTGGGCGATCTGGGTGAATCTCGCCGTCCAGGTGGTGCTGATCGCCGGATGGGCCTTCTCCGGGGCCGTCGGTTTCATCGGCCTGGTCTTCGCCGCGGTGTGGCTGCTGATCCTCTACCTGCGCAGCGAAGTGCGGCGCCGCGAGCAGCGTGGTCTGCTGCCGGGCCAGCAGCCCCCGCCTGAGTGAAAGGTTCCGCAGGTACGCTGTCGGCCGTGACTGAGCGGACCCTGGTGTTGATCAAACCCGACGGCGTCAAACGGCGTCTGATCGGCGAGGTGGTCAGCCGTATCGAGCGCAAGGGCCTGTCGATCGCCGCCCTGGAGATGCGCGACGTCGAGGACGACTTGGCCCGCAAGCATTACGCCGAGCACGACGGCAAGCCGTTCTTCGACTCGCTGCTGGAATTCATTACCTCTGGGCCGGTGGTCGCGGCCATCGTGGAGGGTCCGCGCGCGATCATGGCCTTCCGTCAGCTCGCCGGCGCCACCGACCCGGTCGAGAAGGCAGCGACCGGTTCCATCCGCGGTGACCTGGCCCTTGTCACCCAGGAGAACCTCGTGCACGGCTCGGATTCACCCGAATCGGCCGCCCGCGAAATCGAACTCTGGTTCCCCGGCCGATAGCCGAGTACTCCAGCCTGGTCCGTCGGCGACCCCCCGTATGGGATACTGGCTGCGGGTAGACGGCTGTACACCAGGGCCGGATGCCCGAATGAAGACTTAGACGAGCGCGACCACCGCTCACCCGCGGTGCGGCGCCGACCGTCCCAGCCATCATTCAGCCAGGCACCGGGCGTGTTCAGAAGCGGACAGCTCGGAGCGAGACCACAACAAGCCCGGGGAGCAACCGGCCCGGGCCAATAGCGGAAGCCCTCGCGTGGCCGCGTCGACACGACGCGCCCGGGGGCTTGAGGAGAATACGTGGCCGACGATGCATCCACAGAAAACAAATCAGAAGAGACTCAGGAGCCCCAGGCCCAGCCCGACGGGCTGACGGTCGCGGCGCAGGAGGCCGACGGGCCCTCGGATCCGAGCCAGGAGTCGAGCGAGGACCAACCCGCCGACGGTGTCGACGGCAGCGAACCCGAAGCTCGGCTGATCATCGAGACCACCGAGACGGTCGTCGAACGCGCCGAGTACATGCCGCTGTTCGTGGCGCCGCAGCCCGTCGAGTTCGAACCCGACGATGTCGACGAGGACGAGGACGAGGACGACGACGACGGCGGTCCGGACCGCGACGACCAGGCCGAGCGTCCCAACCGGCGCCGCCGGCGGGGTCGCCGTGGCCGCGGCCGCGGCCGTGGTGAGCAGAGCGGCGACGAGATGGGTGAGGATTCCGACGACAGCTCCTCCGGCCAGTCCGACGACTCCGACGACTCCGACGACGACGGCGGCGACGACGAATCGGGTAGTGGCGACACGGCCACCAGGCGCCGCCGTCGGCGTCGCCGGCGCAAGTCCGGGGCCGGCGACGACAACGATGTCTCACCCGACGATCCGCCCAACACCGTCGTCCATGAACGAGCCGGGCGTCGGCCGGACAAGGCGGATACAGGTTCAGACAAGGACAACGGCGAGATCCAGGGCATCTCGGGGTCGACGCGGCTGGAAGCCAAGCGCCAGCGCCGCCGTGACGGCCGCGACGCCGGCCGGCGCCGGCCGCCCATCCTGAGCGAGGCCGAGTTCCTGGCCCGCCGCGAGGCCGTCGAACGCGTGATGGTGGTGCGCGACAAAGTGCGCACCGAGCCGCCGCACGAGGGCGCCCGCTACACGCAGATCGCTGTGCTCGAGGACGGCGTCGTCGTCGAACACTTTGTCACCTCGGCTGCGTCTGCTTCGTTGGTCGGCAACATCTACCTGGGCATCGTGCAGAACGTGCTGCCCTCGATGGAGGCGGCGTTCGTCGATATCGGCCGCGGCCGCAATGGCGTGCTCTACGCCGGCGAAGTGAACTGGGAGGCAGCGGGCCTCGGCGGCGCCAACCGCAAGATCGAGCAGGCCCTCAAACCCGGCGACTACGTCGTCGTTCAGGTCAGCAAGGATCCGGTGGGGCACAAGGGCGCCCGGCTGACCACGCAGGTGTCTCTGGCCGGCCGCTACCTGGTCTACGTTCCCGGCGCATCGTCCACCGGCATCAGCCGCAAGCTGCCCGACACCGAGCGTCAGCGGCTCAAAGAGATTCTGCGCGAAGTGGTTCCGTCTGACGCCGGCGTGATCATTCGCACCGCCTCAGAGGGCGTCAAGGAAGACGACATCCGCTCCGACGTCAGCCGGCTTCAGGAACGGTGGGCCAAGATCGAGGCGAAGGCGGCCGAAACCAAGAAAAAGGCCGCCGGCGCAGCGGTGGCGTTGTACGAAGAGCCTGATGTACTGGTCAAGGTCATCCGCGACCTCTTCAACGAGGACTTCTCCGGGCTGATCGTGTCCGGCGACGAGGCATGGTCCACGATCAATGACTACGTCAATTCCGTTGCGCCCGACCTTGTTCCGCGTCTGACGAAGTACCAGCCCGCCAGCAGTGACGGACCCGACGTCTTCGCGGTCCACCGCATCGACGAGCAGCTGGCCAAGGCGATGGACCGCAAGGTCTGGCTGCCCTCGGGCGGCACGCTGGTCATCGACCGCACGGAGGCGATGACCGTTGTCGACGTCAACACCGGCAAGTTCACCGGCTCCGGCGGCAACCTCGAGCAGACCGTCACCCGCAACAACTTGGAAGCCGCCGAGGAAATCGTGCGGCAGCTGCGCTTGCGGGACATCGGCGGCATCGTCGTCATCGACTTCATCGACATGGTGCTCGAATCCAACCGTGATCTGGTGCTGCGCAGGCTCACCGAGGCGCTGGCCCGCGACCGCACCCGTCATCAGGTGTCCGAGGTGACGTCGCTTGGTCTGGTCCAGCTGACGCGTAAGCGTCTCGGCACCGGCCTGGTCGAGGCGTTCTCCACACCGTGCCCGCACTGCTCGGGCCGGGGCATTCTGCTGCACGCCGACCCTGTCGATTCGGCACCGGCCAGCGGTCGTAAATCTGAGTCGCGGCGCGGCAAGCGTGGCAAGAAGAGTGGCCGCACCGAGGACGTCGCCGTCGCGAAAGTGCCTGCCCACCCCGCCGGCGAGCATCCGATGTTCAAGGCGATGGCCGCCGCCAACGGCAAGCACGACGATGACTCTTCCGACGACGAGTCCGGTGACGAGGCCAAGAAGGCCGAGGAAGTCGCCGAGTCCGACACCGAGACCATCAAGAAGGCAGTCGACGAATCGGCCGACACCGGACTCGAGGACGACGACCTCGACGAGGACTACGACGACTCGGAGGACGACTCGGATGACGACTCGGAGGACGACTCGGAGGACGACTCCGATGACGACTCGGATGAGGACGAGATCGACCTGGACGAGGATGACGAGGAAGACGGCCTCGACGACGACATCGAGGTCATCGACTCCGACGATGACTCAGACGATGACTCGGACGACGACTCGGACGATGACTCGGACGAGGACGACGACGAGGATGACGACGACGACGAGGACGACGTTCCGGCGGCCCGTCCCGTAGGCCGGCATCGCCGCCGGGCCGCCGCAAGGCCGGCAGGACCGCCCAGCCACGACTGACCGACTGCCGTGACCTGCGGTGATTTGACCCTGCCGCCGCGTTTCACGTACCCTTGACCAGTTGTCTTTCGGCCGATGCCGAGGACAGTGGACCCACCGCGGCTCCGCACCCCAGACCCGCTCGCGCACTCACGGGTAGCGCGACGCCCCGAGAAGCATGGAGCACGAAACGTATGGCGACTTATGCAATCGTCAAGACCGGCGGCAAGCAGTACAAGGTTGCCGTCGGTGACGTGGTCAAGGTCGAGAAGCTCGACGGCGAGCCAGGGGCCAAGGTCTCGCTGCCCGTCGCTCTCGTCGTTGACGGGGCCAACGTCACCAGCGACGCCAAGGCCTTGGCGAAGGTCGCCGTCACCGGCGAGGTGCTCGAGCACACCAAGGGCCCGAAGATCCGCATCCACAAGTTCAAGAACAAGACCGGCTACCACAAGCGCCAGGGTCACCGTCAGCAGCTGACGGTCCTCAAGGTCACCGACATCAAGTAGGGGAGCGAACAGATGGCACACAAGAAGGGCGCTTCCAGCTCGCGCAACGGTCGTGACTCCGCCGCCCAGCGGCTCGGCGTCAAGCGGTTCGGCGGCCAGGTCGTCAAGGCCGGTGAGATCATCGTCCGCCAGCGCGGCACCCACTTCCACCCCGGCGTGAACGTCGGCCGCGGAGGCGATGACACGTTGTTCGCCAAGGCCGCCGGCGCCGTTCAGTTCGGCGTCAAGCGTGGCCGCAAGACGGTCAGCATTGTGGAGCCGGCGGCCTCGGAGGCCTAGCCCCGCGTCGACATCGACGTTTTGGCGCGAGGCACTCGCACTTTTGCGCCCAAATGTCCGCTTCGGCGAGGGAGGTGATCGCGATGCCCCGGTTCGTCGACCGCGTCGTGATTCACGTGAGAGCGGGCAACGGCGGCAACGGCTGCGCTTCGGTCCATCGCGAGAAGTTCAAACCGCTCGGCGGACCCGACGGCGGCAACGGCGGGCGCGGCGGCAGCGTCGTGCTGGTGGTCGACCCGCAGGTGCACACCCTGCTCGACTTCCACTTCCGGCCCCACATCGTCGCGCCGTCGGGCAAGCAGGGCGCGGGCGGCAACCGTGACGGCGCCGCGGGTGCAGACCTCGAGGTCAAGGTGCCTGATGGCACCGTCGTCCTCGACGAGAAGGGCAAACTGCTAGCCGACCTGGTCGGCGCGGGCACCCGCTTCGAGGCCGCCGCGGGCGGCCGGGGCGGACTCGGAAACGCCGCGCTGGCCTCGCGGGCCCGCAAGGCCCCCGGGTTCGCGCTGCTCGGCGAGAAGGGCCAAGCCCGCGACCTCACCCTCGAGCTCAAGACCGTCGCCGACGTCGGCCTGATCGGCTTCCCGTCGGCGGGCAAGTCGTCGCTGGTGTCGGCGATCTCGGCGGCCAAACCCAAGATCGCCGACTATCCGTTCACCACCCTGGCGCCCAACCTCGGCGTCGTCTCGGCAGGCGAGCAGACCTTCACCGTCGCCGACGTGCCCGGGCTGATCCCCGGCGCGTCCGAGGGCCGCGGCCTCGGTCTGGATTTCCTGCGTCACATCGAGCGGTGCGCGGTGCTGGTGCACGTGATCGACTGCGCGACGCTGGAACCCGGCCGCGACCCGATCTCCGATATCGACGCGCTGGAGGCTGAGCTCGCTGCGTATACGCCTACGCTGCAAGGTGATTCGGCACTGGGTGATCTGGCCGAGCGGCCACGGGCCGTGGTGCTCAACAAGATCGACGTCCCCGACGCCCGCGAGCTGGCCGACTTCGTCCGCGACGAGGTCGAACGGCGCTACGGGTGGCCGGTGTTCGAAGTGTCGACCGTCAGCCGGGAAGGGTTGCGGCCGTTGACATTCGCGCTGTGGGATCTGGTGTCGCGCTACCGTGCCGCGCAGCCCGAGATCGTGCCGCGGCGCCCGGTGATCCGCCCGATACCGGCCAACGATAGCGGCTTCAGCGTGGACTCCGACGGTGAAGGCGGATTCGTGGTCCACGGTGTGCGGCCCGAACGGTGGGTTGCTCAAACCGATTTCACCAACGACGAGGCTGTCGGCTACCTCGGCGACCGGTTGGCCCGCCTGGGCGTCGAGGACGAGTTGTTGCGGCTGGGCGCCACCCCCGGTTGCGCGGTCACCATCGGCGACATGACCTTCGATTGGGAGCCGCAGACGCCCGCGGGTGTCGACGTGCCGATGTCGGGCCGCGGCACCGATGCGCGGCTGGAACAGACCGAGCGCGTCGGCGCCGACGAGCGCAAACGCGCCCGCAAGCAACGCCGGGAGCCGCAGCCGTGAGCGTGCATCGCGACGCGGTCCGAACCGCGCGCAGCGTCGTCGTCAAGATCGGCACCACCGCGCTGACGACGCCGTCCGGCGTGTTCGACGCCGGACGCCTGGCCACCCTCGCCGACGCGATCGAGGCTCGGATGAAGGCCGGATCGGACGTCGTGATCGTGTCCTCCGGCGCCATTGCGGCCGGCATGGAGCCGCTGCGGCTGACCAAGCGGCCCGCTGACCTGGCGACCAAACAGGCCGCGGCCAGCGTCGGGCAGGTCGCGCTCATCAATTCGTGGAACACCGCCTTCGCGCGGTACCAGCGTCCCGTAGGGCAGGTGCTGCTGACCGCGCACGACATCTCAATGCGGGTACAGCACACCAACGCCCAGCGCACGCTCGACCGGCTGCGCGCCCTGCGCGCGGTCGCGATCGTCAACGAGAACGACACCGTGGCCACCAACGAGATCCGGTTCGGTGACAACGACCGGCTCTCTGCGCTGGTCGCTCACCTCGTAGGCGCCGACGCCCTCATTCTGCTGTCGGATATCGACGGTCTCTACGACGGCGATCCGCGCAAGGCTTCCAAAGATGTTCCTGCGCGGTTCATTCCGGAGGTCGCGGGCCCGACGGACCTCGACGGCGTCATCGCCGGCCGGGGCAGCCACCTCGGCACTGGCGGGATGGCGTCGAAGCTGTCCGCGGCGCTGCTGGCCTCCGACGCAGGGGTGCCGGTGTTGCTGGCCGCGGCCTCCGACGCCGCGACCGCGCTGACCGAAGCATCGGTCGGCACGGTTTTCGCGCCCCGACCCGAACGCATGTCCGCGCGGCGGTTCTGGGTGCGTTACGCCGCGGAATCTGCGGGCGCGCTGATCCTGGACGACGGGGCGGTGCGCGCGGTGGTCAAACACCGCCGCTCGCTATTGCCCGCGGGCATTACGGCGGTATCGGGACGCTTCCACGGCGGAGACGTTGTCGAACTGCGCGGCCCTGACGAGACGATGGTCGCCCGCGGCGTGGTCGCCTACGACGCTGCCGAGCTCGCGACGATGCTCGGCCGGTCGACGTCGGAACTGCCCGCCGAGATGCGCCGACCCGCAGTGCACGCAGACGATCTCGTCGCGGTTTTCTAGCGAAAACTCACGAAGTCAGCTTGGCGATCGCCGATTTGATGCGGTCGGCGCGGTGCGTGGCCGCTACCACCGGGTCGTCGTGGGCGGGTTGTACGTCGACGCCGTGGGCACGGGCCGTCTCTTGCAGGCATCGGCGCACCGCAGGATCGGTCAGCACGAGCGTGGCGAGCACACCGGGTGAGAGCTCCTTGCGCCGCAGCACCCCGCGATAGTGCACCTCCGCGGGAATGCGGACATCCAACGGACCGTCCTCGAGCTGCCGTCGGGCCACCGCCACCAGCGCCGTCAACACCGCCGCTCCGACGGCCTCGATCAATAGCCCGCGTCCCGGGAACCGTGGCAGCGGAAGCTTGCCCACCTGTTTGTCGATCGCGTCGGACAGCAGATAGCCGACCAGGTTGCGGCTGCGGATCTCGGTCACCACAGACCAGTCGACATCGTCACCATCGAACTCGACCGACTGCGCGCTGAAAGCGACGCCACCGAAATGGTTGAGCAGGCGCACAATACGGCCCACCGGCTCAGGTGCCTTGACCACATCGGCCACCACGTCGCCCACGCTCAGCGACCAACGCTCCTCGGTAGGACAGGTTTTCGGCCGCAACCGGTTCAGCAGCGGTGCGCTCACGCCGATATCTCCATCGGCAGTTCATCGGCCAGCAGCGCAAGCATGGGGGAGCAGCCCGCATCGACCTTGACCGTCGCCAGCACGTCGCCTCGGGTGCGGCCGCGGTTGATGATCGCAACCGGGATTCCGAGCGCAGCGGCGTGGCGTACGAAGCGGAACCCGGAGAACACGGTCAGCGACGAGCCCGCCACCAGTAGCGCATCGGCGGCGTCGACAATCGAGAAAGCCTGCGACACGCGCTCTTTGGGCACACTCTCACCGAAATAGACGATGTTGGGTTTCAACATGCCGCCACACCGGACGCAGTCGACGATCCTGAACGACGATGTGTCACCGATTACGGCGTCGGCGTCCGGCGCGACCGCGATGCCGCCAACCGCCTCGGCGCGGTCGACGAAACCCGGGTTGGCGGCTTCGAGCATGTCGGCCAGCGCGGCGCGGGCCATGGTGTGCCCGCAGTCCAGGCAGATGACCTCGGCGTAGGTGCCGTGCAGGTTGACGACGGCACGGCTGCCGGCCTTGCTATGCAACAGGTCGACGTTCTGTGTGATGACACCGGAGACGACGCCGGCCTGCTCGAGCGCGGCCACCGCGCGGTGCCCCGCGTTGGGCAGCGTATCGGCCATGTGCCGCCAGCCCACATGGTTGCGGGCCCAGTACCGCTGGCGGAACACCGCGTCGGACATGAACTGCTGGATCGTCATCGGATTGCTCGGGGGTGAGTCCGGTCCGCGATAGTCCGGAATCCCCGAGTCGGTCGACATGCCCGCACCGGTGAGCACCGCGACCCGACGTCCCCGCAACAGGGCGACGAGTTCGGGCGCTTCCACCCCATCGAGAGTAGGCGATCAGGTCCTGCGGGCAGACGTCTAATTCGCCAACGCTTGCGGCGAGAGTTCCTTGAGCATCGCGTTCGCCCAGCGCATCTGCCGCAGCGCCTGCGGGTGACACTGCTCGCAGAGCTCCAGCAGCTCGGTGTCCTTGACGCCTTGAGCGCCCTGGGCGAGCAGTTCCCAGTCCAGCGATACCCCCGCCGCTAGTCGGTGCAGTCGCCGCAGGTCGGCCAGCAGCAGGACCCCGGTCTCCGGCCGCCGGCCCAGACGGTCGCTGATCCACGCCTGAGCCGACTCGGTAACGGCCGCGATGCGTGGGTCGCTGCGCAGCCGTACGCCGTACCGTTCGCCGGCCTGCGCGATCAGCGCGACGTGTTCGCGTGACCACTTGCCGAGATCGAGAGCAACGTGATAGATCCCGTGGTCGTTGTGGTGGCGAGATGCGATCCCGTCGAGACTGCGGGCCAGCCGCACCTCGGAGCGGTGCAGCTCACGCAGGGCCAGACCGAGCTTCATCGTCCTTGCACCGTTTCGACCGCCTCGGCCGCCCGTCCGCCGGTGGTGCGGGGGACATGCCCGTCGACCGGCGCCGAACCCGCAGTCGTTGGCGCGGGAGCCGACGAGATACCGCTTGCTACCCGCTGCACCGTAGCGGCGGCGGTCTTGAAAATCGGTTGCTTGGACGCCGGGTCCCAATCGGTCAGAGTCAGTTCGTTGGCGGCGCGGTGATGACCGTCGGGATCGTCCCAGTAGCCGTAGTGGAACGGCACGAAGACCACGCCGTCGCGGATCCCGCTGACCCGGCACGCCGCCACCACTGAACCGCGCGGTGTGGCGACTTCGACCATGTCGCCCTCGGCGATGCGCAGCCGCTTGGCGTCAGCGGCCGACACCTCCACCCATGGCTCGGGTGCGGCGTCACGCAGCTGCGGTGCGCGGCCAGTCTTGGTGCGGGTATGGAACTGATACAGCGTGCGGCCGGTGACGAGCACCAGAGGATAATCCTGACTCGGCTTTTCATGCGGCGGCAGGTACTCGGCGGCCTTGAGGATGGCCTTGCCGTCGGGGTTCAACGCGCGATATTCGGTGGGCTCCAGCGGCGCTCCGGTGACGAGGTCGCGGCCGTATGACTCGCAGTACTCCGGCGCCGCCCAAAACGTGCCGTCGGTGTAAAGACGTTCGGTGCCGTCGAGATGCTCGTCGTTGCACGGCCATTGAACGCCGCCGGACCCGCGCAGCTTCGCATAGCTCAACCCCGTGTAGTCGCACGGCCGTCCCGCGCTGCACTGCTTCCAGGCCTCGAACGCCGACTCCGGATCGTTCCACGCCGGCAGCGGCGTGCCGTCCTGGTCGCGGAAGTCCATGCGCCGCGCGAAGTCGAGAAAGATGTCGAGGTCGGCGCGGGCCTGGCCGGGCGGGTCGACGGCCTTTTCCGAAAGGTGCACTGTCCGGTCGGCGTTGGTGAACGTGCCGGTTTTCTCGGCCCACCCCGCAGCGGGCAGCACCACGTCGGCAAGTGCCGTCGTCTCGGTGTGAAACATATCCTGTACCACCAGGAAAAGCCGCTTCTGGGCCAGCACACTGCGGATGCGGGAGAGCTCGGGCAGCGACACGGCGGGATTGGTCGCGCTCACCCAGAGCATCCGGATCGTGCCCTGCTCGGCGTACCGGAACATCTGCATCGCATGGGTCGGCGGCGCGTAATGCGGGATCTGATGCGTCGGAAGATTCCACAGCTTCGAAAGCTCCGTGACATGAGAATCGTTGGACCAGTTGCGAAATCCAGCCAGATCACCGTCGGCCCCGCACTCGCGGGTGTTCTCGGCGGTGGGCTGACCGTTCATCTGCAGCAGACCGCAACCGGGCTTGCCCAGCATCCCGCGCACGATGTGAATGTTGTTGACTTGCACGGCAGCTGCCGTCGCTTGGTTGGATTGATAGAAGCCCTGCAGCACCGTGGACAGCAGCGCGGTCGCGGTGCCGATCAGCCGGGCGGCCTCACGGATGTCGTCGGCGGGGATCCGGCAGATCTCAGCGACCCGCTCGGGCGGGAACTCGTCCACCCGCTTGGCGAGCTCGTCGTAGCCCACGGCGTGGGCAGACACGTAGTCGTGATCCACCCAGTCGTTGCGGACGATCTCATGCAACAGCCCGTTCATGAGTGCCACATTGGTGCCGGGCAACGGCGCCAGATGCACGGTGGCGTGATGGGCGACCGGTGTCTCGCGCGGATCGACGCACACCAGCGCGGGCGGATCGGGGCCGGCCAACCGGTCCAGTATCCGCATCCACAGCACTGTTTGAGTTTCGGCGACATTGTGGCCGTACATCGCGATGACGTCGGCGTGGTCGACGTCGGTGTACGAGCCGGGCTGGCCGTCGCAGCCGAACGACTCCTTAAGCGCCGCAGCGGCGGTCGCCGTACACAGCCGGGTGTTGCCGTCGACGTGGTTGGTGCCGATCGCGCCGTGGGCGATCACGCCCAGCGTGTAGTACTCCTCGCAGAAGAGTTGGCCGGACGTGTAGAAGCCGATGGCGCTCGGCCCGCGCTGCTCGAGCAGCTGCTTGGTGTGGCGCACAATCACATCCATCGCGGTGTCCCAGTCGGTTTCCACCAGCCTGCCGTCGACACGGATCAGCGGTGTGGTCAGCCGGTCGGTCGCGTGATTGGCCTGCCACCCGTAGAGGTCCTTGGCGTCGAGCCTGCCGTGGTTGACGCGGTCGTGTGCGCGTCCACGAACCCCCACTATGCGTCCGTCTTTGACCGCGATGTCCAATCCGTCGCCGTTGGAATGCAGTACCGACGCCGACTGGACCCACTGGTCGACATCCTCTTCGCCGATGTCGCCGTCGAGATACATGTCCTCTCGCGTCGGCCACTGCTGTCCACGGCCATACGGTGTTCGCCCGCCCCAGGGCTCGGCGATCCGATTCCGCGTCGTCACCTCCGCTGCCTACCCGATGGCGGGGTGGTCCAACCTGTCAATCCAGGCACTTCGAGGCGGAGATGATGTCGGCATCCATGTTGAGTTTCATCATCGTCAGCGCGGCGTCGCGCAGTTCGGGATCGATGTGCGCGACGGCGTCCGGCGGGATGACGACGGGGAAGTGGCGAACGTAGGCGTCCAGCGCCGTGTACAGGATGCACTGCTCGGTCACCTGCCCGGTGAGGATGACGCGCTTGGGCTCGAGCTGGTTCAGCAGGTAGGCCAGCGACGTCGCATAGAAGGCGCTGTGACGCACCTTGGTCATCCTGCGGCTGCCCTCGGGCGGCACGATCGGTTTGATGAGGTCGGGTCGATCACCGTCCAGCGCCGAGTCGACGAGGTCGCTGAACTGCGCGCTGAAATCCCCGTAGTTGTCGTTGACGTAGATTAACTCGACATCGTCCCTGCTCGCGGCTTTCTTGATCAGCGCGGCCAGCGGTTCGACGATCTCCTCGACGTGCGGACTCAGCTTCTCCGCGTCGGGATGGGTATAGGTGTTGAGCATGTCGATGACCAGTACGGCGGTGTCAGTCACGAACTGTTGGTACCCCGTCACCGGATGTTGACACTCGACGGACGAGAATTGGAGCGTGATGGACTTCTACTCCGCCTATGGTCAGGGATTCGTTCGGGTGGCCGCTTGCACGCTGCACACCGCCATCGCTGAGCCCGCTACCAACGCAGATTCGGTGTTGGAGGTGGCCCGCCAGTGCCACGACGACGCGGTCGGGCTGGCAGTGTTCCCGGAGTTGACGCTGTCGGGCTACTCCATCGAGGACATCCTGTTGCAGGACGCGCTGCTCGACGCCGTCGAACAAGCGGTGCTCGACGTTGTGAAGGCATCGGCCGACCTGCTGCCGGTGTTGGTGATCGGCGCGCCGCTGCGCCAACAACACCGGATCTACAACACCGCTGTCGTCATTCACCGGGGGCAAATCCTCGGCGTTGTGCCGAAGTCGTATCTGCCGACCTATCGCGAGTTCTACGAACGCCGTCAGATGGCGGCGGGTGACGACGTGCGCGGCGTCATCCGCATCGGCCGGGGTGATGCCGCCGCCGAGGTCCCATTCGGATCCGATCTGTTGTTCGCCGCGACCGATCTGTCCGGGTTCGTTCTGCACGTCGAGATCTGCGAAGACATGTTCGTGCCGATACCGCCGAGTTCGGAAGCGGCGCTGGCCGGGGCCACCGTGTTGGCGAACCTGTCGGGCAGCCCGATCACGATCGGCCGCGCCGAGGACCGCTGTCTGCTGGCCCGGTCGGCGTCGTCGCGCTGCCTTGCGGCGTATGTGTATGCCGCTGCGGGAGAGGGGGAGTCGACCACCGATCTGGCGTGGGACGGCCAGACGATGATCTACGAGAACGGCGTGCAGCTGGCCATGTCGGAGCGCTTTCCGAAGGGTCCGCGGCGGTCGATCGCCGATGTGGATCTGGAGCTGCTGCGCGCCGAACGGATGCGGATGGGCACCTTCGACGACAACGCCACCCATCACGGGCTCGATGCAGATGCATTCCGCCGCATCGAGTTTCAACTCGATCCCCCCGACGGCGATATCGGTCTGTGCCGCGAGGTGGAGCGCTTCCCCTTCGTCCCGTCAGATCCCACACGGCTGGAACAGGACTGCTACGAGGCCTACAACATCCAGGTCGCCGGCCTCGAGCAACGGCTGCGTGCGCTGGACTACCCGAAGATCGTCATCGGTGTCTCCGGCGGCCTCGACTCGACGCACGCGCTGATCGTCGCCGCGCGCGCAATGGACCGAGAAGAGCGGCCGCGCAGTGACATTCTTGCGTTCACCCTCCCGGGCTTCGCCACCGGCGACCGCACCAAGAGCAACGCCGTCCGGCTCGCCGAGGCGCTCGGTGTGACGTTCGAAGAGATCGACATCACGGCGAGCGCGGAGTTGATGCTGCGCGAAATGGGTCACCCGTTTTCCCGTGGCGAGAAGGTTTACGACGTCACCTTCGAAAACGTGCAAGCGGGCCTGCGCACCGATTATCTGTTCCGGATCGCCAATCAGCGCGGCGGAATCGTGCTCGGCACGGGCGACCTGTCGGAGCTCGCGCTCGGTTGGTCGACCTACGGCGTAGGCGACCAGATGTCGCACTACAACGTCAACGGCGGTGTGCCGAAGACGTTGATACAGCACCTGATCCGCTGGGTGGTGTCATCGGAACAATTCGACGATCACGTCAACGAGGTGCTGACGTCGGTGCTGGACACCGAGATCAGCCCGGAGCTGGTGCCCCAAGGCGAGGACGAAGAGATCCAGAGCAGCGAGCAGAAGGTCGGACCCTATGCGCTGCAGGATTTCTCGCTGTTCCAGATGTTGCGGTTCGGCTTCCGCCCCTCCCGGGTGGCATTTTTGGCCTGGCATGCCTGGTGTGATCCACAGCGCGGCGACTGGCCCCCTGGCTTCCCCGAAGACAAGCGGCCGTCGTACTCGCTGAAAGAGATCCGGCAGTGGCTGCTGGTGTTCGTGCAGCGGTATTACTCATTCGCGCAATTCAAGAGATCCGCGGTACCCAATGGTCCCAAGGTGTCCCACGGTGGGTCGCTGTCGCCGCGCGGTGACTGGCGGGCTCCCTCGGACATGTCGGCCAAGACCTGGCTCGACGAGATCGAACGGGAGATCCCCGAAGGATAGTCGCATGGATGCACAGGAATTGGCTCGAGAGCTCAGCCATCCGGGAGCCCAGGAGTTGCTCGATCGAACGGCGGCCCACCTGGCCTACAACGGACCCGACGGGTTCCCACGGGTGATCCCGGTCGGATTTCTCTGGAACGGGCAGTGCATCGTCGTCTGCACCGCGACGACATCGCCGAAGGTCGCCGCGCTGGCGGCCAGGCCGAACGTCGCGGTGGCGATTGACAGCGGGGATTCACCCGGCGGGGCGAAGTCGCTTCTGGTGCGTGGCGTCGCGTCGGTGGAGATTGTCGACGGCGTCGCCGAGGAGTACATCGCGATGTCGAGGAAATCCATGGAGCCCGATCAACAGGCCGAGTTCGAACGCGAAGTCCGCAGGGTCTACCCGCAGATGGCTCGCATCTCGGTCCAGCCGCGATGGGGGCGCTTCTTCGACTACGGGGCCGGCCGGCTGCCGTCTTTTCTCGACAAGATCATCAACGGCTGAGCCGGCCGACGGCCGGGACGAAGCGTCCGACGCTCGCCGCGTAGTCGCGGTAGGCCTCGCCGTGTCTGGTTGCGAGATAGGGCTCTTCGACGACACGCACCTGGACCTCGATCGTGGCCACCAGAAGCGCGAAGCCGACGAGCGCGACCGCGTTGGGTGTCACCAACGCGATGCCGAGCCCGAAGACCAACATCGCAGTGAAGATCGGGTTGCGCACCATCCCGAAAACGCCATGGCGGACAAGCGTTGTGGTCTCTGACGGGTCGACGCCGATGCGCCAGGACTCGCCCATGTCGATCTGTGCGTACACCGTCGCGGCGATGCCGACGACCGCTAATGCGATGCCGGTCAGCTGGATCCACGTCTCCTGGAGTAACCCGAGCGGCGACACCACACCGCCCCATTGCAGAACCGGAGCGAAGAACGCCGCGACCATGGCCACGACGAAGCCGACACCGGCGAACCATTCTGCCGATCCCACGCGGCCGCTGATACCGCGAAACCCCGTCGATCCGGTGCGGCGGTATTGGAGCCAACTGCGCCAACAGAATCCGAGCAGGGCGAAGACGGCGAAGAGGGTCACCGCGACAGCGGGCACGACCGGACCTTCCTCTAACAGCAGGCGTCGGCTTCGGCGGCGGGGCAGCACGCCGGGTCGACGGTCAGAACGAGACCGATCAGATCGTCGAGTGCACGGCCGATCCGTTCGTCAGTCAACCGGTAACGACTGCGCCTGCCCTCGGCTTCGGCGATGACCAGCCCGCAACCCCGTAGACAGGCGAGGTGGTTGGACAGGATCTGCCTGCTGACCCCGATCGCTTCGGCGAGCTCGGACGGATAACCGTACCCGTCGCGCAATCTCAACAAGATCTCCGCGCGGGTGGGGTCGGACAGCGCGCATCCGAACCGCGATAGCGCATCGCTGTGGATGACTCTCGGCATGAGCCAAACAGTACAGCAGGTTCTGTATTCAGAGAAGGCTGAACTGCGATGAACTCAGATGCGGCCGTCCACCCGCAGGTCGGGGTGCACCCAGTTCGGTGACCGGCGTTCCTTGAAGGCGCGGAAACCTTCGATGGCCTCTTCGCCGCTGTAGCTCGCCTGCATGTTGATGCGGTCAAACAGGCCCATGTAGTTGTCCAGGCTGGCCTTCACGACCCGTCGTGCCGCCGGCGCCGTCCGGCAGCATTGGGCGAGCACGTCGCGAGCGGTGTCCATCAGTTGGTCGTGCGGAACCACCCGCGAGACCATGCCCCACTCCTCGGCCTCGGCTGCGCTGAGGGTGCGGCCGGTCAGCATCAGGTCGCGGGTGCGCACGGGCCCGATGAGCCGGGCCAGCATCTGGCTGAAGTACGTGTCGGCGATGCCGCGGAACAGTTCGGGCACGCGGAACGTCGCGCGGTCACTGACGACGGCCATGTCGCTGCACAGCGCGATCTGCAGGCCGCCGCCCTGACACAGCCCGTTGACCGCGGACACCACGGGCTTGGTCGACTGGCGCAATTTCTCGAACGGTGTGACGTCCATGCCGAGCGCGGCGCCGAACGTCAGCCAGTTGTCGTCGCCGCCGCCGCCGAGATCGCCGCCAGGGGCAAAGACGTCGCCGGTACCCGTGATCAGCAGGCCGGCGAGATTCGGGTCCGCCTCGACATGGCCGACGGCGTACTTGATGCCGAAATACATCGCCGGGGTCATCGCATTGCGCGCCTCGGGCCGGTCCAGCGTGCACACCGCGAACGGGCCCTCGCGCCGGAACGACAGGAAGCGTGTGCCCAGCCAATCGCCGTCGGGTGGGCGCGGACCGGTTTCGGGTGTCGACATGGCCATTACGCCTACCGGGTGGCGACTGCGGCGTCAATCTGCTCGGCAGACGGCGCGCAGTCACCCGCGCCGGCCACCGTGGTGGCCAGCGCACCGGCGGTACAGGCGCGTCGCAAGGCCTCCTCGTGTCCGGCCAACCACTCGGCGGCAAGCACGCCTGCGAACACGTCGCCTGCGCCGGTGGTATCCACGGCACGGACGGTGGGTGCGGGGACGTCGAACCTTTCGTCCTGACCGAGGTAACTCGCCCCGCGTCCGCCCCGCGTGATCACCAGATGCGTTACCGGCCAATGCCATTCGCGGGCCTCGGCCTCGTTGACGACGACGACGTCGGCCAGCTGGGCCAGCGCGATGAGGTCATGAGGTTTGGCCCCAGCGGGCGAGGCGTTGACGACGACCACCGAGCCCGCCGCGCGTGCCACCCGTGCGGCATCGACAGCGGTCGGCACGGGAATCTCCAACTGCAAGAGCAGCACGTCGCTGTCGGAGATGACGGCCTCGGCTTTACTCGACGCGACGGTCAGCCGCGCGTTGGCGCCGGGCGCGACGACGATGGTGTTCTCGCCCGCGGAGTCGACCGCGATCACTGCGGTCCCGCTGGGCCCGGGCACCTCGACGACGCCGTCGAGGCCGACGCCGTTGGCCTGCAGATGGGCGCGCAGCTGGTCGCCCGCCGCATCGTCACCGAGGGCGGCGACCAGCTGGACGCCTGCTCCTGCCCGCGCTGCCGCGACCGCCTGATTGCCGCCCTTGCCGCCGGGCAGCGGCCGCACCGACGACGCCATGACCGTCTCACCGGGGCGCGGCAGCGAATCGACGGAGAAGACGTGGTCCATGTTGACGCTGCCCACCACGCATACCTGCGCTGCCATATTGGTAGAAGTTAGACCAGCGCGGCGGCGAGCGCGGTATTCACGTTCGATACGCTGGCTTAATGAGTTTGCAAGCACCGTCGACGCCTGGCTTGCGTCAGCAGGTGCACGACGCTGCGCGCCGGGCCAGGATCGCGGCCCGCGAGCTGGCGACGCTGAGCACGGCAGCCAAGAATTGCGCATTGCACGCCGCCGCCGACAATGTGTTGCGCGAGGCCGCTGCAGTACTCGAGGCGAACAAAGAGGATCTGGCGGCCGCCCGGGCCGCGGGCACACCCGAGGCGATGCTGGACCGCCTAGCGCTCAACCCGCAGCGCATCGACGGCATCGCCGCGGGCCTGCGCCAGGTCGCCGGTCTGCCCGATCCGGTCGGCGAGATCCTGCGCGGTCAGACACTGCCCAACGGCCTGCAGCTGCGTCAGCAGCGTGTTCCGATGGGCGTGATCGGAATGGTCTACGAAGGCAGGCCCAACGTCACGGTCGACGCGTTCGGCCTGACGCTGAAGGCCGGCAGCGCCGTGCTGCTGCGCGGCAGCTCGTCGGCGGCGCGGTCGAACCAGGCCCTGGTCACAGCGCTGCGGGATGCATTGCAGATCGAGAACCGCAATCCCGACACCGTGCAGCTGTTGCCCAGCGAGGACCGCGCCAGCGTCACCCATCTGATCCAGGCCCGCGGCCTCGTCGACCTCGTCATCCCGCGCGGGGGCGCTGGTCTGATCGACGCGGTGGTCCGCGACGCGCGGGTGCCCACCATCGAAACCGGCGTCGGCAATTGCCATGTCTACGTTCATGAGTCGGCCGACCTTGATGTGGCCGAGCGCATCCTGCTCAACGCCAAGACGCGACGGCCCAGCGTCTGCAACGCGGCCGAGTCGGTGCTGATCGACGCGGCCATCGCCGAGCGCGCGGTGCCGCGGCTGACGCGCGCCCTTCAGGATTCGGGTGTGACGGTGCACGCCGACCCGTCCGAGGACGAACTACGCGCCGAGTTCCTGTCGATGGATATCGCGCTGGCGGTGGTCGACGGGCTCGACGCCGCGATCACCCACATCAACGATTACGGCAGCGGGCACACCGAGGCCATCGTCGCGACGGATCTCGCCGCGGCACAACGATTCACAGATCGCGTCGATGCCGCGGCCGTGATGGTCAACGCGTCGACGGCCTTCACCGACGGTGAACAGTTCGGCTTCGGCGCCGAGATCGGCATCTCCACCCAGAAGTTGCACGCCCGCGGACCCATGGGCTTACCCGAATTGACCTCGACCAAGTGGATTGTGTGGGGAGATGGCCACACCCGCCCGGCCTAGCTAGGAGTACTACGTGAGCGTCCCCGCACGCCCAGCGCCGCTGTTCGCCGACATCGACGATGTCGCGCGGCGGCTGGCCGAGACCGGCTATCTGCCCGACACCGCAACCGCCACAGCGGTATTCCTGGCCGACCGGCTGGGCAAGCCGTTGCTGGTCGAGGGTCCCGCCGGCGTCGGCAAGACGGAACTGGCCCGCGCGGTGGCGCAGGCCACCGGGTCGGGGCTGGTGCGACTGCAGTGCTATGAAGGCGTCGACGAGGCCCGCGCCCTCTACGAGTGGAACCACGCCAAGCAGATCCTGCGCATCCAGGCGGGCCACGGCGACTGGGAGCAGACGAAAACCGATGTGTTCTCCGAGGAATTTCTTCTCACCCGGCCGTTGCTGACAGCGATCAAGCGAACCGAGCCCACCGTGCTCCTGATCGACGAGACCGACAAGGCCGACATCGAAATAGAGGGCCTGCTGCTGGAGGTGTTGTCCGACTTCGCGGTCACCGTGCCCGAACTCGGCACGATCAGTGCCGAACGCGCACCGTTCGTGCTGCTGACGTCGAACGCCACCCGCGAGCTGTCCGAGGCGCTGAAACGCCGGTGCCTGTTCCTGCACATCGACTTTCCCGACCCGGACCTGGAACGCCGCATCCTGTTGTCCCGCGTGCCTGAACTGCCCGAACACTTGGCCGAGGAGCTGGTGCGCATCATTGGGGTGCTGCGCGGCATGCAGCTGAAGAAGCTGCCGTCGGTGGCCGAGACCATCGACTGGGGGCGCACGGTGCTGGCCCTGGGCCTCGACACCATCGACGATGAGCTGATCGCCGCCACACTCGGTGTGGTGCTCAAGCATCAGTCCGATCAGATCAAGGCGAGCGGCGAGCTGCGGCTCAACTAGGAGAGCACTGATGGCCGTCCGTCGCACCCGTCCGCCGCAGCCGCTGGCACCCCACGGCATCCCGGGCCATCTCGTGGAGTTCGTCGAAGCCCTTCGCAAGCAGGGCATCGCGGTGGGCCCGTCGGAGACGGTGGACGCCGGGCGGGTGATGAGCGTGCTCGGTCTCGCCGACCGCGAGGCGCTGCGGGAAGGCATCGCGTGCGCGGTGCTGCGCCGAGCCGACCACCGCGACACCTACGACGCGATGTTCGACCTGTACTTCCCTGCGGCGCTGGGCGCCAAGACCGCGGTCGACGAGGACAGCACGGAGGATGGGCTGCCTCCCGAGGATGTCGAGGCGATGCGGCAGATGCTGCTCGACCTGCTGTCGAACAACGAAGAGCTGGCCAGCATGGACGAGCGGCTGGCCGCGATGATCGCGCAGATCGTCGAGGCCTACGGCCGGTACAACTCCAGCCGCGGACCGTCGTATTCGTCGTATCAGGCGCTCAAGGCGATGAACCTCGACGACTTGGAGGGCAGGTTGTTGGCTGGGCTGCTGGCGCCCTACGGTGACGAGCCGACACCCACCCAGGAGCAGATCGCCAAAGCCCTTGCAGCCCAACGCATAGCGCAGCTGCGCAAGATGGTCGAGGGCGAGACGAAGCGGCGCACGGCCGAACAGCTGGGCCGCGATCACGTGCAGATGTACGGGGTGCCGCAGCTGGCCGAGAACGTCGAATTCCTGCGCGCCTCAGGCGAACAGCTGCGTCAGATGCGCCGCGTGGTGGCACCCCTGGCGCGCACCTTGGCGACGCGGCTGGCCGCACGCCGGCGGCGGTCGCGGGCGGGCGAGATCGATCTGCGCAAGACGCTTCGCAAATCAATGTCCACCGGCGGGGTGCCGATCGATGTCGTTTTGAAAAAGCCGCATCCGGCGCGTCCTGAGCTGGTGGTGCTGTGCGACGTGTCGGGGTCGGTCGCCGGGTTCAGCCACTTCACGCTGCTGCTGGTTCACGCGTTGCGGCAACAGTTTTCGCGTGTTCGCGTCTTCGCGTTCATCGACACCACCGATGAGGTCACCGAGCTGTTCGGCCCAGATGCCGACCTCGCGGTGGCCGTGCAGCGCATCACTCGGGAAGCCGGTGTGTACACCCGCGACGGCCACTCCGACTACGGACATGCGTTCGTTTCGTTCCTCGACAAGTACCCGAACGTGCTGTCGCCGCGCAGCTCGCTGCTGGTGCTCGGCGACGGCCGCAACAACTACCGCAACCCCGAGCTCGACCTGCTGGCGCATATGGTCAATGCGAGCAGGCACGCACACTGGCTCAACCCCGAGCCCCGTCATCTGTGGGGCAGCGGTGACTCGGCGGTACCGCGGTATGAGGAAGTCATCACGATGCACGAGTGCCGCTCGGCCAAACAGCTGGCCAGCGTCATCGACGCGCTACTGCCGGTCTAGCCCAACGCCCGCCCGCGGCCGCGCCCCACCCACCACGCCCCAGGCGGGCAACCTGCTCACCCGGCGCACCGACGACAGCACCGGCCGGCGTGTCGAGTACGGCCGCGACGTCTACCGGGCCGACCGCGCCTGGTTCGAGGTGTCCGAGCCGCTGGGGGCGCATCGGCTCTCGGCCGTCTAGACGGCCACGACCGCTGCCGTAAGCTGCCTAAACGTGGCATCTCGACGCAGGCTCGGAGTGATGGGCGGGACATTCGATCCCGTCCACAACGGGCACCTGGTCGCCGCCAGCGAGGTTGCCGACCTGTTCGATCTGACCGAAGTGGTGTTCGTGCCCACCGGCCAGCCGTGGCAGAAGGAGCGCGATGTCACCCCCGCCGAGGACCGCTATCTGATGACCGTCATCGCGACCGCCTCCAACCCGCGGTTCTCGGTGAGCCGGGTGGACATCGACCGCGGCGGACCCACCTACACCCGCGACACTCTGCGCGATCTTCGGGCGCTCAACCCGGACGCGGACCTCTACTTCATCACCGGTGCCGACGCGCTCGCGACGATCCTCAGCTGGCAGGACTGGGAAGAGATGTTCTCTCTCGCCAAGTTCGTCGGCGTGAGCCGGCCCGGCTACGAACTCGACGGCAAGCACATCGAGAGGGCGTTCGCCGAGATGCCCGACGATGCGCTGAACCTGGTCGAGGTCCCCGCGCTGGCGATCTCGTCGACCGACTGTCGCAGGCGGGCTCAGGAGAACCGGCCCATCTGGTATCTCGTGCCCGACGGGGTCGTGCAGTACGTGTCCAAGCGCGGCCTGTACCGGTCGGCCGCCCTCGCCACACAGGAGCAGCCGCGGTGACCGCGTCCGAAGAGGCCATCGAGATGGCCACCATTGCCGCGCGTGCAGCCTCCTCCAAGCTCGCCGACGACGTCGTCGTCATCGATGTGTCGGGCCAGCTAGTGATCACCGACTGCTTCGTCATCGCGTCGGCGTCCAACGAGCGTCAGGTCAACGCCATCGTCGACGAGGTCGAGGAGAAGATGCGGCTGGCCGGACACAAACCCGCGCGTCGGGAGGGGGCCCGCGAAGGACGGTGGACCCTGCTGGACTTCGTCGACATCGTCGTGCACATCCAGCATCAGGATGAGCGCAACTTCTATGCGTTGGACCGGCTTTGGCGGGACTGCCCGACCGTGGCGATGGATCTGGAGGCGGGGCCGTGACGGTCCGTCGGCTGGTGATGCTGCGGCACGGCCAGACCGAGTACAACGCCGGCAACCGCATGCAGGGTCAACTCGACACCGAGTTGAGCGATCTGGGTCGCGACCAGGCCGTCGCAGCGGCCGAAGTGCTCGCCAAACGGCAACCGCTGCTGATCGTCTCGTCCGATCTGCGTCGCGCCCTCGACACGGCGATGGCACTCGGGGAGCGGTCGGGCGTCCCCGTCGGGATCGACGAACGGCTACGCGAAACCCACCTGGGCGACTGGCAGGGCATGACGCACATCGAAGTCGACACCGCGGCCCCGGGCGCGCGGCTGGCCTGGCGCGACGACGCGACGTGGGCTCCCCACGGCGGGGAGAGCCGGGTCGATGTGGCCGCACGCGGTATGCCGTTGATCAGCGAGCTGGTGAGCAGCCAAACCGAATGGGGGACAGACGAACCCGAACGACCCGTGGTGCTGGTGGCGCACGGCGGGCTGATCGCCGCGGTCACCGCCGCGTTGTTGAAGCTGCCCGTGGACAACTGGCCCGCGCTCGGCGGCATGGGGAACGCCAGCTGGGTGCAGCTGTCGGGATTCTCCGACGACGACGCCGGATTCGACGAGATCCGCTGGCGGTTGGATGTGTGGAACGCCTCGGCACAGGTCGCCAACGATGTCCTCTGACCGGCTCACCCTGCTCGTCTTCTGTGACTCGCTCGCCTACTACGGGCCGACCGGGGGACTTCCGGCCGACGATCCGCGGATCTGGCCGAATATCGTTGCCACATATCTCGGTTGGGATCTCGAGCTGATCGGGAGGATCGGCTGGACCTGCCGCGACGTCTGGTGGGCCGCAACACAGGATCCGCGTGCGTGGGCGGCGTTGCCGCGCGCTGGTGCTGTCATCTTCGCCACCGGCGGAATGGATTCCCTGCCCTCACCGTTGCCGACGGCGCTGCGTGAACTGATCCGATACGTGCGCCCATCGTGGCTGCGCCGCTGGGTACGTGACGGCTACGGCTGGGTGCAGCCGAGGCTCTCTCCCGTCGCGCGCGCAGCGTTACCCCCGCACGTTTCCGTCGAATATCTCGAGATGACGCGCAACGCCATCGATTTCAACCGGCCCGGCATCCCCATCGTCGCGTCGCTGCCGTCGGTGCACATCGCCGAGACCTACGGCAAGGCGCATCATGGCAGGCCGGGCACCGTTAAGGCCATCACCGCGTGGGCCGAACAACACCATGTCCCGCTGGTCGACCTGAAAGCCGCTGTGGCCGAGCACATCATGAGTGGCAGGGGCAATCCCGACGGTATCCACTGGAACTTCGAGGCCCATCAGGCCGTCGCCGAACTGATGCTCAAGGGTCTGCAGGAAGCCGGAGTCGCTGAACGGGATGCTCCGTAGCCATGGCCGTCGTCGTGGTCACCGACTCGTCAGCCCTCCTGCCGCCCGAGGACACGGAGAGGTACGGCATCCGTCAGGTTCCGCTGCATATCCTGTTGGACGGCAGGGATTTCCGGGACGGCATCGACGACGTCCCTGCCGACGTCCACCAGCGTCACGCCACCACCGCCGGCGCGACACCGGTAGAACTCGCCGACGCCTATCATGCGGCGCTGCAGCGAAGTGACGGGGACGGCGTGGTCGCCGTGCATATTTCGGCCGCGCTGTCGAGCACGTACAGTTCGGCGGTGTCGACAGCGCGTGAATTCGGTCCTGCTGTGCGCGTGGTCAATTCACGTTCGGCCGCGATGGGTGTTGGATTCGTCGCGTTGGCTGCGGCGCGAGAGGCCGCGTCGGGTGCGGATCTCAATGCCGTTGAGGCCGCCGCGCGTTCGGCTGTGCCGCGCGGGTGCGCTTTCATTGTCGTGCACCGGCTGGACAATCTGCGACGCAGCGGCCGGATCAGCAGGGGCGCGTCGCTGCTGGGCTCCGCGCTGTCGTTGAAGCCGCTGTTGTGCCTCGACGTCGACGGCAGGCTGGTGTTGGGTCAGCGGATCCGCACGGCGACCAAGGCCCACGCGGCGATGATCGACCAGGTCGCCGAGGCGGTTGGGGACGACTCGGCGAGGATCGCAGTGCACCACGTCGACAATCCGGAGGCCGCCGACGACATCGCCAAGGAATTGAGTGTCCGACTGCCCCAGATCGCTCCGCCCGCCGTCTCGGAGATGGGCCCGGTGCTGGCCGTGCACGTCGGCGGGGGCGCGATCGGCGTGTGCGTTTCCAAGGATTGACGGCGCAGCGGCGTCGGCGCAGACTCGCGGATGTGTCTGCGGACACGATGGCGATGGCTCGCGACGAACGTGAAGAGTTCGTCGCGCTGCTGGACAGCCTGACACGCGAGCAGTGGGAAAGCCCGTCGCTGTGCGACAAGTGGCGTGTTCGCGACGTCGTCGCCCATGTCATCGGCTTCGACCCGCTGACCCGCACCCAACTCCTGCGGCGCATGGCTAAGGGACTGGTCACGCGCGGTGGCGCCAACGCCGTCGGCGTCGCCGAGTACGCCGACACCCCGCCCGAAGAACTCACGGAGTTGATGCGCCGATACGTCGAGCCGCAGGGGCTCACCGCCGGCTTCGGCGGCAGGATCGCCTTGACCGACGGAATGATCCATCAGCAGGACATCCGGCGGCCGCTCGGCATACCGCGCACCATCGATCCCGCCCGGCTACGGGTCGCCCTCGAATTCACCTTGTTCGCGCCGCGTCTGCTCGGAGCCGTGATGAGCCGCGGACTTCACCTCACGGCCACCGACATCGACTGGTCGCGCGGTAAGGGCCCGGAGGTGCGCGGCACGGGGGAGGCGCTGTTGATGGCGATGGCGGGCCGACGTGACGCGCTGCGGGATCTCGATGGCCCGGGAACGCAGCGTCTCGCGCGTCGGATGTGACCCTGCACGCCACACCAGTCGGTGTCGTCAGACCGCCGCGCGGCCGGTCACTGGCGGAAGGTCTTTAAGCGTGACGATCCCCGGTGGTGCCGCGACGACGGCGGGCACGGCGTTGGTGACCGGCAGGGCCGTGTAGATCATGCCAAGACCCATGAAACCGGGCTCGGTCCAATCCTTCGGCGGCAGGCAATGCAGCACGGTGCGCATGTTGGGCAGTCCGAACACCTGAATGACGTGCCCGTGCTCAAGCGGCTTGGGCGGCGTCACATGGTCACCCATGATCCAGTTGAACCCCACACTCACGACGTTCTTGTCGCCGACCCAACCGCGGTGGTAGCCCATCACCCCGCCGACCGTGCCCTTCGGAATCTGCATGAACCCGAGGTCCGAGTCGCCGGTAGCGGCGGTGAACGTGACGTCGAACGTCATCCGGTCGAGCTTCGCCCCGATCGCGTCGGCCATCATCGCCGCCGACTCAGCGAAGACCTCACTCTCGCGTCGCACGCTCTCGGCGAGGCCGGGAGTGTCCGGATGCTGCGAGAAACCCATCGCGGTCTGGGTGCCCGCCGACGCGTAGGTCGAACAGTCGACCGACTCGGTGATCCGAATTTCGTCGACGCGCTCACACGCCCCGCTGAGCACCATGCCGACCATGTTCGTCATACCCGGATGCGCGCCGCTGCCGAAAATCGTCGAATTGCCCTTCTCGCAGGCCTTCCGGATGCGGTGCAGGTCCTCAGGAGACTGCTTGCCGCCGGTGATCCAGGCTGCGCTCGAGCAGACGTTGATACCGGACTCCAGCAGGCGGGTCAGCTCGTCGATGTTGGGCCACAGCGGGTTGTAGCAGCACGCGTCGGGTTCGAGCGCAATCAGTGCCTCGATGTCATTGGTGGCCATGACACCAGTGGCTTCGGGCCAGCCGGCCAACTCGGCGGCGTCAACACCGACTTTGTCGGCGCCGTGCGCGTAGACGCCCACCAGTTCCATGTCGGGTCTGCCGATGATGGCGTGCAGCGAGCGTTTGCCGATGTTTCCCGTCGTCCACTGGATCACCCGAAGGGGTCTGCGCATGTCCTAGGCCTCTCTCGTGTCACGGCTCTTGAGCCCACCACAGGATTATCAACAGTGCCGAATTAATCCACAGGCGGTGCCGCATCCGGACCCGATCGCGGAAACGCGTCCGGTGTCCGGCTTAGCGTCGGGCGCATGGGTACCGAACTGGCTGCCGAACGGCTCCACCGCAGGCTCGTCGGAGAGGCCGAAGTCGAGGCCGACGCAAACGACGACGGCGCTGCGTCCGATGCCGCCTTGTCTCGCTGGCTGCCCGACACCGCTTCCGGTGACACGCCAGGATGGCTGGCCGCGGTGCGCGCCGACCCGGGCCGCGCGGGGGTTATCGCCCTGGGCGCCATCGGGGTGGTGGCCGTGCTGGTCACCGTGTTCGCGCTGTTCCGCGACAAGACCCCTCCGGTGGCGTCGGCCAAATTGCCTCCCGTGGAAATGGTTTCGACGACAGCACCGACGCCGGGAGCACCCGCGCCGCACGGGCCGGTCATCGTCAGCGTCGTCGGCCTCGTGCACAAGCCCGGCCTTGTCACGCTGTCTTCTGGCGCACGGACCGCCGACGCGCTCGCCGCAGCGGGCGGTGCCCTCGACGGCGCAGATCTCATCGGCCTGAACATGGCGCGCCGCGTCTCCGACGGCGAACAGATCATCGTCGGCATTGCCGCGGCGCCAGGGGAACCGACGACCATGGGCAGTTCAGTTGCGGCAGAACCCAGCACGTCGGCGTCCCCGGGTTCGCCTGAACCAGCCGAAAGCAGCCCGGCTGCAAAGGGTTCCATTGATCTGAACACTGCCACCGAAGATCAACTCGACGCCTTGCCGGGCGTGGGTCCGGTGACCGCGGCCGCCATCATTGCGTGGCGCACCGCTCACGGATCGTTCACCAGCGTTGATCAACTCGCTGAGGTCGACGGTATCGGCCCCGCACGGCTGGAGAAGCTTCGTGCCCAGGTCCATGTGTGAGCGCGGTGGACGGACGCGAGGCCCGCCTGGATCTTCGCCTGGTGCCTGCGGCGCTGACAAGCTGGGCCGTCACTGCAGCGGGAATTCTGTGGACCGAAAGCGGTGTCGTGCTGACGCTGTCGACGGGTATCGCCATTGGGAGCGCAACGGCATGGTGGGGGAGCCGACGCCGTTCGCGGGGCGGAGCCCGTATGACGGCGGCGGCCGTGGTCGGGATGACCCTCGTAGGGGTGGGTTTCGCCGTCGCAGTGCTGCTGCGCGTCGAGCAGGTTCGGCATCATCCGCTCGTTGACCGCTACGGCACCACGGCCGCGGTCATCGTGACACCCGACGAGACACCACGTGCGCTCGGCGGCGGCAGGTTGATGTTTCGGGGCTCGCTGCGAGCCGTCGATGCGGACGAAATATCGGGCCGTGTGGTGGTTTTCGCGTCGGTGTCGGGATTTTCGCCGGTCGCTTCAGGCCAGCCGGCGGCATTCACGGCGCGGATAGCGCCGCCGACCCGTCGTGATCTCACGATCGCGGTGCTTTCCGCTACCGGGAAGGCGACGCTCGGCGAGGCGGCACCGATTCAGCGGGCCGGTCAGGCGGTGCGCACTGCATTCGCCACCACGGCGCGCTCCGTGCTGCCGGTCGATCAAGCGGCGATGCTGCCGGCTCTCGTCCTCGGCGACACCTCTGCGCTGTCGAGCGACACGACCGCGCAGTTCCGGACTTCCGGGCTGACGCATCTGACGGCCGTGTCGGGAGCGAACGTCACGATCGTCTGCGGGGCGGTGTTGCTGACGGCGGCGTTCGTCGGGCCGCGGGTCGCCGTCGGTCTCGCCGCCGTCGCGCTGGTGGCGTTTGTGGTGGTGGTCCAACCCTCGGCCAGTGTGCTGCGCGCCGCCGTGATGGCCGCCATCACGCTGCTCGCCGTCGTGACACACCGTCGCAGACAGGCGATTCCGGCGCTCTGCGGAACCGTCATCGCATTGATGATTGCGGCTCCCGAGCTTGCCGTCGACATCGGGTTCGCATTGTCGGTGTCGGCGACCGCAGCGCTTGTCCGCATCGCCCCGGCGTGGTCGCGGCACCTGGTCAACCGGCGCTGGCCCAAGCCGTTGGCCGATGCGGTGAGCGTCGCCGTCGCCGCGCAGCTCGTGACGGCGCCTCTGGTGGCGGCCATCTCGGGCACGTTCAGCCTCGTCGCCGTTGCGGCCAATCTCGCAGTGGCGGTCGTGATCGCCCCGATCACGGTGATCGGGACCGCCGCCGCCGTGCTGTCGGTGCTGTGGCCCGCGGGTGCGGGCCTGCTGATCCGGTTCACCGGACCGGAACTGTGGTGGCTGATCAACGTCGCCCGCTGGGCCGCAGCCCTGCCCGGCGCAGCCGTGCACGTGCCCGCAGGAGCACCCGGCGCCCTCAGCGTCGTCGCGGCGGGAGCGTTGGCCGTCGTGGTGTCGCGGTGGTGCCGGCGATGGCTGTCAGCGCGGCATGACACGATCAGCCGATGAGCGAATCGGTCCCCGGATTGCATCTGGTCCTCGGGGACGAGGATTTTCTCGTCGAGCGGGCGGTGTCGGCCATCCTGCGCGCCGCGCGCAAGCAGGCGGGCACCGACGACGTGCCGGTGGACCGCATGCGCGCCGGCGAGGTCAGCACGGCCGAACTTGCTGAGCTGTTGAGCCCGTCGCTGTTCGCCGACGAGCGGGTGGTGGTGCTGGAATCCGCGGCCGAGGCGGGTAAGGACGCGGTCGCTCTGATCGAGGGCGCGGCCGCAGACCTGCCTGCAGGCACCATGCTCGTCGTCGTGCACTCCGGCGGCGGGCGCGCCAAGGCGCTGGCCGGTCGCTTAACGGAGCTCGGCGCCGCGGTGCATCCCTGTGCCCGCATCACCAAGGCCTCCGAACGCGCGGACTTCGTGCGCGGCGAGTTCCGCGCGTTGAAGGTCAAGGCCTCCGATGACACTGTCTCCGCCGTGCTCGACGCCGTCGGTTCGGATCTACGCGAGCTCGCCTCGGTGTGCTCGCAGCTGGTCGCCGACACCGACGGCCAGGTCGACGCCGCCGCCGTGCGCCGGTATTACAGCGGTAAAGCCGAGGTGAAGGGTTTCGATATCGCCGACAAGGCCGTCGTGGGCGACGTCGCGGGCGCTGCCGAGGCGCTGCGCTGGGCGATGATGCGCGGTGAGCCGCACGTCGTGCTCGCCGACGCGCTCGCCGAGGCGGTGCATACGATCGCCCGGGTCGGGCCGTTGTCCGGCGACCCCTACCGGTTGGCGTCCGAGCTGGGAATGCCGCCTTGGCGCGTGCAGAAGGCGCAGAAGCAGGCGCGGCGCTGGTCTCGGGAATCGGTCGCCAAGGCCGTGCGGCTGGTAGCGGCCCTCAATGCAGACGTCAAGGGAGCAGCGGCGGACGCCGATTACGCGCTGGAAGCGGCGGTGCGGAAGGTGGCCGAGCTCGTCAGCGAGTGATCAGAGCTTGTTGAAGGCGCGCGCCAGCGCGGACTTCTTGTTCGCCGCCTGGTTCTTGTGGATCACGCCCTTGCTGGCGGCCTTGTCCAGCTTGCGGCTGGTCGACGCCAACAGGTCGCCGGCTTTCTCCTTGTCGCCGGCCTCGGCGGCTTCCCGGAACGAGCGCACGGCCGTGCGAAGCGATGACTTGACCGCTTGGTTGCGCAGTCGGGCGCGCTCGTTGGTCTTGATGCGCTTTTCCTGCGACTTGATGTTGGCCACGCGCTGATCCTTCGTAAAACTCGATGGGGATGGGAAGCTCTTCACCGCGCCGTCGCGCGGGCAGCGAGGGTTCAGATTACCAGCGCAGCGGGTAAATGCCCAAAGTGGCTAACACTGGGAGCCCGCTGGCCTGCGCAAACGGGTCCGGTGCGGCAGCATGTCAACGGTGAGCCTTCGTCCACCACGCACGCGAGCCGAATCGCGCCCGCCGCGCGCGTCCACCAGGTCCGCGCGCTCCAACGGCCGCCGGACCGTCCGCTACGACGGCATCTTCGAGGGCTACAACGACCTCGGCAGCTACTCCGAGGCCTTCGACGAGATGTTCGACGCCCAAGGCAACGTGCGCGCGCCCTACAAGAGCATCTACGACGAACTCGCCCCGTCTGACGCTTCCGAACTGGAAGCGCGCAACGAGGCACTGGGCCGGGCCTTCATCGATCAGGGCATTACGTTCTCGCTGTCGGGTCAGGAGCGGCCGTTTCCGCTGGACCTCGTGCCGCGAGTGATTTCGGCGGCCGAGTGGTCGCGGCTGGAGAAGGGAATCCGGCAGCGCGTCCAGGCGCTGGAGATGTACCTCGACGACATCTACGGCGAGCAGGAGATCCTGCGCGACGGCGTCATCCCTCGGCGGCTGGTCACCTCCTGCGAACACTTCCACCGGGAAGCCGCCGGCATCGTCCCGCCCAACGGCGTGCGCATCCACGTCGCGGGCATCGACCTGGTGCGCGACGCGCAGGGCAACTTCCGCGTGCTGGAGGACAACCTGCGCTCACCGTCGGGAGTGTCCTACGTCATGGAGAACCGCCGCACCATGGCGCGCGTCTTCCCGAACCTGTTCGCCACCCACCGCGTGCGCGCGGTAGGTGACTACTCGTCGCATCTACTGCGGGCGTTGCGCAACGCCGCCGCGTCCAACGAAGCCGATCCCACCGTCGTGGTGCTGACGCCCGGTGTCTACAACTCCGCCTACTTCGAGCACTCCCTGCTCGCCCGGCAGATGGGGGTCGAGCTGGTCGAGGGCCGCGACCTGTTCTGCCGCGACAACACCGTCTACATGCGCACCACCGAAGGGGAGCGGCAGGTCGACGTCATTTACCGCCGCATCGACGACACGTTCTTAGATCCCATCCAGTTCAACCCGCACTCGGTGCTCGGCGTGGCCGGGGTGCTCAACGCGGCGCGGGCCGGCAACGTCGTCATCTCCAGCGCTGTCGGCAATGGCGTCGGTGACGACAAACTCGTCTACACCTACGTGCCCACGATCATCGAGTACTACCTCGGCGAGAAGCCGCTGCTCGCCAACGTCGACACCTACCGCTGCTGGCTCGAGGACGAACGCGAGGAGGTGCTCGACCGGATCGGCGAACTCGTCATCAAACCCGTCGAGGGCTCCGGCGGCTACGGCATCGTCTTCGGACCCGAGGCGTCGGAGAAGGAACTCGCCGCGATCAGCAAGAAGATCCGCAACGACCCGCGCGGCTGGATCGCCCAGCCCGTCGTGCAGCTGTCGACGGTGCCGACCCAGATCGGCCACAAACTCGCGCCGCGCCACGTCGACCTGCGGCCCTTTGCGGTCAACGACGGCGACGAAGTCTGGGTGCTGCCCGGCGGCCTGACCCGCGTGGCGCTGCCGGAGGGCTCGCTGGTCGTCAACTCCAGCCAGGGCGGCGGGTCCAAGGACACGTGGGTGTTGGCGTCTCGGACGTCGGTGGCCGATCGCGAGCTCGCCGCCGCCGAAGTGGTCCGCAAGCTGCCCAAATCAACCAACGGGCAGCGGGCTGGCAAGAACGGCGAAGCCCAGTCGCAGCAACTACAGCAGGCAGGTCCCAGCCAGAGCCAACAGCAACAGCAACAGCAACAGCAGGTGATCAGTGATGTTGGCGCGCAACGCTGAATCGCTGTACTGGATCGGGCGCTACGTCGAGCGCGCCGACGACACCGCGCGCATCCTCGACGTCACCGTCCATCAACTGCTTGAGGATTCCAGCGTCGACCCAGACCAGGCATCCCGCACCCTGCTCCGGGTACTCGGCGTCGCGCCACCCGACGAGCCGCTCGACGTCTGGTCATTGACCGACATCGTCGCCTTCAGCCGCGGCACGCATGGCGGGTCCATCGTCGACTCCGTCTCGGCTGCGCGTGAAAACGCCAGGGGTGCACGCGAAGTCACCTCCACCGAGATTTGGGAGTGCCTCAACACCACCTACAACGCCCTGGCCGAACGGGAGCGTGCCGCCAAACGCCTTGGGCCCGCGGAGTTCCTGTCCTACGTCGAGCGGCGGGCGGCGATGTTCGCCGGGCTGGCCGACTCGACGCTGTCGCGCGACGACGGATACCGCTTCATGGTGCTGGGCCGCGCGATCGAACGCGTCGATATGACGGTGCGGCTGTTGCTGTCCCGCGTCGGTGACAGCGCATCCTCGCCCGCGTGGGTGACGGTGCTGCGGTCAGCGGGCGCCCACGACACCTATCTGCGTACCTACCGAGGTGTGCTCGACGCCGCCCGCGTCGTCGAATTCATGCTGCTGGACCGGCTTTTCCCGCGATCGGTGTTCTATTCGCTGCGGCTGGCCGAGCACAGCCTCGACGAACTACACCACCGCCCCCACAACCGGGTGGGTGCCACCGACGAGGCGCAACGGCTGCTCGGCCGTGCGCGCAGCGAGTTGGAGTTTCTGCGGCCCGGAGCCCTATTGGAGTCGCTCGAGCAGCGGCTCGCTAGCCTGCAGACGACCTGCCGCGAGGTCGGAGAAGCGTTGGCGCTGGAGTATTTCCACTCCGCGCCGTGGGTCGCGTGGACGGATGCCGGGCGTCACGACGCGGTGGTGATCGAGGAAGGCGAAATTTGAGATGTGGCGCATGCGGGTCGTGCACTCAACCGGTTATGCGTACAAGTCTCCGGTGACGGCGTCGTTCAACGAGGCGCGCCTGACACCGCGGTCGGACTCGCGTCAGAACGTCATCCTCAACCGTGTTGAAACCGTTCCCCCGACACGTTCGTACCGCTACGTCGACTACTGGGGCACCGCGGTGACCGCCTTCGATCTACATGCGCCGCATACCGAATTGGAGGTCACCTCGTCGTCGGTCGTCGAGACCGACAAGGGCGAGTTTCCCGATGAGAAGGTCAGCTGGGACGACCTGACCTCCGAAGCGGTGATCGACGGCTTCGACGAGGTCCTCAGCCCCACGCATTACACGCCGGTCAGCAAGCGCATCGCGCGGGTGGGCCGCAAGATCGCCAAGGAACACGACCCGTTCGAAGCCGTTGTCGCCGCGGCTAACTGGGTGCGCAGCGAACTCGACTACGTCGCGGGCACTACCGGTGTGCACTCTTCAGGGCTCGACGCGCTGCGCGAAGGCAAGGGTGTCTGCCAGGACTTCGCCCACCTCACCCTGATCTTGTTGCGCAGCATGGGAATTCCGGCCCGCTACGTGTCGGGGTATCTGCATCCGAAACGCAAGGCGCCCATCGGCGACACGATCGACGGCCAGAGCCACGCCTGGATTCAGGCGTGGACGGGAGGCTGGTGGCACTATGACCCCACCAATGACACCGATATCAACGAGCAGTATGTGAGTGTCGGTGTGGGCCGCGACTATTCGGATGTCTCGCCGCTGAAAGGCATTTACTCCGGCGAGGGTTCGACTGACCTCGACGTGGTCGTGGAAATCACCCGGCTGGCGTAGCGCGGCTACCCTCAACTCCATGGCCGAAGAGTTCGACCTCGATCTCGCGTCGGGGAGTTTACACGCTCGACGTTTCGGCGAGCCCGATGCGCCGCTCGTCCTAGCAGTCCACGGTCTGTCGGCTAACATGCATGGCTTCGACTACCTCGGGCCTCGCCTCGTTGCGGACGACGGCCGTCAGGTGGTTGCCGTCGACCTGCGCGGCCGCGGTCGCAGCGAAACCACCCCGCCGGGCACGTATGGGCTGGCGTCGCACGCTCGCGACATGTTCGAGCTGGCTTCGCTTCTCGGCCATGAACGATTCGACTGGGTCGGTTGGTCGCTCGGTGCGCTGATCGGGATCGTGGCGGCGCAGCTCGAACCCGACCGCCTTCGGACCGTCGGGCTGATCGACCATGCCGGCCGTTCCGATGACGTCGTTGGGGCGGCGGTGATAGCCGGCCTCGACCGGTTGGACATGGAGCTGCCGAGCAGCGACGAGTATGTGGCCCAGGTGGAGGCGGTCAGTCCGGTTCGGCCGTTCACTGACTTCTGGCGTCGTTTCTACGCCTACGAATTCGGCCGCACCGACAAGACCGCCTGCCTTGAAGATGGGCGCGACGTGGCCGGCTGGGATTGGCCGAAACTGTGGACGCACCTCACCATGCCGGTCGGGCTGGTGCGATGCCGCCGACTGTTCAGAGGCGGATTGGTGGTTCCCGACGACGTCGCTGCCGAGATCACTTCCTCTGTTCCGACGCTGACCCTCGCCGATGTCGATGCCGACCACTTCAGCGTGATGACGCACGAACCCACAGCGGAAGCGTTACGTGCGCTTGTTGTCTAAACTGCGCCGCGGCCGCCGCCGACGGCGGGGTGCACCTCGACCCGGTGCAGGTCGTCTCCCAGCTCGATCTGCCTGCTGAAGGCGGTCGCGGCCAGTGCGCGCCAGTCGTCCTCTTGGCCGGGTGCGATACCGGGCACGTAGTGGGTCAGCACGAGGATGCCGACGCCGGCCCGCTCGGCGGTGGCGGCGGCCTGTTCGACCGAGGAGTGGTAGTCGCAGATATCGCGGATCCGTTGCTGCGGAAGCTGCGAGACCAGCTCCTTGCGGATCACGGTGTGTACGAGCGCACCTGCGCCGGCGGCCAGCGCGTCGAGGCTGGCGCACGGCACGGTATCACCGGCCAGCACCACCGACGCGTCGTCGTGTTCGATGCGGAACCCGATCGTCGGCGCCACGGGCCGGTGATCGGTCGGCGCCACCGTGATGCGCGCGCCGTCGCTGCCCCACACCACGCCCTCGGTTACTTCCTCCACTTCGACCCGCGGCGGTCCGGTGATGTCGGCGTGATGGGCGATGCGGTAGCCGATGTCGTGGCCGAACGCCTTCAGCGTCGCCTCGACGACCTCGGCGGTGCCGGGAGGCCCGATGATCGGCAGCGGGGCCGGGTCAGGGTCGAAAGTCGTCACCCAGCGCGTGATGATCAGGTCGCCGAGGTCGGCGATGTGATCGCTGTGCAGGTGGGTGAGCAGCAGCGCCGATAAGGCATTGGCACCGGAACCCGCTGCGGCCAACCGCTGCTGCACTCCGCGCCCGCAGTCGACGAGAAACGTCTGCCCGGCAGCCCGCACGAGCGTCGACGGGCCGGCCCGGTTCGGGTCGGGAATGGGACTGCCGGTGCCGAGCAGGATGACCTCGATCATGGGTCATGCCTACCGCGTCGACCGCAACCGGTCAGCGCTATCGCGAAAACGTGGCCGAGGCGGGACTACTCGCGGCCGGCCGACACCCAGCTCATGTCGTGGAACCTGTTCCCGGACACCAGGTCTGCCGCCCGGTTCAATTCGGCGAGGTGATCGCCGGTGAGCGTCACCGCCAGCGAGCCCAGATTTTCCTCGACCCGCGCCGCCCGCCGCGTGCCCGGGATCGGGACCGACACCACGCCGAGCTCGTCGGCCCGGTACCTCAACCACGCCAACGCCACCTGCGCCGGTGTCGCGCCTACCGATTCGGCGATCGACGTCACGATGTCGACCACGGCGAGGTTCGCGTCAAGCGCGCCCTCAGCGAACCGCGGCATCATCGCGCGGAAATCGTTGGCCGACGACAGATCGGCGGCTGAGCGCACGGTGCCTGCCAGGAAGCCACGGCCCAGCGGCGAATACGGGACGAAGCCCACGCCCAGCTCAGCTGCGGTGGGAACGACGCTGCGCTCGACGTCGCGGCTCCAGATCGACCACTCGCTCTGCACCGCGGCGATCGGATGCACCGCAACCGCAGCGCGCAACTCCTCGGCTGTCACTTCCGACAGCCCGAGATGGCGCACCTTGCCCGCGGCCACTAGTTCTGCCATCGCGCCGACGGTTTCTTCGATCGGCACCGACGGATCCCGGCGGTGCATGTAATACAGGTCGACGACCTCGGTGTTCAACCGTGACAAGCTTTCGTCGATGCATTTGTGGACGTAGGCCCGGTCGCCGTGCACCCGCAGGGCGCCGGCCGCGCGGTCGGCCGGGTTGCTCGCGATGCCGAACTTGGTGGCCAGCGTGACCTCATCACGGCGATCGTTGAGGAGTTGGGCGATCAGCCGCTCGTTGTTGCCGCCGCCATAGATGTTTGCCGTGTCGATGAAGGTGACGCCGAGGTCGAGGCAGCGGTGCAGGGTGGCCAGCGACTCCGCGTCGTCGACATCGCCGTAGACCGGCGTCAGCGCCATCGCCCCGAAACCGATTGCACTGACCGATAATTCGTCGCCGAGAGTTACTGGGGGCACGCCAGCGGCTTGGTTAGTCATGTTCTCATCCCATGGATCGACTGTTCTTCTACGATCCTGCAACCGACTCTGCGGCGCGGCTGTTCCGGCGGAAGTGCTTTCGCCCCGACCAAGTTCCACCTAACCTGATGTGACACCGGTCACGATGGAGGCGACGATGCGAATCGCGGACGTGTTGAGGACCAAGGGCAGCGCTGTTGCGACCATCACCCCTGAGACCTCGGTCTCGGGGTTGTTGAACGAGCTTGCCCTGCACAACATCGGAGCTATGGTCGTCGTGTCGACCGACGGCGTGGTGGGCATCGTTTCCGAGCGGGACGTGGTCCGCAAACTGCACCAGCACGGCGGCGACCTGCTGCGCAGGCCGGTATCGGAGATCATGACAACGATGGTGGCCACCTGTACACCCGCCGACACGGTTGACCATCTCACCGCGCTGATGACCAACAAGCGGGTCCGGCATATTCCGGTGATGGAGAACAACCGCCTGGTCGGCATCGTCAGCATCGGCGACGTCGTCAAGCAGCGGATGGAAGAGCTGGAGGCCGAGCAGCGGGCGCTGCAGGACTACATCACCCGTGGCTGAAATCGCCACCCGGCCGGTCGCGCGCTCGGACATCCGAGCGCTTTCGGGGGTGCTGGCGCGGGCGTTCTATGACGACCCGGTGGCGATGTTCATGCTGCCCGACGCCCGCGCGAGACGCGCGGCGCTTCCCCGGATGTTCTGGGCGCTCGCGAGGCATCATTTCTTCTCCCGTGGTGGCTCGGAAGTGGCCGCGCGTGACGCAGTTATCGGAGCCGCGTCGCTGTGGGATCCGCCCGGTCAACGTAAGCCGTCACGGCTCGAGGAGCTGGTCATTACGCCGTTGATGTTGTGGAGCTTCCGCGGCCGCGCCGCGCAAAGCCAGGCCGTCATGCAGATCCTGGAGGAGTCCCACCCCGAGGAGCCGCACTGGTACCTCATGTTCCTTGGCAGCGACCCGTCGGTGCGCGGCGCCGGCTTCGGGCAGGCGCTGCTGCATTCGCGTCTGGATCGGTGCGACGGCGAACACGCGCCCGCATACCTGGAAGCCAGCAAGGAAGAGCTGGTTCCGTACTACAGCCGCTTCGGTTTCGAGCAGATCGGCAAGATACAGATTCCCGACGGACCGAAGTTGTGGCCGATGTGGCGCTCGCCGCGCTGATCAGCTCCACGAGTAGTCGCGGCGCAGCCGCGCGGCGACGATCTCGAAGGTCTCGCGCTCGAGGATCGCACCCTCGCGCCTGATGCCCTCCTCGGGAACGTCGAGCACCCGATCCAGCCGCACCCAGCTCGCCCGGCCCTCGTAGTCCCAGGGACCCGAACCGATGCCCACCCAGTCGTGGTCGTCTTGGTGGTGTTCCTGGCTGGACAGCATCAAGCCGAGCAGGGTGCTGCGGTCGCGACCGACCACCAGCACCGGACGGTCCTTTCCCCGCGACGGGTCGTCCTCGTAGACCACCCACGTCCACACCACCTCGCCGGGATCGGCGCGGCCGTCGAGAGCGGGCGCGTAGACCAGTTTTCGGGCCCGGTGCGCAGTCGGAACGCTGTCCTTGGTGACGGGGCGGCCCGCCGCGATGGCAGGTCGCGCCTCGTCGGCTGCGACGCCGGTGAGCGCGTCGATGCCGGCTTTGATGCCCTGCTGAATACCGCGAGGCAACGTCTCGGGCCGCTGGAGCTGGCGGATGAACTTCGGCGCCTCGTTGAACACGATGTTTCGTGCGGCCGTACCCGCCAGCCGCTGGAAGGTCTTCCATTGCGAGGCCATGTTCGCAGCATAGGTGAAGCGCAAGGTGCGCGATTGTGTCGCGACGGCGCCGGCTCGATACCCTGGAAGCCGATAGCACGCCCGCTATCGGACGCCTGACCAGGAGATTCCCATAATTAGTTTCGCCGACCAGACCTTCACCGCGCCGGCGCAGATTCGGAACTTCTGCATCATCGCCCACATCGACCACGGCAAGTCGACCCTGGCCGACCGGATGCTGCAGCTCACCGGTGTCGTTGACGACCGCTCGATGCGCGCCCAGTACCTCGACCGGATGGACATCGAGCGGGAACGCGGCATCACCATCAAGGCCCAGAACGTCCGGCTGCCGTGGACCCTCAAAGAAGGGGCAGGCGCCGGCGACTATGTGCTGCACCTGATCGACACGCCGGGACACGTCGACTTCACCTACGAGGTGTCACGCGCACTCGAGGCGTGCGAGGGGGCGGTGCTGCTGGTCGACGCGGCGCAAGGAATCGAGGCGCAGACGCTGGCGAACCTGTATTTGGCGCTCGACCGCGACCTGCACATCATCCCTGTGCTCAACAAGATCGATCTGCCCGCTGCCGATCCGGACCGCTACGCCGCCGAACTCGCCCACATCATCGGCTGCGAGCCGTCCGATGTGCTGCGCGTGTCGGGTAAGACGGGCGAGGGCGTCGCCGATCTGCTGGACCACGTGGTGCGCGAGGTGCCGCCGCCGCGGGGCGACGCCGACGCGCCCACCCGCGCGATGATCTTCGACTCCGTCTACGACATCTACCGCGGCGTGGTCACCTACGTGCGCGTCGTCGACGGCAAGATCCTGCCCCGCGAACGCATCAAGATGATGTCGACCGGCGCCACGCATGAACTGCTCGAGGTCGGCATCGTCTCGCCGGAACCCAAGGCCGCCGACGGGCTCGGCGTCGGCGAGGTGGGTTACCTGATCACCGGCGTGAAAGACGTCCGCCAATCCAAGGTCGGTGACACCGTGACCACGGCGCGCAACGGCGCCACCGACGCACTCACCGGGTACCGCGAACCCAAACCGATGGTGTACTCGGGGCTGTATCCCGTTGACGGGTCGGACTATCCGAACCTGCGCGACGCGCTGGACAAGCTGCAGCTCAACGACGCGGCACTGACCTATGAGCCGGAGACGTCGGTGGCACTCGGATTCGGTTTCCGCAGCGGCTTTCTCGGGCTGCTGCACATGGAAATCACCCGCGAGCGGCTGGAACGCGAATTCGACCTCAACCTGATCTCGACGTCGCCGAACGTCGTGTACCGGGTCGTCAAAGACGACGGCACCGAGATCGTCGTCACCAACCCGTCGGACTGGCCAGAAGGCAAGGTCCGCACGGTGTTCGAGCCGGTGGTCAACACGACGATCATCGCGCCGAGCGAATTCATCGGCACCATCATGGAACTGTGCCAGTCGCGCCGCGGCGAGCTGGGCGGGATGGATTACCTGTCGCCGGAACGCGTCGAGCTGCGCTACACGATGCCGTTGGGCGAAATCATCTTCGACTTCTTCGACTCGCTGAAATCACGCACCCGCGGCTACGCCAGCCTCGACTACGAGGAGGCCGGCGAACAGGAGGCTGATCTGGTCAAGGTCGACATCCTGCTTCAGGGCGAGGCAGTCGATGCGTTCAGCGCGATCGTCCACAAGGACGCCGCATCCGCCTACGGCAACAAGATGACCACCAAGCTCAAGGAGCTCATCCCGCGCCAGCAGTTCGAGGTGCCCGTACAGGCCGCGATCGGCTCGAAAATCATTGCCCGCGAGAACATCCGCGCGATCCGCAAGGACGTGCTGTCGAAGTGCTACGGAGGCGACATCACGCGCAAGCGCAAGCTGCTGGAAAAGCAGAAGGAAGGCAAGAAGCGGATGAAGACCATCGGCCGCGTCGACGTTCCGCAGGAGGCCTTCGTCGCCGCGCTCTCGACCGACGCCGCGGGTGACAAACCAAAGAAGTGAGGACCGAAATCGACCTCACCGACGACGAGCGTGAGGCCGCGTCCTTTCGGGCGCGGCGGCGCGTGAACTGGTATTGGCCGCCGGCTGACCGGTTCTGCTCACGCTGAGTTCAACCCAGGCGTTAGCCTCCAATCTGGATACGTTGAATCGAGTGCAGGTTGAGATCCTCGAGACGTCCGGGCTGGGTGACCGCAGCTACGTCGTAACTGATGCGGACGTGGCGGTCGTCGTCGATCCGCAACGCGACATCGACCGGGTGCTCGACCTCGTCGGCCAGGCACGCATCACCCACGTGCTGGAAACACACATTCACAACGACTACGTCACGGGCGGACTGGAGTTGTCCCGGGCCGTCGGCGCAGAATACGTCGTCCCCGCCGGCGAGAAACTGGGCTACCCGGCGCGCCGGGTTCGCGACGGCGATGTCATCGACGCCGGCACGATCTCGCTGCGCGTCATCCACACCCCCGGCCACACTCACCACCACGTCAGCTACGAACTGCTCGACGAGACAGGCCGCACCGCAGGTGTCTTCACCGGCGGCTCGCTGCTGTTCGGCAGCACAGGCCGCACGGACCTGGTCGGCGACGACCAAACCGAAGCCCTGACCCGCGCGCAGTACCGATCCGTGCGGCGGCTCGCCGAGTCCCTTACCGCCGACGCACCGATCTACCCCACGCACGGTTTCGGCAGCTTCTGCTCCGCCACACCCGTCGACGACGACTCATCGACCATCGGCGAACAGCGCGACACCAACCCCGCGCTGACCAAGAGCGAACGGGACTTCGTCGACGAGTTGCTGGCTGGGCTGTCAGCCTATCCGGCGTACTACGCCCACATGGGTGTCATCAACGCCGAAGGGCCGCCGTCGGTTGACCTTTCGCTGCCAAAGCCGCTCGACGCCGATGAGCTGCGCCGCCGACTCGAGGCCGGGGAGTGGGTGGTCGACCTTCGGCACCGAGTCGCCTTCGCCGCCGGACACCTGGCGGGCAGCCTCGGCTTCGAATCGTCGGGGTCGTTCGTCACCTATCTCGGATGGCTGCACCCGTGGGGCACCCCCTTGACCCTGATCGCCGAGGACGAAGACCAAATCGCCGGGGCACGACGCGAACTCGCGCGGATCGGCATCGACGACATCGCAGGCGCGGCCCCCGTTCACGCGGCCGAGGATGCGGGCGACCAACGCGCTTATCGGGTGGCCGATTTCGCTGCGCTGGCCGACGTCATCGCCGAAGACGGGCCGACAGTCCTCGATGTGCGCCAACCCGACGAGTTCAGCGAATCCCGCGTCACGGGAGCGGTGAACATCCCACTTCACGAACTGCTCGACCGCATCGGCGAGCTTCCCGACGGCCCGACCTGGGTGCACTGCGCCAGCGGCTACCGTGCATCGATCGCCGCCTCCATACTGGACAGCTGCGGCCGCGACGTGGTGTTGATCGACGACGACTTCGACGCTGCGAAAAACCTCGGCATCACCTCAACTGACTGAAATACCCCGTCGTCGCGCCCTCGTGTCACACCCCCGTGGCAGAATCGAACGTATGTTCGAGGGCGTTGATGACGCGGGCTTGGTGGCCACCATTGAGGAAGCGACCTGCGCCGAAAACGCTGCTGCGGCGTTGCGGTCGGCGGCCATCGGCGCACTGTTGCAGCGCCGCCTGCCCGAACCCGACGATGACGAACGGGCGCTGTGGGCGTGCGACGGGTTCGACTCCACCGCCGCCGAAGTTGCTGCGGCAATGAACATTTCCCACGGCAAGGCCTGCGGCCAGCTGCGCATCGCCGAATCGCTGCGCGACCACCTACCCACAGTTGCCGCACTGTTCGTCCGTGGCGAGCTGAGTGCCCGGGTGGTTGGGACGATCACGTGGCGCACCCGGCTGATCGTCGAGGACACCGCATGGGCACAGATCGACGAGGAACTGTGCCGACGCGCCCAGACGTGGGGGCCGATGGCCGACGACCGGCTGAGCTCCGCCCTGGACGCGGTGATTTATCAGTTCGATCCGGCCGCGGTGATCGCGGTCAAGCAGCGCGCTCGCGGACGCGATGTCACCGTCGGTAATTACGAAGACGAGGCCGGGACGGTGTCGATATTCGGGCGGCTGATGGCGACTGACGGGGCCCTGCTGGAGAAGAAGATCGCCGCCATTGCCGCTACGGTATGCGCGGATGATCCCCGCAGCCCCGGTGAGCGCCGCTCGGATGCGCTCGCCGCTCTGGCCGACCTCAACGATCACCTCACCTGCCGATGCGCCAACCCCGACTGCCCGGTCAAAGACCAATCCGCGCAACGGTCCTCGGTGGTGATCTCGGTGATCGCTGACCAGCCTGCGATCAGCGCTGCCCGTACCGACAGCGACAGCGATGGTGCTGCGGTGATGCTCGACGACAAGTCACCGGTGCCCACCCCCCTGTTGAGTGATCTGCTGGCCAAAGGCGCGACGGTCAAACCTCTTGCCCCGCCGTGCGATGAGAAACCGGAGCCGCGTTACCGGCCGTCGGCCAAACTGGCGGCGTTCGTGCGCGCACGCGACCTGACGTGTCGTTTCCCGGGCTGTCGGGTACCCGCGAGCCGCTGTGATATCGACCATGTCGTGCCGTACCCGATCGGGGGCACCCACCCCTCGGACCTGGTTTGCCTATGCCGCAAACACCATCTGCTCAAGACGTTCTGGGTCGGTGATTGGTCGCTGACTCTGGCGGCTGACGGCTCGGCGACGTGGACCTCACCGACCGGCAAAACCTACGTCACCCATTCCGGGAGCCGGGCGTTGTTTCCCGACTGGGACACCACCACGGCGCAACTTCCTACGTCGGAATCACGTACTCCGCCAGAGCCCCTGCGATGGCAGATGATGCCCGTCCGAAAGCAAGCCAGGGCCGCTCAACGCAAAGCCC
Organism: Mycobacterium sp. 1274761.0; assembly: GCF_001668615.1. Taxonomy (GTDB): domain Bacteria; phylum Actinomycetota; class Actinomycetes; order Mycobacteriales; family Mycobacteriaceae; genus Mycobacterium. The sequence goes on from NZ_LZMC01000032.1 coordinate 78,186, forward strand.
GCATCGACGCCGAACGCAAACATGACAGCACCGGCCCGCCCGTCTGAATTACCAGTGCAGGTGAATGCTCATCAGAGCGGTGAGGAAGCCGAGGCGGCGGGAACAAACCGGCTCCTTCCGACGAGCTCGCCCCAGGCGGCGAATGCTTCGGTGTGGCCAGCCGACGACGCGCCGCTGCTGAGAGCTACCAGGCCGTTGGCGATGCTGCCGATACCGACGCCGGTCCGATTGACCACCCGCACAAGCTCATCGAACGCCTCACGCTCGGAACAACCCCGCAGGCCGACCAGGATTCCGGTGGCCACATCGATCACCCGACGCGAGGTGTGTTCTTCGCCGCGATAATTCATGCAGCTGATCGTGCGTGAGGTTGAAGCGGCACTACAGGTTTAGACGCGGCGAGACGCAAACTCGATCGGAGATCGGTGATTGCATCACGACAATCCGAACTGTCTGCCCGCCACGACAGCGGCCATAACCTTCAACGATGGTCGAGATCCGGTCGACGTTTCGCAAGCTTCGGCGCTATCTGTCGGCAACCAAAGCCATTTCAGCCGGAGCGGTGGTCGCCGCATCGACGGGCGAGCCCGGGCTGGCCTACCAATTCGACCTCTTACATCGGCGCGTTGGCCGGCTGGAAAACCCCTGAGCTGTCGGACTCCTCCTCGGCGCGGATGACATGAACCACCGCATTGATCAGCGCCAGGTGGGTGAACGCCTGCGGGAAGTTCCCGAGATGGCGCCCGGTGCGCGGCTCGATCTCCTCGGCGTAGAGATGCAGCGGGCTGGCGAACGACAGTAGCCGTTCGCACAGTCGCTTGGCGCGATGAATCTCGCCGATCTCGACCAGCGCCGACACCAGCCAGAACGAGCAGATCGTGAACGTGCCCTCCTCGCCGGACAAGCCGTCGTCGGTCTCCTCGACCCTGTAGCGCAGCACCAGTCCGTCAACCGTCAGCTCGTCGGCGATCGCCAGCACAGTGGCCCTGATGCGCGGATCGTCGGGCGGCAGAAAGCGGGTGAGCACCGCCAGCAGCAGTGAGGCGTCCAGCGCGTCGTCGCCGTAGCGCTGCGTGAGCACGCCGCGGGAGTCGACGCCGTTGGCCAGGATGTCGGCCTTGATCTCCTCGGCGATCGCACGCCACTGCTGCGCGTAGGACCTCTCGCCCTCGATCTCGGCCAGCTTGGCTCCCCGGTCGAGTGCGACCCAGCACATGATTTTGCTCGACGTGAAGTGCTGCGGCTCGCCGCGCACCTCCCAGATCCCGCGGTCGGGTTCTTTCCAGTGCTTGATGGCCTCTTCGACTTGTTGCTTGAGCACCGGCCACAGCGTCTCGGGGATCTGCTCGCGCGACTTCGTGTGCAGGTAGACCGAATCCAGCATCGTGCCCCAGATGTCGTGCTGCATCTGGTTGTAGGCGCCGTTGCCGATCCGCACCGGCCGGGCGTTGTCGTAGCCCGACAGGTGGTGCAGCTCCTCTTCAACCAGGGTGCGTTCCCCGCCAACGGCGTACATCACCTGAAGGGGGTGTCGTTCACCGTTGTTGGCGCCCGACACGTCGGCGATGAACGCGAAGAAGTCGTCGGCCTCCCGATCCAGCCCCAGGGTGTACAGACCCCACAACGCGAACGTCGAGTCGCGCACCCAGGCGTAGCGGTAATCCCAATTGCGTTCTCCCTGAGGGGTTTCCGGCAGCGACGTCGTTGGTGCCGCCAGCAGTGCACCGGTCGGCGAATACGTCAGCCCCTTCAACGTCAACGCGCTGCGCTGAAGGTAGGCGCGCCATGGGTGGTCGGGAAAGTCACCGACGTTGATCCACTGCCGCCAGCATTCGCTGGTCTGCCACATCTTGTCGGCGGCTTCGTCGTAGGTCTGCGGCGACGGATGCTTCGACCAGCTCAACGCGACGAAGACGTTGTCGCCTTCCTTCATTCGCGTGCGGGCCCGGGCTTCCCGGCCCTCGAGACCGATGCGCTGGTGATGGGGCCGTGGCACGACATCGAATCGCGGTCGCGGACGCACCGCCGCACGCCGATGGACTGGGACGCCGAGCACATCCTGTTGCGCACCGTGCGGTG
>NZ_LZMC01000033.1 GCF_001668615.1 Mycobacterium sp. 1274761.0
CTGTCCATCGGCACCCCAGGCCACCAAATCCCCGGTCCGATACATCCGGGTGCCCGGCGCCCCGAACGGGCACGCCACAAACCGCGACGACGTCAGCCCAGACCGGCGCCAATACCCCATCCCGACTCGAGCGCCCGCTACATACAACTCGCCCACCACGCCCGGCGGCACCTGGCGCAACCCGGCATCCAAGACGAACAACACCGCACCCGATGCAGGCGAGCCGATCGGCACCACATCCGAGCCGGCCTCCAGCGGCGCACTTATCGCCGCATACACCGTCGCCTCGGTCGGGCCGTACCCGTTGACCATCACCCGCCCGGGCGCCCACTGATCCACCAGCGCTGTCGGACACGCCTCGCCGCCCACCGCCAATGCCGTGGACTCCAACCCCTCCTGCGGCAACAGCGCCAGCGCAGCCGGCGTCTGACACAACACAGTGACCCGTTGCTCAACCAGCAACGCGTGGAGTTCATCTGGTGATGCAGTCACCGATTCAGGCACCACCACCAACCGTGCGCCGTGCAACAAGGCTCCGAAGATCTCCCATATCGAGAAGTCGAACGCCAACGAGTGGCACTGCGACCACACCTGTCCGGCCGGCGCCATCTGGTCGTTTGGAACCTTCCATTTGTTGGCGTTGTGGTGGGTGATGGCGACCCCTTTGGGGGTGCCGGTGGTGCCTGAGGTGTAGATCAGGTAGGCGAGATTGTCGGCAGCCGGTTCGGGTAGCGGTGT
>NZ_LZMC01000034.1 GCF_001668615.1 Mycobacterium sp. 1274761.0
GATGCACGCGTTGCCCTTCGCACGGGCGGACACGCTCGAGATACGGCCCATAGCCGATGAGGTCGGTGGCCGCGCGGAGTTCGCGCCGGCACTGCGGGGTCATCCAGTCGATGTCGCCCGGGCCGAGCCCCACGACGGCGACACTCCCCGCCGACGCGCGCCGCGCACCTCCGCCCGGCAGCATGGCCAGCGAGAAGTACGGCACCTTGCCGTCGTCGACATCCGCGGCGGGCAGCACCCGCTGCTGCGAGGTGCTCGCCCGCTCCACGTAGAACGCGTCGTCGAGCCGGTCGGCTGACGAAAGCGCCTCCCGCACAACGGGGTAGGACCGGCCCAGCTTCAGCACCACCGCCGCGTCGGTGTCGGCGAGCCTGCGCTTGAGCTCCTCGACAGGCAGCGTTCCGGGCAGGATTGTCAGCACCTCGTCGCCCTGCACCAGCGGAGTGCCGGTGGCGGCCGACGCGGCACTCACCGACGTCACGCCCGGCACGATCTCGGCGTTGAAGCGCTGGGTCAACCGGGTGTGCATGTGCATGTAGGAGCTGTAGAACAGCGGATCGCCCTCAGCCAGCAGTACGACGTCGCGGCCGGCGTCCAGGTGCGCGGCGATGCGCTCGGCGGCCTCCCGGTAGAACTCCTCGATCGCACCCGCGTACCCGCCGGGGTGGTCCGTTGTCTCCGTGGTCACCGGATAGACGAGGTGTTCCTCGATCTGGCCCTCGCGCAGGTATGGCTCGGCGATGCCGCGGGCGATGCTTCGGCCGTGCCGCGCGCTGTGGTAAGCCACGACGTCGGCTTGCGCGATCACCCGCGCGGCCACCGACCTCATCGGCTATGGGCCGTATCTCGAGCGTGTCCGCCCGTGCGAAGGGCAACGCGTGCATC
>NZ_LZMC01000035.1 GCF_001668615.1 Mycobacterium sp. 1274761.0
CCCCGCGGCCCCCCCCCCCCCGCTCCCCGGGAGCCGCGCGATGCGAATTGGATCGGCAAGGTTCTCGCCGTCGCAGGCGTCGCCGTCACGCTCATAGGCGTCGTCATGCTGCTGGTGCTGGCCGCCCAGGCCGGCATCCTGCGCCCCGAGATCCGTGTCGGTGCGGGCGCTGTGCTGGCCGCGGGCCTCGTCGGTGTCGCGACGCGGCTCAACACCCGGCCCGGGGGACGAGTCGGCGCCATAGCCCTCGCCGCGACCGGCATTGCCGCGGCGTACATGGACGTCATCGCTATCACCACGATCTACGACTGGGTGCCCGCTGCCGCCGGGTTGGTGATCGCGACGCTCATCGGCGGTGGCGGCCTTACCCTGGCCCGGCGCTGGGATTCGCAACACCTCGGTCTGCTCGTGCTGGTGCCGCTGATCGTGCTCGCGCCGATCATCACCGACGGGATCACGATTTTGTTGATCGGGTTCATGCTCGCCATCTCCGCGGTATCCCTGCTGGCTCAGCTTGGCAAGGACTGGCTCTGGCTGCACGCCGCCCGCATCACCGCGCCGACCTTGCCGCTTCTGATCGCGTTGGTGGCGGCCCGATTCGGCGACGGCAACCAGGGCTGGCTGGCCGGCGGCTGCGGGCTCGGCGCCACCCTCGCCGCCGTCGGTGCGGTCCTTCTGCTGCCGTCGACGGCCAACCGCGCCGCGATGGCGGTGTTGACCATCGCGGGCATGCTTCCCGTGCTGTGCGCGTCGGCAGCGCTGCCGCCCGTGGTTGCCGCCTTGATGGCCGGGGGTCTGGCGGCGGCGCTGCTGGCGCTGGTGCTCGTTGGCGACCGGCTGCCCGGCGTGTCGAAGATCGTTCGGCAGATCTGGTCGGCGGCCTCTGCCGTGTCGGCCCTGATCGCGGTGACCGTCGCGTTCGAGGGCGAGGTCGCGACACCGGTGCTGTTGGCGATGGCCATGGTGGTCGCTGTTGCGGGCCGCCGCGACGACATCGCCCGCGTCATCGCCGTCGGCTTCGGCGTCGTGGGTGGACTCCTCTACTTCTGCTATGCGCCGCCCGTCCTGCTGATCCACGCCACGGTGCTGTCCACCCCGGATGCGGTCGCGATCTTGATCTCGAGCGTCCTGATGATCGTTGCGGTGGCCGCGATCGCATGGTCATGGCTCGGACGCGGCGGGCCCGACGCCGACGCGGTGCGGATCGTGCTGACGATAATGGCACTGGCCGTGGTGTATTCGGTGACCACGTTCACCGTCACCGCCGGAGTGCTGGCCGGCGGCGAGGGCGGCGGGTTCTTCGCCGGGCACATGGCCGCGACGATCTGCTGGATCGCCCTGGCCGCCGCCCTCTTCGGGTACGCCGCACGACGGCGCCGCGACGATCGGTCGCTGCCGATCGCCGCGGGCCTGGCGCTGGTGGCCGGCTCCATGGCCAAGCTGTTCCTGTTCGACCTCGGCACGCTCGACGGCATGTTCCGCGTCGCGGTGTTCATCGTCGTCGGGCTGGTGCTGCTGGGAATGGGGGCGGGCTACGCCCGCCTCCTGGCCGCCCAAGACCAGCAGAAAGTGTGACGCTGATCATAAGATAATCTGGAGTCATTCCAGATTGGGAGGCGTTGAACAGGGCATGAGCAAACGTCGAACCGAAGCAGAAACTCGCAACTTCCAAGCATCGGACCAGCTCAGCGGCAACTTGCAGCGAGTACTGGTCGATCTCGTCGAACTTCACCTGCAAGGCAAGCAAGCCCACTGGAACGTCGTCGGTACCAACTTCCGCGATCTCCATCTGCAGCTGGACGAGCTCGTCGACTTCGCCAGGGAAGCCAGCGACACCATCGCCGAACGCATGAGGGCGCTGGATGTGGTGCCCGACGGCCGCTCCGACACCGTTGCAGCCAGCACCACGCTGCCGCAGTTCCCGGCCTACGAACGGAGCACCGACGAGGTCGTCGACCTCATCACCGCCCGCATCTACGCTGCGGTCGACACGCTGCGCGCCGTGCACGACGAGGTCGATGCCGAGGACCCCAGCACGGCCGACATCCTGCACCAGCTGATCGACGGACTCGAGAAGCTCGCATGGCTGATCAAGTCGGAGAACCGCAAGGTCTAAGCGCAGATCGCCTCGACGGTCGCGGCGATCAGCACGTCCACGGCTTCGGGCCGCGCGCCCGTGCGGATCCGGAGCGCGATCGCGTTGAGCGTCGCGGTCGCCAGAGCGGCGGCGGCGGCCGGGGGGAGAGGCGCCAAATCTCCGTCGGCCGCCGCCTGCTCAAACCGTTTCGTGAAGGCCGCAGTGAACGCTTCGAAGGTGTCATCGACGGCTCTTCTCACATCGGCGTCGTGCGGCGCTTCGGTGACCGCTGTCCCGATCAGAAAGCAGCCCCGCGGCGCCGGGTCACCGGCGAGATAGAAGTTGCGAGCATTCCGATAAAGGGCCAGTAGCCCCTCGCGCAGCGGGCGCGGCTGTGCCAGCGCTTCCTCCAGCGCCGCTTGGCTGTCCTTGGCGTACCTGGTGACGACCTTGATGTACAACTCGCGCTTGTCGCCGAAGCCTGAGTAAATGCTCGGTCGATTCATCGTCATCGCCGCGGCGAGGTCGTCGAGCGACGTAGCGGCGAAACCCTTGCGCCAGAATGCATCCCGTGCATTCCGAAGAGCAATCTCGGGCTCGTAGGCGCGCGGGCGACCGCGAGGCCTTCGCGCAGAACTAGTCATCACGTGAATTTTATACTAGTTTGCACAAAATGGAGCTATTCATCGTCGAGACCGGTTCCGGCGAACCCGTTTTGCTGTTACACGGATATCCACAGAGCTCCTCGTGCTGGCGGCACCAAATACCCGTATTGGCGCAGCACCACCGTGTGATCGCCCCCGACTGGCCCGGGTTCGGCCGATCGGCGCCGCCTCCGACGGCGCCCACCTACGACGCCGAAGTCGAGCGCATCGAACAGCTCGTGACGTCGCTGCGCCTCGACCGCTTCAACCTCGTCGCGCACGACTACGGCGGATTCCTCGGTCTGGGCTACCTTCGCCGATACCCGCATCGGGTGATGCGCTTCGCCGTGCTCAACAGCCGCGCGCACAAGACGTTTCGCCCGTGGTTCTATCGATTCTCGCAGCAGCAGCATTGGGCGGCCACCCACGTGCCCGCGGTCCTACGCCGATTTCCCTTGCGCCGCGCGCATCACTACGCGCTACAGCGTTACCGCCGGCTCGGTTGCTACGACGATGCCCTGGAAGCCGAATATCTCGGTTGGATGGGCACCCCACAGGGCCGACGCACCTACGTCGACTTCTTCGCGAACTATCACGTCCCCCAGGTTCCTGGGCTGGCGGAAAGTCTTCGCGAGATCACTTGCCCAACCGCAGTCGTCTGGGGTGACCGCGACCCCTACATTCCCTTTCAAACGGCCCGCGAGCTCGCAGAGCCGATTCCGGCCGCGACGCTGACCCGGCTGTGCGGGGCCGATCACTACATCATGGAAGAGCGCCCCGCAGAGGTGACGGAGGCGCTGCTCGATCTGCTGGCACGGCCCTGCGTGGCCGGCGACGAAGTGGGTATCCCACGCGGGTGGCAGTGACACGAGACATTCCGGCTACTCGCCGGCAGGTATGGGACGTAATCGCCGATGGATGGACATACTCCCAGTGGGTCGTCGGCAACAGCCGGATGCGGGCTGTGGATCCGAACTGGCCGGAGGTCGGCTCCTCGATTCGCCATTCGATCGGCGTGTGGCCGCTGGTCATCAACGACGAGACGGTGGTCGAGGAAAGCGTGCCGCAGGAGAAGCTGGTGCTGCACGCCAAGGGGCAGTTGGGTGGCGCCCGAGTCGTGTTGCGGCTCAGCGACATACCCGATGGTTGCCGGGTGACTATGGAGGAGTATCCCGTCAGTGGGATAGGCGCCCTCGTGCCGAGGAAGGTTGGCGACCTCGCGGCGTGGCCGCGCAACCGCGAAACCTTGTGGCGGCTGGGCGCCATCGCCGAGCGGCGCAAGCCGTCAGAAGTCAACGACGGCTGACGGACTCCAGCTCGGCGGCATGCGAGGTGTCGCCGTTGCGTCTGCCGACCAGATACCACGTCTGCATCGGGCCCTTGCCCTTGATGTCGACGACGCCGCGTTCCTCGAGCACGTAGTCGTTCTTGAGGCGCTCGTACATCTCGTGCGGCACCTGGATGCGACCTTCGACGTCGGTTGATTCCATGCGCGAGGCGATGTTGACCGCGTCGCCCCACACGTCGTAGAAGAACTTGCGCGCCCCGACTACCCCGGCCACCACCGGGCCGGCCGCCAGGCCGATCCGCAGCGGCACTGCCTGGCCTTGCGCATCCTTCAGGTCGGCGACCGCCTCGGCCATGTCGAGCGCGAGGCACGCGATTGCCTTGTCGTGGTCGGCCCGCGGTTGCGGCACGCCGCTGACGACCATGTAGGAGTCGCCGCTGGTTTTTATCTTCTCGAGGCCGTGCCGGTCGACGAGGGCGTCGAGGTCGGTGTACAGCGTGTCGAGGAATCGCACCAGCTCCGTTGGGGCGGTATTGCTGGCCCGCTTGGTGTATCCGGCGATATCGGCGAAAAGAATCGACGCGTCGTCGTATTTGTCGGCGATGATGGTGCGCGACGGATCTTTGAGCCTGCGGGCGATGGAGGCTGGAAGAATGTTGGCCAGCAACGCTTCTGATCGTTGATACTCGGCCTCCATCGCCTTCTCAGCGCGGTCGATCTCGCGTAGCGCGTACCAGACCGTCGCCATCACCATCACCGCCGAGCCGATCACCGAGCTCGCAAAACCCACCGTCATCGTCCACGGCGGCCCGAGACCTCTGTCATTCGGCACGAAGAGCTCGAGGGCGATGGTGCCCGCAGCGCCGGCGGCCACAATCACCGACGCCAGCACGATCCGTTCGATACCGAACACCAGGACCACGAGGGTGGCCGAAACCAGGAAGTAGAACTGCAGGCCTGTGCCCGTGCCCATGGTGTAGCAGATGTATCCCAGCGACAGATAGGCGATCAGAAAGAAGGTCAGCGGCGCGATCAGCTCACCGAAGCGGTAGAGCACCGGGACCGTGAGAAAGACCGCCCCGAACACGAGGTTGAGCAGCCCGACCCACCAGGCCGGCCCGCCGATCAGCAGCTGGAAGACGCCGAACGCGAAACTGATGAACGCGGCCATGCCTGTCGCGATTTTCAGCACCCGGAATCGGCTGGCGACGCTCTTGGCGTAATGCTGTGTCCGAGCTGGAACCGCGACACTGTCAAGTGCCAGTTCGGGCATGCAGACCGATCGCGCCCTGCGCGTCATGAGCAGAAGCCTACGTCGCGGCGACCCGTATCGGCTGGAAGATGCGACGAGTCGGGGAGGACCGTTTGCTCGGCTGGGCTGCCGCAATCGACATCGGACGGAACAGACCGACGCGGCCGGCGCTGCGGCCCATTTATTCTCAGCGAACTAGAGTTTCGACTATTTTGTGCGACGTTGTAAGGTCGAGTTCATCCGCTTCTGACCGTGGGGGATGAGCATTGGACCGGTGGGGGATTCGTAGCGCGGCAATCGGTTGTGCCTTTGCTTCATGCGCGATGATCGCCGGGCCCGGCCTGCTGGCCACCCCCGTCGCCCACGCCGGACTCTTTGGATTCGACTTCGACATCTTCGGCGGCGACGACAACAAGTCAAGCATGCATCACCCCCGCCCCGGGTCAGGTATGAGCAACCAGTCGTCCGCGCGTAGCGCCGCCGGGGTAGCCGCCGCGGAGGCGCCCAAGGCGAAGGTCGGAAGTCAACCCGAGAGCCTAGGGGCCGCGAAAAGCGCCGAGAGCGTCGGAACCCGTTCGCTTGCAAACGTTCCCGAGAACGTCGCCGTCGCCGAAAGCGCGGTCGGCAGCGGTACCGGTGTTAGCGGCGGAGGCGGCGGTGGGGTGCCGTCTGCCACCACCACAGGCCGCCCTGGCAACCTGCCCAGGGTGTCCACGGCGCCGTCGGCCCGGACCGTCGTCATCCGTGCGACCCCTCGTACCGCCGGTTCCCCCGGCTCGGCAGGCGGTCCCGCCGCCCTACCGGCACTGCCGGGGCCGCCGGCGGCCGTCCCGCTGGCCGCGCAGCCCCCGGTGTCTCCGGAACCGGAAGGTGTACCCGCCTCCGAAGCGCCGCCGACGCCGTCGTACTCGGCGCCACAGGCGAAAAGCCCAATGGGAGTTAGTGATTCAGGCACGGTTCGGACGCCGCACGCATTCCGGGCGGGATATCCCGAGTACCTGAGGACGGCGAGCACCACCGAGCTGATCGTCGAAGCCATGCCCGGGCTCGCCGGGATCGCGGGGTTCACTGTGATCGGCGCATTTGTCGGCTACCGGCAGGCAAAGGCGGTGCAGCGAGCCCTGTTGGCGCCCGTGCCGACCAGCATCCTGCTGTAGCGGGTGATTGCGTCAGCCGCCAACCCGTGTCTGCGGGACGACGTTGAACGCAGGGCTGTGACCGGGATATGAACCGGCCGCGCCGATCTTGTCCTGGCCCCAAGTTCCGGCAGTTGAGAGGTCGGGCATGCTCGTATCGCTGCTGTCGCGCAGAAGTGCGCAGCCGGCGTCCTGATCGCCGGGCACCCGGTGGTCGGGGTACGCAGGCATATGCGACTCCGCGTCGGGAATGCCGCCCCAACACGACTCAGGATCGGCGGCGGCCGTGCCCGCAAACCCGCCAACACCGGCCAGGCAGGCCGCCAATGCCCCGGCCACAAGTAGCTTATTTGCGAACGAAAGTACTTTGACCATGAGTTATTTCTCCCCCGACGGGTAACGGTGGGTGATTCATAACACGGTCCAACCAAAAATCACTGCAAATTGACGAATCCGCAGAAGACTCACAGTTTGATGGCGGCGCGGTGCCCTCGGTGAGATTCGAACTCACACTGTACGGGTTTTGAATCCGTTTCCTCTGCCAGTTGGGATACGAGGGCCTTGCAGCAGTCGGCCTTCCACCATAGAGGATGCCCCGCGGTCGCTGACTCGGCCCGCGACCGCCACAATGACAGCCATGACCCGCGCAACGAATGATGAGGCCAAGCCACACCGTGTTCTCATCGCGGAGGATGAAGCCCTGATCCGGCTCGACCTCGCCGAGATGCTGCGCGAGGAAGGTTATGAGGTGGTCGGTGAGGCCGGCGACGGTCAGGAAGCCGTCGAGCTGGCCGAGAAACTGCGGCCGGACCTGGTGATCATGGACGTCAAAATGCCGCGGCGCGACGGCATCGACGCTGCGTCGGAGATCGCCGGTAAGCGCATCGCTCCGATCGTCGTGCTCACTGCCTTCAGCCAGCGGGAAGTCGTCGAGCGGGCCCGCGACGCCGGAGCCATGGCCTACCTCGTCAAACCCTTCTCGATCAGCGACCTCATTCCCGCGATCGAGCTGGCGGTCAGCCGGTTCGGCGAGATCGCGGCGCTGGAGAAGGAAGTCGCGACGCTGTCCGAGCGCCTGGAGACGCGCAAGCTCGTCGAACGGGCCAAGGGCTTGCTGCAGGAAAAACACCAGATGACAGAACCCGAGGCGTTCAAGTGGATCCAGCGCGCGGCAATGGATCGGCGGACCACGATGAGGCGCGTCGCGGAGGTGGTGTTGGAGACTCTTGCCGCACCCGGGGGCGCAGCGCCGTCGGACCAATGACGGAAAACGCGCACTACGGCTACGTGGCGGCTATGTTCTACCCCGAAGCTGTCAGGTTATCGGTCAGGTTATTGAGTCGGAGGTGAAACGTGCGCGGTCGCGTGGCACGGAACGCAGTTGCGTTCGGTAGCGCAGGACTGTTGGTGCTCAGCATGGCTGCCTGTCAGCAGTCCAAGCCCGAAGAGGAGACGTCGCAGACCAATCTGAAGATCGTCGAGCAGGTACAGATCGACGAGAACGGCGGAGAGGTCAAGGCGGCTGCAGGTGCCGTGCCCGCGGATCCCGCAGGTGACGGCAAAGCCAACTGCCCGCCCGTCTCGATCGCCATGGCCGGCGCGCTCAACGGCCCCGACGCCGCACTCGGCATCAACATCAAGAACGGCGTGCAACTGGCCATCGACAAGCACAACGCCGCCAATCCGGGCTGCCAGGTCCAGCTCAAGCCGTTCGACACCGAAGGCGATCCGCAGAAGGCCACAGCGATCGCGCCGCAGATCGTCGACGACCAGTACACGATCGGCCTTGTGGGGCCGGCCTTCTCGGGCGAGACGAAGGCCACCGGCGGCGTGTTCAACCAGGCCGGCCTGGTCGCTGTCACCGCATCGGCGACCAACCCGACGCTCAGCGAGAACGGCTGGAAGACATTCTTCCGCGGCCTGGCCAACGACGCCGTCCAGGGCCCGTCGGTGGCGAACTACCTGAAGAACGGGCTGAAGTTCAAGAAGGTCTGCGTGATCGACGACAGCACCGACTACGGCCTGGGTCTGGCGACCGCCGTCCGCGACACCTTGGGCCCCGTTGCCGACGGCGGCTGCAACATCTCGGTCAAGAAGGGCGACAAGGACTTCTCCGCCGCGGTCACCCAGGTCAAGGGCGTGAACCCCGATTCCGTGTTCTACGGCGGCTACTACTCGGAGGCGGCCCCGCTCGTCCAGCAGCTCAAGGACGGCGGCTTCAAAGGCACCTTCGTCAGCGCCGACGGCACCAAGGATCCGCAGTTCGTCAGCCAGGCCGGCGAGGCGGCCAAGGACGCCATCCTGTCCTGCCCGTGCGGTCCCGCCACCGGGGCGTTCGCCGACGAGTACAAGAAGAAATTCAACGCCGAGGCGGGTACCTACAGCGCCGAGGGCTACGACCTCGGCACCATCCTGGTCAAGGGCATTGACTCGGGCGCCATCACCCGGCCCGCGCTGCTCGACTTTGTCAGGAATTACAACGGCCAGGGTGTGGCACGTAAATACCAATGGACGCCCAATGGGGAGCTCACCACCAATTTGATCTGGATCTTCAAGGTCCAGTAACCCTGCGGCGAAGCGCGTCCGAGACCTCAAATCTCGGACGCGTTTTCGCTACAGATCACCCGTGCGAGGAGCCGCCACCGGATGAGTTTGATCCCCCCTGATTGCATCGAGCAGTACGCCTGCCTGGCTGCCAATATCAACTTCAATCTTGAGAACCTGCGAAGCGGCTTCTGGCAGTTGACAATTGACGGCCTGTCATGGGGGGCTATCTACGCGCTGGTGGCGGTTGGCTACACGCTGGTGTTTGGCGTGCTGCGGCTGATCAATTTCGCACACTCCGAGATCTTCATGCTCGGCATGTTCGGTGCGTATTTTTCGCTCGACCTCATCATGGGCTTCACTCCGAGCGGCAACGCCTACAACAAGGGCATTGCGCTGACGATCGCGTATCTGGCGATCGCGATGTTGTTCGCCATGCTGGTATCGGGCTCGGCCGCCATCGGGTTGGAGTTCATCGCCTACCGGCCCCTTCGAAAACGCAACGCACGGTCGCTGGCCTTCCTCATCACCGCGATCGGCATGTCGTTCGTGTTGCAGGAGTTCGTCCACTTCGTTTTGCCCAAGCTGCTCAAGGGTTATGGCGGCAGCAACGCACAACAGCCGATCATCCTTGTTCAGCCCAAGACGCAGTTCACGATCTTCGGTGCCTCGGTGTCGAACGTCACCGTGGTCATCGTGGTGGCGGCGCTCGTGTTCGCGGTGCTGACCGACTTCGCGATCAACCGGACGAAGTTCGGGCGCGGCATCCGCGCTGTCGCGCAGGACTCGACGACCGCCACACTCATGGGTGTGTCGCGCGAACGCATCATCATGGCCACGTTCCTGATCGGTGGACTGCTCGCCGGCGCGGCCGCTCTGCTGTACACACTGAAGGTGCCGCAGGGCATCATCTACTCCGGCGGATTCCTGTTGGGCATCAAGGCCTTTTCGGCCGCGGTGCTCGGAGGAATCGGCAATCTTCGCGGCGCGCTGCTCGGTGGCCTGCTGTTGGGCATCATGGAGAACTACGGGCAGGCGGTGTTCGGCACCCAGTGGCGTGACGTGATCGCGTTCGCGCTGCTCGTTCTCGTGCTGCTGTTCCGGCCGACCGGGATACTCGGTGAGAGCCTCGGAAAGGCACGCGCATGAGCCCCGCCCAGAAACGCCTGCTGGCACCGGGCGACGGCCTGCGCCAGTGGTGGGACATGCGCTCCCGAATCCAGAAGTGGGTGTTCGGCCTGCTGCTCTTCGGCGTCGTCGCCCTGTTGCCGCTGTTCACCCCGCCGTTCCTGGATACGCCCGGCATCAGCTTCGGCGGCACCATGGCACAGTTCGCGATGGTCGCGATCATCGCGATCGGGTTGAACGTGGTGGTCGGTCAGGCCGGTCTGCTGGACCTCGGCTACGTGGGCTTCTACGCCGTCGGCGCCTATACCGTTGCGCTGCTCACCAGCCCCGACAGCCCGTGGAACAAGGTCAGCCCCAACGGATTCCTCAGCACGCCGTGGGCGTGGCTGTCGTGTGTGCCCCTGGCGATGGCGATCACGGCGATGGCCGGGCTGATCCTCGGCATCCCGACGCTGCGGTTGCGTGGCGACTATCTGGCCATAGTCACGCTGGGCTTCGGCGAGATCATCCGGCTCATGGCCGACAACCTCGCCGATATCACCAACGGCCCGCGCGGGCTCAACGAGGTGGCGTTCCCGCGGGTAGGGGAGAGCGACAAACTCCCCGAAGGCGTTTTCTCCAGCGCGAATTCGGCGGGTCACGCCAACTACGGCACCTGGTGGTTCTGGCTCGGCCTGGCCCTCATCGTCGTGATTTTGATCCTCGTCGGCAACCTCGAACGCAGCCGCGTGGGGCGCGCCTGGATCGCCATTCGCGAGGACGAGGACGCCGCTGAAGTGATGGGTGTCAACACCTTCCGGTTCAAGCTGTGGGCGTTCGTGATCGGGGCGGCGATAGGCGGGCTTTCCGGAGCGCTGTACGCCGGGCAGGTGCAATACGTCGCACCGCCGACGTTCAACATCATCAACTCGATGCTGTTCCTGTGCGCGGTGGTGCTCGGTGGGCAGGGCAACAAGCTCGGGGTGATCTTTGGCGCGTTCATCATCGTCTACCTGCCCAACCGTCTGCTGGGCGTGGAGTTCCTCGGCATCAACCTCGGCGATCTGAAGTACCTTTTCTTCGGTCTCGCGTTGGTGGTACTGATGATCTTCCGGCCCGAGGGGCTGTTTCCGGCCCGCCAGCAGTTGCTGGCCTACGGGAAGGCGGCGCGCGAGCTGCTGCGGGTTGGTCCACGCGAGAAGGAGCCGGCCGCATGACGTCTCCGATGCCCCAGGAAGCCGTCGAAGAACTCGCGGGTGTTCACCGCGACATTCACGCCGCCGAGGGCGAAGTCCTGTTGCAGACACAGGACCTGACGGTCAAATTCGGCGGGTTGACCGCGCTGGACTCGGTCACCTTCGACATCCGCCGCGGCGAGATCCTCGGCATGATCGGGCCCAACGGGGCGGGCAAGACCACGTGCTTCAACGCGATCACCGGTGTGTACCGGCCCACCTCGGGCTCGGTGATCTTCGACGGTGCGCCGCTCGGGCGTATCAAGCGGCATCAGATCACCCGCAAGGGAATTGCCCGTACATTCCAAAACATTCGGCTGTTCGGCGACATGACGGCGCTGGAGAACGTCATGGTGGGCACCGACGCCAGGCACCACACGTCGGTGCCGGGTGCGCTGGTACGCACGCCGCGGCATGGCCGCGAAGAGCGATCGGCCATTGAGCGTTCGGCCGCCCTGCTGCACTTCGTCGGCATCGCGCACCGCGGCCAGGAGAAGGCGAAAAATCTGCCCTACGGTGACCAGCGGCGGCTCGAGATCGCGCGTGCGCTGGCGACCGAACCCAAACTGCTGTGCCTCGACGAGCCGGCCGCCGGATTCAACCCGAGCGAAAAGGCCGCGCTCATCGAACTCATCCGCAAAATCCGCGACGACGGCTACACCGTGCTGCTGATCGAACACGACATGCGGCTGGTCATGGGTGTCACCGACCGGATCATCGTGCTGGAGTTCGGCCGCAAGATCGCCGACGGCCTGCCCGCCGAGATTCGCGAGGACCCGAAGGTCATTGCCGCTTACCTGGGGGTGCCCGATGACAGCGACCAATGACACGTCGTCTGCCGTAGACAATCGGCCCGTGCTGCTCGAAGCCCGAGACATCGTCGTGCACTACGGCAGAATTCAAGCGCTGCACGGTGTCTCGCTCGTGGTGCGTCAGGGCGAGCTGGTGACGTTGCTCGGGTCCAACGGTGCCGGCAAGACCACCATCATGCGCGCGATCTCCGGGCTGCGACCGCTGACCTCGGGATCGGTATGGTTCGAGGGCAACGACATTTCCCGCATGAAGGCGCACCGGCGTGTCACCGAGGGCCTGATCCAGGCGCCGGAAGGACGCGGTGTCTTTCCCGGCATGACCGTCACCGAGAACCTCGAGATGGGTTGCTACGGACGTAAATTCGCGTCCAAGGCCGAACACAGGGAACGCCTGGACTGGGTGCTGGAAACCTTTCCCCGGTTGGGTGAACGGAAGAACCAGGTGGGCGGCACGCTGTCCGGCGGGGAACAGCAGATGCTGGCCATCGGCCGGGCGCTGATGGCGCGGCCCCGGGTGCTGCTGCTCGACGAGCCGTCGATGGGGTTGGCGCCCATGGTGATCTCGCAGATCTTCACGATCATCGCCGACATCAACGCCCAGGGCACCACGGTGCTGCTCGTCGAGCAGAACGCGCAGCAGGCGCTCACCCGCTCTGATCGGGCCTACATCCTGGAAACGGGTGAGATCACCCGCGAAGGCCATGCCCGAGACCTGTTGAAAGATGACAGCATTCGCGCCGCCTACCTCGGCGTCGCCTGACTCGACCCTTTCCTAGCGCGAGCGTGCGTGTCTGCTCATGACACGCCGCCGAATTTGGGCAGGTCATGCACGTTCGCTCAAGGCTCAGCGTGCGCTAAGAATAATCGTGGCCAACCGCATTCAGACGCTGCTCGGCGTCGACTACCCGATCGTCCAGGCGCCGATGACTTACATCGCGCGGGCAGAGCTCGCCGCCGCCGTCTCCGAAGCCGGTGGCCTGGGCATGATCGAGACGCTGACGCCCGACGGGCAAGCCGATCTGCACCGCGTTCGCATGCTCACTGACAAGCCGGTCGCCGCCAACCTGATGATTCAGGGCTGGAAAAAGGATCCGTCCATCCTCGATGTGCTCGCCGAGGCGGGAGTGCGGTGCGTCTTCACCTCGGCCGGTGATCCCGCGTTGTTCACTGCGCGGCTGCACGAGGCAGGCATGACCGTGGTGCACGTCATCGGTTCACTTCGGGCCGCGATGAAGGCTGCCGATGCCGGTGTCGACGCGCTGGTGGTCGAAGGCGTCGAGGGCGGTGGATTCAAGTCGGCGCTGGGTGCCTCGACAATGGTCCTGCTTCCGCTCGTCGCCGAACGTATTCACCTGCCGCTCATTGCAGCCGGCGGTGTGTGCGACGCGCGGTCGGCCGCCGCCGCCGTGGTGCTGGGTGCTGAAGGCGTGCAGATGGGCACGCGAATGCTGGCCAGCACGGAGTCGTCGGTGCACGCGAACTTCAAGAACGCGATCATCGATGCAAACGACTGGGGCACAGTGCTTCTCGACATGCCAGGCAACCCGACCATGCGGGTTCTGCGTACCGGGCTCGCAACGCGGGCAGCCGCCCACGACCCCGACGTGCAGCTGCTCGGGAAGGTCACCGATCTCTACTTCGACGGCGACATGGAGGCCAGCGTCGCCAATACCGGCCAGGTGTCGTCGCGGATCGCCGAGCTGCTGCCCGTCGCCGAGATCGTCCGCCGCACATGGCTTGAGATAGAAGGTGCCCTCAATGCGGCCAGAGCCAGGATTTAGCGCGCGACGATCACCGACGAGCCGTGACCGAACAGCCCCTGGTTGGCCGTGACGCCGACGGTGGCGCCTTCGACCTGGCGACCCGTCGCCTGGCCCTTGAGCTGCCAAGTAAGCTCGCAGACCTGCGCGATGGCCTGCGCGGGAATGGCCTCACCGAAGCAGGCCAGGCCGCCCGACGGGTTGACCGGCACCTTGCCGCCGATGGTCGTCGCGCCACTGCGGAGCAGCTGCTCGGCCTCGCCCTTCTCGCACAGGCCGAGATGCTCGTACCAGTCCAGCTCCAGCGCGGTCGACAGATCGTAGACCTCGGCGAGGCTGACGTCCTCGGGCCCGATACCGGCCTCGGCATAGGCGGCGTCGAGGATCTGGTCTTTGAACACCCGCTCCGGCGCGGCGACCACGGCCGTGGAATCCGTTGCAATGTCCGGCAATTCGGGCAGATGCTGCGGGTATTGTGGGGTGACGGTGCTGACCGCCCGCACCGACGGAACACCCTCGAGCGACCCGAGATGCTTTTCGGCGAACGACTTGCTCGCCACGATCAGCGCGGCCGCTCCGTCCGAGGTCGCGCAGATGTCCAACTGCCGCAAAGGATCGGCCACCACGGGGCTGGCGAGCACATCCTCGACCGAACTCTCCTTGCGGTAGCGGGCGTTCGGGTTCTGCAGGCCGTGCAGGGCGTTTTTCACCTTGACCTGAGCGAAGTCCTCTGAGGTGGCGCCGTAGAGGTCCATCCGCCGACGCGCCAGCAGCGCGAAGTACACCGGGTTCATGGCGCCGATCAAATGGAAGCGCTGCCAATCCGGGTCGTTCTTACGCTCGCCGCCGACCGGCGCGAACGCCCCCTTGGGCGTGGTGTCGGCGCCGATGACCAGCGCGACGTCGCAGAACCCGGCAAGGATCTGCGCCCGCGCGCTTTGCAGCGCCTGGGACCCGCTGGCGCACGCGGCGTAGCTGGAGCTGACGGGCACACCGTTCCAGCCGAGCTTCTGCGCGAAGGTCGACCCGGCGATGAAGCCGGGATAACCGTTACGGATGGTGTCCGCGCCGGCCACCAGTTGAATCTGACGCCACTCCAGTCCCGCCTCGGCCAGCGCCGCCCGTGCGGCGACAACGCCGTACTCGGTGAAGTCGCGGCCCCACTTGCCCCATGGGTGCATACCGGCCCCGAGGATGTACAGCGGTTCTGGACTCATGCGATCGTCCAGGCGTGCACGATCCGCTCGACGCCCTCGTCATCGACGAACAGCGGCATCGTTGTCAGCTCCATCTCCATACCGACCTTCAGATCGGCGGCAAGGGTGCCGTCGACGACCTTGCCCAACACGATCAGCCCCTCGTCGGCCAACTCCACCGCAGCGATCGCGAACGGCTCGAACGGATCCGGCGCCGGATACGGCGCGGGCGGGGGATAGCGGTTCTCGGTGTAACTCCAAAGGGTGCCCCGCCGCGACAACGGCACTTGGGCCAGCTGGTCGCCGTCACACGCCGGATTGGGGCAGTTGTTGGCGCGCGGCGGAAAGACATATGTTCCGCATTGATGGCACTTGCCGCCGATGAGGTACGGCGCTCCCGATCCGTCGGTGGCGAACCACCCGTCGACCGCCGGTTGAGTGGATGTTGACACGCCGGTCAGCCTACCGAGTTGCGGCGGAAAACTGAAACGTGTTCCAGTTTGGCGGACGGGTCGGTCGATAGCGGTCGGGCAGCAGTTGCGTCATACCGTGGCTACTGATTCGCAGTGGTTGCGATGAGTCGCTAGTGCCGCCCGGCGGCGAGCAGGATGCTGAGCAAGTCGTCGGGGCAGTCACGCATTAGGTTATGCGCGCCGTCGAGCGCATGTGTGGACCACGCCGGATCGTCACGCAGTCGGGCGAATGTGGCAGCGAACGGCGACTCGTCGGGCCATTGCATCGCGTAGATGTAATAGCGGCGGCGGATGCCGGAGAGGTTGCCGCTCAACCGGATTGGCTGCATGAGTGACGCGAGTGGATGTGCGGTGGCGCGTTCGTCGAAGAACGGCAGCGGTGGCACGCCGTAGCCGGTCCGGTCGACGTTCGCATACCACCGGCGCTGCTCGTCGGTGGTCAGCGTCCAGCAGGAGTCGCCGTTCTCGGGGACGAATGCGTCGATGTACACCAGCGCGTGGATCCGTTCGGGCATGCGATCGGCGACCGCAGTGATCACCATGCCGCCGTAGCTGTGCCCGACGAGCACCGCATCGGTGACTCGGTGGGCGGTGAGGTCCGCTGTGACGTCCGCGATGTGGGTCTCCAGGTTGACGCCGGCGTGCAAAAGGTGAGCTCGCTCGGCAACCCCGGTCAACGTCAGTGGCACGACGCGGTGCCCGTCGGCGCGAAGTTCGTCGGTGAGGTCGTCAAAGCACCATGCGCCA
Source organism: Mycobacterium sp. 1274761.0 (assembly GCF_001668615.1). Taxonomy (GTDB): domain Bacteria; phylum Actinomycetota; class Actinomycetes; order Mycobacteriales; family Mycobacteriaceae; genus Mycobacterium. The sequence goes on from NZ_LZMC01000035.1 coordinate 16,272, forward strand.
TGACACGCGCCGGGAACAAGGGCATAAGTGGTCATGTTCCGATCTTGTCTGACGAGTAGACCGACGGCTACGAGACGTGTCGTGGTCAGTGGCACGACGGCTACTGCGTGTCAGCGGCCGTGCATAGAGTAGGGCCGTGACCGCAAGTGCACCCGCAACGGCCGAGAAGGCGACCGACAAGCCGACATTGATGCTGCTGGACGGCAATTCGTTGGCGTTCCGGGCCTTCTATGCGCTTCCGGCGGAGAACTTCAAGACCCAGGGAGGCCTGACCACCAACGCGGTCTACGGGTTCACCGCGATGCTGATCAACCTTCTGCGCGACGAGCAGCCCAGCCACATCGCCGCCGCTTTCGACGTGTCGCGGCAGACCTTCCGGTTGGAGAAGTACCCCGAGTACAAGGCCGGCCGGTCGTCGACGCCCGACGAGTTCCGCGGACAGATCGACATCACCAAGGAGGTGCTCGGCGCGCTGGGCATCACGGTGCTTGCCGAGCCGGGTTTCGAAGCCGACGACGTGATCGCCACCCTGGCCACCCAGGCCGAGAACGAGGGGTACCGGGTGCTGGTGGTCACCGGGGACCGAGACTCGTTGCAGTTGGTCAGCGACGACGTCACGGTCCTGTATCCGCGCAAGGGCGTCAGCGAGCTGACCCGTTTCACGCCCGAGGCGGTGCTGGAGAAGTACGGGCTCACCCCGCAGCAGTACCCCGACTTCGCCGCGCTGCGCGGTGACCCCAGCGACAACCTGCCCGGCATCCCGGGCGTGGGGGAGAAGACCGCGACAAAATGGATCGCCGAATACGGTTCGCTGCAGGCTCTCGTGGACCAGGTCGACACCGTGAAGGGCAAGGTCGGCGACGCCCTGCGCGCCAACCTGTCGCACGTCGTGCTCAACCGTGAGCTCACCGACCTCGTCAAGGACGTCCCGTTGGCGCAGACACCCGAGACGCTGCGCATGCAGCCGTGGAACCGCGACCAGATTCACCGCCTGTTCGACGACCTCGAGTTCCGCGTCCTGCGGGACCGCCTATTCGAGACGCTGGCTTCGGCGGACCCCGAAGTCGACCAGGGCTTCGACGTGCGCGGCGGCGCGCTCGAACCCGGTGAGCTGGGCAGCTGGCTGGCCGAGCACACCAAGGGCAAGCGGTCTGGGCTGGCCGTCATCGGGACACACCTGGCCTTCGACGCCGACGCCACCGCGCTGGCCATCGTGGCCGGCGACGGCGATGGCCGCTACCTCGAGACAGCCGATCTGCATCCCGACGACGAGTCGGCGCTCGCGGCGTGGCTCGCCGACGCCGATGCACCCAAGGCGCTGCACGAGGCGAAGCTCGCCATGCACGACCTGGAGGGCCGCGGCTGGACGCTGCGGGGTGTCACGTCGGACACCGCGCTCGCGGCCTACCTTGTCAGGCCGGGACAACGCAGCTTCGCGCTCGACGACCTGTCGCTGCGCTACCTCAAGCGGGAATTGCGTGCGGAAAACCCTGAGCAGCAACAGCTTTCGCTGCTCGACGACAGCGACGGGGTGGACGAGCAGGCGGTCCAGACATCCATCCTGCGGGCCAGCGCGGTGATGGACCTCGCCGACGCCCTCGACGAGGAGCTCACGCGCATCGAGTCGTCGTCGCTGCTGAGCGATATGGAGCTGCCCGTGCAGCGGGTGCTGGCCGAGATGGAAACCGCGGGCATCGGCGTGGATCTCGACCAGCTCTCGCAGCTGCAGAGCGAGTTCGCCGACCAGATCCGCGACGCCGCCGAGGCGGCCTACGCCGTGATCGGCAAGCAGATCAACCTCGGTTCGCCCAAGCAGCTTCAAGTGGTGCTGTTCGACGAACTCGAGATGCCGAAGACCAAGCGCACCAAGACCGGTTACACCACCGACGCGGACGCGCTGCAGGGTCTGTTCGACAAGACCGGCCACCCGTTCCTGCAGCATCTGCTGGCTCACCGCGACGTCACGCGGCTCAAGGTCACCGTCGACGGACTGATCAACTCGGTCGCCTCCGACGGCCGCATTCACACGACGTTCAACCAAACCATTGCGGCCACGGGCCGGCTGTCATCGACGGAGCCCAACCTGCAGAACATCCCGATCCGCACCGAGGCGGGTCGGCGCATTCGCGATGCTTTCGTCGTTGGCAAGGGATATGCCGAGCTGATGACGGCCGACTACAGCCAGATCGAGATGCGCATCATGGCGCACCTGTCGCACGACGAGGGACTGATCGAGGCGTTCCGCACGGGTGAAGACCTGCATTCCTTCGTCGCATCGCGGGCGTTCAGCCTGCCGATCGACCAGGTCACGCCCGAGCTGAGGCGGCGCGTGAAGGCGATGTCCTACGGGCTTGCATACGGACTGAGCGCCTACGGTCTCGCCGCCCAGCTCAAGATCTCCACGGAGGAAGCCAAGGTCCAGATGGAGCAGTACTTCGACCGGTTCGGCGGCGTCCGCGACTATCTGCACAATGTCGTCGATCAGGCCCGCAAGGACGGCTACACCTCGACGGTCTTCGGCAGGCGCCGGTACCTGCCGGAGCTCGACAGCAGCAACCGCAACGTCCGCGAGGCCGCCGAGCGCGCCGCGTTGAACGCCCCGATCCAGGGCAGCGCCGCCGACATCATCAAGGTGGCGATGATCGAAGTCGACAGGGCGCTCAAGGATGCCGGGCTGAAGTCACGGATGCTGCTGCAGGTGCACGACGAGCTGCTGTTCGAGGTCGCCGAGGGGGAACGCGACCAGGTGGAGAAGGTTGTGCGCGACATGATGGGCGGCGCCTATCCGCTGGATGTTCCGCTGGAGGTGTCGGTGGGGTACGGCCGCAGCTGGGACACGGCGGCGCATTAGGCGCCTCCATCAGAACCAGCGCCGCACTAACGCAGGGCGGCCCGGTAGCCGGCCAGGCCCTGCAGGACGGGAGCAGCAGCCCTGGCGCCGTAGACGGCGTAGGTCTCCTCCACCAGGAGCGCGTTCACCCGCGGGTCGCCGAAGCCGCGATCAATGCGGTCGCGCACGAACGCCAACTCCACCACCTGTGTCGCGAAGTTTTTCACCGCCTTAGCCGCGGCCGGTCCGCCCAGTCGGGCGGCCTGACCGATGGCCGCCTTGCGCTCGCGAAGCGAGCCCAGCCAGGTCGCCTCGTTGGGCGAAACAAGGCCTGCCGCCACCATGCCGGGCAGCTTCTGCGCGGTGATCACCTGCTCCTTGCGGCGGCTGGCCACCCCGACCCAGATGACCAGCGCGAAGATCGGCACCATCCACAGCACGTAGACGCCGAAATACGCGCCGGCGCCCAGCAGCGACGAGCCGTTCCACAGCCCGTGCATGAACACCGCGCCGACGTAGCCCAGGACAAGGGGGCCCAGTCTCGCCGCCGCGGTGCGCTGTTGCAGCGCGAAGTACACGCCGATGCCGAACATAGACGTGAACAACGAGTGCGCGAACGGCGCCATGACCAGCCGCATCGCTGCGGTCCCCAACGAGTCGCCGACCGTGTCACCGCCGCCGATGTAGAGGATGTCTTCCAGCCAGCTGAACCCAGCGCCGACCAGACCGGCGTACACCAGGCAGTCGGTCAGCGAGTTCAGCTCGTTGCGGCGCCTACCCGTCATCATGACCAGCAGGAACAGCCCCTTGGCGGCCTCTTCTGTCAGCGGCGCACCCAGAACGATGGTGACCGGGCTGACCGAGTCCGATGCGGTGGGGTTGAACGCGGCCTCGGCGACCAGCTGCAGGATCGCCGCGATGACCACGGCCACCGACGCTCCCCACAGAAAGGCCAGGATCAGCAGGCGGGGCGGCTCGGGCTCCCACCGGTCCAGCCACAGGTAGGCCAGCACGACCACGGTCATCGCCACGCTTGAGAGGACGAATCCGATCGAGGTCCCGCCCGGGTTGAATGCGGTCAGCGCGATCACGATCAGGCCGGCGATGGTGCCGAGCAGGATCAACACGCCGAGCGGCGCCCCGACCTTGCGTACCTTCTTCTGAATCGGCGGATACGGCGGACCGTAGAAAAGCGGCTGCGACGGCGGGCCCACGTAGGTCACCAGAGCAGGGTAGCGGCCGACGCGCCGTTTGTTTCGGACCGAGTTTGTCCAGCATGTGCCCAGTCGAGTAACCTCGACAGGTACCCGTGACGTGGTTTCGCGATCTCTGCTGCGGGTGCGAAGCACGATCTCGGCGTTCGCGCCGAAGCCAAACAACAACAGTCATCAGTCCCTACGACCCAACCTGTCCGGAGCAACCCACCACATGCCAAGTCCCTCCGTCACCTCGCCGCAAGTAGCCGTCAACGACATCGGCTCGAGCGAGGACTTTCTCGCCGCCATCGACAAAACCATCAAATACTTCAACGATGGCGACATCGTCGAGGGGACCATCGTCAAGGTTGACCGTGACGAGGTCTTGCTCGACATCGGTTACAAGACCGAAGGCGTCATCCCTTCCCGAGAGCTCTCCATCAAGCACGACGTCGACCCCAACGAGGTGGTGTCCGTCGGCGATGAGGTCGAAGCCCTGGTCCTCACCAAGGAGGACAAGGAAGGCCGCCTGATCCTGTCCAAGAAGCGCGCGCAGTACGAGCGCGCCTGGGGCACCATCGAAGAGCTCAAGGAGAAGGACGAGGCCGTCAAGGGCACCGTCATCGAGGTCGTCAAGGGCGGCCTGATCCTCGACATCGGCCTGCGCGGCTTCTTGCCCGCATCACTGGTCGAGATGCGCCGCGTCCGCGATCTCCAGCCGTACATCGGCAAGGAGATCGAGGCCAAGATCATCGAGCTCGACAAGAACCGCAACAACGTGGTGCTCTCGCGCCGCGCCTGGCTGGAGCAGACGCAGTCCGAGGTGCGCAGCGAGTTCCTCAACCAGCTGCAGAAGGGCGCCGTTCGCAAGGGTGTCGTGTCCTCCATCGTCAACTTCGGCGCGTTCGTCGATCTCGGCGGTGTCGACGGCCTGGTGCACGTCTCCGAGCTGTCCTGGAAGCACATCGACCATCCGTCCGAGGTTGTTCAGGTGGGCGACGAGGTCACCGTCGAGGTGCTCGACGTCGACATGGACCGGGAGCGGGTTTCTCTGTCGCTCAAGGCAACTCAGGAAGATCCGTGGCGGCACTTCGCCCGCACCCACGCCATCGGCCAGATCGTTCCGGGCAAGGTCACCAAGCTGGTGCCGTTCGGTGCGTTCGTTCGCGTCGAGGAGGGCATCGAGGGCCTGGTGCACATCTCCGAACTGGCCGAGCGCCACGTCGAGGTGCCCGACCAGGTGGTCGCGGTCGGCGACGACGCGATGGTCAAGGTCATCGATATCGACCTCGAGCGTCGCCGGATCTCGCTGAGCCTCAAGCAGGCCAACGAGGACTACACCGAGGAGTTCGACCCGTCGAAGTACGGCATGGCCGACAGCTACGACGAGCAGGGCAACTACATCTTCCCCGAGGGCTTCGACGCCGACACCAACGAATGGGTCGAGGGCTTCGAGAAGCAGCGCGACGAGTGGGAGGCCCGTTACGCCGAGGCCGAGCGCCGGCACAAGATGCACACCGCGCAGATGGAGAAGTTCGCGGCGGCCGAAGCGGAAGCCGCCGCAGCGGCCCCGTCCTCGGCCAACGGCGTTTCGCGTGGCGAGGAGCAGTCTGCAGGCGGTTCGCTGGCCAGCGACGCGCAGCTGGCGGCGTTGCGGGAGAAGCTGGCCGGCAGCGCCTGACCGGCGCCCGACCGGATGATTCGCATCGGTCTGACCGGCGGCATCGGCGCCGGGAAATCGACGGTGTCCGCCGCATTCAATGAGTGCGGCGGCATCATCGTCGACGGTGACGTGATCGCCAGGGAGGTCGTCGAGCCGGGTACCGAAGGGCTGGCGGCGCTGGTCGACGCGTTCGGCGGCGACATCCTGCTGCCTGACGGCGCACTGAACCGGCCGGCCCTTGCGGCCAAGGCGTTCGTCGACGATCAGCAGCGCCAACGTCTCAACGGCATCGTGCATCCTCTAGTGGGCAAGCGGCGAGAGGAGATCATTGCCGCGGTCTCCGATGATGCGGTGGTGGTGGAGGACATTCCCCTGCTGGTCGAGACGGGGATGGCGCCGATGTTCCCGCTGGTCGTCGTCGTTCACGCCGACGAGGAGACTCGGGTCGAGCGGCTGATCAAACGGGGGATGGACGAGGCCGACGCCCGCGCCCGGATCGCCGCGCAGGCGTCCGAGGAGCAGCGTCGGGCCATCGCCGACGTACTGCTCGACAACTCGGGGTCGCCGGGCGAACTGGTTCAGCGGGCACGAGACGTTTGGTATCACCGGATACTGCCGCTGGCTCACAACATCCGTACCCGCCAGGTGGTTCGCCCACCTGCTGAACTGGTCGCCTACAAACCCGAGTGGGCCGACGATGCACGCCGCATCATCAACCGGCTTCAAATGGCTTGCGGTGCAAAGGCATTGCGGATCGACCACATCGGCTCAACCGCCGTCCCCGACATGGACGCCAAGGACGTCGTCGATATCCAGGTGACCGTGGAATCACTCGATGTGGCCGACGAACTCGTCGTCGCGTTGAGCGACGTCGGCTATCCCCGCGTCGAGGGCATCACCGCTGATGTTGCACATGACGGGGATGCGTCATTGTGGCGCAAGCGAATTCACGGTGCAGCTGACCCGGGGCGCCCTGCGAATATCCACCTGCGCGTCGACGGATGGCCCAACCAACGGTTCGCGCTCATGTTCGTCGACTGGCTGAAGGCCAATCCCAGTGTGCGCAACAACTATTTGTCGGCCAAGCACACGGCGTTAAGCGAGCCGGACTACACCGCGGCGAAGGAGCCGTGGTTCCTCGATGCCTACTGGCGCGCGCGGGGATGGGCCGAAGCCGCCGGCTGGAAGCCCTAGACGGTGGTCGCTGCGGGTGCGTCCACAGGTGCTGACGGACCGGCGGGTGCGCCGTCGCCGTCGGGTACCGCCGGGTTCGACACCCCGCTGACCGGTGCCTCGCACGTCAGCGCGCCGTAATCCGGGTCGTCCTTGACCGGCAGCACGCGCGGGGCGATGAAGGACTCGGCCTTCGACACCAGAACGTCATCGACCAGGATCTCGCACGTCAGGTTGGCCGAATAGGGCCATTCGATGGCCACCCGCATGCTCGCGGTGCCGTTCGCGGGAAGGACGGCGTTCGCCTCGAAGATGCGACCGGGGATCATCGTCGGGTTAGCCAGCTGCGTTTTGTCGCCCTCAGCGGCGTAGGTGATGCTCGCGCCGCGGGAGACACCGTCCACCCGCGCGCGGTAGACGATGTTGTGCAGCAGACCCGGATCCACCTGGGCGGCGGGGTCGGGCTGCGGCGGGCCCTCCGGATCGGCCGCCGCAGCTGCAGGAATTAACTGGGAGCCGACGATGAGGGTCGCCAGTGCAGCGGAGGTGATCCATCTGCGCTTGCTGAGACTCATGAGGCGACCCTACGCCCCGCGCCAGGTGAGCTCCAAGCCGTTGCCAGCCAACCAGCGGTCCAGGTCGTAGCCATTGCGGGACAGCCCCTCAACCGTGCTCAGAGCGGTCCTGACTGCCTCTTCGCCGACATCGGGGCTCAGCAGCCCGTGCCGCACCGCGGCGAGAAGTTCGTCAACGTCGTCGACCTCGACGGCCTCGCCGGTGCGCACCATCGCCTCGACGGGGCGGTACTCGGAGTGCGCAAGCACGGGATGTTCGGTCGCGAAAGCCATGTTCACAGGGTAGAACCACACACCGACACCGCGTCATTCCCCGGTCGTTTCCCTGGGCCTATGCTTGCCCTATTCACGCACCCAAACACGAGCTGTTCGACCTGGTCGCCCGCACAAACACCGATCCGAAGGGGATCGTACGTGCGGTGGACGAGTACAAGGTCACCCCGTGGGGGTTGTACATGGCCCGGCCGACGCCCGGGCGCGCTCAGTTCCACTATCTGGAGTCGTGGCTGCTGCCGCCGCTGGGCTTGCGTGCCTCGATCTTCTACTTCAACCCTGACCATGAACGCGACCAGGACTTCTACCTCGACATCGGCCGCTACACACCCGGACCGCAGGTGTGGCAGTCCGAGGACCACTACCTCGACCTGGTGGTGCGCACCGGCC
>NZ_LZMC01000036.1 GCF_001668615.1 Mycobacterium sp. 1274761.0
CAGAGCGCACGGGAAACCGTGTCCGCCTGAAATGGCCAGAACCCAGCAGCAGCGCCGCGAGGACACCATCGCCCGCCTGCTCGACGCGAGTATCGCCACGATCATCGAGATCGGGTATGCACGTGCGTCGGCCAAGGTCATCGCCCGGCGGGCGCAGGTGTCCGACGGCGCCCTGTTCCGCCATTTCCCGACCATGGGTGACCTGATGGCGGCGACCGCTCAGGAGGCAGGCCGGCGACAGCTCGAGGCCGCTGCGAAGCGGATTGCCGACATCCCCTCCGACCGGCCGGCGATCGAAGAGGTGCTGGCGATCATCCGCGACCTCACCGCCAACTCCACCAACACCGTGATCTACGAGCTGATGATCGCCGCGCGCACCGATGAGAAGCTGCGCGACACCTTGCGCGAGGCAATGGCCACCTACATCGCCAAGATCTACGACGCCGCGCGGGCGGTGCCCAGCGCTGAGGAGATCGAGGCGTTCGGCGAGGAGAATTTCGCGGCGTTGGTGGCGGTGCTGATCAACACCTTCGACGGCGCCGCGATGTTCCGACATGTGTTGACCCATAATGACATCGCCGACATCGACGATCGGCGGATCCCTGTGCTGATTTCGCTGCTGAACGCCGCTCGGCCGTAACGGCTATAGCCCCTTGCAGATGTCGACGAATGCTTCGAACTCCTCGCCGGTGAGCATGTTCGCGTTCGCCATGCGCTCGCATTGTTTCTCCCTCTCGCTCTTCCAGGGCTGGGTGGTGGCGAGAAGGAGAGCGATGGCCGCGAGGGCGACGATAGCCACGAGGATCACAACCATGCGCTTGGTGGAGCTCATCACCCTAGTTTGACCGGAAACAGCGCAGGGTATTCGACCGGCGTCGTCGGGGGCCGGCATCTTGGGAGGACTTTGCGATGGCTGTCGGCATTTGCCCTGCGTGCGGGTATCCCACCATCGAATCGAAGACATGTGCGGCCTGCCTTCCCATGATGGCCGCCCGCGCCGAGACGCCGTCAATCATCAGAGGGAGGTCGAGATGGGCAGCTTGGGCAACTTCGCCGGAACGATAAATTCGCTGATCTGGCTTTTAATCGTCATCGTCGTGATCGCGGTGATCGTCTGGGCCGTGCGTATGGCATTTGCCCCCCGCGGCGGCCGCGAGTACCGGGAGCGCACCGTCGTTCAGCAGCCGGCGCCGTCGCAGCCCCCACCGTCGGGCAGTCTGGCCCCGGGGTGGTATCCCGACCAGAACGATCATCGCAAGATGCGCTATTTCGACGGCCGGGTGTGGACGTCGGAGACCCGCGGCGCTTAGGGCACGCGGCTGCTCTGAGGCTTGTAGGATTCACACATGCCGTTAGCTGACGGCCAGGTTTACGCCGGTTACACCATCCTGCGCAAGCTCGGCGAAGGTGGCATGGGCATGGTCTACCTGGCCCAGCATCCGAGGCTGCCGCGGTATGACGCATTGAAGGTGCTTCCTGCGGCACTTACCGTCAATGACGAATATCGGCAGCGATTCAACCGGGAGGCTGATATCGCCGCTACGCTCTGGCACCCGCACATCGTGGAAATTCACGATCGCGGAGAGTTAGACGGGCGACTCTGGATTTCGATGGACTATGTGGACGGTACCGATGCCGCCACGTTGCTGCAGACCCGCTACCCGAACGGAATACCACCGGACGAGGTGGTCAGAATAACCAGAGCAGTGGCCGAGGCATTGGATTACGCGCACGAACAGCGACTGCTGCACCGTGACGTCAAGCCGTCGAACATCCTTCTGTCCCGCCCGGAAGACCCGAAAGAGCGAATCTTTCTAGCTGACTTCGGGATAGCGAAATGGGCAGATGACAACAGGAGACTCACCGCCACGAACATGGCAGTGGGAACGGTCGCGTACGCCGCTCCTGAACAGTTGTTGGGAGACCCGATGGACGGGCGTGCGGACCAATACGCACTGGCCGCAACAGCTTTCCATCTGCTCACCGGTACGCCTGTGTTTCAGCATTCCAACCCGGCAGTCGTCATCAGCCAACACCTCAGCACTCCGCCCCCAGCGATCGGTACGAGGCGACCCGAACTCAAGGATCTAGGGCCGGTATTTTCCAAAGCGTTAGCAAAGGCGCCCGCGGACCGCTATGCGACGTGCGTTGAGTTCGCTGACGCGCTCGCCAGGCAACTCGGAGTGGTGACTGCCGAGACCGGCGCGGAGGACACGGTGCTTGCAATACCCCGGCCGTCACAGAGGCATCGCGCACAATCCACCCAGGCGTCGAAAGAACTCACCGTGACGCAATGGCGAATCGTCGTGGGCCTCCTGGTGATCATGACCACCGTCGCAATTGTCTTGTTGACCTTGCACCTCATTTGATCGAGTCGCTACGTCAGCCCCGGCACCAAATGAATCAAGTCCTCAAGCGCGCCCGAAGGGATTCGAACCCCTAACCTTCTGATCCGTAGTCAGATGCTCTATCCGTTGAGCTACGGGCGCATACGCGTATTCAGTTGTGTCGTGGCTGCGTGAGCCGCGGCGGAGGCGAGAGGATTTGAACCTCCGGTCGCCTTTGAGGGCGACAACTCATTAGCAGTGAGCCCCATTCGGCCGCTCTGGCACGCCTCCCGACGGTTTACCGCCGATCCGACAGAGTACACATCGCCTACGCCACCAGGCAAAGCGCACTACGGCCGCCCATAGACTGATCAGGTGCCTGCCCGTCTGCGTCCTGAACTGGCCGATCTGCCGGCCTACACGCCCGGGCGGACCGTTCCGGGTGCGATCAAGATCGCCAGCAACGAGACGGTGTACGGCCCGCTGCCCAGTGTGCGCGCTGCCATCGAGAAGGCCACCGACACCATCAACCGCTATCCGGACAACGGGTACGTCGAGCTCAAGGAACGGCTCGCCAAGCACGTCAACTTCGCGCCGGAACACATCGCGGTCGGCTGCGGATCGGTGAGCCTGTGCCAGCAGTTGATCCAGATCACCTCCACCGTCGGCGACGAGGTCGTCTACGGCTGGCGCAGCTTCGAGATCTACCCGCTGCAGACCCGCACGGCGGGCGCCGTAGGGGTGCAGGTGCCGCTGACCGACCACACATACGATCTCGACGCGATGGCGGCTGCGGTGACCGACCGGACACGGCTGATCTTCGTCTGCAACCCGAACAATCCGACCAGCACCGTGGTCGACCCTGACGCGTTGGCCCGCTTCATCGAAGCGGTGCCGTCCGACATCCTGATCGCGCTCGACGAGGCGTATGTCGAGTACATCACTGAGGACATGGCGCCCGACAGCTTCGGCCTGGTCCGCAGCCACAGCAATGTCGTTGTGCTGCGGACCTTTTCAAAGGCCTACGGGCTGGCGGGATTGCGCGTGGGTTATGCCGTCGCCGATCCCGACATCATCACCGCGCTGGGCAAGGTCTACGTGCCGTTCAGCGCGACGAGCATCTCGCAGGCCGCCGCGATCGCGTCGCTGGACGCAGCCGACGAATTGTTGGCCCGCACAGATGCCGTAATCGCCGAAAGGGCAAGGGTGACAGCGGCCTTGCATCAGGCGGGCTATGAGGTGCCGCCGTCGCAGGCCAACTTCGTCTGGCTGCCGCTGCCCGGCCGCGGGCAAGAGTTCGCGCGCGAGTCGGCCAAGAGCCGCATCATCGTGCGACCCTACGGCGATGACGGGGTGCGCGTCACCATCGCCTCACGTCAGGAGAACGACATGTTTCTGGAGTTCGCGGAAAGCTGGAACGCCGGCGTATGACGACAGCTCGCAATCGTTTTCATGAGTTGAAGGCCTACGCCGGACCAATCCCTTACGAAGACCTCGAGGCGTTGTGGCCATCACTTGAACCCGCGACGATCGAGTTCATGATCGGCGAGTGGAAGGGTGGCGACCTGCCCACCGGTCACCGGGGCGACTGCTTCCTCGGCGAGTTCTGGACGACGTTCAGATCCGCATCCGACGTGCAACCGATCATCCGCCTCGACGCCGACGGCAACAAATACGAGGACACAAAGCTGATGAAAGGTGGAGCCAGCCTGTGGATGGAGGAGTTCCGCGGCGAGCTGACCGCGACCATGGTGTACGACTCCATGCCAATCCACGATCACTTCAAGAAGGTCGATGACGACACCGTCCTCGCATCACCAACGGCAAGGGCGCGCTCGACAATGGCCGCCATATGTACTTCTATCTCGAGCGGCTGTGATCGCGTAGCGCGGTGAGCGACCGGTCTGCGAAGTGTGGCGGCCCCTCAAGCGTCCGGGTCGCGCCCGGTGTAGGCGACCAACCGGTCCAGCGCATTCGCATCGGCGGCCACGTCCACCGGATCGTTGAAGCCGGCTCTGCTGCGTCCCTGCGGCGTGATGATTTTCTGCGCCATCCCCAACACGTACTCCGACAGTGAGTCGGGGGCATTGGGGACTCGGCCGAGCGCCTTCGCGTAATCCCAGGCGTGAACCAGGAATTCGAGCGACAGAATACCTGCCATGGCGCGCGCAGGCGCTTCGTTGTCGCCGAACTTCACCGTGCCGTCGAGCCCGCGCCGGTGCCACGCGTCGAGCGCGGGCCTCGCCGCGGCGATCACCTGACGCTCCACGGAGTCGCGCGAATTGCGCTCGGGTAGCTCCGCACCTGCCGCGCCGCCGATCACCGTGATCGAGTTCATCAGGTGATCGGTCAGCTTCGCGATGTCGAACTCCGCGCACGGCGTCTGTTTCGACCAGTCGTCGTCGGCGATCGGATGCACCACGTTCTGCAAAACGTGAAGGCTGGCTTCGGCGCTGTCGAGTTCGTCGGTCGGGGGCGAATTGGGTCCTGGCGGAAGATCGGGGTGCGTCTCGGATGGCATGTATGCCACGCTACGTCGCGCGTGCGCCTATCGTTGCGCAGATGAAGACCCATGTGCGGGTGACGGCGACTGCCCTGATCTTCGTCGGCCTGGCGACCGGGTGCTCACGCACCACCGAGGGCGCCGTCGCGCAGACCACCGAGCCGGGTCCGCCCATCAACTCGCCCACCCGCACCCCGTCGGCCCAGCCGAACTTCCCCAACATTCCCGGCCTGCCGAACATCCCCGGCCTTCCGCAGATCCCCGGCTTCCCGATGCCGGGCAACACCAACGTCCCCGAAGTCCCCGCGCCGGCCAACTGGGCGGCGATGAAGTGTGACGAGTTCACCAAGCTCGACGAGGCCGAACAGCGCGCAGTGATCAAGGCGATCCTGGAGCAGGGCGGCAAGCAGGCCACCCCGGAGTCGGAGATGGTCGCATCGCTGATGGCCACGACGATGTGCCAATTGATGCCCAGCGCGGTCGTCAAAGAGGTGGTGGCCGGAACGTAGCCACGGCGAGTGGCTAGCCTGTCGGATCATGGGCGACACGTATGAATCCGTCACCGTCGACATCAAAAACCACGTCGCTACGGTGACGCTGATCGGGCCGGGCAAGGGCAACGCCATGGGCCCGGCATTCTGGGCCGAGATGCCCGAGCTGTTCGCCAAGCTCGACGCTGACCGCGAAGTCCGCGCGATCGTAGTGACTGGGTCGGGGAAGCACTTCAGTTACGGGCTCGACCTGATCGCGATGGGGGGTTCCTTGTCCGGCGCAATGGGCGAGGGTCCCAACGCCAGGGCCCGCGCCGACTTCCACGCCACGATCCTGCGTATGCAGGGGGCCATCAACGCCGTCGCCGACTGCCGCACGCCGACCATCGCCTCGGTGCACGGCTGGTGTATCGGCGGCGGCGTGGATCTGATCTCCGCGGTCGACATCCGCTACGCCAGCGCCGACGCTAAGTTCTCGGTGCGCGAGGTGAAGATCGCGATCGTCGCGGACGTCGGCAGCCTGGCCCGGCTTCCGCTCATCCTCAACGACGGTCATCTGCGCGAGCTGGCGCTTACTGGCAAAGACATCGACGCCGCGCGGGCCGAAAAGATCGGCCTGGTCAACGACGTCTACCCCGACCCGGAGGCGTCGCTGGCGGCCGCACACGAGACCGCAGCCGAGATCGCCGTGAACCCGCCGTTGGTCGTTAGCGGTGTCAAGGACGTGCTGGACCAGCAGCGCATCGCGCGGGTCTCGGAGAGCCTGCGCTACGTGGCGGCGTGGAACGCGGCGTTTCTGCCGTCGAAGGACCTCGGCGAGGGCTTGCGCGCGACGTTCGAGAAGAGGCCGCCCAACTTCACCGGGGAGTAGGGCGAAAGCCTAACTCCGCCTTGGCCTTTGCGTTCGATAGCGGCAACCAGGTGGTGCCGAACGCCGTCGCGGGATACGGGGCCACCAGACGCGCCAGCCGGTGTGAGACCGGAATGGGCGGCGGCCGGTGCATTTTGGCCGACAGCTCGCGGACGTAACCAGCGAACGACTGCGGGCGGTCGTCGACGATGTTGTACAGCTGCCCGCCGCGGCCCGACTCGAGCGCGTCGGCGGTCGCCCGCGCCACGTCGTCGATGTGGACCCACGACACGATCCCGTTGCCGGTGAGCGCGGGCAGCGCCCACCACTTCGCGAGCCGGACGAACAACTCGTCGTGCGGCACGCCGGGCCCGTAGAAACACCCGTAGCGCAACACGATTCCCTCGGTGTCGCTGTGCTGCCCCGACGACAGCACGGTGCGCTCCATTCCGCGCAGCGCCGCCAGCATGTCGGCCCCGCCTTTCGGGGGCGGACCGGGATACGGATCGGTCTCGTCCATCAGCGCGGGCCCGGACGTCGGATAGCCGTAGGCGAAGATCACTGACTCGGCGACGATCCGGCGTGCGCCCGCCCGTTGCGCGGCCGACACCAGTTTCGACGCGCCCGTGCTCCACAGCCTCCTCGCCGGATCGAAGTCCTTCATCCGGATGGGTCCCAGCTTCGGCAGCGTCGTCAGCAGCGACACCACCACGTCCGGATGCGCGTCCGCGACGGCGCGGTCTGTCGCGGCGGCGTCGAACACGTCGACCACCGCCGGTGTCGCTCCAGCACTCGCGATCTGCGACGTCTTCGACTGCGCACGCGTCAGACCGACGACGTCATGACCGCGCGCGCTCAGTTCGCGCAGCAGCGGCAGGCCGGGCACGCTCGTGGATCCTGCAACCAGCACCCGCATATGGTCACCGTAGTGCGCCCGGCCGCGACACACTGATGGGATGGCCACCGTCGACGTCGAGGTCCACACCACGATCGACCGGCCCCGCCCCGAGGTGGCCACCTACTGCTGCGACCCCGACAACGTCACGGCGTGGTACGCCAACATCAGATCCGTGCGCTGGGAAACTGCGCCGCCTGTCGCCGTGGGCTCGCGGTTCCGATTCAGCAGCGCCTTTTTGGGCCGAGTCCTGGACTACACCTACGAGGTGGTGGAGCTGGTGGCCGAGCAGCGGTTCGTCATGCGCTCCGACGCCGGCCCGTTTCCGATGGAGACGACGTATGAGTGGCAGGACGTAGGCGAGGGCGGCACGTGGATGACGCTGCGCAACCGGGGGGCGCCCACCGGTTACACCGGGCTGGCGGCGCCGCTGCTGGCCACAGCCGTCAGGCGCGCCACGACGCAGGATCTGGCCCGGCTGAAGTCGATTCTCGAACGCCGCTGAGCTGGCGATTTCAAATACCTGACCCGGGGGGCGCGCCGTCAACTTGTTTCAGAACGCGAGCTTGTTACGCTCCCACGGGGACCTTGGCGGGAGCTGGATGGCTACGCAGGGATTATTAAGGTAGTAGGAGCAGCATGACCGAGCGCGCAGCGCTCACCGAGCACGCCGCCCCTGAGCGGCTCGTGGTGGCGCGCGGACTGTTCACCGGTCCGAGCGCCTCGGTGCCCGACGAAATGTACGCCCGCATCATCGGGGGCAAGGCACACCGCGAACGCAACGCGTTGCACCTCGAACACGGCGCGACCGTCGACACCAACACCTATTTCGGCCGGCTGCCCGCCAGCTACTTCCAGCGCTGGACCACCGCCACCGAGGTGGCGCTGAAGCTGACCTTCGACGCCGACGGTCCCGCCACGCTGCTGCTGCGCGCATCGGACGCCGGCGGCACCGAGCGAACCGTCGCCAGCCGGGAAGTAGACGGCACGGGCACCGCGGAGCTCACTGCCCGGCTCAACGAATTCGTCGACGGCGGCGCGCTGTGGATGGAAAGCCGCGCCGTCGGTGGCCCTCTGAAGATCACCGACCTGGAGTGGACGGTGCCCGGGCCCGAGAAGATCCGGCCCGCCGCGATCGCCATCTGCACGTTCAACCGGGCCGACGACTGCGCGACGAACCTCGCGACCATCGCCGGCGACAAGAGCCTGCTGGCCGGCATCGACGCGGTCTACGTTGCCGACCAGGGCACCGACGCCGTGGAGACCCGTCAGCTGTATCAGGACGCCGCTGCACAGCTGGGCGACAAGTTGGTGTATCTGCGCCAGCCGAACCTCGGCGGTGCGGGCGGGTTCGCGCGCGGCCTTTACGAGATATCGAGCATCGCCGACCACGCCAACGTCATCCTGATGGATGACGACATTCTGCTGGATCCCGAAACGGTG
The DNA here is from genome assembly GCF_001668615.1 of Mycobacterium sp. 1274761.0. GTDB lineage: Bacteria > Actinomycetota > Actinomycetes > Mycobacteriales > Mycobacteriaceae > Mycobacterium. The sequence goes on from NZ_LZMC01000036.1 coordinate 8,510, forward strand.
TTGCGGCTCAACGCTTTTGCCAACCTGACGCCGCACCCGACCATCATCGGCGCGCAGATGTTGTACCTGAAGAACACCAAGCAGCTGCACGTCGGCGCCGAGCAGACCGAGATGCCGCGGCTGCGGGCAGGCCGCTGGGCGCCCAACGCGCTGCACAACGCGAACATGCTGAAGTACAAGCAAGATCAGCGTGTCGACGCCGAATACAACGCCTGGTGGTCATGCCTCATCCCGTCGGAGGTCATCGCTGCCATCGGGTTGCCGCTGCCCATGTTCTTTCAGTGGGACGACATCGAATACGGTTTGCGCGCAGCCGAATCCGGCTTCCCAACCACGACGCTGCCCAATGCCGGCGTCTGGCACGCGGACTTCCATTGGAAGGACCGCGACGAGTTCATCCGGTACTTCAGCGTGCGTAACGCGTTGATCACCCATGCCATGCACGGCCGGATCGATCCCAAGACCACCAGCCGGTGGCTGGGCCGCGAGATCGCCGAGTGCCTGTCGGCGATGCAATATGGCTTGGCGTACACCATGGTTCGCGGCATCGAGGACTTCCTCGAAGGCCCGCGCGTCCTTCACGACGGTGGGCCGGAGGCGCTTGCGGCCATCCGCAAGGAGCGCGCCGAGTTCCCCGAGACCGTCGTGCACCCGGCCGTGAAGATCAGCGAGCTGACCGGCACCGCGCCGCGCATCGTTCCGATAGGCCACCGTCCCCGCAAGGACCGGATCAACCTCGTTTTGGCCAAACGCGTTGTCTACCAGTGGTTGGGGCGTGCGATCCCCGGTCCCGTCGCGATCACCGCCGCGCACAACGAGTGGTGGCATGTGTCATTGTTCGACTCTGCCGTCGTGACAGACGCTTCTCAGTCGGGCGTGCGGCTCCGGCGCCGCGACAAGCAGCAACTCAAGCGCGTTTCGCGTCGCGCCGCCAAGGCGCTGCGACGGCTGCAGAAGGAAGCGCCGGCCGCGCAGGCGACGTGGCGCGAAGCGCTTCCGACGCTGACCAACCGGGAGAACTGGGGCCGGCTGTTCAATTCCTGATCAGTGCAGCCGGGCCGCGACTTGCTCGTTGTTTCCTGTAAAGGCCAGGTATTCGAAAGCACGGCCGGTGCGTTCGATGAACTCCGTCCACGCCCGGTACTCGTGTGACCGCCAGCCGGGATAGTTGAAGAACTCGTCGAACAGCACGATGGCGTCGGGCGCCAGCCGGTCGCCGAGCAGATCGAACACTGTCTTGCTCGACGAGTAGAGGTCGCAGTCGACGTGCAGGAACGCGACCTGCTCATCGGTGCGCGCCAGATACGCGGGCAGCTCGTCCTCGAAGAGGCCGACGACGATCTCGGTGCCCTCGACGGTCGGGATCTCCGATTGCGCGAACTCCCCAGCGGGAAATCCGGTACGCCACGCTTCCGGCAGCCCGGTGAAGCTGTCGAAGCCGGCGACGGTCCGGTCGTGCGCCACGGCGTCGGCGATGATCTTCAGCGTGGTGCCGGTGGCCACGCCGAATTCGAGTGCGAGGCCGGGACCTTTGATCTGGCCGAGCGCGAACCGCAGCGTGTCATGCGGGTGCCAGAACACCGCCGCGTTCGGCATGTGTTCGAGCACGAAGGCGGCGCTGTCCCTCGCGGCGGTGACGTCCTGTGAATTGAGGATGTCGCGGCGGGAGATCTGCTCGAGGTCATAGAGCCTGCGGTGCAACCGTTCGTCGGAGTCGATCATCCGGCCCGCCAGGCGGTCGATGGCCGCCATCTGCTCAGTGTGCAGGGCACGCAGCTGCTGCTGTTGCTCGTCGAGTTCTCGCTGCCGCCGGGTCAACTCGGCGTCGACCACCTCCGCCACCGCGCGTTGCAGCTTCTCGCGCGCGGATCGTTTGAGGCTCTCGAACATGCTCAACACCGTAGCCCGCGCGATCACGGTGAGGCATCCGGCACCGCGGTGGCGGAGGGATTTGAACCCCCGGACGGTGTTAGCCGTCTCTCGCTTTCAAGGCGAGTGCATTAGGCCGCTCTGCCACGCCACCGCCGATAAGAGTACGGGTCTTTCAAACCCGGCCGACCTTCGCGGCCGACGGAGTGTCCTTCAGCGCGACGCTGATTCGACGGCAGTTCTCCCCCATCGCGGCGATCTGTGACCGCGACAGCTTGGTCAGGAAGTGTTCGCGCACACCCCTGGCGTAGGTGACCATCGCCTCGCGCACCTGCACCCGGCCGTTCTCGGTGATGCCGGCCAGCACGCCGCGGCCGTCGTCCGGGCTGGCGTGGCGGCGGACCAGCCCGGCGACCTCCAGCCGGCGGATCTGGCGGGTCACCCGGCTCGGCAACGACATCAGCCCTTCGGCCAGATCGCCCATGCGGGCAGAGCCGGTAGCCGACTTGTCCAGCATGTCGAGAAGACGCACATCGTTGAGGGTCAGTTGATGCGTTTCGACGAGCGCCCGGTTGAGCGTCGCATACATGCGCAGCGCCGAATCGAGGAAGTTCTGCCACGACCGCTGCTCGGCGATGTCGAGGCCGGGCATATCACCAGCAGTTCGCCCGGCAATCGTCCCCTCCATCTACGGAATGGTAGACGGGGTTCACAGTGCCAAGGGTCTTTTTGAGCAGCCGGTAGGGTTTTTTAGGTGCGTGCAATCGTCGTCGAATCCGCCGACCGACTCGTCTGGCAGGAAGTCCCCGCTATCCAGCCCAAACCTGGTGAGGTGCTGATAGAGGTCGGCGCTGCGGGAATCAACCGGGCCGACCTGCTGCAGGCCGCGGGCAAATATCCACCGCCGGCAGGCGCCAGCGAAACGCTGGGTCTCGAGGTCTCCGGCACCATCGCAGAGGTCGGCGAGGATGTCCACCGGTGGTCGATCGGGCAATCCGTCTGCGCTTTGCTGGCAGGCGGTGGCTATGCACAGTTCGTCGCGGTGCCCGCCGGACAGGTGATGCCGGTGCCCGACACCGTGGAACTGCACGACGCGGCGGCCCTTCCGGAGGTGGCGTGCACGGTGTGGTCCAACCTGGTGATGACCGCTGGGCTGGCCGCAGGCCAGGTGGTGCTGCTTCACGGCGGCGCCAGCGGCATCGGCACGCATGCCATCCAGATCGCCCGCGCTCTCGACTGCCGCGTCGCGGTGACGGCCAGCTCAAAGCGCAAGCTCGACCTCTGTAAGGAGCTCGGCGCCGAGATCCTGATCAACTACCGCGAAGCGGATTTTGTGGAGCAGCTGCGCGCGGCGACGGGCGGCGCGGGCGCCGACGTGATCCTCGACATCATGGGAGCGGCCTACCTGGACCGGAACGTCGATGCCCTGGCCGACGACGGACGCGTGGTCGTCATCGGCATGCAGGGCGGCGTCAAGGGCGAGCTGAACCTGGGCAAGCTGCTGGGGAAGCGGGGCGGTGTGATCGCCACCGCCCTGCGTGGCCGGCCGGTGGAGGGGCACGCCAGCAAGAGCGCCGTCGTGACCGAGGTGGTCCGCAACGTGTGGCCGATGGTGGCCGACGGCCGCGTCCGCCCGGTGATCGGCGCGGAGTTCCCGATCGACCAGGCAGGGGCCGCGCATGAACTGCTGAACTCCGGAGACGTCTTCGGGAAGGTGCTGCTGCGGGTCACCGAGTAACCCAGCTGACTAGCCGAGCGAGGCGAGCGCGCGGATCAACTGATCGATCTCGGCGGTGGTCGTGTAATGCGCGAGCCCGATGGTGACCGCGCCGCCGATGTCGTTGACGCCGATCACGTCGAGCACCCGCGAACTCGCGTTGGCGATGGCGAGCACACCGTTGTCGGCGAGTCGCTGGACCACTCGTTCGGCGGGCACCTCCTTGACCACGAAGCTCAGCGCGGGAATCGACAACTCGGGGTTGCCGATGACCATCACGAGCGGCAGCGACCGCAGCGACATCTGCAGGTAGTCGAACAGCCTGGACATGTAGGTCCCCGCCGATTGCATCGACACGGTCAGCCGCTCGCGGCGCGTTCCCCTCGCCGTCTCGTCAAGGTTGGCCAGGTATTCGATGCTCGCCACGAGGCCGGCCAGCAGCGGGTACTGATGCGCGCCGATTTCCAGACGCTCGGCTCCGGTGGCGTACGGGTTCAGCGCGATCGAGCCGAACGTGCCGATGACGCTGGGATCGCGGAACACCAGGGCGCCGACCGGCGGGCCGCCCCAGGCCAGCGCATTGACCGCGACCACGTCGGCGTCGACCTCGTCGATGTCGATGAGGCGGTACGGCGCGGCCGCGGAGTGGTCGACGATGACCAGGCCGCCCTCGGAGTGCATCATCTTCGTCGGCGTGCGCAGATCGGTCACCGTGCCCAAGGTCGCCGACGCCGAGGTGACCGCGACCAGCCGGGTCGCCTCGTTGATCAAGCTCTCCCACTGCCACGTCGGCAGCTCTCCGGTTTCGATGTCGACCTCGGCCCATTTGACTTTGGCGCCATAGCGATTCGCCGCTCGCAGCCACGGCGTGATGTTTGCCTCATCGTCTAGCCGGGTGACAACGGTTTCATAGCCCAGCCCGACCCGCGACGCGGCCGCGTCGGCGAGCGAGGTGAGCAGGATGGCACGGTCGGCGCCGAGGACGACGCCGCGCGGATCGGCGTTGACCAGATCGGCGACCGCCTGGCGGGCCGCGTCGAGCACCGTCGCGCTGCGCAACGCGGAGGGGTGCCGACCGGTCGTCGTCCTCATCGAGTTCCGGAACGCCGTCGACACGGTGGTGGCGACGGAGTCGGGCAGCAGCATCCCGTTCTGAGCGTCGAAGTGCACCCACCCATCGCCCAGAGACGGGTGCAGGCCGCGCACCCGGGCGACGTCGTATGCCATGCCAGCCACCTTAAAGAGCCTGTGGAATCCACAAACCGAAAGCCTTGATGGGTGCCCAACGCCGGAGTGGGGGTGCCGGACCGGGTCACCTGGGCAGCCATACTAGTGCAGTGAGCTTGGGCTTTGGAGTGCTACTGGCGGTGTTGTTGCTGGTAGTGCCGGGAGCCATAGTCGCTCGCGCGTGCCGGCTGCCCATCGTCGTTGCGGTCGCGGTGGGGCCTGCGTTGACCTATGGCGTAGTGGCGCTGGCGATCGTCCCGTTCGGTGCGATCGGCATCCCGTGGAACGGATGGACCGCGCTGTTTGCGCTGGCCGTCGTGACCGCGGTCGCTGCGGCTTTGCCAAAACTGCTCAACCGGTTCCACACCCCCGCCGTCGAGGGCCGGCCGATGTCGGGGGGGCCCGCGCTGGCCGTCGCGGTTGGCGTCGTGCTCGGGGCTGCGCTGATCGGCGCGGCGGCGGTCGCCGGGCTGCCGCACTGGCAGTCCATACCGAGCACTTGGGACGCTGTCTGGCACGCCAACACAGTGCGCTGGATCCTCGACACCGGCCAGGCGTCGCCGACCCACATGGGCGAACTGCGCAACGTCGAGACCCATGACGCGCTGTACTACCCGTCTACCTTCCATGCGCTCGCGGCGGTGTTGAGCCAGCTGACCGGCGCGGCACCGACCACCGCCTACACGTTGAGCTCGGTGGCGGTGGCGGTGTGGCTCTTCCCCGTCAGCGGGGCGGTGCTGACCTGGAAAGTGCTGCGCAACAAGGTCACCGAGTGGCAGGCCGCCGCAGCTGCCGCGACCGCGGCGGCTCTGTCGGCGTCGTTCACCGCGATTCCCTACGTCGAATTCGACGTCGCGTCGATGCCCAACCTGGCCGCCTACGGCATCGCGGTACCGACAATGGCGCTGGTGATGTCGGCGGTGGCCCGCCCGGAGCGGGTCCCGCTGGCGGTGCTCGCACTGCTCGGCCTCTTCTCGGTGCACATCACCGGCGGCGTGGTGGCGGTGGTGTTCGTCGTCGCCTGGTGGCTGGTCGATGCGCTGTGGCACCCGATCCGCGGCAGGCTGTCCGATTTTCTGGTGCTGGTGGCCATCGCGGTGCCGACGGTGTGTCTGCTGCTGCCGCAGTTCGTCGGCGTGCTGCAGCAGGCCGAGATCATCGAGGGACACGCATTCGTCACACATGAGGGCAAGAAGCGCGGGCTGATCGACGCAGTGGTGCAGCACACCCGCCACCTCAACGACTTCCCGATCCAGTGGGTGCTGATCGTGCTGGCGGGCATCGGCGGGCTGGCGTTCCTTTACAAGCGGGTGTGGTGGCCGCTGGTGTTGTGGCTGGGTCTGGTCGTGTGCATCGTGCACTCGTCGGCGCCGTTCGGCGGCCCGCTGGGCGCGCTCACCGGCAGGTTCAGCGATCTGTTCTACAGCGATCCGCGCAGGCTGTCCGCTGTCGTGACGATGCTGCTGGCGCCGGCCGCGGGCACCGGCCTGTTCGTCTTGGTGAGCGCGGTCGTGCGTGGCGTGCGCAGGCTCGTCGGCCCAGGACGAGCCGGGCCTGCCGCGCGCTGGTACGCCGCGACGGCGGCGGTGTTGGTGGTCGTCACCCTGGTCATCGGTGTGTGTTATCTGCCGCGGGGTCGGTTCCTGTTCGGCGAGAAGTACGACTCGGTGATGATCGACGCCAGGGACCTCGAGGCGTTCGCCTACCTGGCGAACCTGCCAGGCGCGCGCGACTCCCTGATCGGCAACGCGAACACCGACGGCACGGCATGGATGTACGCGGTCGCGGGGTTGCACCCGCTGTGGACCCACTACGACTACCCGGTCCAGCAGGGACCGGGATACCAGCGCTTCGTGTTCTGGGCCTACGCCGACGACGCCGACACCGATCCCCGCATCGCCGAGGCGGTCAAGGCGCTCAATATCAGGTATGTGCTGACCAGCACACCAGTGGTGCTGAAGTTCGCTATGCCAGACGGGCTAGTGTCGCTAGATAAGTCGCGATCGTGGAAGAAGATCTACGACAACGGCGAAGCGCGCATCTATGAATGGCGCGGCAGCGATTAACGAAGGGAATACGGGGTTTCCTAAGCGAATGACTACCAACACCGACGACGACAACATCGAGATCATCGGCGGCGACGAGCCGGCGGACTCCGACGAGCAGGGCGACCACAGGTCACTGACCGAGCTGGTGGAGCAGCCCGCGAAGGTGATGCGCATCGGCACGATGATCAAGCAGCTGTTGGAAGAGGTGCGTGCGGCACCGCTCGACGATGCCAGCCGCAACCGGCTGCGGGAGATCCACAAGACCAGCATCAGCGAGCTCGAGGACGGCCTGGCCCCCGAATTGCGCGACGAACTGGAGCGGCTGACGCTGCCGTTCACCGAGGACGTCGTGCCGTCCGACGCCGAGCTCCGCATCGCGCAGGCGCAGCTGGTGGGCTGGCTGGAGGGGCTGTTCCACGGCATTCAAACCGCGCTGTTCGCTCAGCAGATGGCAGCCCGCCAGCAGCTGGAGCAGATGCGTCAGGGTGCGCTGCCGCCCGGGATGGGTGTGCCGGGTCAGCGCGGCGGGCCGGCGTCGGGCACCGGGCAGTACCTGTAGGTCTGTCATTGACCGCGTCTTCCGAGCCGCACATCTCGACGCGCAACGCGTGGGTCGAGTTTCCCATCTTCGACGCGAAGGCTCGTTCCCTGAAGAAGGCCTTCCTCGGCAAGGCCGGCGGCACGATCGGTCGCAACGAATCCAACGTCGTTGTGATCGAGGCGCTGCGGGACATCACGATGTCGCTCGAGCTCGGCGACCGGGTGGGCTTGGTCGGGCACAACGGCGCGGGCAAGTCGACCCTGCTGCGGCTGCTGTCGGGCATCTACGAACCGACCCGCGGCGTCGCCACCGTCACCGGCCGGGTGGCCCCGATTTTCGACCTCGGCGTCGGCATGGACCCCGAGATATCTGGCTTCGAGAACATCATCATCCGCGGCCTGTTTCTCGGCCAGACCCGCAAGCAGATGTTGGCGAAGGTCGACGAGATCGCCGAGTTCACCGAGCTCGGGGACTATTTGTCGATGCCGTTGCGCACGTACTCGACGGGTATGCGGGTGCGGCTGGCGATGGGCGTCGTCACCAGCATCGACCCCGAGATCCTGTTGCTCGACGAAGGCATCGGCGCCGTCGACGCCGAGTTCCTGAAGAAGGCCCAGGCACGGCTGCAGGGGCTGGTCGAGCGCTCGGGAATCCTGGTGTTCGCCAGCCATTCCAACGAGTTTTTGGCCCGGTTGTGCAAGACCGCGATGTGGATCGACCACGGCACGGTCAAGATGACCGGCGGCATCGAGGAAGTGGTGCGCGCCTACGAGGGAGAGGACGCCGCGCGTCACGTTCGCGAGGTGCTCGAGGAGGACGCGCGGTCGCATGACTGAGTCCGTTGTCGATGAGCGCTCGCGCGAAGAGCGAGTTCACGCTGTGCTCGTCACGCATCGGCGCCCCGACGAGCTGGCCAAATCACTGGACGCGGTGACCACCCAGAGCCGCGCCGTCGATCACCTCATCGTCGTCGACAACGACAACGACGAACGGGTGCGCGATCTGGTCGCCGGCCAGCCGGTCGCCACCACCTACCTCGGATCGCGCCGAAACCTCGGCGGCGCCGGGGGTTTCGCTTTGGGCATGCTGCACGCGCTGGCGCTGGGTGCCGACTGGGTGTGGCTCGCCGACGATGACGGGCGCCCGCAGGATGCCACGGTGTTGCAGACGCTGCTGGCGTGTGCGGAAGCCCATGCGCTGGCCGAAGTCTCGCCGATGGTGTGCAATCTCGACGACCCCGACCGGCTCGCGTTCCCCTTGCGTCGCGGGCTGGTGTGGCGCCGTTCGGTCAGCGAACTGCGCACCGACGGCACCGGGGACCTGCTGCGCGGAATCGCGTCGCTGTTCAACGGTGCGCTGTTTCGCGCGTCGACGATCGAGGCCGTCGGCGTCCCCGATCTCCGGCTGTTCGTCCGCGGCGACGAAGTGGAGCTGCACCGCAGGCTGGTCCGGTCCGGCCTGCCGTTCGGAACGTGTTTGGACGCTATCTATTTGCACCCCTGCGGCACCGATGAGTTCAAGCCGATCCTCGGTGGCCGCATGCACACCCAGTACCCCGACAACGCGACCAAGCGCTTCTACACCTACCGCAACCGCGGCTACCTGCTGTCGCAGCCGGGGCTGCGCAAGCTGCTGCCGCAGGAGTGGCTGAGGTTCGGGTGGTACTTCCTGGTGTCTCGGCGCGACCCACGCGGGCTGGCGGAATGGGTGCGGTTGCGCAGGCAGGGCAGGCGGGAAAGGTTTACTCGGCACCGCGCAGGCGTGGGGGCACCTCCCGCCCGTAGGGCAGGGGGAGAGCGAAAAGGGCTATGACGTTTACCGACGCAGCGGCGCAGTCGCGGACGATGATCCGCGCCTGGCGCGATCTCGTCGACGGCTTCGCGCGCCGCGAGCTGTGGCTGCACCTGGGTTGGCAGGACATCAAACAGCGCTACCGCCGGTCGGTGCTCGGCCCGTTCTGGATCACCATCGCCACGGGTGTCACCGCGGTCGCGATGGGCGGGTTGTACTCGAAGCTGTTCAAGCTGGACCTGGCCGAGCACCTGCCCTATGTGACGCTCGGCCTGATCATCTGGAACCTGATCAACGCGGCCATCCTCGAGGGCGCCGACGTGTTCATCGCCAACGAGGGGTTGATCAAGCAGCTGCCGACCCCGCTGTCGGTGCACGTCTACCGGCTGGTGTGGCGCCAGATCATCCTGTTCGCACACAACATCGTGATCTTCGTGATCATCGCAATCATCTTCCCCAAGCCGTGGAAGTGGACCGACCTCGCCGTCATCCCAGCGCTCGGGCTGATCGTGCTCAACTGCGTGTGGGTATCGATCTGCTTCGGGATTCTGGCCACCCGCTACCGGGACATCAGCCCGCTGCTGTTCAGCGTCGTGCAGCTGTTGTTCTTCATGACGCCGATCATCTGGAACGAGTCCACGCTGCAACATCAGGGTGCTGGTTCCTGGGCCAAGATCGTGGAGCTCAACCCGCTGCTGCACTACCTCGACATCGTGCGGGCCCCGCTGCTCGGCGCCGACCAGGAACTGCGGCACTGGGTCGTGGTGCTGGTGCTCACCGCCGTCGGCTGGCTCCTTGCCGCGATTGCCATGCGGCAGTACCGCGCGCGGGTGCCCTACTGGGTGTGATCGTTCACAGGCACTTCACAGCCTGCTTGTGCGTTGACCAACCATGAGCATCCCGCCATATCAACCACCGACGTCCCCATCCTCCGGCAACACCCTGCGGTGCCCGAAGTGCGCCGGGGTAATGAAAACCTACGAACGCAACGGCGTGCACCTGGAGCAGTGCGACACCTGCAAGGGCATCTTCCTGGACTTCGGTGAGTTGGAGGCGCTCACCCAGATGGAGAACCGGTTCGTCCAGGCCGCTCCGCCTCCGCCGCCGCAGCCCGGCTACGGATACGAATACGGCCCGGGTTGGGGACACCGCGGCAACAGGCACTACCGCAAGCAGGGCTTTGGCAGGCTGTTCTTCTCGAGCTAACCCATCCGGGCGCACGCCGCGACGAGCAGCTCGTCGTCGGGGTGACTCGCGGCGGCCTGCACGACGGCCGCGCGGGCGAACGGCTCGAGCACCGACCACGGGTCGGTGAGCGGCACGGCTGGTCCGCCCGATCCGCGGTCGGCGTCGACGAACGCCGCCCAGTCGGCGTCGGGGATCAACCCCGCGGCCCAGAAGCCGGCTGGCCGGGCCAGGTCCCAGGCCGGGTCGCCGACGCCGAGGTCGTCGACGTCGATCAGCAACCACCTCTCCGTGGGCGAGTGCCTGCCGAGTTGGCCGAGATGCCAGTCGCCGTGCACGAGGGTCGACGGCCGGCCCGGTGAGCCCGCCCGCCAGGCGTCGACGGGCAGCGATGCGGCCGCGCGGCGCACGACGTCATTCTGACGAGCGGTGTCGATTGCGCGTCGCAGTCGCTGCGGCCAACCGTGTACGGGCGTGCGGGGTGGCACCGGCTCGGTGTGCAACGCCGCCAGCAAGCGTCCGGCTTCACTCCATGGCAGCCGGTCAGGTTGTGGCGCAACGGTTTCCACCCGCGGCCAGCGGGTGCGCCACCGCACCCCGGCGCGTTGCGGCACAGTGTCCAGCGGCGAGACGAACGAGCCCGACTCCGCGGCGATGCGGAGCCGGGCCTCGAGCAACCTCGGATCGGAGCCCGGACGGTGCAGTTTGACCACCACGTCGCCGTCGACGGTGATCTCCGCGCCGGACCGGGTTTGCATCCTGTTCAGTATCAGCGGCGCGGCAACGGCGTACGGACCGTCACGTTGATGCGGTTCCAGGCGTTGATGGTGACTGCCATCGCGATGACCTGTGCCAGCTCGCGCTCGGTGAACACCTCGGCCGCGTGCGCGTAGACGTCATCGGGCACTCCGTCGGTGATCGCGGTGATGGCCTCGGTGAGCTCGAGGGCAGCCTTTTCCCGTTCGGTGAACAGATCGCCCGCCTCTTCCCATGCGGCAAGGACATCGAGCTTCTGCTCGCTGACGCCGTGCTTGCGGGCGTCGACGACGTGCATGTTGAGGCAGAACCCGCAGTGGTTGATTTGCGATGCGCGGATCTTGATCAGCTCACCGAGTTCGGGTTCGACGTCCTTGGCCGAAGCGGCGCTGAGCGCCATCATCGCGTCAAGCAGCTCCGGGGACGCCTTGTAGATCTTGATGCGGTCTTTGGTCTGGGTTTCGAGTGTTGTTGTCATGCCATCAACGCTAGTGCGGATAGGCCCGTCTAGGTGGTTCAATTCGGGCATGGCTTCGTGGGCCAATTCTGGTAGTCGCGATCTTCATCTTGATCTGCGCTCAACCATCGCGCCCGGGGCGCGCGGGGCACGCGAGTCGCTGCTCACCGCCTTGCGCGACGCCGTGCGCTCCGGCCGGTTGGCGCCCGGATCAAAGCTTCCACCGTCACGCAGCCTCGCGGCCGATCTGGGGTTGGCCCGCAATACGGTGGCCGAGGCGTACGCCGAACTGGTGAACGAGGGTTGGCTGGCGGCGCGTCAGGGTGCGGGCACCTGGGTGCTCAATACCGCCGGCGCTCAGGCGGTTCCGCGACCTCGCGGTCACCCGCCGACGCCCGTGCACAACTTGATGCCCGGCACCCCGGACGTGTCCGAGTTTCCCCGCACGGAATGGGCGGCCAGCGCACGCAGGGCGCTGTCGCGGGCGCCGACCGAGGCGCTGCGCATGGGCGACGCCCGCGGGCGGCCCGAACTACGCGAGGCCCTCACCGAGTACCTGACGCGGGCGCGCGGGGTGCGTACCTCACCGGATTCGGTGTTCGTGTGCGCAGGCGTGCGCCATGCCGTGGAACTGCTCGGGCGCGTCTTCCGCGGCCGAGGGCCGATCGCGATCGAGGCCTATGGGCTGTTCATCTTCCGCGATGTGCTGGCCGCGTTGGAGGTGCCGACGGTGCCGATCGGCGTCGACGAACGCGGTGCCGTCGTCTCCGACCTGGAGGATATCGAGACGCCTGCCGTCCTCTTGACGCCCGCCCACCACAGCCCGTTCGGAATGTCCTTGCACCCGTCTCGACGCGCGGCCGTCGTCGACTGGGCGCAACGCACCGGCGGCGTCATCGTCGACGACGACTACGACGGTGAGTTCCGCTACGACCGCCAACCGATCGGGGCGCTGCAGGCGTTGTCGCCCGATCGGGTGGCGTATCTGGGTTCGGCGAGCAAGAGCTTGTCGCAGGCACTGCGGCTGGGCTGGATGGTATTGCCGGACAGGCTGATCGACGCGGTGAGTCAGGCGGCAGGCGGGCAGCAGTACTACGTCGACGTGGTGGCACAGCTGACGATGGCCGATTTCATTTCGACCGGCGGCTACGACAAGCACATCCGGCGCATGAGAATGCGCTACCGCCGACGCCGCGACATGCTCGTCGACGCGCTGTCAGGATTCGATGTGGGCATCAGCGGGTTGTCGGCCGGCGTGAACCTGGTGCTGATGCTGCCCGACGGCGCCGAGCACGAGGTACTCCGGCGTGCGGGCGAGGCCGGCATCGCGCTACAGGGCCTGTCGATCATGCGCCATCCGCTGGCCGGACCCGAGGTACCCGATCCCGACGGCGTCATCATCGGCTTCGCTGCACCGGCCGACCATGCCTTCGATTTTGCCGTAGACGCGCTTTTGAGTGTGTTGACGGCGTGCGGACTGGCACAGTAGTGGGCGCCCTCACCGAGTTGTCCACAGGCATGCTTGACGTGGTAGTTCGCGTCAGTGGGTCGTGGCATACTCGAACATATGTTCGATGCGGTGTTTGCCGGCTTCGGCGACGCGGAACTGATCGGCGTGATCGAGGACGCCGCCCGGCGCGAGGCGGTCGAGGCCGCGCGTCAGCTGGCCGCGATCGCCGAGCTGGTGCACCGTCGGGTCGATGACGACGTCGAAACGGCGTTGTGGGCATTTGACCCGTGGGACGGGGTGGCCGCCGAGATCGGCAGCACCCTCAATATCGGCCAGCGCGCCGCCTCGGGCCGGATGCACATCGCCGCGGCGCTGCGCGAGCGGCTGCCCCACGTCGCCGCGCTGCATCTGAAAGGCGAACTGTCGGCACGGGTGGTGGCCGCCATCACCTGGGGCACCCAGCTGGTGCTCGACCCGCAGGCGCTGGCGTGCATCGACTCCGAGATCGCCGCGAAGGCGACCCAGTGGGGGCCGCTATCGCGCGACAAACTGCGCCAAACCATCAATTCACTCGTGCACCGCTATGACCCCGATGCGGTGCGCCGCACCCAAGACGCGGTGCGCGGCCGCGACTTCGCGCTCGGCCGCTGCGACGACGACGATGACACCACCCCGGTGTGGGGCCGGCTGCGGGCCCTCGATGCCAAAGCGATCTTCGCCCGCGCCACCGCGATGGCCCGAGCAGTCTGTGACGCCGACCCGCGCAGCATGGGGGAACGCCGCGCGGACGCTATCGGTGCACTGGGCCACGGCATCGACTACTTGGTCTGCGCCTGCGGATCGCAGACCTGCCCAGCCAAGACGCAACAATCCCCCACCACATCCAGCGTCGTCATCCACGTCATCGCCGAGTGGGAAGCAGCCGACGCCGCACAGGAGCCACGCGCCGGAGAGGACACGGTTGACCCCGCGCGCCCAGCTCCGCCGGCGCTGTTAATGGGCCACGGGCCGTTGCCCAATTCGCAGCTGGCCGAGGCCATCCGCGGCGGGGCGGTGAGCAAGCCGATACCGCGCCCGAGCGTCGAACCCGAGCCACGCTACCGACCGTCGGCCGCTTCCCCGGTTGCGACGTCCC
>NZ_LZMC01000037.1 GCF_001668615.1 Mycobacterium sp. 1274761.0
TCGCCGGCTTCGCCGGCTCGTCGAACCTCGAGGCGCAGCGGCGATACGGCGTGCCGGCGATAGGCACCAGCGCGCACGCCTACACGCTGCTGCACACCACGCCGGAGGGATCTGACGAGAAGGCGGCGTTCCGGGCCCAGGTCGACGCTCTCGGCGTGGGCACCACGCTGCTCGTCGACACCTACGACATCACCCAGGGCGTCGCCAACGCCGTTGAGGTGGCGGGACCTGAGCTCGGTGCGGTGCGCATCGACTCGGGTGACCTCGGCGTGCTGGCCCGGCAGGTGCGCGCTCAGCTCGACGAGCTCGGCGCGACGAAAACCCGCATCGTCGTTTCCGGCGATCTGGACGAGTTCGCGATCGCCGGGCTCCGCGCCGAGCCTGTCGACTACTACGGCGTCGGCACGTCGGTGGTGACGGGTTCGGGCGCCCCGACTGCGAGCATGGTCTACAAGCTGGTCGAGGTCGATGGCATGCCGGTGGAGAAACGTAGCCCGCACAAACAGTCACACGGCGGGCGCAAGCGGGCGACGCGGCTGGCCAAGCCGTCGGGCACCGTCGTCGAAGAGATCACCTACCCCGCCGGGCAAGCGCCCCCCGATTTCGACCTCATCGCCCGCGACTTGACGGTCCCACTCGTCGAGAACGGCGAGCCCGTCGCCGATTTCAGCCTGGCCGCCGCCCGCGAGCACGTGGCGAAAGGCCTGCTCAGTTTGCCGTGGGACGGGCTGAGCCTGTCCCGCGGCGAACCCGCCATTCCGACCCGGATGGTTGCGGCCTCCGGCCGAGGTGCCTAGGAGGAGCCACGCCCGACGCAGTTTCGGTCACCGAACTGCTCGCCACCGCCGTCGCCGGACTGGGCGGAAGCGAGCGCAGCGGCCAAGTCCAGATGGCCGAGGCGGTGGCTTACGCCTTCGATGCGGGCGAACATCTGGCCGTGCAGGCGGGAACGGGCACCGGCAAGTCACTGGCGTATCTAGTGCCCGCGATCGCGCGCGCCGTGGCCACCGAGGAACCCGTGGT
The DNA here is from genome assembly GCF_001668615.1 of Mycobacterium sp. 1274761.0. GTDB lineage: Bacteria > Actinomycetota > Actinomycetes > Mycobacteriales > Mycobacteriaceae > Mycobacterium. The sequence goes on from NZ_LZMC01000037.1 coordinate 1,024, forward strand.
GGTGTCGACGGCGACGATCGCGCTGCAACGTCAGCTCGTCGACCGCGATCTGCCTGCGCTCGCCGAGTCGCTGGCCGGCGCCCTGCCGCGAGCGCCGACGTTCGCACTGCTCAAGGGACGCGGAAATTACCTGTGCCTGAACAAGATTCACAACGGAAGCCAAAGCGCATCCGAACCCGATGACCGCCCGGACGAGCTCTTCGATGCCGCAGCGACGACGGCGCTCGGGCGCGACGTGCAGCGGCTGACCGCATGGGCCTCGAGTACTGAGACCGGCGACCGCGACGAGCTCACCCCGGGCGTGCCCGACCGGTCCTGGGCGCAGGTCAGCGTTTCGGCCAGGGAATGCATCGGCGCCGCGCGGTGCCCGTTCGGCACCGACTGTTTCGCGGAGAAGGCAAGAAGCCAAGCTGGCGAGGCCGATATCGTCGTCACCAACCACGCGCTATTAGCCATCGACGCCATCTCCGACGCCGCAGTGCTGCCCGAACACCAACTGCTCGTCGTCGACGAGGCCCACGAACTGGCCGACCGCGTCACCGGGGTGGCGACCGCCGAACTCTCCAATGCGGTACTCAATGCCGGCCTGCGTCGCGCTGCCCGGCTCGTCGAACCCGAACTGGCGCAACGGCTCGAGGCGGCGACCGCGACATTCGTCTCCGCGATCCACGACGCGACGCCGGGCCGCATCGACCGCCTCGACGACGACATGTCGACGTATCTGACAGCTTTGCGCGACGCGGCGAGCAGGGTGCGGTCAGCGATCGACATGTCACCGTCGGATCCCAAAGCGGCCTCGGCGCGCGCCGAGGCGGTGACGGCCTTGTCCGACATCAGCGACACCGCGACGCGCGTCGTGGCCTCCTTCGTGCCGGCCATCCCGGACCGCGACGATGTCGTGTGGATCGACCATGAGGACAGGGGCGGGAATGTCCGAGCGGTGATGCGCGTGGCGCCGCTGTCGGTGGCAGGTCTGTTGCGCGCCAGGCTGTTCGAGCAGTCCACCACCGTGCTGACGTCGGCGACGCTGACCGTCGGAGGGTCGTTCGACGCGATGGCCGCGGCGTGGGGGTTGACAGCCGGCGACGAAAAGGCGACGTGGCGCGGCCTCGACGTCGGCTCTCCATTCGAGCACGCGAAATCCGGAATCCTTTATGTCGCTGCGCATCTGCCGCCACCCGGGCGTGACGGCACCGGATCGGCCGAACAGCTCGACGAGATCGAGACACTGATCCGAGCCGCGGGCGGACGCACGCTGGGGCTGTTCTCGTCGATGCGCGCCGCGCGCGCCGCCGCCGAGATCATGCGCGAGCGGCTGTCCACGCCGGTGCTGTGTCAAGGCGAGGACACGACGTCGGCGCTCGTGAAGCAGTTCGCCGACGATCCGTCGACGTCACTGTTCGGCACCTTGTCGCTGTGGCAGGGCGTCGATGTGCCGGGCCCGTCGCTGTCGCTGGTGTTGATCGACCGAATCCCGTTCCCGCGCCCCGACGACCCGCTTCTGTCGGCGCGCCAACGGGCCGTCGCGGCGCACGGCGGGAACGGGTTCATGGCGGTCGCGGGCAGCCACGCCGCGCTGCTGCTCGCCCAGGGCGCGGGCCGGCTGTTGCGGCGTTCCGAGGACCGCGGCGTAGTGGCGGTGCTCGACTCGCGAATGGCCACCGCGCGTTACGGCGGCTATCTACGGGCGTCATTGCCGCCGTTCTGGGCGACGACGGACCCGACTCGCGTCCGGCAAGCGCTGGAACGCCTCCACAGCGCCAACGCCGCATTATCGTGACGCCAATGAGCCGACGCCCCACCATCGCCGCCGCGCTCGCCGTCGCAGGCGTACTGCTTGTCGCATCCTGCTCCACCACGGTCAAAGGCACACCGGTGTCGGTCTTCGACGATCCATTCAAGGTGGCGGGCATGCCGGCTGTCGACGGTCCCACGGGCCTGCGCCCCGGCGCCAGGGAGCCGTCGCGTGACGTCGAGAACAGCGACGGCGGCGAGATCGACGAGCTCGCCGCTGCCTCGGTCAGCGATATCGAAGACTTCTGGGCCACCGCCTATCCCGAGACGTTCGACGACGACTTCACCCCGGTTAAGGAGCTGATCTCCTGGGACGCCACCGGATTCGAGCGCCAGGAGTTCTGCGGGGAAGACACCTACGGCCTGGTCAACGCCGGGTTCTGCTTCCTCGACAACACCATCGGCTGGGACCGCGGCGTGCTGCTGCCCTCGCTGCGCGATGACTTCGGCGACATCGCCGTCACCAACGTGCTGGCCCACGAGTACGGGCATGCGATCCAACACCAGGCCATGCTGGACAAGAAGAACACTCCGACGCTGGTCGCCGAACAACAGGCTGACTGCTTCGCCGGTGCATACATGCGTTGGGTCGCCGAAGGCAATTCCGATCGCTTCACGCTCAGCACCGCTGATGGTCTCAACAGCCTTCTGGCGTCGGTGATTTCGATTCGTGACCCATTGCTCAGCGAGGACGAGTATGCCCCTGGCGCAAACGAACACGGGTCCGCGTTCGAGCGGATCACTGCGTTTCAGTTCGGGTTCACCGACGGAGCGTCGTCATGCGCGGCGATCGATGCGAAGGAGATCGCGCAGCGGCGCGGCGATCTGCCGGTCGAGTTACAGCAGAACCAAACCGGCGAATGGCCCGTCAGTGAGGAATCGGTGAAGGCCATCGTGGATGCGCTCGGCACGCTCTTCTCGCCGGCGGACCCGCCGAGGCTGAGCTTCCAGACGTATTCGGGCAACGACTGCCGCGATGCCCGTCCCAGCCCACCGGTTTCCTACTGCCCGGCCACCAACACGATCACCGTCGATTTGGCCGGTCTCGAGGCGATGGGCGCACCGTCGGGTCAGGAGGGTGCGGGCGCCGAGGTCACCGGTGACAACACGGCGTATTCGGTCCTCGTCTCCCGATACATGCTCGCGTTGCAGCACGAGCGGGGCGGCATGGCGCTCGACAACGCCGAGGCTGCGTTGCGCACCGCATGCCTGACCGGGGTGGCGACCACCAAGATGACCGACGCGGTCACCACGGCGGACGGCAACACGGTCGCGCTGACCGCGGGCGATCTCGACGAAGCCGTTTCGGGCCTGCTCACCAACGGGCTGGTGGCCGGCGACGTCAACGGCGAGACGGTGCCGTCGGGCTTCTCGCGGATGGACGCGTTCCGCACCGGCGTGCTGGGCGACGAGGACCGCTGCTTCAAGCGCTTCCCGTGAATCGCTACAGCCCCATCGCGTCGCTTACTGGCTGACCACACAAAGGCCGTCGCTGCCGTCTGGCTTGTCGGCCTTGACCACCCTGTCGACGGTGATGCGGCTTTCGTCGTAGACCGCGATCAGGGCTGAAATGTAATCGGCGCACCCGTGTCGACAAATCGGGTGTTTCTCTATGTTTTTGAATCCCGTCGGGCCGAAACCGTTAGCCTTCTCGAGCGCGGACAGCGCATTCGGGGCCGGTGGGGAGATACGGGTGAATTCGTTGTCGTCGCTGGTGCTGGTGGCGATCTTCGTCGCATCGGCAGCGGTGATCTGGGTCGCGGGGATCAAGCTGTCTGACACAACGGACGTGTTGTCGCAGCGGTGGCACCTCGGGTCGGCGCTGGGCGGGGTCATCATGCTGGCCATTGCCACCAACCTGCCCGAGATCGCAATCACCGCCAGCGCCGCGTTGGCCGACCAACTCGACGTCGCTGTCGGAAACATCCTCGGCGGCATCGCGATACAGACCGTCGTGCTGGTCGCCCTCGACGCAACGGGGGTGCGGCCGCGCAAGCCGCTGACCTACCTGGCCGCGTCGTTGACCCTCGTCCTGGAGGGAGCTCTGGTGGTGGCGCTACTGGTCGTCGTGGTGATGTCCACTCAGCTCCCGCCGACCCTGACGGCCTGGCGCCTCAGCCCGGGTCCCGTGCTCATCGCGGTCCTGTGGACCGCCGGGCTCTTCCTGGTGCGCCGCGCCGAGCGCGGTTTGCCGTGGCACGAAGGCGGTCACGCTCCCGACAGCCAGGACAAACCGCAGGGGCATTCGAAGACCACCGCGGAGAAGGCGAGGGTCAGCACCGGGCGCGCCACCCTGGTCTTCGGTGTCTCAGCGGTGGCGACTCTGGCAGCGGGCGTGTTCATCGAACGCAGCGGCGAGGAAGTCTTCGGTCGGTGGGGCATGTCTGGAGTGATCTTCGGTGCTACGGTGCTCGCCGCCGCCACGTCGCTGCCCGAACTGTCGACCGGGTTGGCCTCGACGCGCTTGGGCGACTACAAGCTCGCCGTCAGCGACATCTTCGGCGGCAACGCTTTTCTGCCGGTGCTGTTTCTACTGGCCGGCGTGTTGTCCGGTTCGGCGGTGCTGCCGCTGGCCCATCACAGCGACATCTACCTCACTGCGCTGGCCGGGTTGCTGACCGTCGTCTACATGATCGGCCTGGTGTTCCGTCCTCAGCGGCAGTGGCTGCGAATGGGCCTGGACTCGATTGCCGTGCTCGTGCTCTACGTGGTCGGAATCGCGGGGCTGGCGTTCATCAAGGGATAGCTGTACCGGCTTACGACGCTAGACCTTCTTGGTCACCCCGTAGTAGCCGATGATCGCGTCGGAGACCTTGGTCGAGCGGGTGAGAAACGCATAGGAGCGAATGAACGATTCGCCGACGCAGCCGTCGATCTTGACTCGGAATCCGGTGATCTGCACCCACGGCTCGGCGCCTTCGAACTCCTTTTTCGTCACCGGGATGATGTTGATGATGCCGGGTTTCAGCGCCACCGCGAGCGTGCCGCTGATCGGCGACAACAGTGTCGGCACGCCGGTGAGCACACCTGTGCCGAGCCCGCCGAGGCCCAGACCGGGAGTCAGACCGAGGCTGCCGCTCATCACCACGCCGTTGGACGTGCTCATGTCGATGCCGCAGCCGATCTGGTAGCCGACCTCGAACGTCCCCTTCGGATCCTCGTCCCCCGGCCCCTTCATAGAGGCGTTGAACACGCCGCCGACCTCGTACTCGCGCGTGGAGATCGCGGTCGTCAGCGGTTGGATCAGCCGCTGCGTCTCGTCCTTGGCCGACACCGTCAACGTCCAGCCATCCGGCGACTTCGTCGTGGCAGGCGGCGAGGACTCCACGAGGTCCACCGGCCCGGGCTCGCCCGGCGGGACCCCCTCGGGCGGCACCGCCGCGGTGTCGGCGACGGGATCTACCTCCGGTTCGGCCGAAGCCGCCGGCGCCAACAAGGCGGATGCCATGGCGACAGTGGCCAACAACGTCACGCAACGCAGCATCCACGGAACTTATAACGCCGCGGCGGCACGCCGATGGCAAGTGCGTCGAATTGGACTTGGTCAGGCGAGCGCCACCAGTCCGAGCTCGGCGTCGGAGGCCAACAGCGGATGGTGCGGCAGCACCCGAACCGTGTAGCCGACGGGTCCTGCCACCGGCAACGGGGTGGTCGCCGAGAAGATGTCGGTGCCACCCTCGGCGGTTCCGGTGTGTTCCATCGGCACCGTCACGGGATCGATGAGCGCATCAGCGGCGTCCACCCGCCCGAGCACCGCCTCCACCGTCACCTCGTCGGGCTTCAACCCCGCCAGCTGGACGGTGGCCGACAGCGTGAGCTCGGAGCCGAGCACGGGCGTGTCGGGCAGCCCGGTGCTGTCCACGTCGGTGATCTCGATCTTCGGCCACGCCTCCTGTGCGCGCTGACGGTAGGCGGCCAGATCCCATGCAGCACCGAAGGGCACGCCGCCTTCCTCGGTAGGTTCGACGGTTCGGCGCAGGGACTGCGCAGCCGGCGCGTAATACTTCTCGGTGTAGTCGCGCACCATCCGCGACGCCAGCACTTTGGGACCAAGCACTTCCAAGGTGTGACGCACCATTTCGACCCAGCGCACCGGTACGCCACGCTCGTCGCGGTCGTAGAACTTCGGCGCCACCGCCTGCTCGAGGAGGGTGTAGAGCGCCGCGGCCTCCAGGTCGTCACGTCGACCCTCGTCGGTCAAACCGTCGGCCGTCGGTATCTCCCAACCATTTTCCCCGTCATACCATTCGTCCCACCAGCCGTCGCGAATGGAGAGGTTCAGCCCGCCGTTGAGCGCGCTCTTCATTCCCGATGTGCCACAGGCTTCCAGCGGACGCAGCGGGTTGTTCAGCCAGACGTCGCAGCCGTAGTACAACTGGCGCGCCATCGACATGTCGTAGTCGGGCAGAAACGCGATGCGATGCCGAACCTCGGACCGGTCGGCGAAGCGCACGACCTGCTGGATCAGGGCCTTGCCGCCCTCGTCGGCGGGATGCGACTTGCCCGCCACGATCAACTGGATCGGCCGCGCTTTGTCGAGCAGCAGCTTCTCCAGGCGGTCCGGGTCGCGCAGCATCAACGTCAACCGCTTGTACGTCGGCACCCGCCGGGCGAACCCGATTGTCAGCACATTTGAATCGAAAGCCGTTGCGATCCAACCGAGCTCGGCATCAGAGGCACCGCGCTCGTGCCATGACCGACGCAACCGTTCCCGGACGTCGTTGACCAGCGCCTCGCGCAGCTGCGACCGGATCCACCACAGGTGCGACGGGTCGACGTGTTGCAACCGCTCCCACAGCTCGGGCTCCCACACGGCGGGAGCGGTGGGCACGTCGCCGCCGGACAACTCCCGGCCGAGCTGAAGCCATTGCGGCGCCGCCCATGTCGGCGCGTGGACGCCGTTGGTGATCGAACCGATCGGCACCTCTGCCGGGTCGAATCCCGGCCAAAGCTCGTTGAACATGTGCCGGCTGACCCGACCGTGCAGCAGCGACACCCCGTTGGCGCGCTGCGCCAGCCGCAGGCCCATGTGGGCCATATTGAACTTCGACGGATCGTCCTCGGCTCCGAACGCGATGATCCGATCAAGCGGAACACCGGGCAGCAGGCGTGACGTCGCGCCCGGCAGGCTGCCCTCGCCGCTGCCGAAGTAGCGCCTCACCATCTCCACCGGGAACCGGTCGATACCGGCGGCCACGGGGGTGTGGGTGGTGAAGACGGTGGACGAGCGCACCACTGTCAGCGCGGTGTCGAAATCGAGTCCGGATTCGATGAGTTCCCGGATCCGCTCGACGCCCAGGAAGCCGGCATGGCCCTCGTTCATGTGAAAGACCTCGGGCGTCGGCAGCCCCTCGATCTCGGTGAACGCCCTGATCGCGCGCACCCCACCGATGCCGGCCAGGATCTCCTGTTTGATGCGGTGCTCCTGATCGCCGCCGTAGAGCCGGTCGGTCACCCCACGCAGGTCGTGTTCGTTTTCTGGGATATCGGAATCCAACAGCAGCAACGGAATTCGGCCGACTTGTGCAACCCACACCCTGGCCCGTAACTGCGCGGCGTCGGGCATGGCCAGCTCCACCAGCACCGGGGCCCCGGAGTGGTCGCTCAGCAACCGCAACGGCAGGCCCTGCGGATCCAGCGACGGATAGTTCTCCTTTTGCCAGCCGTCGGCGGTCAGTGACTGGCGGAAGTATCCCGACCGGTAGTACAGACCGACCGCGATCAGCGGAAGGCCCAAGTCCGATGCTGATTTGAGGTGGTCGCCGGCGAGGATGCCCAGACCGCCCGAGTAGTTCGGCAGAACTTCGGCGACGCCGAACTCCATCGAGAAGTACGCGATGCCGTGCGGCTGCTGAGCCCCGTCGGCGGCGCGCTCCTGGTACCACAGCGGACGGGACAGATAGTCGTCGAGCTGGCCGACGATCTCGTCCAGGCGGCCGCCGAACGAGTCGTCAGCGGCGAGTTCGTCCAGCCGTTTCGGGCTGACCTGACCGAGCAGCGCGACCGGATCGCAACCGACCTGCTTCCACAGCGCCGGGTCGATGGCCTCGAAGAGGTCTTGGGTCGGTTTGTCCCATGACCAGCGCAGGTTGATCGAGAGCCGCTCGAGCGCCAGCAGACGATCGGGAAGATGCGCACGGACGGTGAACCGTCGCAGGGCTTTCATAGGGCTATCACGCGAACCAACCTTACTGATGATCATCGAGCGCGCAGGCTCGTCCGCCGCAAGGTTCACCAGCACGTGGTTGGGCCGGACACTACGGTGGGTATAGGGCGCCGGAGAGACGAATCCAGACGACAGCGGCCCTCATGAGGGCCGCGCCATGAAGGAGTGGGTAGGTGGCCGGTCGTATCGGAATCGATGACGTCGCGCCTGTGGTGTCTGCGGGACGCTATCCCGCCAAGGCAGTCGTCGGTGAGGTCGTGCCGGTGCGGGCCACGGTGTGGCGCGAGGGACACGACGCAGTGTCGGCCACCCTGGTGGTGCGCTACCACGGAACGGATTACCCGCAGCTGGCAGGAGGACCCACGCCGGATGCGGCGCCGAAGCCGGTCCCGATCGAGGAGGTGGTCACACCGGCGAACAAGGTCAAGCCGCAAGCCATCCCGATGAGCCTCGGTCGCACCCCTGACGTCTTCCACGGTCAGTTCTGCCCGGACCGCGTCGGCCTCTGGACGTTTCGAGTCGACGGCTGGGGTGACCCCCTTGCGACGTGGCGGCACAACGTCACCGCCAAACTCGACGCGGGACAGAGCGAAACCGAGCTGGCCAACGATCTGATCGTGGGCGCGCGGCTGCTGGAACGCGCCGCCACCGGGCTCCCCCGCGCGATGCGCTTCCCGCTGATCGAGGCGGCCGAAGCTCTGCGCAAGCCCGGTGACCCGTTCACGCGCGCCGGCGCCGCGCTTTCCGAGGACGTGACCCAGCTATTGACGCAATATCCGCTGCGCGACCAGATCACCCGCGGCGACACCTACGGCGTCTGGGTGGATCGACCGGAAGCTCGGTTCAGCGCCTGGTATGAGATGTTCCCCCGGTCCACCGGCGGATGGGACAAAAAGGGAAACCCGGTTCACGGAACCTTCGCCACCGCGACGAAGGCGCTGCCACGCATCGCCCGGATGGGGTTCGACGTGGTGTATCTGCCGCCGATCCATCCGATCGGCAAGGTACACCGCAAGGGTCGCAACAACGCTGTCACCGCTGGCCCCAAGGACGTCGGATCTCCATGGGCGATCGGCAGCGACGAGGGTGGCCACGACGCGGTCCACCCCGAGCTCGGCACGATCGACGACTTCGACGACTTCGTCGCGGCGACCCGCGATCAGGGCATGGAGGTGGCACTGGACCTGGCGCTACAGGCCGCCCCCGATCATCCGTGGGCCAAGGAACATCGGGAATGGTTCACGGTGCTGCCCGACGGCACCATCGCGTATGCGGAGAACCCGCCGAAGAAGTACCAGGACATCTATCCGATCAACTTCGACAATGATCCGGCCGGCATCTACAACGAAGTGCTGCGAGTGGTGCGGCATTGGATCAGCCACGGCGTCAAGATCTTTCGGGTGGACAATCCGCACACCAAGCCGCCAAACTTCTGGGCGTGGCTGATCGGGCAGGTCAAATCGACCGACCCCGATGTGCTGTTCCTGTCGGAGGCCTTCACCCGGCCCGCGCGCCTCTACGGGCTCGCCAAGCTCGGGTTCACGCAGTCCTACAGCTATTTCACGTGGCGCACCGCGAAGTGGGAGCTGACCGAGTTCGGCGAGGAGATCGTCGAGCACGCCGACTACGCCCGACCGAACCTGTTCGTCAACACGCCCGACATCCTCCACGAGTCCCTGCAGCAGGGCGGCCCAGGCATGTTCGCCATCCGCGCCGTGCTGGCCTCGACGTTCAGCCCAGCATGGGGTGTCTACTCCGGCTACGAGTTGTTCGAGCACCGCCCGGTGCGCGAGGGCAGCGAGGAGTACCTCGACTCCGAGAAGTACGAGCTGCGACCGCGCGACTTCGAAGCCGCGCTGGCGCGCGGCGAGTCACTGGAGCCGTTCCTGGGGCGGCTCAACGAGATTCGCCGGCTGCATCCCGCGCTCCGCGAGTTGCGCACGCTGAAGTTTCACCACGTCGACAACGATGCGCTGCTGGCCTACAGCAAGTTCGATCCCGTCACCGGAGACGCGGTGCTCGTGGTGGTCACGTTGAACCCCTTCGGCATCGAGGAGGGCACGCTGTGGCTGGACATGGGTGCGCTGGCGATGCAGCCGTACGACCGGTTCTGGGTGCGCGACGAGATCACCGGCGAGGAATACCAATGGGGACAGTCGAATTACGTCCGTCTTGATCCGGCCAGGGCGGTCGCGCACGTGCTCAACATGCCGCGGATACCTGCCGACCAACGACCGAACCTGCTGCGCAGGGAATGAGGGGGCGCTGAAAAGATGACCCGTACCAACCAGATCACCAGCCCGCACCTGCGGCCGGATCCCACCGATCTGGGTCGGCTGCTCGCGGGCGAGCACCACAATCCGCATTCGATTCTGGGCGCACACGAGTACGGCGACCACACGGTGCTGCGGGCATACCGCCCGCACGCTGTCGAGGTCGCGGCGCTGGTCGGGAATGAGCGATATGTGTTCTCCCACATCGATTCCGGCCTGTTCGCGGTGGCGCTGCCCTTCACGAACTTGATCGATTACCGGCTAGAGATCAGCTACGAGGGTGGCGGTTCGCACACCGTGGCCGACGCCTACCGGTTCCTGCCCACGCTGGGTGAGCTGGATCTGCACCTGTTCTCTGAGGGCCGCCACGAACGGCTCTGGGACATCATCGGCGCGCACCCGCGCAGTTTCAAGACCGCCGACGGAGTGGTCGACGGTGTCTCCTTTGCGGTCTGGGCGCCGAACGCCAAGGGCGTCAGCCTGATCGGCGACTTCAACCACTGGGACGGCGACGAGGCGCCGCTGCGGGTGCTCGGCTCGACAGGGGTGTGGGAGCTGTTCTGGCCCGACTTCCCGGTTGGGGGCAACTACAAGTTCCGGGTGCACGGGGCCGACGGCACGGTCACCGAGCGCGCCGACCCGATGGCGTTCGCCACCGAGGTGCCACCGCAGACGGCGTCTCGAGTGACCAAGAGCGACTACACCTGGGGTGATGCCGACTGGATGACCCGCCGCGCGCAGCGCAACCCGGTGTTCGAGCCGATGAGCACCTACGAGGTGCACCTGATGTCGTGGCGCCCCGGCCTGAACTATCTCGAGCTGGCCGAGCAGTTGACTGAATATGTTCTCTCGCAAGGGTTCACCCATGTCGAGCTGATGCCCGTCGCCGAGCATCCATTCGGCGGGTCATGGGGCTATCAGGTCACGTCGTACTACGCGCCGACGTCGCGGCTGGGCACGCCGGACCAGTTCCGTCATCTTGTCGACACGCTGCACCAGGCGGGTATCGGCGTAATCATGGACTGGGTGCCCGCACACTTCCCCAAGGACTCCTGGGCTCTCGGCCGCTTCGACGGAACAGCGCTCTACGAGCACTCCGACCCGCGCCGCGGTGAGCAATTGGATTGGGGCACCTATGTTTTCGATTTCGGTCGGCCCGAGGTGCGCAACTTCCTGGTGGCAAACGCGCTGTATTGGTTGCAGGAGTTCCACATCGACGGTCTGCGCGTCGACGCCGTGGCCTCGATGCTCTACCTCGACTACTCGCGACCGCAGGGCGGCTGGACACCCAACATCTACGGCGGCAGGGAGAACCTCGAAGCGGTGCAGTTCCTGCAGGAGATGAACGCCACCGTGCACAAGGTGGCCCCGGGCATCGTCACCATCGCCGAGGAGTCGACGTCATGGCCCGGTGTCACCCGTCCGACAAACCTTGGCGGCCTTGGCTTCTCGATGAAGTGGAACATGGGTTGGATGAACGACACGTTGGAGTTCATCAAGCGCGACCCGATCCACCGCAGCTATCACCATCACGAGATCACCTTCTCGATGCTGTATGCCTACAGCGAGAATTACGTGCTGCCGATCAGCCACGACGAGGTGGTGCACGGCAAGGGCACGCTGTGGGGCAGAATGCCCGGCGACGACCACATGAAGGCGGCGGGGCTGCGTAACCTGCTGGCCTACCAATGGGCCCATCCCGGTAAGCAGTTGTTGTTCATGGGGCAGGAATTCGGCCAGCGTGCGGAATGGTCGGAGGAACGCGGGCTGGACTGGTACCAGCTCGACGAGAACAGCTTCTCGACCGGTGTGCAGCGAATGATGCGCGATCTCAACGAGATCTACCACTCGCGGCGGGCGATGTGGTCGCAGGACACCCGCCCGGAGGGTTATTCGTGGATCGACGCCAACGACTCCGCCAACAACGTGCTGAGCTTCCTGCGGTTCGGCGACGACGGCTCGATGATGGCGTGCGTGTTCAACTTCTCCGGCTCCGAGCACAGCCGTTACCGGCTCGGCCTGCCGCACGCCGGGACATGGCGTGAGGTGCTCAACACCGACGCCGACATCTACAACGGTTCGGGGATCGGCAACTACGGGGCCGTCGAGGCGACCAGCGAGCCGTGGCATGGCAGGCCTGCGTCGGCGGTCATGGTGCTGCCCCCGCTCTCGGCCCTCTGGTTCGAACCCGAGCTGCCCTGATTACGCCCAGAACTCGTCGATCTGGGCGTCAGTACAGCGCGTTGGCGAGCTTGCGCCGCCCGGCGATGACGTCGGGGTCGGCCGGGTCGAACAGCTCGAAGAGTTCGATCAACCGCGTGCGAACCGACGTGCGCTCATCGCCGGACGTACGCCGCACCAGCGCGATCAGCCGGTCGAACGCCGCCGTGACGTTCTGCTGCAAGATCTCGACGTCTGCCGCGGCGAACGCCGCCTCGATGTCGCCTGGCGCGGCATCGGCCCGCGCGACGGCCTCCGGCGGGTGCGCTGAAGCGCGGGACAGGAACGCGATCTGGCGAACGGCGCCCTTGGCCTCTTCGTGGTTGGGCCTGGCGTCGAGGATTTTCTGGTAGGCAGCCAGCGCGGCGTCGAACTCGCCGGCCTCCAGGTAAGTCCGCGCCTGCGCCAGTTCCGGGTCGACCTGCTCCGGCTCATCGCCGCCGGGGGTGCCGCTGAGCTTCCCCGCGGTCGCGTTCAACAACGAGTCGATCCAGCCGCGCAATTGGTCGGCGGGCTGCATGCCCTGAAAGCTCGACAACGGCTGGCCGGCGGCCAGGGCCACGACGGTCGGCACCGCCTGCACACCGAAGATCTGGGCGACGCGAGGCGTCGTGTCAACGTTCACGGTGGTCAGCGACCACGTGCCTCGGTCATTGGAGGCCAGGCTCGCCAGCGCATCGATCAGCTGCACGCTGGCGTCGCTGCGGGGTGACCACAGCACGACGACGACCGGCACCTGGTTGGACCGCGTCAGCACCTCGGCTTCGAAATTTGCCTCGGTGACCTCCACGCCTCCGGGCGCGCCCGGGCTTTGACCCGGTGCGCCGTCGCCCCCTGCGGGGGTTGCGCGTTGCTTGAGGGCGGAAAGGTCAACCGCGCCGGCGATGGAGGGCCCAGGCCCGGCGGCAGGACGAGGACGAGTCACGTCCCCAAGTCTGTCACGTCGTTTCCGGCAGGGACCCGCCTGGTTGCGGCGCCCCTGCGCGACCGCCCGCCGCACCCAGCTGACCGGTTCTATCAGCCCATATGAGGAAGATCACACTGGCCAGCGGCGCCACCGCGGCCAGCATTGCCAGCAACCATGTGCGCGCCCTCCAGCGCATGGCGATCCCGACCAGCAGACCGGCAAGCGCGAAGGCGACGAATACCAATCCGTGGGCCATACCGAACACCTTCACGCCGATCTCGGTGCGGGGAGTGCCGAGGTATTTCAAGTACATCCCGGTCAGCAAGCCGACCCAGCTGACCGCCTCGGCCAGGGCGATCGCGCGGAACCAGCCGACGCGGGTGGGGAGCTCGACGGCGCTCGTCATGGCGCCATTGTGCCTGAGGACGGGCACAATTACTACACAGTGTCGTAGATGTCTCAGCCGGCCCGCAGGATCAGGGCGTCGCCCTGTCCACCTGCGCCGCACAGCGCGGCCACGGCATACCCCGAGCCGCGTCGTGCCAGCTCCAGGGCGGCGTGCAGGGTGATTCGCGCACCCGACGTCCCGATCGGGTGCCCGACAGCGATCGCCCCGCCGTTGACGTTCACTCTGTCGACGCTGAGGCCGAGCTCCTTCGCGGAGGCCAGGGCGACGGCAGCGAACGCCTCGTTGATCTCGACGACGTCGAGCTGGTCGACCGTGATGCCTTCGCGGGCGATCGCCTTCTTGATGGCGTTGGCCGGCTGCGACTGCAGCGTGGAGTCCGGCCCGGCGACCACACCGTGGGCGCCGATCTCTGCCAGCCACGTCAAGCCGAGTTCCTCGGCCTTGGCCTTGTTCATCACGACAACCGCCGCAGCACCATCGGAGATCTGCGACGCCGAACCAGCGGTGATGGTTCCGTCCTTGCGGAAGGCGGGCTTCAGCCCGGCCAGCGATTCGGCGGTGGTGTTGGCGCGGATGCCCTCGTCTTCGGTGAACTCCAGCGGGTCGCCCTTGCGCTGCGGGATCTGCACCGGCACAACCTCATCGGCGAAGACGCCGTCTTTCCATGCGGCAGCGGCCCGTTGGTGTGAGAGTGCCGAATATTCGTCCTGCTCGGCGCGGGTGAACTTGTCCACCTCGTTGCGTTGTTCGGTCAAAGCACCCATGGGCTGGTCGGTGAACACGTCATGCAGGCCGTCATAGGCCAGGTGATCGCGCACCGTGACGTCGCCGTACTTGTAGCCCGAGCGGCTGTTCATCAGCAGATGCGGCGCCTGGCTCATGGACTCCTGACCGCCCGCCACGACGACGTCGAACTCGCCGGCGCGGATCAGCTGATCGGCCAGCGCGATCGCGTCGATACCCGACAGGCACATCTTGTTGATGGTCAGCGAGGGCACATCCCAGCCGATGCCCGCCGCGACCGCCGCCTGCCGCGCGGGCATTTGTCCTGCGCCGGCGGTCAGCACCTGGCCCATGATCACGTAGTCGACGGCAGATGCCGGCACCTTGGCCTTCTCGAGCGCGCCATTGATCGCGATGGCGCCGAGATCGCTGCCGGAGAAGTCCTTCAGCGAGCCCATCAGTTTGCCAATCGGGGTGCGTGCTCCAGCAACAATCACCGACGTCGTCATTTACTTCCTCCAAAGACTGGGTACACCTAGGTGTGGCCCATGACACATTCCGCAAATATCTGTCTCAAGGTTACCGTTACGTTATGACCGCCGAACACGTAGACGCACGTCCCGCGCTCGCCAGCGCCCTCGTGACGGCGATCGATCACGTGGGGATCGCGGTGCCCGATCTCGACGCCGCCATCAAGTGGTACCACGACCACCTGGGCATGATCGTGCTGCACGAGGAAGTCAACGAAGAGCAGGGCGTCCGCGAGGCCATGCTGTCGGTGCGCGGTGCGCCGGTCGGCAGCGCGCAGATCCAGCTGATGTCACCGCTGGACGAGACGTCCACGATCGCCAAATTCATCGACAAGCGAGGGCCGGGGCTTCAGCAGTTGGCGTACCGCACCAGCGACATCGACGCCCTCAGCGACCGCCTACAGGCCGACGGCGTGCGCCTGCTCTACGACGCACCGCGTCGGGGCACCGCCAACTCACGGATCAACTTCATCCATCCCAAGGATGCTGGCGGCGTGTTGATCGAGCTCGTCGAACCCGCTGCCGATCACTGACTCCTAGGACCACTTGCGGGTTGGTCCCCGCGTGGCGCGGTGCTGCCAGCACGGTGTGTGCCAATGCCGCCGGTCATCTACCGCATGCTCACCGCGATCTGCCTGCCACACCACGAGATGGGCTGTGCCGGGTCGGATCTCGTGATCGCAGCCAGGGCAGCGGTAGGTTTTCGCCGCGCGTGAGGCCGGTATCGGCCGCACTTCGTAGTCGTAGCCGTCGGGCCCGGATTCGACGCGGCGAGGCGCGGGCAGCGGTGGCGGCGGGGTGTGCCTGCGACGGCGCCTGGGCATCAAAACAGCCGGAACTCTGAGCTATCCATACCGCGCATTTGATCGTAATCCAATGTCACGCAACGGATTCCGCGGTCAGTCGCCAGTGTGCGCGCCTGCGGCTTGATCTGCTGGGCGGCGAACACGCCGCTGACGGGCGCCAGCACGCTGTCGCGGTTCAACAGCTCGAGATACCGGGTGAGCTGCTCCACACCGTCGATCTCACCGCGCCGTTTGATTTCGACGGCGACGGACCGTCCCGCCTCGTCCCGGCACAACAGGTCGACAGGTCCGATCGGGGTCATGTACTCACGGCGCACCAGCGTGTATCCCGCGCCGAGCAGCTCGACGTGTTCTGCCAACAGCGCCTGCAGGTGCGCCTCGACGCCGTCCTTCACCAGCCCCGGGTCCACGCCGAGCTCGTGACTGGAATCGTGCTCGATGTCCTCGACCGTGATGCGCAGTTGCTCCCCCGCCTTGTTTTCCACCACCCACACCGGCAGCGGACCGCTCGAATCGACGGTCAGCCAGCAGGGCGGGCTCATCCAGTTCAAGGGCTTGTATGCACGGTCGTCGGCATGCACACTGACCGACCCGTCGGCCTTGATCAGCAGAAGACGGCGCGCGGAGGGCAGGTGGGCGGTCAGGCGCCCCACGTAGTCAACGGTGCATGAAGCGATGACGAGACGCACCAGTCCAACCTTAGGGCCACGCCGGTCGGCGATTTAGGCTGACACGGGATGAACTCGCAGAGAAGCGTCGCGCACCGGATGGGCCGGGTCCTGGAGACAGTGACCCGCCAGAGCGGTCGGCTGGCGAACACGCCGGATTACGGGTCGTGGCTGCTGGGCAAGGAGACCGAGCGCCAGGGGCGCCGGCGGGTCCGCATCCAGGTGATCCTGACGGTTTTCATCCTTTTGACCAACCTTCTCGGCATCGTGGTGGCCACCCTGCTCGTGGCGTTCGCCTTCCCGGTGCCGAGCATCTTCAGCGATGCACCGGCGTGGTTGACATTCGGTGTCTCACCGGCCTACATCGCGGTGGCGCTCGGTCTCGGCATCTTCTGGGTCACCCGCCGGACCGTGAACGACCTGCGGTGGGCAATCGAGGAGCGGACGCCCGATCGCACCGATCACCGCAACACGTTCGCCGCCCCGCGCCGCGTCACGCGGATGGTGCTGGTGTTATGGGGCGTGGGCACCGTGCTGCTCACCGTCCTGTACGGGCTGCATGACACTGACTTCATCCCGCGGTTCCTGTTCGCGGTCAGCTTTCCCGGCATGCTGGTGGCCACCGGCTGCTACATGATCACCGAGTTCGCACTTCGTCCGGTCGCCGCCCAGGCGCTGGAAGCAGGTCCGCCGCCGCGCAGGCTGACCGGCGGGATCATGGGCCGGACCATGTGGGTGTGGTTCTTCAGCTCAGGAGTGCCGGTGCTCGGCATCGCCGCGACCGCGATCTTCGCGCTGTCCCTGGAAAACCTCACCGAGACCCAATTCGCCTACGCCGTGCTGGCTATCGCCGCGGCGACACTGCTCTTCGGCGCCGTGCTGATGTGGTTGCTGTCGTGGCTGACCGCGACACCCGTACGGGTGGTGCGTTCAGCGCTCAAGCACGTCGAGCAGGGTGACCTGGACTGCAACCTCGTCGTTTTCGACGGCACCGAACTCGGCGAACTTCAGCGCGGATTCAACTCGATGGTCACGGGGCTCAAGGAACGTGAACGGGTGCGCGACCTGTTCGGTAGGCATGTCGGTCGCGAGGTGGCCGCTGCCGCCGAACAACAGCAGCTCGAGCTCGGCGGCGAAGAGCGTCACGTCGCGGTGATTTTCGTCGACATCATCGGCTCCACCGAGCTCGTGAGCGGCAGGCGGGCACGAGAGGTGGTCGACCTGCTGAACAGGTTTTTCGAGGTGATCGTCGAGGAGGTCGACCGCCACCACGGGTTCGTCAACAAATTCGAGGGCGACGGCGCGCTTGCGGTGTTCGGCGCGCCGAACCGCCTCGACCACCCCGAGGATGAGGCGCTGGCCGCCGCCCGCGCGATCTGCGATCGCATCCGGCGTGAAGTCCCCGAATGCGAGGCGGGTATCGGGGTGGCGGCGGGTCAGGCGGTCGCCGGCAATGTCGGCGCCAAGGAGCGCTTCGAATACACCGTGATCGGTGAACCCGTCAACGAGGCCGCCCGGTTGTGTGACCTCGCGAAATCGAAGCCCACCCGGCTACTGGCGTCGTCGGACACATTGGCCGGCGCAACCGAAACCGAAAGCGCCCATTGGTCGTTGGGCGACACCGTGACGTTGCGCGGCCTCGACGAGCCGACCAGGCTGGCAGTGCCCGTCTGAGGCGGGTTCAGTCAGGCGTTTGAGGCGGCGACTGCTGCGTCGTAGTCAGGCTCCTGGCCGATCTCCGGAACGAGTTCGGTATAGAGCACATCACCGTTCGCGCCGACTACGACGACGGCGCGGGCGAGCAGACCGGCCATCGGGCCGTCGGTGATCGTGACGCCGTAGTCCTCGCCGAAGCCGTCGCGGAACGCCGATGCGATCACGACGTTCTCGATGCTCTCCACGCCGCAGAATCGCTTCTGCGCGAACGGCAAATCCTTCGAGACGCAGACGACAGTGAGTCCGCTCGCGGCGGCCCGCTCGTTGAAGGTCCGCACGCTCGTCGCGCAAACCGGGGTGTCAACCGAGGGAAAGATGTTCAGCAGTAGCGGCTTTCCCCGGAACTGTTCGTCGCTGACGGTGCCGAGGTCGGTGCCCGTCAGGGTGAAGCCGGGAGCCTTTGAACCGACGGCGGGCAGCTCGCCGACCGTATTGATGGGGTTACCACGCAGGGTTATCTGTGCCACGCAGACAGTCTGCCAAAGGCCGTTTCCTCGCCGCCGCTCAGGCTGTGCACGACGATGTCGTTTTTCCGCCAGTGCTGTCGGTGGCAACGTGTAAGTGTCATAGGCGTGCACGAGGATTTCGACCGCTGTTATCGGGCAGTCCAATCGAAGGACGCCCGGTTCGACGGCTGGTTCGTCACCGCCGTGCTGACGACCAGGATCTATTGCAGGCCCAGTTGCCCGGTCCGGCCGCCGTTCGCCCGCAACGTGCGGTTCTACCCCACCGCGGCGGCCGCCCAGCGTGCCGGCTTTCGCGCGTGCAAGCGCTGCCGCCCGGATGCGTCGCCGGGATCACCGGAGTGGAATGTCCGGGGTGACGTGGCGGCACGGGTGATGCGGCTGATCGC
The DNA here is from genome assembly GCF_001668615.1 of Mycobacterium sp. 1274761.0. Lineage (GTDB taxonomy): Bacteria > Actinomycetota > Actinomycetes > Mycobacteriales > Mycobacteriaceae > Mycobacterium. Next base: position 20,089 of record NZ_LZMC01000037.1, read on the forward strand.
TGACGGTGTCGTCGACCGCGAGGGTGTGACGGGTCTCGCCGCCCGCGTCGGCTACACAACCCGACAGCTCGAGCGAATGCTGCAGGCCGAGGTCGGCGCGAATCCGCTGGCGCTGGCCCGCGCGCAGCGGACACAGACCGCCCGGGTCCTCATCGAGACCACGCAGTTGCCGTTCAGCGACGTCGCCTTCGCGGCGGGATTCTCCTCTATCCGCCAGTTCAACGACACGATCCGCACGGTGTGTGATCTGACCCCCAGCGCATTGCGCCGACGGGCGCAGGCCAAATTCGGCCGCAGCGAGGCGTCGACAGCGGGCACATTGTCCCTGCGGCTGCCGGTTCGCACTCCGTTCGCGTACGAGGGCCTGTTCGGTCACCTCGCGGCGTGTGCCGTGCCCGGCGTCGAAGAGGTGCGCGACGGTGTCTACCGCCGGACGCTGCGACTTCCGGCGGGAAGCGGAATTGTCTCTCTCACACCGGAACCCGATCATGTGCGCTGCACCTTGGTGCTGGACGACTTCCGCGACCTCGCGACCGCGATCGCCCGTTGCCGTCGCCTCCTGGATCTGGATGCCGATCCCGAAGCGGTGGTCGATGCGCTCAGCGCCGACCCCCAGCTCACCGCCCTGGTGGCCAAGGCGCCGGGACAACGCATCCCTCGCACCGTCGACGAACCCGAGCTGGCCGTGCGCGTGGTGCTGGGCCAGCAGGTATCGGTCAAGGCGGCCCGCACTCACGCCGCCCGCATCGTTGCCGCGTACGGCCAACCGCTGACGGATCCATCCGGCGGGCTGACGCATGTCTTCCCCGCAATTGAACATCTTGCGGAGATCGATCCGGCGCACCTGGCCGTTCCGAAGTCGCGGCAACGCTCCTTGCAAGCGTTGGTGACAGCACTGGCCGACGGCGATGTCGTGCTGGATGCCGGCTGCGACTGGAACCGCGCGCGGCAACAACTGTTGGCACTGCCCGGAATTGGGCCGTGGACGGCGGAGATCATCGCGATGCGCGGCCTCGGCGATCCCGACGCGTTTCCTGCCGCCGATCTCGGCGTCCTACTGGCCGCAAAACATGTGGGCTTACCGGACGGCTCCCGTCAGCTCATCGAGCACAGCGCCCGGTGGCGACCATGGAGATCCTATGCCGCCCAACACCTCTGGACCGCCCTCGATCATGCGGTAAACCACTGGCCGCCCAAGGAGAGATGATGTCAAACCTTCAGTTCCGCTCCATCGACAGCCCGGTTGGTGTGCTCACGCTCGCCGGCCGCGACGACCGCCTGATGCATCTGCGCATGGTCGACCAGACGTATGAGCCGAGCCGCGACAACTGGCAAGTCGATGACCAAGCGTTCCCCGACGCCGTCGAGCAACTCGAATCCTTTTTCGAGGGCGAACTTTTCGATTTCGATCTCGACCTCGACCTGGTCGGCACCACATTTCAGCGCAGCGTATGGGCGGCTCTGCTCACCATTCCCTACGGCGAAACCCGATCCTATGGGGAGATCGCGGCGCAGATCGGTTCACCCGGAGCGTTCCGCGCAGTGGGATTGGCCAACGGCCACAATCCCATTGGCATCATCGTGCCGTGCCATCGGGTGATCGGCGCTAATGGCAGCCTCACCGGATACGGCGGCGGTCTCGACCGCAAGCGTGCATTGCTGGCGATGGAGAAAAGCCGAAAGCCTTTGATGCCAACACTTTTCGACTAGCCAAAAGGAATCGCCCCCCACGTAATCGTGGGGGGCGATCCTAATTTGTGTTCGGCGGTGTCCTACTTTTCCACCCGGGTTGGGTAGTATCATCGGCGCTGGCAGGCTTAGCTTCCGGGTTCG